>NZ_JBIWGG010000005.1:0-549972 GCF_044763415.1 Streptomyces sp. NPDC096048
CCCCGGCCAGATCCGAACCGTCCACGGCACCCGACGTCACGAACACCAGCCGCGAAGCGGCGAACCGCTCCTCCACCAGCCACGAACGGATCAACTCCAGCGCCCGCACCGCGGCAGCGTGGACAGCATCGGCCACACCGATATCACCGGCAGATGCACCGGCACCGGCACCGACCAGCACCGTCCCCGGCACCTCACCGCTGCCGGCCAACTCTCCCAGGCTGTCGAAGGCTCGGTACTCCTCGCCCGGCAGATGCGCGACCTCGCCCAGCACGCCGACCGGGCCGATTCCGGACCCGTCCTCCACGGCCGGGGCGGTGACCCACTCCACGTGGAAGAGCGCGTCACGGCTCGAGGTACCGGCAGCGGCCGTCCCTGCGGTGACCGCGCGCAGCACCAGGTTCTCCACGCTGGCGACGGGGGCACCGGCGGAATCGACCACGGCGACAGCCGCGGATTCGTCGCCGGTGCGGGTCATGCGGACCCGCACCGCCTGGGCGCCGGAGGCGTGCAGGCACACTCCTTCCCAGGAGAACGGAACCACGCCCCTGGCGAGGCCGCCCAGGGCGGAGATGTGCAGGGAAGCATCGAGCAGCGCCGGGTGCAGCCCGTAACCGGCAGCCTCGCGCTCGGCGCCTTCGGGCAGCGCCACCTCGGCGAAGACTTCGTCGCCGCGTCGCCAGGCGGCGCGGAGTCCCTGGAAGAGCGGGCCGTAGCGGTAACCGCCCTCGGCCATGCGCTCGTAGAGCCCTGTGAGGTCAAGGGGTTCGGCGTCGGCCGGCGGCCAGACCGTCGTGTCGAAGTCGGCGGTGTGCTCCCCCGGCGCGAGGACGCCGGTGGCGTGCTCCGTCCAGGGCATGCCCTCGGCGCCCTCGGGGCGGGATCGGGCGGTGAGCGTACGACGGCCCGCGGCGTCGGCCGGGCCGACGTGAAGGTGGAGCTGCACTCCGCCCTGCTGGGGCACGACGAGGGGGGCGGCGAGGGTGAGTTCCTCGACGCGATCGCAGTCGACCTCGTCGCCGGCCCTGACCGCCAGTTCGACGAAGGCGGTGCCGGGCAGCAGGGCGTTGCCCATGACGACGTGTTCCGCGAGCCAGGGGTGGGTGCGCAGCGACAGCCGGGTGGTGAGCAGCAGGCCGCCGGAGTCCGAAAGTTCGACGGCGGCGCTGAGCAGGGGGTGGCCGGCGGACCGCAGACCCGCCGACTCGACGTCCTCGGCGACAGGAGGAGTGGGTACGGGCCAGTAGCGCTGGTGCTGGAAGGCGTAGGTCGGCAGGTCGACGGCACGGGCGCCGGTGCCGTCGAGGACGGCGGCCCAGTCGACGCCCAGACCGGTGACGTGGAGCCGGCCGAGGGCGGTCAGTGCGGTGCTCTCCTCGTCACGGTCCTTGCGCAGCAGCGGGACCAGGACCGCGTCCTCACCCGCACGCTCCCGCGCCATCCCGCAGAGCACACCGTCCGGACCCAGTTCCACGAACCGCGAGACACCCTGCTCCACCAGAGCCCGCACACCGTCGTCGAAGCGGACCGCCTCACGCACATGACGCACCCAGTAGTCCGGACCCGCCAGCTCACCGGCCTCCGCCACCCGACCGGTCACATTGGACACCACCGGCACCCGCGGCTCACCGAACGACAGCCCCGCAACCACCTCACGGAACGCACCGAGCATCGGCTCCATCAGCGGCGAATGGAACGCGTGCGAAACCCGCAGCCGGGACGTACGCCGTCGCAGTCCGCGGAAGATCTCCGCCACCGCCTCCACCGCGTCCTCCACGCCGGAGACCACCACGGAGGCCCGCCCGTTCACCGCAGCGATCGACACACCAGCGAAATCTTCCAGGTGCTCAAGTACCTCCGCCTCGGTGGCCTCCACCGCCACCATGGAGCCACCCGCGGGAAGCGCCTGCATCAGCCGGCCGCGCGCGGCGACCAGAGCACAGGCATCCTCCAGCGAGAACACCCCGGCCACATGCGCCGCCGCCACCTCACCGATCGAATGCCCCGCCACGAACTCCGGCCGCACACCCCACGACTCCACCAGCCGGAACAACGCCACCTCGACGGCGAACAACCCGGCCTGGGCGAACTCCGTCCCGTTCAGCGACTCGGCGTCTTCGCCCCACACCACCTCACGCAGCGGACACCCCAAGTGCCCGTCCAAAACCGCACACACGGCGTCGAACGCCTCCGCGAACACCGGGAAACGCGCATACAGCTCACGTCCCATACCCAGCCGCTGCGAACCCTGCCCCGAGAACAGGAAGGCGGTGAGACCGCCGCGGACGCTGTCCTCCAGGACGGCGGGGTGGGGGTTGGCGGAGACGAGGGCGGTGAGGGCCTCCTCTGTGGCCGTGGGGCCGGCGGCCAGGACGACCGCGCGGTGCGGGAGGGCGGCGCGACTGGTGGCCAGCGAGAGCGCGATGTCGGCGGGGCGCGCGTCGGGAGTGGCGCGGAGGTGCGCCAGGAGACGGGCTGCCTGGGCGCGCAGCGCTGTCTCCGAGCGGGCGGAGAGCACCCAGGGAGTGAGGGTGGGGTCCGTGCCGGTCGGTGTCCCTGCGGTGCGGGTGCCGGCGGTCGTGCTCTCCGTCCCGTCGACACCGTCGCTCTCGGCGGGCTCGGCGGACTCGGCGGGCCCGGCGGACTCGTGGTCGGCCTGTTCGAGAACGACGTGGGCGTTGGTTCCGCTGATGCCGAAGGCGGACACGCCGGCCCGGCGGGGGTGATCGGCCTCGGGCCAGTCGAGGGCCTCGGTGAGGAGTTCGACGGTGCCGGACGACCAGTCGACGTGCGTGGTGGGGGTGTCCACGTGGAGGGTGGCGGGCAGCAGGCCGTGCCGTATCGCCATGACCATCTTGATGACGCCCGCCACGCCGGCGGCGGCCTGGGCGTGTCCGATGTTGGACTTGATGCCGCCCAGGAGCAGCGGGCGCCCGTCGGGGCGGCTGCGCCCGTACGTGGCGAGGAGGGCCTGGGCCTCGATGGGGTCGCCCAGGGTGGTGCCGGTGCCGTGGGCCTCGACGGCGTCGACCTGGTCGGCGGTGAGGCGGGCGTCGGCGAGGGCCGCTTCGATGACGCGTCGCTGGGAGGGACCGTTGGGGGCCGTGAGGCGGCTGCTGGCGCCGTCCTGGTTGACGGCGGAGCCGCGGACCACGGCGAGCACCGGGTGGCCGTTGCGGCGGGCGTCGGAGAGGCGCTCGACGAGGAGGACGCCGACGCCCTCGCCCCAGGAGGTGCCGTCGGCGGCCTCGGCGAAGGGCTTGCAGCGGCCGTCGGCGGCGAGTCCGCGCTGACGGGAGAACTCGGTGAACAGTTCGGTGGTCGGCATCATGGCGACGCCGCCGGTGAGGGCCAGGGAGCATTCACCGGCGCGCAGGGCGCGGACCGCCAGGTGGAGGGCGACGAGGGAGGAGGAGCAGGCCGTGTCGACGGTGACGGCCGGGCCCTCCAGGCCGAGGGTGTAGGAGATGCGGCCGGACAGGACGCTCATGGCGCCGCCGGTGAGATTGTGGCCCTCGGTCTCCTCGGCGGAGCGGGCGAGCGAGCCGTAGTTGGTGTCGGCGCCGCCGACGAAGACGCCGGTGTCGGTGTTGCGGAGGGCGGTGGGGCTGATGCGGGCGCGCTCGACGGCCTCCCAGGCGGTCTCCAGCAGGAGCCGCTGCTGGGGGTCCATGGCGAGGGCCTCGCGGGGGGCGATCCCGAACAGCTCGGCGTCGAAGGCGGCGGCGTCCTCCAGGAAGCCGCCTTCGCGGACGTAGCTCTTGCCGGGGGTGCCCGGGTCGGGGTCGTAGAGGGAGTCCAGGTCCCAGCCGCGGTCTTCCGGCAGGGGGCCGACGGCGTCGGTGCCGTCGGCGACCAGGCGCCACAGGTCCTCCGGGGAGCGGACGCCGCCGGGGAAGCGGCAGGCCATGCCGATGACGGCGATGGGCTCGTTGTCCCGGGCCTCGACAGACTCCAGCCGTTGCCGGGTGCGGCGCAGGTCTGCGGTGACCTTCTTGAGGTAGTCGCGGAGCTTGTCTTCGGAGCTTGCCATGGGGTGGATCCTCTGGGTTCGAGAAGGACGCGGTGACCGGATCGGGGTGCGGGGGCGCGTCCGGCGGCGTGCTCGTGGCGCGCCGGCGGACGGGGCGGCTAGGCGAGCCCCAGTTCGTTGTCGATCAGGTCGAACATCTCGTCGTCCGTGGAGGTGTCGAGGTCGGAGTCGTCGTCGCGCTCGGCGCCGTCCGGGGTGGAGTCGAGCTTCCACTGGAGGGCCTTCAGGCGCTGGGCCAGGTGGGCGCGTTCCTGGTCGTCGAGTTCTGCGCCGCCGACGGCGGCTTCGAGGTCGGCCAGTTCGGCGAAGACGGGTTGTTGCGTCTCGCCGGTGTCGGTGCCCAGTTCGGTACGCAGGTGACGTACGAGGGCTGCCGGGTCCGGGTGGTCGAAGATCAGGGTGGTGGGCAGGGAGAGGCCGGTCTCGGCGTTGAGCCGGTTGCGGAGTTCGACCGCGGTCAGCGAGGACATGCCGAGGTCGAGGAAGCCGCGGCCCGCGTCGAGGGACTCGGCGGAGGTGTGGCCGAGGACGGCGGCGACGTGGCCGATGACGATGCGGTGCAGCAGTGCCTGCTGCTGGGGGCCGGGGAGTCCGGCCAGTCGTCGGCGGAGGTCCGCCGGTCCTTCGCCGTCGGAGGTTCCGGTGCCGGTGGGGGGCGTGGTGCCGGTGGTGGCGGTGCGCCGTGGGGCCGGGCGGGCGAGGACACGCAGCAGTGGGGGCACCTCGTCGCCGCGCAGGGCGCGGGCGTCGAGGCTGATCGGGACGAGCTGGGCGGTGTCGAGGCCGGTGGCCGCGGAGAGGAGGCCGAGGCCCTGCTCCGCGGTCAGGGGGCGGATGCCGGAGCGGGCCAGGCGGGCCAGGTCGGCGCCGTCGAGGGCTCCGGTGAGTTCGCTGCGGTCCGCCCAGAAGCCCCAGGCCAGGGA
This sequence comes from Streptomyces sp. NPDC096048, assembly GCF_044763415.1. Taxonomy (NCBI): domain Bacteria; kingdom Bacillati; phylum Actinomycetota; class Actinomycetes; order Kitasatosporales; family Streptomycetaceae; genus Streptomyces; species Streptomyces sp. NPDC096048. Next base: position 4,957 of record NZ_JBIWGG010000005.1, read on the forward strand.
GTGCGCCGTGAGGCCGCGGGCGCGCCGGTACTGGGCGAGGGCGTCCAGGAAGGCGTTGGCGGCGGCGTAGTTGGCCTGGCCGGGGCCGCCGGCGACTCCGGCGTAGGAGGAGAACATGACGAACGCGGTGAGTTCGCTGTCGCGGGTGAGTTCGTGCAGGTGCCAGGCGGCGTCGGCCTTGGGTCGCAGGACCCGGTCGACGCGGTCGGGGGTGAGGCCGTCCAGGAGGCCGTCGTCGAGGACGCCGGCCGCGTGGACCACCGCGGTCAGGGGGTGTTCGGCGGGGATGCCGGCGAGGACGCGGGCCAGGTCGTCGCGGTCGGCGGCGTCGCAGGCGACGATCTCGGTCTCGGCGCCGAGGGCGGCGAGTTCCTCGCGCAGGGCGTTCGCGCCCGGGGCGTCGGGCCCGCGCCGGCCGGTGAGCAGCAGGTGCCGTACGCCGTGGCGGGTGACCAGGTGGCGGGCGACGTGGGCGCCCAGGACGCCGGTGCCGCCGGTGATCAGGACGGTGCCGGCGCTGGTGCCGTCGCCCCACGCGCCGGTGGTGGCGGGCCGGAGGGCGCCGTCGGGGTGGACTGCGCGCACCAGGCGGGGCACGGTGACGGTGCCCGCCCGGACGGCGAACTGGGTCTCGCCGGTGCGGGCCGCCGCGGTCACGGCGCTGATCAGGGCGTCGGCCGAGGCGTCCGGGGCCTGGGGTTCCGTGTCGGTGTCAGTGGGTGAGTCGGGTCCGCCCGGGGTGGACTCGTCGCGCGCCGCCGGGTCGAGGTCGGCGAGCAGGAAACGGCCGGGGTGTTCGGTCTGCGCGGAGCGCAGCAGGCCCCAGACGGTGGCGTCGGCGAGGCCGGGGACGGTGTCGTCCGGTCCGGTGGCGACGGCTCCTTCGGTGACCACGAGCAGCCGGGTGCCGGCGTGGCGGGGGTCGCGCAGCCATTCGGTGGCCAGGGTGAGGGCCTGTCGCGCGGAGTCGTGCGCGCCGGCCGCGGCGTCGTCGCCCGCCGTGGGGCCGTGTACGGCCACGACCACGGCGGGGGGTTCGGCCGAGCCGTTGTCGAGGGCCGCGGTGAGGGCGGCGAGGTCGGTGTGGACCTGGACGGTGGCGCCGGACCGCTCGAGGGCGGCGGTCAGCCGTCCCGGGGTACCGAGGACCGCCCAGGGGCCGTCGTGGTCCGGGGTGGCGCTCCGGGGGCCGTCGGTCAGCGGGGTCCAGGCGACACGGTGCAGGGCGTCGGGGCCGGGGGGCGCCGGGAGCCGCTCCGGGCCGGCCCGCCGGGTGGTGACGGTGCCGGTCAGGACGGGGGCGCCGGTGGTGTCGTGGGCGTCGACCGTCCAGGTGTCCTCGCCGACGGGCGTCAGGGCGATCCGGAGCCGCGCGGCGCCGGTCGCGTGCACGGTGACGTTCCGCCAGGCGGCGGGGAGCACCGGGGCGGTGGCGTCGTCGGGGGTCGCAGTCAGGGTGACGGCGGTCTGCAGGAGCGCCGGGTGGAGGCGGAAGCGGGTGGCGTCCGCGTGGGCGCTCTCGGCCAGTTCGACGTCGGCGAGGAGTGTGTCGCCGGAGCGTCGCAGGGATCGTACGGTGCGGAAAGGGGCGTCCAGGTCGAGGCCGCTGCGGTGGACGAGGTCATGGGCCTGGTCGATGTCGACGGTGACGGCCGCGTCGGTGGACGGCCGGGGGCCGGGTTTCGCCGGGGCGGGGTCGGTGTGCGGGGTGAGGCTGAGGACTCCGGTCGCGTTGCGGGTCCAGGGGGTATGGCCGGCCGTGTCGTCGTCGGGGCCGAGGAGGCGTGAGTGGACGGTGAAGGTGCGGCCGCCGGCGCCTTCGGGGCAGGTTTCCGTGCCTTCGGGGCGGATGTCCGTACCTTCAGAGCCGGTGCCCGTGTCCTCGGGACCGGTGCCAGGGCCTTCAGGGCCGGTGCCCGTGCCCTCAGAGCCGGTACCCCTGCCCTCAGAGCCGGTGCCAGGGTCTTCGTGCGCGGACACGGTGAGCTGGATCTCGACGCGGCCCTCGTCGGGGACGGTGACCGGGGTGTGCTCGTCGAGTTCCACTACGTGGGGCAGGCCGGTCTCGTCACCGGCGCGCACCGCCCAGTCGAGGAGGGCGGTGGCGGGGACGACGGTGGTGCCGTGCGTGCGGTGGGCGTCCAGCCAGGGCTGAGTGGTGAGGGAGAGGGAGCCGCTGAGGAGCGCTCCGCCGTCGGCGAGCCGTACGACGGTGTCGAGGCCCGCCGGGTCGGCCTGTTCGCCGCCCGCCTCCAGCCAGTACCGCTCGCGCTGGAAGGCGTAGGTCGGCAGATCGGTGGGGTGGCCGTGGGCGACGGCGGGCCGCCAGTCGACGGGCACGCCCGCCACGTGGGCGGCGGCGAGGGCGGTCAGGAAGCGGGGGACGCCACCGTCGTCGCGGCGCAGGGAGCCCAGGGCGACGGCGTCGGCCCCGGCGGAGGCCACGGTGTCCTCGATGCCGACAGTGAGCACGGGGTGGGGGCTGCACTCCACGAACACGTCGTGGCCCTGGTCGACGAGGGCCCGCAGCGAGTCCTCCAGACGCACGGTGCTCCGCAGGTTGCGGTGCCAGTACGCCGCGTCGAGCCCGGTTCCCGGGTGCCAGTCGGCGGTGACGGTGGAGAAGAACGGGATGTCACCCTCGCGGGGTTCGACATCGGCGAGGGCGGCGGGCAGGCTCTCGGCGAGCCGGTCGACGTGCGCCGAATGGGAGGCGTAGTCGACGGGGACGCGGCGGGCGCGCATGCGCTGCTCCCGGCACCGGGCGAGGAGGGTGTCGAGTCCTTCGGGGTCTCCGGAGACGACCACGGAGGCGGGGCCGTTGACGGCGGCGACGGAGACGCCGGGCAGGTCGGCGACGAGGGCGTTCGCCTGTTCGTGGGAGACGGCGACGGCCACCATGCCGCCGTGCCCGGACAGTTCGTGGGCGATGGCGAGGCTGCGGACGGCGACGACCGCGGCGGCGTCGGCGAGGGACAGGGCGCCGCTGACGGCGGCCGCGGCGATCTCGCCCTGGGAGTGGCCGAGGACGGCGGCGGGTTCGAGGCCGTGGGCGCGCCACAGCTCGGCGAGGGAGACCATCACGGCCCACAGAGCGGGCTGGGCGACGTCGACCCGGTCGAGGGTGGGGGCGCCGTCGGCCTGGCGCAGTACCTCGGTGAGCGACCAGTCGACGTGCGGGGCGAGGGCGGCCTCGCAGGCCGCCATGGACCGGGCGAAGGCCGGTGAGGCGTCGAGGAGTTCGGCGCCCATGCCCTCCCACTGGGTGCCCTGGCCGGGGAAGACCAGGACGGTCCTGCGGTCGCGGCCGGCGCCCCGGCCGCCGCTGACGACGGAGGCGGCGGGGCTGCCCTCGGCGAGGGAGGCGAGTCCGGCGCGGAAGTCGCCCGGGGTAGTGCCGATGACGACCGCCCGCTTCTCCAGGAGGGCCCGGCGGGTCACCAGGGAGTGGGCGATGTCGGCCGGGGCGGTTCCGGGGTGTGCGTCCAGGTGGGCGAGGAGGGCCTTGGCCTGGCCGCGCAGGGCGGCCTCGCTGCGGGCGGACAGCGTCCAGGGCAGGGGCGCCGTCCCGCAGGTCGTACCGGCGTCCGCGGTGGCGTCGGCCTGCGCGGGTCCTGCCGTCGGGGCGGCCCACACGGGGACGGACGTGCCGTCGGTTCCGAGGGCGTCGGAGGCGTCCGGAACGTCGGCCGGGGCGTCGGCCGGGGCCTCCTCCAGGATGAGGTGGGCGTTGGTGCCGCTGATGCCGAAGGAGGAGACGGCGGCACGGCGCGGCCGGGGCACGGCGGGCGCGGGCCACTCGGTGGCCTCGGTCAGCAGCCGGACGCCGTCGCCCTGCCAGTCCACGTGCTCGGTGGGCGCGTCGATGTGGAGGCTCTTGGGGAGCGTGCCGTGCCGCAGCGCCAGCACCGTCTTGATGACGCCCGCCACACCGGCGGCGGCCTGGGTGTGGCCCAGGTTGGACTTGACGGAGCCGAGCAGCAGGGGGTGGGCGCCGTCCCGGTCGCGGCCGTAGGTGGCGAGCAGCGCCTGGGCCTCGATGGGGTCGCCGAGCCGGGTGCCGGTGCCGTGCGCCTCGACGGCGTCGACGTCGGCGGCGCGGACGCCCGCGTCGGCGAGCGCCTGGCGGATGACGCGCTGCTGGGCGGGGCCGTTGGGGGCGCTGAGGCCGTTGCTCGCGCCGTCCTGGTTGACGGCGGAGCCGCGGACGAGGGCCAGGACCTGGTGACCGTTGCGGCGGGCGTCGGAGAGCCGTTCGACGAGCACCAGGCCGACGCCCTCGGAGAAGCCGGTGCCGTCGGCGGCGGCGGCGAACGGCTTGCAGCGGCCGTCGGCGGCCAGGCCGCGCTGGCGGGAGAAGTCCACGATGATCTCGGGCGAGCACATCACGGTGACGCCGCCGGCCAGTGCCATGGTGCACTCGCCGCCGCGCAGCGCCTGGAGCGCCATGTGCAGGGCGACCAGGGAGGACGAGCAGGCGGTGTCGACGGTGACGGCGGGACCTTCCAGGCCGAGCGTGTAGGCGACCCGGCCGGAGACGATGCTGTTGGCGTTGCCGTTGTTGACGTATCCGGCGATCTCGTCGGGGACATGGGTGACACGCTTGAGGTAGTCGCTGGAGGACAGGCCGGCGAAGACGCCGGTGCGGCTGCCGCGTACGGAACGGGGGTCGATCCCGGCCCGTTCGAAGACCTCCCAGGAGGTCTCCAGGAGGAGGCGCTGCTGCGGGTCCATGGCCAGGGCCTCGCGCGGGGAGATGCCGAAGAAGTCGGCGTCGAAGTCGGCGGCGTCGTGCAGGAAGCCGCCCTCGCGGGTGCGGGAGCCGCCCTCATGTTCGGGTACGGCGTCGTAGAGGCCGTCGAGGTCCCAGCCCCGGTCGGCGGGGAAGGGCGCAATGGCGTCGGTGCCGTCGGTGAGCAGCCGCCAGAGGTCCTCGGGCGACCGGACGTCGCCGGGCAGCCGGCAGGCCATGCCGACGATGGCGAAGACGTCGTCGTCGCCGTGCGTGGCGGAGGCCGGGGCGGGGGCGGCGGGCAGCGTGGCGGGGGACGTGCCGGAGAGTTCGCCGTCCAGGAAGGCGGCGAGTGCGGTGACGGTCGGGTGGTCGAAGACGAGGGTGGCGGGCAGCCGCAGTCCGGTGGCGCCGTTGAGCCGGTTGCGGAGCTCGACGGCGGTCAGCGAGTCGAAGCCGAGGTCGCGGAAGGCGCGGCCCGCGTGCAGCTGGGCGGGGTCGGCGTGGCCGAGGACGGCCGCCGCACAGGTGCCGACCAGGTCGCGCAGGGTGGCGAGCCGGTCCTCGGCGGACAGGCCCGCCAGACGTGTCCGCATTCCGTCGGTGCCGGTAGGGGCGCCCGCTTCGGCGGTGCGCCGGGCGGGGGTCCGGTACAGGGAGCGCAGCAGGTGCGGCACGTCACCGCCACAGGCGCGCAGCTGTCCGGTGTCGAGGCGTACGGGCACGAGGTGGGGGCGCTGCTCGGCGAGGGCGGCGTCGAAGAGGGCGGTGCCGTCGGCGGCGGACAGCGGCAGGACGCCGGAGCGGCGCACCCGGGCGAGGTCGGTGTCGTCGAGGTGGCCGGTCAGGGAGCTGGCGTCGGCCCACAGGCCCCAGGACAGCGAGGTGGTGGGCAGGCCCTCGGCGCGGCGCCGGTGGGCGAGGGCGTCGAGGTAGGTGTTGGCGGCGGCGTAGTTGGCCTGTCCGGCGTTGCCGAAGACGCCGGCGCCCGCGGAGAACAGCACGAGATCCGCGAGGTCGAGGCCGCGGGTGAGGCGGTCCAGGTGGCGGGCGGCGTCGGCCTTCGGCGCCAGGACGGTGCGCAGCCGGTCGGGGGTGAGGTGTTCCAGGACGCCGTCGTCGAGGACGCCTGCCGCGTGCACGACCGCGGTGAGCGGGTGTTCGGCGGGTACGGCGGCGATGACCCGGGCGAGCGCGTCGGCGTCGGCGGCGTCGCAGGTGGCGAGGGTGACGTGGGCGCCCAGTTCCTCCAGTTCGGTCCGGAGTTCGGCGGCGCCCGGGGTGTCGGGGCCGCGGCGCCCGGTCAGGAGCAGGTGCCGCATGCCGTGCCGGGTGACGAGGTGGCGGGCGAGGATGCCGCCGAGGACGCCTGCGCCGCCGGTGATCAGGACGGTGCCCTCGGGGTTCCAGGCGCGCGGCAGGGTGAGGACGATCTTGCCGTAGTGCTTGGCCTGCGCCATGTGGCGGAAGGCCTCGCGGGAGTGGCGCACGTCCCAGGTGACGGTGGGCAGCGGGCGCAGGGCGCCGGAGGCGAACAGTCCGGTCAGGTCGCGGAACATCTCCCGGATACGGTCCTCGCCCGCCTCGCGCAGTTCGTACGCCTGGTAGAGGGCGACGTCCGGGTGGTCGCGGACGACCTGCTCGGGGTCGCGGACGTCGGTCTTGCCCATCTCGACCAGGCGCCCGCCGGGAGCGAGGAGCCGCAGCGAGGCGTCGACGAAGTCGCCCGCCAGGGAGTTGAGGACGACGTCGATGCCGCGCCCGTCGCCGGCGGCCCGGAATCGGGCCTCGAAGCCGAGGTTCCGCGAGGAGGCGAGGCGGGTGTCGTCCCAGCCGTCGGCGCGCAGCAGGGCGCGCTTGTGCTCGCCGGCCGTGCCGTACACCTCGGCGCCCCAGTGGCGGGCGAGCTGGACGGCGGCCATGCCGACGCCGCCGGCCGCGGCGTGCACCAGTACGGACTCCCCCGCCTCCAGGCGGGCGAGGTCGCGCAGCCCGTAGTAGGCGGTGAGGAAGGCGACGGGCACGGAGGCCGCCTGCGCCCAGGTCCAGCCGTCGGGTACGGGGGCGACCATGCGGGCGTCGGCCACGGCGTGGGTGGCGAAGCCGCCCGTGACCAGGCCCATGACGCGGTCGCCGGGGGCGAAGTCGGTGACGCCGTCGCCGACGGCGGTGACCACACCGGCGGCCTCGGCGCCCAGGAGTACGGCCGGGCCGGGGTACATGTCCAGGGTGTTGAGCACGTCGCGGAAGTTGAGTCCGGCGGCGCGTACCTCGATCAGCAGGTGTCCGGCGGCGGGGGCCTCGGTGACCTCGGGGCAGGCGACGAGGTCCAGTTTGTCGACGGAGCCCTTCCGCGGGATGTCCAGCCGCCAGGCGCCGGCACCGGGCGGCACGGTGAGCGCGTCGCCGGTGCGGGGCCGGGTCAGGCGGGGGGCGTAGAGCTCGCCCTGACGGATCGCCAGCTGCGGTTCACCGGTGGCGAGCGCGGCGGGCAGGGCCCGCCAGGAGTCGTCGTGGACGTCGAGGTCGACGAGGACGAGGCGGCCGGGGTGCTGGGTCTGGGCGGAGCGCACCAGGCCCCACACGGCGGCGCCGGGCAGGTCGTGGGCGGGGTCGCCGGGTCCGGTGGCGGCGGCGCCGCGTGTGAGGACGACCAGCGGGGTGCCGTCGGTGCGGTCGTCGGCGAGCCAGTCCTGGACGGTGGCGAGCGTTTCGTCGAGGACGGCGTCGGGGACGTCCGGGTCGTCCGCTGCCACCCGCTCACGGACGAACAGCAGGACGGCGCCGGGCGGTCGCCCGGTGGCGGCGTGGTGTTCGGTCAGCTCGGCGAGGGTGCCGAAGGCGGGCAGCGGGGTTCCGCTGCCGTCGGGCGCGTCGGCCAGGGTACCGAGGACGGCGAGGCCGGGTATGGCGGGTACGGCGGCGGGCGGGGTGACAGGGGTCCAGTCGAGCCGGAACAGCCAGTCGCGGGCGGCGCGCGCGGACGGGGCGAGGGTCTCGGCGGCGACCTCGCGGACGGCCAGCGACTCGATGACGGCGACCGGTGCGCCCGTCGGGTCGGTCATGTGGACGGTGATCGTGTCCGGTCCTGCCGGGGAGACCCGCACGCGCAGCGCGGTGGCGCCGGTCGCGTGCAGCGACACCCCGGACCAGGCGAACGGCACGACGGTGCGCTCGCCGTCGGTCGTGAGGTTGGCCGCGTGCAGGGCGGCGTCGAGAAGGGCGGGGTGGATGCCGAAGCGCGCGGCGTCGCCGCGGACCTGCTCGGGCAGGACGACCTCGGCGAACACGTCGTCGCCGCGGCTCCAGGCGGCACGCACTCCCTGGAAGACGGGGCCGAACTCGTAACCGCGGCCCGCGAGGAGGTCGTAGAAGCCCTCGGCGGCGACGGTCGCGGCCCCCCGGGGCGGCCAGACGGTGAAGTCCTCGGGCCGTTCGACGCCCGGTACGCCGGGCTCGGTGAGGGTTCCCTGGGCGCGGAGCGTCCACAGCTCCTCCGTTCCGCCGTCGGGTCCGGTGGTGCGGGTGTGGACGCTGACGGGGCGGCGCCCGGAAGGGTCGGGCTCGCCGACCGCGATCTGCACCTGGACCTCTCCGCGTTCCCGCAGGACGACGGGTGCCTGCAAGGTGAGTTCGTCGACCTGGCCGCAGCCCAGTGCGTCACCGGCGCGGATCACGGACTCCACGAGCGCGGTGCCGGGCACGATCACGGTGCCGGACACGGCGTGGTCGGAGAGCCAGGGGTGGGTGCGCAGCGACCAGCGGGCGGTGGCCACGAGGCCGCCCCCGCCCGCCAGTTCGACGGAGGCGCCGAGCAGCGGGTGGTCGGGTGAGTCGAGGCCGGCGGAGGTCACGTCACCGCCGAGGTCGGCGAAGCGCGGCCAGTAGTGCTGCCGTTGGAAGGGGTAGGTGGGGAGGTCGACGCGGTGCGGCCGGGTGCCTTCGTAGTACGTGTCCCAGTCGACGTCGGCGCCCAGCGCCCACGCCTGGCCCAGGGAGAGGGTGAACCGCTCCAGACCGCCCTCGTCACGGCGGAGCGTGCCGACCACGCCGGCGCTCGCGCCCGCGTCCTCGATGGTCTCCTGCACCCCGGTCGCGACGACCGGGTGCGCGCTCACCTCGACGAAGACGTGGAACCCGTCGGCCAGCAGCGCACGCGTCGCCGCCTCGAACTCCACCGTCCCGCGCAGATTGCGGTACCAGTAGCCGCCGTCCAGCTCGGCGGTGTCGAGCACCGACCCGGAGACGGTGGAGTAGAACGGCACCCCGCAGGACCGTCCGACGACGGGGGCCAGCAGTTCCGCGAGCTCCTCCTCGATCCGCTCGACGTGTGCCGAGTGCGAGGCGTAGTCCACGGCCACCCTGCGCGCCCGGACGCCGGTCCGCTCGCACCGGTCCAGGAACTCGTCCAGAGCGTCGGCGTCACCGGAGACGATGACCGACGACGGCCCGTTGACGGCGGCGACGCCGATGCGTCCGTCGAAGCCGGTCAGCAGCTCGCGCACCTCCCGCACGCCCCGCGCGACCGACACCATGCCGCCCAGTCCGGACAGTGCGCGCAGCGCACGCGACCGCAGCGCCACCACCCGCGCGCCGTCCTGCAAGGACAGCCCGCCGGCCACCACCGCGGCGGCGATCTCACCCTGCGAGTGCCCCAGCACCGCGGCGGGCTCCACGCCCCGGGACCGCCACACCTCGGCGAGGGACACCATCACCGCCCACAGCGCGGGCTGGACGACGTCCACGCGCTCCAGCGAGGCCGCACCCTCCGCGCCCCTCAGGACATCCGGCAGCGACCAGTCCACGAACGGCTCCAGCGCCGCCGCGCACTCAGCGACGCGCGACGCGAACACCGGTGAGGACGCCAGGAGTTCGGTCGCCATGCCGGTCCACTGCGAACCCTGGCCCGGGAAGACGAACACCACACCGCCCGAGCCCTCCCCCGCGACGCCCTCCACGACGCCGGCGGCGGCTTCGCCCGCGGCCAGCGCGTCGAGGCCCGCGAGCAGTGTCTCCGTGTCCCGGCCGACGACCACGGCACGGTGGTCCATGGCCACGCGGGTGGTCACCAGCGAGTGCGCCACGTCCAGTACCGGCGCGTCCGACGAGCGCACGACGGCGGCCAGTCGCGCTGCCTGCTCGCCCACGGCCCCGCGGGACCTGGCCGACAGCATCCACGGCCACCAGCCGTCCTCGGCGACCGGCGACGCCTCCTCGGCCGGCTTCGGATCGGGTGCCGGAGCCTCCTCCAGGATGAGGTGGCCGTTGGTGCCGCTGATGCCGAAGGAGGAGACGCCGGCTCGACGGGGACGGTCGGTCTCCGGCCAGGGCACGGCCTCGGTGACGAGGCGGACGGCGCCGCTCGACCAGTCGACGACGGGGGTCGGGTTGGTGATGTGCAGGCTCTTGGGCAGGGTGCCGTGCCGCATCGCCAGGATCATCTTCATCATGCCGGCGACGCCGGCGGCGGCCTGGGTGTGACCGATGTTCGACTTCAACGAGCCGAGGAGCAGGGGCCGCTGGGGGTCGCGGTCCTGGCCGTAGGTGGCGAGGATGGCCTGCGCTTCGATCGGGTCGCCGAGCGGGGTGCCGGTGCCGTGCGCCTCGACGGCGTCGACCTCACCGGGCGTGAGGCCCGCGTTGGCGAGGGCCTGGCGGATGACGCGCTGCTGGGAGGGGCCGTTGGGGGCGGTCAGGCCGTTGGAGGCACCGTCCTGGTTGAGGGCCGAGCCGCGGACCACCGCGAGCACGGGGTGGCCGTTGCGGCGTGCGTCGGAGAGCCGTTCGAGGAGCACCAGGCCGACGCCCTCGGCGAAGCCCATGCCGTCGGCGCCCTCGGCGAAGGCCTTGCAGCGGCCGTCGGCGGCCAGGCCGCGCTGCCGGGAGAACTCCACGTACGGCTCGGGCGTGGACATGACGGTGACGCCGCCGGCCAGTGCCATGGTGCACTCGCCGGTGCGCAGTGACTGGAGCGCCAGGTGCAGGGCCACCATCGAGGAGGAGCAGCCGGTGTCCATGGTGACGGCGGGGCCCTCGAAGCCGTACGTGTAGGAGAGACGGCCCGAGGCGATGCTGGAGGCGTTGCCGGTCATCAGGTGGCCGGCCAGCTGCTCCTGGGCGGCGGCACCGCCGAGCCGGACCTGGTAGTCGGTGGTGATGCTGCCGACGAAGACGCCGGTGGCGCTGTTGCGCAGGGTCCGCGGGTCGATGCCGGCGCGCTCGAAGGTCTCCCAGGAGGTCTCCAGGAGCAGCCGCTGCTGCGGGTCCATCGCCAATGCCTCGCGCGGCGAGATCCCGAAGAACGCCGGGTCGAATCCGGCGACGTCCCGGATGAAGCCGCCCTCGCGGCTGTACGTGGTGCCCTGCCGGTCGGGGTCCGGGTCGTAGAGGGAGTCCAGGTCCCAGCCGCGGTCCTCGGGCGGGGTGGACACGACGTCCAGCTCGGCCGCCATCAGGTCCCACAGTTCCTCGGGTGTGGTGACGCCGCCGGGGAAGCGGCAGGCCATCGCGACGACGGCCATCGGCTCGTCGGTGACGCCCGCGGACACCACCACGGGCGTGGCGGTGGTGCGGTCCTCGCCGAGGAGCAGGGTGCGCAGGTGCGCGACGACCGCCGCGGTGTTCGGGTAGTCGAAGAGGAGGGTGGTGGGGAGCTTGACGTCGGTGGCGGTGGTGATCCGGTTGCGGACCTCCACGGCGGTCAGCGAGTCGAAGCCGAGGTCCTTGAAGGCGCGATCGACGTCGACCGCTTCCGGTGAGGAGTACCGCAGGGCGGTGGCGACCTCGGCCCGGACCAGGTCGGTGAGCAGACGGTCCTGCTCGGCGGGCGCGAGGGCGCGCAGCCGGTCGCGCAGGGCGTGGGTGTCGGGCGCCGCGGCGGCGGCCGCCTCCAGGGCGCGGCGGACCTGCGGCAGGTCCCCGACGAGTGGGCTGGGCCGGGCCGCCGTCATCACGGAGGCGTACGAGCACCAGTCCACGTCGACGACGGTGGTGTGGGAGGCGCCCTCGGCGACGGCGGCGCGCAACGCGGCGACGGCGGTCTCGGGGGCCATGGGGGCGAGGCCATCGTGGCTCATCCGGTCGGCGAGCACGTCCGCGGTGGCCATGCCGGCGTCCGCCCACGGGCCCCAGGCCACGGAGGTGACGGGCAGGCCCTCGGCGCGCCGCTGTTCGGCGACGGCGTCCAGGTAGGCGTTGGCGGCGGCGTAGTTGGCCTGTCCGGCGTTGCCGAGGACGCCGACGATGGACGAGAACAGCACGAACAGGGTGACCGGGTGGTCGCGGGTCAGTTCGTGCAGGTGCGCGGTGCCGACCGTCTTCGGGCGGAGGACCGCCTCGAAACGGTCCAGGGTGAGGGAGGCGAGGACGCCGTCGTCGAGGACGCCGGCGGCGTGCACGACACCGGTGAGGGGCAGCTCGGCGGGGAGGCCGGCCAGGAGGCGGGCGAGCTGGTCGCGGTCGGCCACGTCGCAGTCGGCGACGGTGACCCGTGCTCCGAGGCCGGTCAGTTCCGCCACCAGTTCGGACACGCCGGGCGCGTCGGGACCGCGGCGGCTGGTGAGGAGGAGGTGGCGTGCGCCGTGGGCGGCCAGCGAGCGGGCGACATGGGCGCCGAGCGCGCCGGTGCCGCCGGTGATCAGGACGGTGTGGTGGTCGCCCCAGCCGCCGATCCCGTCGTCGTCGGTGGTCGCGGTCACGGCCGGCGCGTCCTCGGTGGCCGCCGTCGGTTCCGGGAGGGGCATGCGGGCCAGGCGGCGGGCGTACGCACCGGAAGTCCGTACGGCGATCTGGTCCTCGTCGCCTCCGAGGAGAGCGGCGAGCCGTGCGAGGCACCGGGCGTCGGGCTCCGCGGGGACGTCGGCGAGGCCACCCCAGGCGTCGGGCAGTTCCAGGGCGACGGCACGCCCGAATCCCCAGGTCTCGGCCTGGACCGGCGAGGTCAGCGGGTCGTGGCCGCCGACCGAGACGGCACCGCGGGTCAGGGCCCACACCCGGGCCCCGGTCCCGGACAGGGCGTGCACCAGGTCCTTGGCGGCGGCGAGGCCGCGCGGTACGGCGGGGTGGTCGGGGTGGGGGCGTTCGTCGAGGGCGAGCAGCGAGAGCACTCCGGTGGGCGCGTCGCCGCCGGTGTCGGGGTCGTCGTCCGTGCCCGTGGTGAGGAGGGCGGTGAGGGCGGCGGTGTCCTCGTCGCCGGTGAGGTCGTGGCGTTCGATGCGCAGGCCGCGGGCGGTGAGGGCTCCGAGCACGTCGGCCACCCAGGGGTCGTCGGCGTGCCCGGAGGGGACGAGCACCGGCCAGCGGCCGCCGGGCACGGTGCCGTCCGCGCCGGTCAGCGCGGTCCAGGTGACGCGGTAGCGCCAGTCGTCCAGGGTCGAACGCAGGGTACGGCGGCGGCGCCAGGACGCCAGCGCGGGCAGCAGGGTACCGAAGGCCTCGACGTCGTCCCCGGTGACTTCCAGGACGGAGGAGAGCCGGGTCACGTCGCCGCTCTCGACGGCCGACCAGAACGCGCCGTCCGCGGTGTCACCACCGGACGCGGCGGCGGCCGACTCCGCGGGTGTCAGCCAGTACCACTCGCGCCGGAAGGGGTAGGTGGGGAGGTCCACGCGGTGCGGCCGGGTGCCTTCGTAGTACGCGTCCCAGTCGACGTCGGCGCCCAGCGCCCACGCCTCACCCAGCGACAGCGTGAACCGCTCCAGCCCGCCCTCGTCACGGCGCAGCGTGCCCACCACACCGGCCCGCACATCCGCGTCCTCGAAGGTCTCCCGCACCCCGGCCGCCACCACCGGATGCGCACTCACCTCCACGAACACCCGGAAACCGTCCGCCAGCAGCGCACGCGTCGCCGCCTCGAACTCCACCGTCCCCCGAAGATTCCGGTACCAGTACGAACCGTCCAACCCGGCGGTGTCGATCGCCTCACCCGTCACCGTGGAGTAGAACGGCACCTCGCACGGCCGGGCCGTCACCGGAGCCAGCAGCTCGGCCAACTCCCCCTCGATACGCTCCACATGCACCGAGTGCGACGCGTAGTCCACCGCCACCCGACGCGCCCGCACCCCCGCCCCGTCACACTCGGCCACGAACGCGTCCAGCGCATCCGCGTCACCGGACACCACCACCGACGACGGGCCGTTGACCGCCGCCACACCGATACGGTCCTGCCAGCCCGCCAGCAGCCCGCGCACCTCATCCACGCCACGCGCCACCGACACCATGCCGCCCAGACCCGACAGCGCCCGCAACGCCCGCGAACGCAGCGCCACCACCCGCGCACCGTCCTCCAGCGACAGACCGCCCGCCACCACCGCGGCCGCGATCTCCCCCTGCGAATGCCCCACCACCGCGGCCGGCCGAACACCCCGCGAACGCCACACCTCAGCGAGGGACACCATCACCGCCCACAACGCGGGCTGCACCACATCCACCCGCTCCAGCGGCGCCGCACCCTCCACGCCACGCAGCACATCCGGCAACGACCAGTCCACGAACGGCGCCAGCGCCCCCGCGCACTCGGCGATACGGGACGCGAACACCGGCGAGGTCTCCAGCAACTCCACCGCCATCCCGGCCCACTGGGAACCCTGGCCCGGGAAGACGAACACCACGTCCCCCGAGCCCTCACCCGCAGCGCCCTCCACGACTCGGGCGCAGGGCTCTCCCACCGCCAGCGCGTCGAGGCCGGCAAGCAGATCCTCCACGTCGCGGCCGACGACCACCGCCCGCTGGTCCATCGCCACCCGCGTCACCGCGAGCGAATGCGCCACATCCAGCACGGAGGCATCCGACGCGCGCACCATCGCCGCCAGCCGCGCCGCCTGCTCCCCCACCGCCGCACCCGACTTGCCCGACACCACCCACGGGCACCACTCATCCTCGGCCGGTCCGGACTCAGAGATCTCGGGTGCGTCCTCGGCCGGTGCCTGCTCGAGCACGAGGTGGGCGTTGGTGCCGCTGACGCCGAAGGAGGACACGGCGGCGCGGCGCGGACGGCCGGTCTCCGGCCAGGCGGTGTGCTCGGTGAGCAGCTCGACTGCGCCGTCCTCCCAGTCCGCGTTCGGGGTGGGCGCGTCGATGTGGAGGCTCTTGGGCAGGACACCGTGGCGCATGGCCTGCACCATCTTGATCACGCCGGCGACGCCGGACGCGGCCTGGGTGTGACCGGTGTTGGACTTCAGCGAGCCGAGCAGCAGCGGTCGTCCGTCGCCGCGGTCCCGCCCGTAGGTGGCGAGGAGGGCCTGCGCCTCGATGGGGTCCCCGAGGGTGGTGCCGGTGCCGTGTGCCTCGACGGCGTCGACCTCGGCGGAGGTGAGGCCGGAGTCGATGAGGGCCTGCCGGATCAGCCGTTGCTGGGAGGGGCCGTTGGGGGCGGTCAGGCCGTTGGAGGCGCCGTCCTGGTTGATGGCGGAGCCGCGGATCACGGCGAGGACGGGGTGGCCGTTGCGGCGGGCATCGGACAGGCGCTCCAGCAGGATCAGACCGGCGCCCTCGGACCAGGCGGTTCCGTCGGCGGCGGCGGCGAAGGCCTTGCAGCGGCCGTCGGCGGCGAGGCCGCGCTGCCGGGCGAACTCGGTGAACATCTTCGGCGTCGACATGACCGTGGCGCCGCCGGCCAGGGCCAGGGAGCACTCCCCCTGGCGCAGGGAGCGCACGGCCAGGTGCAGCGCCACCAGCGAGGAGGAGCAGGCGGTGTCGACCGTGACGGCGGGACCCTCGAAGCCGTACGTGTAGGACAGGCGGCCGGAGGCGACGGCGACCGTGTTGCCGGTGAGGAGGTGGCCGGCGACCTCCTCCTGGCGCCCTCGTGCGGCACCGTCGTAGTCGCCGTGCCCGGTGCCGACGAAGACGCCGGTGGGGCTGCCGGCCAGTGCGTCGGGCGTGATCCCGGCGCGCTCCAGGGTCTCCCAGGAGGTTTCCAGGAGCAGCCGCTGCTGCGGGTCCATGGCGAGGGCCTCACGCGGGGAGATCCCGAAGAACGCCGGGTCGAACTCACCGGCGTCGTGCAGGAAGCCGCCTTCGCGCGCGTAGGTGGTGCCGTGGTGGGCGGGATCGGGGTGGAACAGCCGGTCGAGGTCCCAGCCGCGGTTGGTGGGGAAGGCGGAGACGGCGTCCACTCCGCCCCTGGCCAGCTCCCACAGGTCTTCGGGTGAGCGCACGCCGCCGGGGTAGCGGCAGGCCATGGCGACGACGGCGATGGGCTCGCGGTCCCGGTTCTCGGCCTCGTCGAGTTGCTGACGGGCCTCCTGAAGGTCGGCCACGGCCCGCCTGAGGTACGCGCGGAGCTTGTCCTCGTTCGACATCAGGTGCCCACCTCTCCATGAGATTCCGGAACTCGCGAAAAGCGGAGAGCGGCGATTCCCGGATTCCACGCCCCGACACTGCTGGATGTTCCGGCGGGCGCGGCGCCCGTCCGGCAGATCCGGTCCGGGGCGACAGGCCGACCCGGTCCGAGGGCCAGTCTGGCCGTCCCGGACTGCGGGTTTCCCTAAAGTGCGCCGGGGGGGCCGACCGAGCCGGAAGGCCCCGGTCCGTGGTCGGGCACGGGGCCGGGGCCTTCCGAACGGAGTGCGGTCAGCCGGCGACGGCCGTGTCCTGCCGGGCGGCGGCGTCGGAGGTGGCCGTGCACTCCAGGGCGGTGAGCCACTCCTCCATGAGTGCGGCCGCGGGGCCGGAGTCCTCGCGGATCAGGGAGAGGTGGTCGGCGTCCAGGGGGCGCACGGTGGCGTCCCGGACGACCGGCTCGTGCAGGCGCTCGGGGTCGGGAGCGGGAACGCCCTCGATGAGCGCCCGGGTGCACTTGATCTCCAGGACGGGCGCGGTGGTGGGGTGCACGTCCAGGGCGTTGAGCAGCACCATCCAGCGGCCCATGGCGGACAGCCGGGAGTTGGTGAGGCGCACCGGGGAGTCGTCCACGGCGGTGAAGTTGAACTTCATCATGCCGTTGAAGTCGACGCCCTCGTCGCTGTCGTGCCGGATGCTGAGGGTGTCGAGGAGGACGACGGCGGTGGGGCGGATGCCCCAGGTGCTCTCCAGTACGCCGGCCGCGGCGTAGGCGAGGGAGCCGCCGGAGGAGTGGCCGACGAGGACGAAGGGCTTGCCGTCGGCGGCCTGGAGCGTGCTCTCCGCGATGATCCGGGCGGCCGCTTGCGGGTGGGCGGGCAGGGCCTCGCCGGTGTTGAAGCCGATGAGGGGCAGGGCGGTGACGTCCCGCTGGCCGCGGAAGTGGCCGGACAGGGTGGCGTACTGGTGGACGCCGCCGTTGGCGGTGGGGGCGCTGACGCAGACGAGCCGGGACGGGGCGGGCCCCTCGGCGAGCGTCACCGGCCAGGGCAGGTCCTCGAGTTCGGCGGTGACCTCGAAGGAGGGGCGGAGCGCGGCCACGGTGGCGAGCATCCGCTGGGCCTCGCGAAGTTTGCCCTGGGCGAGGCCGTCGAGGAAGAGGCGTTCCATCGAGTCGTTCTCGGCGGGGCCTCCGGCGGCCCCGGTCTGCGGGACGGCGCCGCCCTGGGCGCCGAGTTCGGTACGCAGCCAGGCGGTGAGACCGCTCGGGGAGCCGCTGTCGTAGACGATGCTCGCGGGGAGCTGGAGCCCGGTGGCCTCGCTGAGTCTGCGGCGCAGCTCGATGCCGATCAGGGAGTCGAAGCCGAGTTCGAGGAAGTCGCGGTCGGGGTCGACGTCGGCGGTGTCGGTGTGTCCGAGGAGTTCCGCGGCGCACGCGACGACCAGGTCGAGGAGGGCGGTGTCCTGCTCGGCGGCGCCCAGGGAGGCGAAGTGCTCCCGGAAGGAGGCCGGTTCGGCGGCACGGGCCGGGTGCGGGGCCGTGGCCGAGGCGATGTCGCGCGGGGCTCGGACCAGGCCGCGCATGAGCGGTGGTACGTCGTCGGGGTGGACGGTACCCGGGGGCGTCGGCAGGGCGGCGGCCACCACCAGCGGTGCGTCGAGGCGCAGGGCGGTGTCGAGGAGCGCGAGGGCACGGTCGCGGGACAGGGTGTCGACGCCGCCGGAGCGGACGCGCTGCCGGTCGCTGTCGGCGAGGGGGTCTCCGGCCGTGCCGTCGTCGAGGTCCCAGGCTCCCCACGCGACGGACAGGGCGGGCAGGCCCTGTGCGGCGCGGTGCCGGGCGAGGGCGTCGAGGAAGCAGTTGGCGGCGACGTAGTCGGCCTGCCCGGGGCGGGCGGTGACGCCGGAGAGGGAGGAGTAGAGGACGAAGGCGTCGAGGCCGAGGTCCCGGGTGAGGTCGTGCAGGTGCCAGGCGGCGTCCGCCTTGGGCCGCAGGACGGCCGCGAGGCGTTCGGGCGTCAGCGCGGTGAGCACGGTCTCGTCCAGGACACCGGCGGCGTGCACGACGCCGGTGAGCGGGTGTTCGGCGGGGATGTCCGCGAGCAGCGAGGCCAGGGCGTCGCGGTCCGCGACGTCGCAGGCGGCGAGGGTGACGTGCGCGCCCAGCGCCTCCAGTTCGGTACGGAGCCCGTCGGCGCCCGGGGCGTCCGGACCCCGGCGGCCGGCCAGCAGGAGCCGGGTGACGCCGTGGCGGGTGACCAGGTGACGGGCGGTGGCCGCGCCGAGGGCGCCGGTGCCGCCGGTGACGAGGACGGTGCCGCCGCGGGCACCGCCGAAGGCGTCGGGGAGACCGGGGCCGTCCTGGAGGGCGGGCGGGGCCAGTGGGGTGAGCCGCGCGACGAGCACTCGCCCGTCACGGACGGCGGTCTGCGGTTCGCCCACGGCGAGGACGTCGTCCAGGGGAAGCCGGGCGCCGGGTTCGAGGTCGACGAGGGTGAAGGCACCTGGGTGTTCGGCCTGGGCGGTGCGGATGAGGCCCCACACGGCGGCGCCCGCGGGATCGGCGGCCGGGTCGCCCGGCAGGGCGGCTATGGCGCCGCAGGTGACGAGGACGAGGCGGGCTCCCGGGGGCCGCGGGGTGCCGAGCCACTCCTGGAGGAGCGCGAGGGCGGCCCGGGTCGCCTCGTGGGTGACGGCGACCGGATCGTCGCCGGAGCCGGCCGCCTCGGCGTCGTCACCGCCGATCAGGGGCACGAGGACGAGGGTGTCGTCCTCGGTGACCTGCGAGAGCGCGGTGAGGGTGGTGCCGGTGGCGAAGGGGTCGGTACCGAGGGCGACGCGAGGGCCGGTGGCGACAGGCACGGGCGCCGGTTCGGCGGGGGCCCACTCCAGGCCGAGCAGGGAGGCGCGGTCCGCGGCACCGGGTCCCAGGAGGCGGGCGGCGGACGAGGTCCGCAGGGCCAGCGACTCGACGGAGAGGACGGGCCGTCCCGAGGCGTCGGCGGCTGCGATGGACACGGTGTCCTCACCGGCCTTGGCGACGCGGACCCGCAGCCGGGTGGCGCCGGAGGCGTGCAGGGTGACGCCTGACCAGGAGAACGGCAGCAACCCCTGGTCGGCGTCCTTGAGGTCGACGTACTCCACCGCGTGCAGGGCGGCGGTGAGCAGCGCCGGGTGGAGGCCGAACAGGGCGGCGTCGTCGGTGCGGTCGGGCAGTTCCAGTTCGGCGAAGACCTCCTCGCCGCGCGTCCAGGCGCCGCGCAGGCCCTGGAAGAGGGGGCCGTACTCGGTGCGCTCGTAGAACCCGGTCAGGTCGACGGGGTCGGCACCGGCGGGCGGCCAGGCGGGGGTTTCGAAGGGGACGACGTGTTCGCCGGGGCTCAGTACGCCGGTGGCGTGCTGGGTCCAGGGTGCGTCGCCGTCGGCGTCGGCGGGCCGGCAGTGGATGCCGAGCGGACGTCCGCCGGAGGCGTCGGGGGGGCCGACGCGGACCTGGACGTCGACGGCGCCCTGGGGGTCCAGGCCGAGGGGGGTGGTGAGGGTGAGTTCCTGCACGCGTCCGCAGCCGACCTGGTCGCCCGCGCGGACGGCCAGTTCCAGGAAGCCGGTGGCGGGGAAGAGGACCACGCCGCCCATGGTGTGGTCGGCCAGCCAGGGGTGGGTGCGCAGACCGAGGCGTCCGGTGAGGAGGACGTCCTCGGCGCCGGCGAGGGCGACCGCGGCGCCGAGGAAGGGGTGTCCCGCCGGGGTGAGGCCGGCGCCGGGGATGTCGGCGGCGTGGGCGAGGGGACGCGGCCAGTAGCGGCGGTGCTGCCAGGCGTAGGTGGGCAGGTCGGCGCGGCGGGCTCCGGTGCCGTGGAACCAGGAGGCCCAGTCGACGCGTACACCGGCGACGTGCAGCTCGGCGAGGCCGGTCAGCAGGGCGTGCTGCTCCCCGCGCTTGGACCGCAGGGCGGGCACCGCGACGGTGTCCGTGGCACCGTCGCGGCTGTCGAGGGTCTGCCGGGTGAGGGCGGTCAGGACGCCGCCGGGGCCGATCTCCAGGAAGGCGTCGGCACCGGCATCGGCGAGCGCGCGCACGCCGTCGGCGAACCGGACAGTCGCACGGACGTGCTCCACCCAGTAGGCGGGACTGGTCAGCTGCCCCGGCTCCGCGACCGCACCCGTGACATTGGAAACGACCGGGATACGGGGTTCGGCATACGTCAGCCCCTGCGCCACCTGACGGAAGGCGTCCAGCATCGGCTCCATCAACGCCGAGTGGAAGGCGTGACTGACCGACAGCCGCTGCGTCTTGCGCCCCTCACCCGCGAACACATCCGCCAACGCGACAACTTCCGCCTCCGGACCTGCGATGACCACAGAATCCGGGCCGTTCACCGCCGCCACAGACAGACCGCCGGTGACACGGTCGGCGATCTCCGCCTCAGCCGCCCGCACGGCCACCATCGCACCACCCGCGGGCAACTCCTGCATCAGCCGGGCCCGGGCCGCCACCAGCGCACACGCATCCCCCAGCGAGAACACCCCCGCCACATACGCGGCCACGATCTCACCGACGGAATGACCCGCCACGAACCCCGGTGTGACACCCCACGACTCCACCAGCCGGAACAACGCCACCTCGACCGCGAACAACGCGGGCTGCGTATAACCAGTGGAGTCCAGAAGGGCCGCCTCCTCACTGCCCTCCTCCGCGAACAACACCTCACGCAACGGCCGACCGCACTGCGGGTCCAGCAGGACGAGAACCTCGTCGAGCGCCGCCGCGAACACCGGGAAACGGGCGTACAACTCACGCCCCATCCCCACCCGCTGCGACCCCTGACCGGAGAACAGCACCGCCAGCGAACGCTCGACGGCCCGCCCCCGCGCCACCTCCACCGGCTCCCCCACACCATCGACGGGGGCCAGCAGGACCGCGCGGTGCTCGAAGGCGGAGCGGCCGGTGGCCAGGGAGTGGCCGATGTCCAGGGCGGTGGCGGTGGTGACGGCGGCGAGCCGGGCGATCTGGGCGTCCAGGGAGTCCCGGGTCTTGGCCGACACCGCCCAGGGGACGACGGTGGGAACGGCGGCGGGCGTGGCTCCCGGCTCCTCGGCCCCGTCGTCGGTGGGCTCCTCGGCGTCGGGGGCCTGCTCGATGACGAGGTGGGCGTTGGTGCCGCTGATGCCGAAGGAGGAGACGCCCGCGCGCCGTGGCCGCCCGGTCTCCGGCCACGGGGTGGGCTCGGTGAGCAGGCGTACGTTGCCGGCTTCCCAGTCGACGTGTGTCGACGGCCGGTCGATGTGCAGGGTCTTGGGCAGGACACCGTGCCGGATGGCGAGGACGGTCTTGATGACGCCGGCGACACCGGCGGCGGCCTGGGAGTGGCCGATGTTCGACTTCACGGAGCCCAGCAGCAGGGGGCGGTCCATGGGCCGGTCCTGGCCGTAGGTGGCGAGCAGGGCCTGCGCCTCGATGGGGTCGCCGAGCGGGGTACCGGTGCCGTGCGCCTCGACCGCGTCCACGTCGGCGGCGGAGAGCCCGGCCCCGGCGAGGGCCTGGCGGATGACGCGCTGCTGGGACGGGCCGTTGGGCGCGGTGAGGCCGTTGGAGGCACCGTCCTGGTTGACGGCCGAGCCCCGGATCACGGCGAGGACCTGGTGGCCGTTGCGGCGGGCGTCGGACAGGCGCTCCAGGACGAGCACGCCGGCGCCCTCGGACCAGCCGGTGCCGTCGGCGGCGTCCGCGAAGGCCTTGCACCGGCCGCTGGTGGAGATGCCGCCCTGGCGGGTGAAGCCGGAGAAGCCCATGGGGGTGGACATCACGGTGACGCCGCCGGCGAGGGCGAGGCCGCACTCGCCGTTGCGCAGGGCCTGGGCGGCCAGGTGGATGGCGACCAGGGAGGCCGAGCAGGCGGTGTCGACGGTGACGGCGGGTCCGGCGAGGTCGAAGGCGTAGGACAGGCGGCCGGAGACGACACTGGCGGTGAGGCCGGTGGTGGCGTGTCCCTCGGCGTCCTCGCGGGAGTTCATGACGACGCCGACGTAGTCGACGCCGGCGGTGCCGACGAAGACGCCGGTACGGCTGCCGCGCAGCGAGACCGGGTCGATGCCGGCCCGCTCGACGGCCTCCCAGGAGGTCTCCAGGAGGATGCGCTGCTGGGGGTCCATGGCGACGGCCTCACGGGGCGAGATCCCGAAGAACCCGGCGTCGAAGGCGGCCGCGTCGACGAATCCGCCCTCGCCGGCGGCACTGCTGCCGGCGCCTTCGCCGTTCAGGGTGTCGAGGTCCCAGCCGCGGTCGTCGGGGAAGGGCGTGATGCCGTCACGGCCCTCGTCGAGGAGCCGCCAGTAGTCCTCGGGGGAGCTCACGCCACCGGGCAGGCGGCAGGCCATGCCGACGACGGCGATGGGTTCGCGGCGTTCCGCCTCGGTCTCCTCCAGGCGGCGCCGGGTCTTGTGCAGATCGGCCGTGACCCACTTGAGGTAGTCGACGAGCTTCTTGTCATCGGGCATGACGGCGGGAAACCTTCCTGTGGTGGATCAAGCTCGTCTCAGCGGTCGCCCAGGCGGCCGAGCTCGGTGTCGATGAACGCGAGGACCTCGTCGGCGCTGGCCGACTCGAAGTCGTCGGCGACGCCCGGGCCGGTGGGATCCGATGCGGCGCCGCGCACCTTGTCCAGCATCCGGCCCAGGCGCAGAGCCAGGCCCGCGCGGGTGATCTCGTCCGGGTCGTCCGCCGCGAGGAGCGCGTCGAGCCGGTCGAGTTCGGCGAGCAGGGGCGGCCCCTGCGGGGTGTCGTCGCCGGTCAGTTCGGAGACGAAGTGTTCGGCGAGGGCCGTGGGGGTCGGGTAGTCGAAGACCAGGGTGGCCGGGAGGCGCAGACCGGTCGCGGTGGACAGGTGGTTGCGCAGTTCCAGCGCGGTCAGCGAGTCCAGGCCGAGTTCGCGGAACTCCCGGGTGACGTCGACGGCCTTCGGCGAGGCGTGCCCGAGGACCCTGGCGGCCTGTTCGCGGATCAGGTCGGTGACGCGGCGGATTCGGTCGGCGGCGTCGAGTCCGGCGAGTTCGGCGCCCAGTGCCGCCGCGGCGCCGGCCGCGTCGGTGGCGGCAGCGGTGCGGCGGTTGCTGCGGACCATGGAGCGGAACAGGGGCGGCAGGTCCTCGGGGGCGGCACCGCGCATGGCGCCGGGGGCGAGGCCCACCAGGACGAGGAAGGTCTCGTCCGAGCCGCGGGCGATGTCGAACAGGTTCAGGCCCTGTTCGACGGCGAGCGGGGGCAGCCCGCCGGACTGCATGCGGCGCATGTCGGTGTCGGACAGGGTGCTGGTCATGCCGCCGTCGTGGGCCCACGGTCCCCAGGCGAGCGAGGTGCCGGCCAGGCCGAGTTCACGGCGGTGGCGGGTGAGCGCGTCCAGGAACGAGTTGGCCGCGGCGTAGTTGCCCTGGCCGGGGCTGCCCATGACGCCCGCGATGGACGAGAAGGGCAGGAACGCGGCGAGGTCGAGGTCGCGGGTCAGCTCGTGCAGGTGCCAGGCCGCGTCCACCTTCGGTCGCAGGACGGCCGCGAGGCGTTCGGGGGTGAGCGAGGCGATCACGCCGTCGTCGAGGACGCCCGCGGTGTGGACGACCGCGGTGAGCGGGTGCTGTGCCGGCACGGAGCCGATGAGGGCGGCGGTGGCGTCGCGGTCGGTGGTGTCGCAGGCGACGACGGTCACCTCGGCGCCCAGTTCGCGCAGTTCCGCCGCGAGGTCGGCGGCGCCGGGGGCGTCCGTGCCGCGGCGACTGGTGAGCAGCAGGTGGCGCATGCCGGCGGTGGCGAGGCGGCGGGCGAGGTGTCCGCCGAGGGCGCCTGTGCCGCCGGTGATGAGGACGGTGCCCTCGGGGTTCCAGCGGGGCGGCATGGTGAGCACGATCTTGCCCACGTGCTTGGCCTGGCTCATGAACCGGAACGCCTCGCGCGCCCTGCGCACGTCCCAGGTGCGCACCGGCAGCGGCCGGAGCGCGCCTTCGGCGAACAGGTCCAGCAGTTCGCCGAGGAGGCCCTTGTTGCGTTCGGGTCCGGCTTCGCCGAGGTCGAAGGCGCGGTAACGCACACCACCGCCCACCGACTCCGGATCACGGACATCGGTCTTGCCCATCTCCAGGAACCGGCCACCGGGCGCCGTGATCCGCAGCGAGGCGTCCACGAACTCACCCGCCAGCGCGTTCAGCACCACATCCATCCCACGGCCACCGGTGACCGCACGGAACTTCCCCTCGAAACCCACATCCCGCGAAGACGCGATGTGATCCTCGTCCAGACCCAGCCCCCGCAGAACCTCCCACTTGCCCTCACTGGCCGTCGCGAACACCTCGGCACCCAGATGACGCGCCAACTGCACCGCCGCCATCCCCACACCACCGGCACCCGCATGGATCAGCACCCGCTCCCCCGCCGACAGACCGGCCAGATCACGGAAGGCGTACAGCGCGGTGAGGAACACCAGCGGCACCGAGGCGGCGGTCTCGTCGTTCCAGCCGGCCGGGACGATGGTGAGGTAGCGCTCGTCGACGTGGACGGTGTCGGCGAGGCCGCCGGGCACCATGCCCGTCACCCGGTCGCCGACCGCGAGACCGGTCACCTCGGGACCCACGGCGGTCACGACACCGGTCGCCTCGGCGCCGAGGAGTCCGGCCTCGCCGGGGTACATGCCGAGCGCGTTCAGCACGTCACGGAAGTTCAGACCCGCGGCCCGCACCTCCAGGCGGACCTGCCTGCCCGCCGGCGCCTCCAGCACCTCGGGCGCCGGGACGAGGGCCAGGCCGTCGATGCGGCCGGGAGTGGTGCTGTCCAGGCGCCAGGGCACTCCAGGAACGGGCAGCAGGCCCGCGCCGCTGGTCAGCCGGGCGAGGCGGGGCACCAGGACGGTGTCGTCCCGTACGGCGAACTGGGTGTCGCCGTCCGCCAGCAGGGCGGGGAGCCGCGCCAAGACACCGTCGGAGGGGGCGCCGGTTCCGGCGTCCAGGTCCAGCAGGGCGAAGCGGCCGGGGTTCTCCGCCTCGGCGCCGCGGACCAGGCCGTGGGCGGCGGCCGCGGCCAGGTCCCGTACCGTGTCGTCGCTCCCGGCGGCGACGGCGCCGCGGGTGACGAACACCAGGCGTCCGGTGCCGGAGGCGTCCAGCTCCAGCCACTGCCGGACGAGTTCGAGGGCGTGGGCGGTGAGGGCGTGGGCCGCCGCGGGGGTGTCGCCGTCGGGGGTGTCCAGCGGGACGAGCACCAGGTCGGGGGCCGGGGTGAGAGCGGCGGTCCCGGCGAGGGCGGTCACCGGGCCGGGCCACGAGGCGTCGGCGCCGAGCGTGACCGGGTGTACGGCGGTGGTGGCGGTGTCTTCGGGGATGGGCAGCCACTCCAGGCGGAGCAGTCCGTCCTGTTCACTGCGGTGCAGGGCCGGGGCGTGCAGCGCCGAGGGGGCGCGCAGGCTCAGCGACTCGGCGGAGAGTACCGGGGCGCCCTCGACGTCGACGGCGGCGATGGACACCGTGTCCTCGCCGGTGCGGGCGACGCGGACCCGGACGACGGAGGCGCCGCCCGCGTGCAGGGAGACTCCGGACCAGGAGAACGGTACGAGCTTCTTGCCGTCGCCGAGGCCGGCGAAGCCGACGGACTGGACGGCGGCGTCGAGCAGCGCCGGGTGCATGCCGTAGTACTCGGCGTCGTCGACCTGCGCGGGCAGCGCGACTTCGACGAAGGCCTCGTCGGCGCGGGTCCACACGGCCCGCAGGCCCTGGAACACCGGTCCGTACTCGGTGCGCTCGTAGAAGCCTTCCAGGTCGGCGGCGACGGCGCCGCGGGGCGGCCACACTCCGGCGTCGAAGCCGGCGGTGCGCTCGCCCTGGCTGAGGAGGCCGGAGGCGTGTTCGGTCCAGCGCTGTTCGGGGTCGTCGACGGTCTGGGAGTAGACGGTGACCGGGCGGGCCCCGTTCTCGTCGGGTGCGCCGACCCAGACCTGGACGACGGCGGCCGAGTTCTCGGTGAGGACGAGGGGCTTGGCGAGGGTGAGTTCGTCGACGCGGTCGCAGCCGACCTGGTCGCCGGCGCGGACGGCGAGTTCCAGGAAGCCGGTGGCGGGGAAGGCCGCCATGCCGCCGACGGTGTGGTCCATCAGCCAGGGGTGGGTCTGGGCGGAGAGGCGTCCGGTGAACAGGACGCCGTCCGTTCCGGCCAGGGCGACGGCGGCGCCGAGCAGCGGGTGTTCGGCGGAGACCAGGCCCGCGGCGCTGACGTCGCCGGCGGCGGCCATGAGCACCGGCCAGTACCGCTCGTGCTGCCAGGCGTAGGTGGGCAGGTCGGTACGTCGGGCACCGGTGCCGTCGAAGCAGACGGCCCAGTCGACGCCGACGCCGGCCGTGTGCAGCCGCGCCAGCGCGGTGAGCAGGCAGCGCTCCTCGGCCCGGTCCTTGCGCAGCGCCGCCACGGCCACCGCGTCGCTGCCGGTGTCGGTGCCGAGGTCGAGGTTCTGCTGGGCGAGGGCGGTGAGGACGCCGTCGGGTCCCAGTTCGACGAAGGCGTCTGCTCCGGCGTCGGCGAGAGCGCGTACTCCGTCGGCGAAGCGGACGGTGGAGCGGACGTGGTCGACCCAGTACTCGGGGGTGCTGAGCCGGTGCTCGTCGGCGAGGGTGCCGGTGACGTTGGAGACGACCGGGAGGAGCGGCTCGTGGTAGGTGAGGCTCTCGGCGACGCGGCGGAACTCCGCGAGCATCGGCTCGATCAGCGGCGAGTGGAAGGCGTGACTGACCGACAGCCGCTGGGTCTTGCGGCCCTCGGCGGCGAACGCGGCGGCCAGGGACAGGACTTCCCGCTCCGCACCGGACAGGACGACGGACTCCGGTCCGTTGACCGCACCCAGGGCAACCCCCTCCGCCAGCCGCGGCGCCACCTCGGCCTCGGTCGCCTGCACGGCCACCATCGCACCGCCCGCCGGCAGCTCCCGCATCAGCCGGGCCCGGGCCGCCACCAGCGCGCACGCGTCCTCCAGCGAGAACACCCCCGCCACATGCGCGGCCGCGATCTCACCCACGGAATGCCCCGCCACGAACTCCGGTGCGACACCCCACGACTCCACCAGGCGGTAGAGGGCGACCTCGAAGGCGAACAGGGCGGGCTGGGTGTAGCCCGTGC
The DNA here is from genome assembly GCF_044763415.1 of Streptomyces sp. NPDC096048. NCBI lineage: Bacteria > Bacillati > Actinomycetota > Actinomycetes > Kitasatosporales > Streptomycetaceae > Streptomyces > Streptomyces sp. NPDC096048. The sequence continues at coordinate 32,112 of NZ_JBIWGG010000005.1, forward strand.
TGTCGAGGAGGGCCGCCTCGGGGGTGCGGCGCCCGGCGAACATGACGTCGCGCAGCGGCCGGTCCAGGTGCGGGTCGAGCAGGGCGCATGCCTCGTCGAGGGCGGCCGCGAACACCGGGAAGCGGGCGTGCAGTTCGCGTCCCATGCCGGCGCGCTGGGAGCCCTGGCCGGAGAACAGCACGGCGAGGGTGCGTTCGGTGGCGTGGCCCCGGGCCGCCTCGGTGGTGGTGCCGTCGACGCCGGTGAGCAGGACGGCACGGTGCTCGAAGGTGGAGCGCCCGGTGGCCAGGGAGTGGCCGATGTCGAGGGGGGTGGCGTCGGTCAGGGCGGTGAGGCGGGCGATCTGGTCGTCGAGGGCGGCCTCGGTGCGTGCGGAGACCGGCCAGGGCACGACGGCCGGGACGAGCGCGGGCTCGGGCCCGGACGCGGCGGACGGCTCCGGTTCGGCGGCCGGTTCGGCCTCCTCCAGGACGACGTGGGCGTTGGTGCCGCTGATGCCGAAGGAGGAGACGCCGGCGCGGCGGGGCCTGTCGGTCTCGGGCCAGTCGGTGCGGTCGGTGAGCAGGCGCACGGAGCCGGAGGTCCAGTCGACGTGCCGCGAGGGGTGGTCGGCGTGCAGGGTTTTCGGCAGGACCCCGTGACGCATGGCCATGACCATCTTGATGACGCCGGCGACTCCGGCGGCGGCCTGGGAGTGGCCGATGTTCGACTTGACGGAGCCGAGCAGCAGGGGTCGCTCGGGGTCGCGGTCCTGGCCGTAGGTGGCGAGCAGGGCCTGGGCCTCGATGGGGTCGCCGAGCGGGGTGCCGGTGCCGTGCGCCTCGACGGCGTCCACGTCGGCGGGGGTCAGGGCGGCGCTGTCCAGGGCCTGGCGGATGACGCGTTGCTGCGCGGGCCCGTTGGGGGCGGTGAAGCCGTTGGAGGCGCCGTCCTGGTTGACGGCGGAGCCGCGGATCACGGCGAGGACCGGGTGGCCGTTGCGGCGGGCGTCGGACAGCTTCTCCAGCAGGAGCATGCCCACGCCCTCGGACCAGCCGGTGCCGTCGGCCTCGTCGGAGAAGGCCTTGCAGCGGCCGTCGCCGGCCAGACCGCCCTGGCGGCTGAACTCCATGAGCGAGCCGGGGGCGGACATGACGTTGACGCCGCCGGCCAGGGCCAGGGTGCACTCGCCCGCGCGCAGCGCGTGGGTGGCGGCGTGCAGGGCGACGAGCGAGGAGGAGCAGGCGGTGTCGACGGTGACCGCGGGCCCTTCCAGGCCCAGGGTGTACGACAGCCGTCCCGAGGTGGCGCTGGCGGCGATGCCGGTGCCGATGTCGCCGGTGGCGTCGCTGAGGGAACGGATCAGCAGGTAGGCGTAGTCCTGGCCGTTGGTGCCGACGAAGACGCCGGTGGGGCTGGAGCGCAGCCGCCTGGGGTCGATGCCGGCCCGTTCGATCGCCTCCCAGGAGGTCTCCAGCAGGAGCCGCTGCTGCGGGTCCATGGAGACGGCCTCGCGCGGGGAGACGCCGAAGAAGCCGGCGTCGAAGTCGGCGACCGAGTCGAGGAAGCCGCCCTGCTGGCTCACGGAGTGGCCGCGGGCGTCGGCCCCCGCGTCCCGCAGGGCGTCCAGGTCCCAGCCGCGGTCGGTGGGGAAGCCGGAGACGGCGTCGGTGCCGGAGGAGACGAGGTCCCACAGGTCCTCGGGCGAGTCGACTCCCCCGGGGTAGCGGCAGCTCATCGCGACGACGGCGATGGGTTCCGAGGCCGCGGCGGCGAGTTCGCGGTTCTGCCGCCTGAGGCGCTCGGTCTCCTTGAGCGAGGCCCGGAGAGCTTCGACTACTTTTTCGCTGGGCGTGGTCATGATGGCTCCGTCAGTCCCGCTCTTCGTCAGGGGTGGCGTTGAGTGCCGCCTGCACCAGGTCGTCGATCTCCATGGCGTCGATCGACACGTCGTAGGTGTCGTCGTCCACGGTCGTGGTGTCCCGGTGGGCGCCGGGCGCGTCCGGTGTCTGTCCGGCGAGTTCCAGCAGCCGGTCCAGGAGGCCGCTGTCGCGCAGCCGTTCCAGGGGCAGGCCGGCGAGGGCGGCGCGCACGGCGCGTTCGTCGTCGCCGGTACCGGCGGCGTTCGAGGTGCCGCCGGTGCCGCTGGGCAGGAGCTGCTGGAGGATGTGCCCGGCGAGGGCGGCGGGGGTGGGGTGGTCGAACACGAGGGTGGCGGACAGGGTCAGTCCGGTGGCGGCGTTGAGCTGGTTGCGCAGCTCGACGGCGCCGAGGGAGTCGAATCCGAGGTCGCGGAAGGCGCGGTCGGGGCCGACCTGGTCGGTGCCGGGGTGGCCGAGGACCTCGGCGGCGCGTTCGCGTACCAGGGTGAGCACGGTCGTGGCGCGGCGGCCCTCGGGGAGCCGGGCGAGCCGCTCGCGCAGGGCGGGTCCGGACTCCCGGGCGTCGCGTCCGCCGTCCGGGGCGGCGGCGAGGGCGGCGTGGGCGGGCATCTCGGCCAGCAGGCGGCTGGGCCGGACGCCGGTGAAGGCGCGCACGAACCGGTCCGGGTCGACGTCGGCGACGACGGCGACCGGGTCGGTGCCGGTGACGACCTGCCGCAGGGCCAGGACCGCGAGGTCCGGGTCGAGCGGCCGGATGCCGGTGCGGCGGGCGAGGGCGGCGGCGCGCTCGCCGCCGGCCATGCCCTCGCCGTCCCAGGCCCCGTACGCCACCGAGGTGGCCGGAAGGCCTTCGGCCCGGCGGCGTTCGGCGAGGGCGTCGAGGACCGCGTTGGCGGCGGCGTAGGTGCCCTGGCCGGGGTTGCCGACCGCGGCGGACGCGGAGGAGAACAGGGCGAACACCTCCGGTTCGTGGGCGCGGGTCAGCTCGTCGAGGAGCAGGGCGGAGGTGACCTTGGCGCGGAACACGGTGGCGAACCGCTCGGGGGCGAGGCCGTCCACCACGCCGTCGTCGAGGACGCCGGCGGCGTGGACGACGCCGGTGAGCGGCGCGTCGTCGGGCAGCTGCGCGAGGACGGCGGCCAGGGCGTCCCGGTCGGCGGTGTCGCAGGCGGTGATGACGGGTTCGGCGCCCAGTGCGCGGAGGTCGTCGGCGAGTTCGGCGGCGCCGGGTGCGTCGGGTCCGGTGCGGCTGAGCAGGAGCAGGCGGCGGGCTCCGGCCCCGGCGAGCCGGCGGGCGGTGCGGGCCCCGAGGGCGCCGGTGCCGCCGGTGATCAGGACGGTGCCGGTGGGCTGCCAGTCGCGGGGCGCCTCGAGGCGTACGGCGGCGAGGCGGCGGCCGAAGACCGCGCCGGGCCGGACGGCGAGCTGGTCCTCGCCCTCGGGGTCGGCCAGGACGGCGGCGAGCCGTTCGGCGGTGCGCCCGTCGAGGGTGACGGGCAGGTCGACGGTGCCGCCCCAGCGCTGCGGGTGTTCGAGGGCCGCGACCCGGCCGAGTCCGTGGACGGCGGCCTGGAGGGGTGCGGCCACGGTCTCGGCGGGCGAGACGGCGGCGGCGCCCCGGGTGAGGCACCACAGCGGGGCGTCGGTGCGGACGTCGCCGAGGGCCTGGACCAGGGTCGCCGTCAGGGCGGCGCCGAGCGGGGTGCCGTCGGCGGTGAGGCCCGTGCCCGCGCCGCCGCCGGGGGCGTCGCTTGCGGGGGCGTCGCCGGCGAGGGCGAGCAGGGAGACCACGCCCGTGAACGGGCCCGAGACGTCCAGGTGGTGGCGGATCGCGGCGGCGAGCGGGGCACGGCCGTGGTCGTGGGCCGGCACCTCGATCGTCACGGTCCCGGTGCCGAGGATCCGCAGGACCTGCGCGGTCCACGGATCCTCGGCGTGTCCCTCGGGCAGCACGGCGAGCCAGGTGCCGACGGGCGTGCCGGCGGCGGTCCGGTTCAGAGCCCGCCAGGCGATCCGCTGGCGCCAGCCGTCCACGGTGGCCTGGTCGCCGTGCTTGCGGCGCCAGTCGCGCAGGGCGGGCAGGACGCGGGAGAGTGCGTCGCCGTCGACGCCCAGCTCGCCGGCGAGGGAGTCGAACTTTTGGTCCTGGACGGCGGCCCAGAAGGCCTCGTCCCCGGCGCTCCCGGCGCCGCGCGGCGCTCCGGCGGCGGCCGGTGCCGCGTCGGCCCAGAACCGCTGCCGGCGGAACGGGTAGGTCGGCAGGTCCACCCGGCGGGCGCCGGTGCCGTCCAGGAGCGCCGGCCAGTCGACGGGCTGGCCGGCGGCGTGCAGCCGGGCCACCGCCGTGATCAGGGAGCTTTCCTCGTCGCGTCCGGTGCGCAGCGCCGGAACGATCGCCGGGGCGGGACGGTTCTCGTCGGCCAGGGTGTCGAGGGTGTCCTGGGCGAGGGAGCACAGGACGCCGTCGGGGCCGAGTTCGAGGTAGCGGGTGGCGCCCCGGGCCGCGAGGGTGCGGACACCGTCACCGAAGCGGACCGCGCGGCGGACGTGCTGGACCCAGTACCCGGGGTCGCACACCTGCGCGTCGGTGGCCGGTTCCCCGGTCAGGTTCGACACCAGGGGCAGCTTCGGCGGGGTGTACGACACGCTACGGGTGACCCGTTCGAAGTCCTGCAGCATGGCGTCCATGTGCAGTGAGTGAAATGCATGGCTGACCCGCAAACGCCTAGTCTTCCGGCCGAGCGCGGCGAACTCGTCGGCGAGCGCGGTCACCGCGTTCTCGTCGCCCGAGACCACCACGGCCTCCGGGCCGTTGACGGCGGCCAGGGAGAGCCGGCCGGTCAGCCGCGGGGCGACCTCGTCCTCGGTGGCGCGGACGGCCAGCATGGCGCCGCCGGCCGGGAGTGCCTGCATCAGGCGGGCGCGGGCGGCGACGACCCGGCAGGCGTCCTCGAGGGAGAACACTCCGGCGACGTGCGCGGCGGCGATCTCTCCGACGGAGTGGCCGGCCAGCAGGTCGGGCCGCACGCCCCAGGACTCGCACAGCCGGTGCAGGGCCACCCCGAGGGCGAACAGGGCGGGCTGGGTCCAGCCGGTGCTGTCCAGGAGGTCCGCCTCGGCGGTGCCTTCCTCGGCGAACATCACCTCGCGCAGCGGGCGGTCGAGTTCCTGGTCGAAGTGGGCCAGGACCTCGTCGAGGGCGGCGGCGAACACCGGGAAGCGGGCGTACAGGGCGCGTCCCGCGCCGGCGCGCTGGGAGCCCTGGCCGGGGAAGAGGAACGCGGTCCGGCCGCCGGGTGCCGCGCGGCCGCGCAGCACCGCGCGGTCGTCGCGGTCCTCGGCCAAGGTGGTGAGCGCGTCCAGGAGTTCGTCGCGTCCGGCGACGGCGAGCACCGCCCGGTGCTCGAACGCCGAGCGGGTGGTGCCCAGGGAGAGCGCCAGGTCGGCCGGGGTCGGCAGGTCCCCCGGGCCGGCGGCGAGCAGCCGGTCGCGGAGCCGGGCGGCCTGCTCGGGCAGGGCGTCCGCGGTGGCCGCGGACAGCGGCACGGGCAGGGGCCGTTCGGTCGCGGGTCCGGTGGTCCCGGCCGGGTTGCGCGGTGCGGGGGCCGGTGCGGGGGCCTGTTCCAGGACGACGTGGGCGTTGGTGCCGCTGGCGCCGAAGGCGGACACGGCCGCGCGGCGCGGGCGTCCGGTCTCGGGCCAGTCGGTGGCCTCGGTCAGCAGCCGTACCGCGTCCGGGTCCCAGGCGACGTGGCTGGAGGGCCGGTCGGCGTGGAGGGTGCGGGGCAGGGTGCCGTGCCGCATGGCGAGGACCATCTTGATGACTCCGGCGACACCGGCGGCGGCCTGGGCGTGGCCGATGTTGGACTTGACGGAACCGAGCAGCAGCGGACGCTCCGGGTGGCGCTCGCGGCCGTACGTCGCGAGCAGCGCCTGGGCTTCGATGGGATCGCCCAGGGCGGTGCCGGTGCCGTGCGCCTCCACCGCGTCGACCTCGCGGGCGGTGAGGCCCGCGGCGGCCAGCGCCTTGCGGATGACGCGCTGCTGGGAGGGGCCGTTGGGGGCGGTCAGGCCGTTGGAGGCGCCGTCCTGGTTGACGGCCGACCCGCGCAGGACGGCGAGGACCTCGTGGCCGCGACGGCGCGCCTCCGACAGGCGCTCCACGACGAGCATGCCCACTCCCTCGGCCCAGGCGGTGCCGTCGGCGGCGTCGGAGAAGGGCTTGCAGCGGCCGTCCGGGGAGAGCGCCCCCATCTCGCCGAACTCGACGAAGCCGACCGGTGTCGACATCACCGTGACGCCTCCGGCCAGGGCGAGCGTGCACTCGCCGCCGCGGATCGCCTGGGCGGCGAGGTGCAGGGCCGTCAGGGAGGACGAGCAGGCGGTGTCGACGCTGACCGAGGGCCCTTCGAGGCCCAGGGTGTAGGAGAGCCGGCCCGAGAGCAGGCTCGCCGACTGGGCGGTCTCCACGTGCCCGGTCTGGCCGATCGCGGGACGGTAGTCGCCGCTGCCGCCGCCGACGAAGACACCGGTGTCGCCGCCGCGCAGGGTGGCGGGGTCGATGCCGGCCCGCTCCAGGGCCTCCCAGGCGGCCTGGAGGACGATCCGCTGCTGCGGGTCGATGACCAGGGCCTCGCGGGGGGAGATCCCGAAGAAGGCGGGGTCGAAGTCGGCGACGTCGTAGAGGAAGCCGCCCTCGCGGCTGACGCTGCGGCCGCGGCCGTCCCGGTCGCCGTGCAGGAGCCGTTCGAGGTCCCAGCCGCGGTCGGTGGGGAAGCCCCCGATGGCGTCGGTCCCGGTGTCGAGCAGTTCCCACAGGTCCTCGGGGGAACGCACGTCGCCGGGGTAGCGGCAGCTCATGCCCACGATGACGATCGGGTCGTCCCCGTCGTCGGTGGCGGAGCGGGTCGCGGACGCGTCGGCGGTGGTGGACCGGCCCGCGTGTCCGCCGAAGAGTTCGTCGAGGAGGTGCGCGGCCAGCGCGGCGGGCGTCGGATAGTCGAAGACCAGCGTCGCGGGCAGGGTGAGGCCGGTGACGGTGGCGAGCCGGTTGCGCAGGTCGACGGCGGTCAGCGAGTCGAAGCCCAGGTCGTTGAAGGCGCTGGTGGCCGGTACGGCGCCCGCGTCGGCGTGGCCGAGCACCGTGGCGACCTCGGCGAGCACCAGGTCCAGCACGCCGCGTTCGCGGTCGGCCCGGTCCAGGGGGCGCAGCCGGTTCCGCAGGTCGGCGGTGGTGCCCGCGTCGCCGTCGGCGCCGTCCACGGCGCGCAGGGCGGCGCCGGCCTCGGGCAGTGCGCTGAACAGCCGGCTCGGGCGGGTCCGGGTGAACGCCGGGGCGAACCGGTCCCACACCACGTCCGCGACGGTCACGGAGGCGGGGGCCGCCGGTTCCTCGGCGGCCTCGCCGACCAGGGCGGCGAGCGCGGCGAGGGCGCGTCCCGGCTCCATGGCGGGCAGTCCGTTGGCGCGCAGGTGGGCGGCGAGCCCGTCGGGCCCGGCGCCCTGCCAGGCGCCCCAGGCGACGGAGAGCGCGTTGACGCCGTCCGAGCGGTGCCGCTGGACGAGGGCGTCCAGGAAGGCCCCGGCGGCGGCGCCCGGGCCCTGTCCGGTGACGCCCCAGACGGCGGAAATGGAGTTGAAGACGACGAACGCGTCCAGGGTCCGCTCCCCCACGGCGGCCGTGAGCGCGTCGTGGGCGGCGTGCACGGCGGTCGTCGAGGGCTCGTCCATGGTGCCGGTGTCGCCGGTGTGGACGACGGCGGTCAGCGGACGGTCGGCCGGCAGGGCGGCGACGGCCCGGGCGAGTGGGCCCGCGTCCGCCGGGTCGGTGTGGTGGACCGCGGTGAGGACGGCGCCGGCGGTCTCGACCTCGGTGCGCAGCGCCGTGAAGGCGTCGCCGGACGGGTCGGTGGGTCCGGCCAGCAGCACCCCGGCGGCTCCGTGGGCGGCGAGCCAGCGGGCGACGTGGCCGCCGAAGCCCTCCGGACCGCCGGTGACCAGGATGGTTCCGGCGGGGTGCCAGACGGTGTCGGGGTGCTGGGCGGTGTCCCGCGTCAGGCGCCGTCCGAAGGCGCCGGAGGCGCGCAGCGCCACCTGGTCCTCGGCGGTGCCGTCCGCCGTGCCGGAGGCCAGCACGGCGCGCAGGCGGTCGGCGGTCCGGGCGTCGGCGACGTGGTCGATGTCGACGAGCCCGCCCCAACGCTCCGGCTCCTCCAGGGCCAGGACCCGGCCGAGCCCCCAGAGAGCGGCCTGCCCGGGGTCGGCCGCCCGGTCGGTGCGGCCCACGCGGACCGCGCCGCGGGTGACGCACCACAGCGGGGCGTCGATCCCGGCCTCCCTCAGGAGGCGCAGCAGGGCGTCGGGCCGGGCGGGGCCGTCGATCGGGTCGGCGGAGTGCGCGGAACCGGTGCCGGTGCCGAGCAGGGAGAGGACACCGGCGTACGCGGTGCCGTCGGCGGCCGCGTCGAGGCGGGCGGCGGCGCCCTCGTCCTCGGCCGGGAGGAGGAGGCGTACCGCGTCCTCGCCGAGCGCCCCGGCCAGGGCCTCGGCCCACGGGTCGCCGCCGAGCGCGGCCGGGGTCAGGACGAGCCATCGGCCGGTGGCGGCGGGGGCGGTGCCGGTGAGGGGCTGCCAGGTCACGCGGTAGCGCCAGCCATCCACGAGGGCTCGCTCGGACCGGCCGCGGCGCCAGGTGGACAGGGCGGGCAGCACGCCGGAGAGGACCGCGTCGTCCAGGCCGAGGGTGGCGGACAGGGACTCCAGGTCCTCCCGCTCCACCGCCGCCCAGAACGCGGCGTCCACCGGGTCCTGCCCGGCACCCGCACCGGTGGCCGAGGCGGGTTCGGGCCAGTAGTGCCGGTGCTGCCAGGCGTAGGTGGGCAGGTCGGTGCGGCGGGCTCCGGTGCCGTGGAACCAGGCGGCCCAGTCGACGCCGACGCCGGCCGCGTGCAACCGGGCGAGCGCGGTGAGCAGGGCGCGCTCCTCGTCGCGGTCCTTGCGCAGCGCGGGTACGACCGGGCTGTCGGCCGCGTCGCGGCCGGCGCCGTCCCCCGTGTCGTCGAGCACCCGGGCGGCCATGCCGGTCAGCACGCCGCCGGGGCCGATCTCCAGGTAGGCGTCGGCACCGGCGCCGGCGAGGGCGCGTACTCCGTCGGCGAACCGGACGGTGGAGCGGACGTGCCGCACCCAGTACTCGGGGGTGGTCAGCTGCCCCGGCTCGGCGACCGCACCAGTGACGTTGGAGACGACCGGGATGCGGGGTTCGGCGTACCGCAGGGTCTCGGCGACGCGGCGGAACTGCGCGAGCATCGGCTCCATCAACGGCGAGTGGAAGGCGTGACTGACCGACAGGCGCTGGGTCTTGCGGCCCTCGCCGTCGAACTCCTCGACCAGCGACGCCAGTTCGGTCTCGGCACCGGCTACGACCACGGAGTCCGGGCCGTTGACCGCCGCCACGGACAGGCCGTCGGTGAGGCGGGACGTGACCTCGTCCTCGGTGGCCTGCACGGCCGCCATGGCGCCCCCGGCGGGCAGTTCCCGCATCAGCCGGGCCCGGGCCGCCACCAGCGTGCAGGCGTCCTCCAGGGAGAACACCCCCGCCACGTGCGCCGCCGCGATCTCACCGACGGAGTGACCGGCGACGTACTCGGGAGTCACACCCCACGACTCGACCAGGCGGAACAGCGCCACCTCGACCGCGAACAGCGCGGGCTGGGTGTATCCGGTGGTGTCCAGGAGCGCGGCCTCGGCCGTCCCCTCCGGTGCGAACAGCACCTCGCGCAGCGGACGTTCGAGATCGGCGTCGAGCCGGGCCGCCACCGCGTCCAGGGCCTCCGCGAAGGCCGGGAAGCGCGCGTACAGCTCACGCCCCGTCCCCGCCCGCTGCGAGCCCTGACCGGAGAAGAGGACGGCGAGCCTGCGTTCGGTGGCGTGGTCGCGGACGGTCTCCACGGGCTCGCCCTCGGGCGTCACCAGCAGGACCGCGCGGTGCGTGAAGGCGGAGCGGCCGACGGCCAGGCTGTAAGCGGTGTCGAGCGCCGGTACCTCGGGCCGGGTCTGCGTGAAGGAGGTCAGCCGCGCGTGCTGGGCGGTCAGGGCCGCCTCGGAGCGGGCGGAGAGCAGCCACGGTACGACGGCCGGGGCGGCCCCCGGCTCCGCCGGCGGCTCCGGCTCGGCGGCCGGGGCGGGCTGTTCCAGGATCACGTGGGCGTTGGTGCCGCTGACGCCGAAGGCGGAGACACCGGCGCGGCGCGGGCGGCCCGTCTCGGGCCAGGCCCGGTGTTCACGCAGGAGTTCGACCGTGCCGCCGGACCAGTCGACGTGCGAGGACGGGGTGTCCACGTGCAGGGTACGCGGGAGTTCTCCGCGGCCCAGGGCCAGGACGGTCTTGATGACGCCGGCGGCACCGGCGGCGGCCTGGGTGTGGCCCAGGTTGGACTTGACCGTGCCGAGCAGCAGAGGCCGTCGGGGGTCGCGTGCCTCGCCGTAGGCGGCGATCAGGGCCTGGGCCTCGATCGGGTCGCCGAGGGTGGTGCCGGTGCCGTGCGCCTCGACGGCGTCCACGTCGGCCGGGGTGAGGCGGGCGTCGGTCAGTGCTTGGCGGATGACGCGCTGCTGGGCGCGGCCGTTGGGGGCGGTCAGGCCGTTGGACGCGCCGTCCTGGTTGACGGCCGAGCCGCGCAGGACGGCGAGGACCGGGTGGCCGTTGCGGCGTGCGTCGGACAGGCGCTCCAGGACCAGGACGCCGGCGCCCTCGGACCAGGCGGTGCCGTCGGCGGAGTCGGCGAACGCCTTGCAGCGGCCGTCCGCGGCGAGGCCGCCCTGTGCGGTGAACTCGACGAAGGCGTCGGGGCTGGACATCACCGAGACGCCGCCCGCGAGGACCAGGGAGCATTCGCCGGAGCGCAGCGCGCCCGCGCCCATGTGGAGCGCGACCAGGGCGGAGGAGCAGGCGGTGTCGACGGTGACTGCCGGGCCCTCCAGGCCCAGCGTGTAGGACAGGCGGCCGGACATCACGCTGGCGGTGGTGCCGGTGGCGGCGTGGCCCTGCACGTCGGTGGTGCCGCGGCGGAGCATGGTGGCGTAGTCCTGGCCGTTGGTGCCCACGAAGACACCGGTGGCGCTGGAGCGCAGGCTCCGCGGGTCGATGCCGGCCCGCTCCAGGGCCTCCCATGCGGTTTCGAGCAGCAGCCGCTGTTGCGGGTCCATCGCCAGGGCCTCGCGCGGCGAGATGCCGAAGAAGGGGGCGTCGAAGAGTCCGGCGCCGTCGAGGAAGCCGCCCTCCAGGGTGGCGGAGCCGCCCCGGGCGAGGGATTCCAGGTCCCAGCCGCGGTCGGTGGGGAAGCCGGAGACCGCGTCGCGGCCGTCGGCCAGCAGGCGCCACAGGTCCTCGGGGGTCTCGATGCCGCCGGGGAAGCGGCAGCCCATGCCGACGACGGCCACCGGGTCGTCGTCCGTGGGCCCTTGCGCTCCCGCGCCGGCGCCGTGTGCCGCGACGGGTTCGGGCAGGTCGCCCAGGAGTTCGGCGAGGAGGTGGGCAGCCAGGTCGCGGGCGGTCGGGTGGTCGTAGACGAGGGTGGCGGGCAGCCGCAGGCCGGTGGTGGCGGTCAGAATGTTGCGCAGTTCGACGGTGGTGAGCGAGTCGAAGCCGAGGTCGGTGAAGGCACGGTCGGGTTCGACGGCGGCCGGGTCGGGGTGACCGAGCACGGCGGCGACCTGAGCGCGCAGGAAGTCGAGCAGGTACCGCTCGCGGGCGGCACCGGTCAGGGCGGCGACCTGGCGGCGCAGGACCGGCTCCGTGTCCGCGGGGGCGCCGTGCGCGCCGCCGCCGGTGCGGAGTTCGGGCAGATCGCCGACGAGGGCCCGGTTCGGGGCGAACACGGCCGCGTACCGCCGCCAGTCGATGTCGGCGACGAGGAGGGTGGTGTCGCCGTGGCCGACGGCGGTGTCGAGGGCGACGAGGGCGTCCTCGGGGTTCATCGGGGTGAAGCCGCCGCGGCGAACCCGGTCCTCGACGCCCGTGCCGTCACCGGCCATGCCGGTGCCGGACCAGGGGCCCCAGGCCACGGAGGTGGCGGGCAGGCCCTGGTCGCGCCGGTGTTCGGCCAGGGCGTCCAGGTAGGCGTTGGCCGCGGCGTAGTTGGCCTGCCCGGCGGCGCCGAGGGCGCCCGCGGTCGAGGAGAACAGCACGAAGTCGGTGAGGCCGAGGTCGCGGGTCAGCTCGTGCAGGTGGGCGGCGGACCGGGCCTTGGCGTCGAGGACGGTGGCGAACCGCTCGGGGGTGAGGGTGTCGAGGAGGCCGTCGTCGAGGACGCCCGCGGCGTGCACGACGGCGGTGAGCGGGTGTTCCTCCGGTACGGCGGACAGGGTCGCGGCGAGCGCGGCGCGGTCGGAGGTGTCGCACGCGACGACCGTCACCCGGGCGCCCGTCTCGCGCAGCTCGGCGGCGAGTTCGGCGGCGCCGGGTGCGTCCGGGCCGCGTCGGCCCGCGAGCAGCAGGTGCGGGGTGCCGCGTCCGGCGAGCAGCCGGGCGACGTGGGCGCCGAGGGCTCCGGTGCCGCCGGTGATCAGGACGGTGCCCTGGGGGGCGAACGCGCGGGGCGCCGATCCTTGGGGGGCGGGGTGGCGGGTGAGGCGCCGCGCGTAGGTGGCGGAGGCGCGGACGGCGAGCTGGTTCTCCTCGCCGGGCGTGGCGAGCAGGTGCGCGAGGCGTCGTACGACCCGCTCGTCGATGTGCTCGGGCAGGTCGACCAGGGTGAGCCGGCGCTCGGGGCGCTCCAGGGCGGCGACGCGGCCGAGGCCCCAGAGGGCGGCCTGCCCGGGGTGGGCGAGGCGGTCGGCCCGGCCGGTGCTGACCGCCTGCCGGGTGGGCAGCCAGACGGGGGCGGTGATCCCGGCGTCGTCGAGGGCGTTGAGGGCGGCGGCGGTGGGGGCGAGCGCGGCGGTGCCGGCGGGGTCGTCGCCCGTGGTGTCGGCGGCGGGCGCTTCGGTCGTGTGCGCCTCGGCGCCGGGGGTCAGGGCGAGCAGGGCGAGGACGCCGGTGAACCCGCCGTCGGGGCGGGGCAGAGCGCGCAGGGAGGCGGTGAGCGCGGTGCGGTCGGCGGTGGCCGTGGTGTCGACCGTGACGACGGTGGCGTCCGGGCCGAGCCCCTCCAGGAGTGCGGTCGCCTCGGGGACGGGGGCACCGGCCGGGCGCAGGACCAGCCAGGTGCCGGCGGGCCGGCCGGTGGGGGCGCCGTCCAGCGGCTTCCACACGATCCGGTGGCGGCGGTTGTCGGCGGCGGCCCGCTCGGTGCGGCGGCGCCGCCACGAGGACAGGGCGGGCACCAGGGCGGACAGCGTCTCCTCGTCCAGCCCGAGGTCGGCGCCGAGCGCCGGCAGGTCACCGCGCTCCACGGCCGCCCAGAAGGCGGCGTCCTCGCCGCCGCCGGTGCTTCCGTCGTGCGTGACCGGGGCGAAGGCGGTGTCGGGCCAGTAGCGGCTGCGCTGGAAGGCGTACGTCGGCAGGTCGACGCGGCGGGCGCCGGTGCCGTGCAGGGTGCCGGTCCAGTCGACGCCGGTGCCCCGCACGTACAGCCCGGCGAGGGCCGCGGTGAGGCCGGGCACTTCGTCGCGGTCGCGGCGGAGCGCGGGGACGGCGGTGACGGGTGCGGTGCCGTCTGTCCGGCCGCCGTCACTGTTGCCGTCGCCGTCACCGTCGCCGTCGAGGATCGCGCGGGTCGCGGCGGACAGGGTGCCGTCGGGGCCCAGCTCCAGGTAGGAGGTGGCGCCTCGGCGGTCCAGGGTGCGTACCGCGTCGGCGAAGCGGACGGTGGCGCGGACCTGGTGCACCCAGTACTGGGGCGTGCGCAGTTCCTCGGCGGTGGCGAGGTCGCCGGTGACGGTGGAGACCACCGGCAGGACCGGCGCCTGGTAGGTGAGGCCTCGGGCGACGCGGGCGAAGTCGTCGAGCATGGGCTCCATGCGCGGCGAGTGGAAGGCGTGGCTGACCCGCAGGGCGCGGCTGCGACGGCCGTCCGCGGCGAGGCGGGCGGCGATGCCGGCGACCTCTTCCTCGTCGCCCGCGATCACCACGGAGCGGGGGCCGTTGACGGCGGCGAGGGAGACGCGGTCCTCCAGGCCCGCCAGCAGCGGCAGCACCTCGTCCTCGGCGGCCTCGACGGCGACCATGGCGCCGCCGGCCGGGAGCGCGGCCATGAGGCGACCGCGTGCGGCGACGAGGGTGCAGGCGTCCTCCAGGGAGAACACTCCGGCGACGTGGGCGGCGGCGATCTCGCCGACGGAGTGGCCCGCCACGCCGTCGGGGGTGACGCCCCAGGACTCCACGAGCCGGTACAGGGCGACTTCGAGGGCGAACAGGGCGGGCTGGGTGTAGGCGGTGTCGTGCAGGAGGGCGGCCTCTTCGGTGCCCTCCGGTGCGAAGAGGACCTCGCGCAGCGGTCGGTCGAGCTCCTGGTCGAAGCGGGTGAGTACGGCGTCCAGGGCATCGGCGAAGACGGGGTGGCGCTGGTACAGCTCGCGTCCCATGGCGGCGCGCTGGCTGCCCTGCCCGGTGAAGAGGAAGGCCAGGCGGCCCCGCGCCGGGGCACCGGTGACCAGGGCGGGGTCGGGGCTGCCGTCGCGCAGTGCGGTCAGCGCGCGCTCCAGGCCCCGGCGGTCGTCGGTGAGGACGGCGGCCCGGTGCTCCAGGGCGGCGCGGGTGGTGGCCAGCGAGTGGGCCACGTCCGCCGGCGGCAGCTCCGGGTGGTCCGTCAGGTGGTCGAGGAGACGGGCGGCTTGGTCGCGCAGGGCGTCGGCGGTACGGGCGGACAGCACCACGGGGACGCCCGCGGGCAGGATGTCCGGGCCGGCTGCCGCGGGTGCGGGGGCCGCGGCGGGCTCGGGCTGTTCGGGGGCCTGCTCGACGATGGTGTGGACGTTGGTGCCGGACAGGCCGAAGGAGGAGATGCCCGCCCGGTACGGGCGGCCGCTCTCGGGCCAGGGCACGGTCTCGGTGGCCAGTTCGATGGCGCCGGAGGTCCAGTCGACGTGGCTGGAGGGGGTGTCCACGTGCAGGGTGCGCGGGACGGTGCCGTGCCGCATCGCCATGACCGTCTTCATGACGCCGGCGATGCCGGAGGCCATCTGGGTGTGGCCGATGTTGGACTTCACCGAGCCGAGCAGCAGCGGCCGGTCGCCGGGCCGGTCCTGGCCGTAGGTGGCGAGCAGGGCCTGGGCCTCGATGGGGTCGCCGAGAGCGGTGCCGGTGCCGTGGCCCTCGACCACGTCCACCTCGCCCGGGGTGAGTCCGGCGTCGGCGAGGGCCTGGCGGATGACGCGGGCCTGGGAGGGGCCGTTGGGGGCGGTCAGGCCGTTGGAGGCGCCGTCCTGGTTGACGGCGGAGCCGCGGATCACGGCGAGGACGGGGTGGCCGTTGCGGCGGGCGTCGGACAGGCGCTCGACCAGGACCAGTCCGACGCCCTCGGCCAGGCTCATGCCGTCGGCGCCGTCGGCGTAGGCCTTGCAGCGGCCGTCGGGGGCCATGGCACGCTGGCGGCTGAAGCCGGTGAAGGCCTGCGGGGTGGCCATGACGCTGACGCCGCCGGCCAGGGCGAGGGTGGACTCGCCGTTGCGCAGCGACTGGCAGGCCAGGTGCAGTGCCACCAGGGAGGACGAGCAGGCGGTGTCCAGGGTGACCGCCGGGCCCTCCAGTCCGAAGGTGTAGGCGAGTCGGCCGGACATCACGCTGGAGATCGTGCCGGTGATCAGGTGGCCCTCGGCACCCTCGGAGCCGGCGCCGCCGGCCGTGTAGTCCTGGTAGCTGGCGCCGATGAAGGTGCCGGTGCGGCTGGAGCGCAGGGTCGCGGGGTCGATCCCGGCGCGTTCCATGACCTCCCAGCCGGTCTCCAGGAGGAGCCGCTGCTGCGGGTCCATGGCCAGGGCCTCGCGCGGGGAGATCCCGAAGAAGCCGGCGTCGAAGTCGGCCACGTCGTGCAGGAAGCCGCCCTGCGTGGAGTACGTGGTGCCGGGCCGGTCGGGGTCGGGGTCGTACAGGGCGTCGGCGTCCCAGCCGCGGTCGGCGGGGAAGCCGGTGATGGCGTCGGCACCGGCCGCGACGAGGTCCCACAGGGCCTCGGGGGAGGTGACGCCGCCCGGGTAACGGCAGCTCATGGCGACGATGGCGATGGGTTCGTCGGCGGCGGCCGCGGTGCGGACGGGGGCGTCGGTCCCGGTGGCGGGCCCGCCGATCAGTTCGCGCAGGTGACCGACGAGGGTGAGCGGGTCCGGGTAGTCGAACACCAGGGTGCTGGGCAGGGTGAGGCCGGTGACGGTGGCGAGCCGGTTGCGCAGGTCCACGGCGGTGAGCGAGTCGAAGCCGACGTCGCGGAAGGCGCGCCGCTCGGACAGCACCTCCGGGGAGGCGTGGCCGAGGACGGTGGCGGCCTCGGAGCGCACCAGGTCGAGCAGGAGGCGGTCCTGCTCGCCTGCGGGCAGGGCGCGCAGCCGGGCGGTGAACTCGCCGCCCCCGGTGGTACGGGCCGCGCTCTCCTCGGTGATCCTGCGGACCTCGGGCACCTCCGCGAAGAGGTCGGTGGGGCGCGAGGAGGTGAAGACCGGGTGGTAGCGGTCCCAGTCGACGTCGGCGACGGCCAGCGCGCCCTCGTCACCGTCGAGGACCTGCCGCAGGGCGGTCAGGGCCAGCTGGGGGTCCATGAACTCCAGGCCGCTGCGCCGGATCTGGCCGGGGTCGACCCGGCCGAGCTTCATGTCGTCGGCCCAGATGCCCCAGGAGATGGCGGTGCCGTGGGCGCCGCGGGCGCGTCGGTGCTCGGCGAGGGCGTTGAGGTGGGCGTTGGCGGCGACGTACGCGGCGTGCCGGCCGCTGCCCCACATGCCGGCGGTGGAGGAGTACAGCACGAACGCGTCGAGCTGATCGTCGTCGAGGAGTTCGTCCAGGTGCGCGGCGCCGGCGGTCTTGGCGTGCACGACCTTGGCGAACGCGTCGAGACCGGTCTCCTCGATCGACTGCAGCTCGATGACGGCGGCGGTGTGGAAGACGCTGCGCACCGTGCGGCCCTCGGCGGCGAGCCGGTCCAGGAGGGCGGCGACGGCGTCGCGGTCGCGGACGTCGCAGGCGGCGACGGTCACGGCGCAGCCCCGCTCGGCGAGTTCGGCGACGAGCTCGGCTGCTCCGGCGGCGTCCGCGCCGCGGCGGCTGGTCAGCACCAGGTCGCGGGCGCCCTGGTCGGCGAGCCAGCGGGCCAGGTGCGGGCCGAGGGTGCCGGTGCCACCGGTGACCAGGACGGTGCCGCGCGGGGTCCAGGAGCCGGCGTCGGCGGGGGCTGGGGCTGGGACGATGCGGCGGGCGAGGACGCCGGTGGGGCGCACGGCGAGCTGATCCTCGCCGGTGGTGCCGGACAGCAGGGCGGAGAGCCGTTCGCCGGCCCGCCGGTCCGGCGTGTCGGGCAGGTCGACGGTGCCGCCCCAGCGCTCCGGGTGTTCCAGGGCGGCGGTCCAGGACAGGCCCTGGACCATGGCCTGGGCGGGCCGGGTGAGGCGGTCGGCGCGGCCGGTGGTGACGGCGCCCCGGGTGAGGGCCCACAGGGGCGCCTCGATCGCGGCGTCGCCGAGCGCCTGGACCAGGACCACGCTCAGCGCGAGGCCGGTGGTCAGCACCGGGTGGGCGGCGCCGGTGTCCTCGGCGTCGGCGAGCAGTGAGACCACGCCGGTGGGGGCGGATGGTGCGCACAGGGCACGCAGCCGGTCCGCGAGGGCGTCCCGGTCGGTGTCGGCGGCGGTGAGCGCGAGGGACAGCACCCGGGCGCCGTGCGTGGTCAGGGTGTCCGTGACGAAGTCGGCGTACGCCGGGTCGGTGCCGTCGGCGGTGACGAGCAGCCAGGTGCCGTCCAGGCGGGCGTCGGGCAGCGTGCCGAGCGGCTTCCAGGTGGCGCGGTAGCGCCAGGAGCCGGCGGTGGAGCGGTCCCGGCGCTCCTTGCGCCAGGTGGACAGGGCGGGCAGCAGCGGGGCGAGCGTGTCGCGGTCCAGGCGGAGCCGGGCGGCGAGGGAGTCCACGTCCTCCCGCTCGACCTCGGTCCAGAACTCGGCGTCCGCCGGGTCCCCCTCCCCGCCGCCGTCCGGGCGGCCGGCGAGGGCCCACAGGTGCTCGCGCTGGAAGGCGTACGTGGGCAGGGGTGTCCTGCGGGCGCCGGTGCCGGCGTACACGGCGCCCCAGTCGGCGCGTCCGCCGCGGACCCACTGCTCGGCGAGGGAGGTGAGGAAGCGGGCGGTGCCGCCCTGTTCGCGGCGCAGGGTGCCGACGGCGGCGACCGGCCGGCCGGTGTCCTCGGCGGTGGCCTGGACGGCCATGGTCAGCACCGGGTGCGGGCTGATCTCGACGAAGACGGTGTGCTCGGTGTCGAGCAGGGCGCGGACGGTCTCCTCGAAGCGGACGGTCTGCCGCAGGTTGCGGTACCAGTAGGCGGCGTCCGTGCGGGCCGTGTCGAGGAGTTCGCCGGTGACGGTGGAGCGGAAGGGCAGGCGGGGAGTGCGGGGCGTCACCGGGGCGAGCACGTCGAGGAGTTCCGCCTCGATGCGCTCGACCTGCGGTGAGTGGGAGGCGTAGTCCACGGCGATCCGGCGGGCGCGCAGGTCGCGGGCGGTGAACTCGGCCTGGAGGGCGTCCAGTGCCTCCGGCGTGCCGGCCAGGACCACCGAGCGCGGCCCGTTGACGGCGGCGACGGACACCGTGCCGTCGTAGGGGGCCAGGTACTCCTCGGCCTCGGCGGCGGACACCTGGACGGACATCATGCCGCCCCCTCCGGCCAGGACGCGGCCGATGGCCCGGGAGCGCAGGGCGACGACGCGGGCGCCGTCCTCCAGGGAGAGGGCGCCACAGACGACGGCGGCGGCTATCTCACCCTGGGAGTGGCCGATCACGGCGTCGGGGGTGACGCCGTGGGCGTGCCACAGCTCGGCGAGGGAGACCATCACGGCCCAGGTGGCGGGCTGGACGACGTCGACGCGGTCCAGGGAGGGGGCACCGTCCGCCTGGCGGATCACGTCGGTGAGGGACCAGTCGGTGTACGCGGCCAGGGCGGCGGCGCACTCGTGGAAGCGTTCGGCGAAGACGGGCGAGGTGTCGAGGAGTTCGGCGCCCATGCCGGCCCACTGGGAGCCCTGGCCGGGGAAGACGAACACGGTGCGCCCGTCGGTGTCGGCGGCGCCCTGGACGACCCGGGCGGTGGATTCACCGGCGCCGAACGCGGTGAGGGCGTCGGCGAGTTCGGTGAGGTCCGGGCCGAGGGCGACGGCCCGGTGCTCCAGGACGGAGCGGGCGGTGATCAGGGTGTGGCCGACGTCGCTGGGGTGCGGCGCGGCGTCGGTGGTGACGTGTGCGGCGAGGTTGGCGGCCTGTTCGCGCAGGGCGGCGGGGGCGGCGGCGGACAGGATCCAGGGCAGGGTGCCGCCCGCCGGGAGGGCGGGTTCGGGGGCGGTGGCGTCCTGTTGGACCGGGGGTGCCTGCTCCAGGACGGCGTGCGCGTTGGTGCCGCTGATGCCGAAGGAGGAGACGGCGCAGCGCAGTGGGCGGTCGGTCCGGCGCCACCCGGTGTTCTCGGTGAGCAGGCGGACGGTGTCGCCGGACCAGTCGATGTGGCTGGAGGGTTCCTCGGCGTGCAGGGTGCGCGGCAGCTCGCCGTGGCGCATCGCCTGGACCATCTTGATGACGCCGGCGACGCCCGCGGCCGACTGGGTGTGGCCGATGTTGGACTTCACCGAGCCGAGCAGCAGCGGGTGTTCGGGGTCACGGCCGTGACCGTAGGTGGCGAGCAGGGCCTGCGCCTCGATCGGGTCGCCGAGGGCGGTTCCGGTGCCGTGGGCCTCGACGGCGTCGACGTCGGCCGTGGTCAGGCCGGCGGCGCGCAGGGCCTGGCGGATGACGCGGACCTGGGAGGGTCCGTTGGGGGCGGTCAGGCCGTTGGAGGCGCCGTCCTGGTTGATGGCCGAGCCGCGGACGACGGCGAGGACCTCGTGGCCGTTGCGGCGGGCGTCGGAGAGCCGCTCCAGGACGAGCATGCCGATGCCCTCGGCGAGGGTCATGCCGTCGGCGCCCTCGGAGAAGGCCTTGCAGCGGCCGTCGCGGGCGAGGGCCCGCTGCCGGCTGAAGGCGATGAACGGCATCGGGTTGGTCATGACGGTGGCGCCGCCGGCCAGGGCGAGGGTGGACTCGCCGTTGCGCAGCGACTGGCAGGCCAGGTGCAGTGCCACCAGGGAGGACGAGCAGGCGGTGTCGACGGTGACCGCCGGGCCCTCCAGACCGAAGGTGTAGGCCAGGCGCCCGGACAGGACGCTGGGGCTGGAGCCGGTGACGACGTGACCCGCGGAGCCGTCGTCCATGCCGACGCCGTAGTCCTGGTAGGTGGAGCCGATGAAGGTGCCGGTGGGTGTGGAGTGCACCGAGGCGGGGTCGATGCCGGCGTGCTCGAACGCCTCCCAGGTGGTCTCCAGGAGGAGCCGCTGCTGCGGGTCCATGGCCACGGCCTCGCGCGGCGAGATGCCGAAGAACCCGGCGTCGAACTCGCCCGCGTCGTGCAGGAAGCCGCCCCGCGTGGAGTACGTGGTGCCCGGCCGGTCGGGGTCGGGGTCGTACAGGGCGTCCGCGTCCCAGCCGCGGTTGACGGGGAACTCGGAGATGGCGTCGGTGCTGTCGGCGACCAGCCGCCAGAACGCGTCGGCGGAGCGGACGCCGCCGGGGAAACGGCAGCTCATGCCGATGATGGCGATGGGCTCGTCGGTGGCGGCGGGTCCGGCGGCGGGATCGGCGGCCGGATCGGCGCCACCCAGGAGTTCGCCGCGCAGGTGGCGGGCGAGGGTGACCGGGTTCGGGTAGTCGAAGACGAGGGTGGTGGGCAGGGTGAGCCCGGTGAGGGCGGCGAGCCGCTTGCGCAGTTCCACCGCGGTCAGCGAGTCGAAGCCGGCGTCCCGGAAGGCGCGCTTGGCGGGCACGCCCTCGGCGGAGGTGTGGCCGAGGACGACGGCGGCCTCGGAGCGCACCAGGTCGAGCAGCAGCCGCTCCTGCTCCTCGGCGGTGAGGCCGCCGAGCCGGCCGGCCAGTTCGGTGGCCGTGCCGGAGGCGCCCGGGGCGCCGGGGGCGCGCAGGGCGGCGACGGTGTCGATCGCGTCGAACAGGCGGCCGGCGCGGGCGGCGGTGAAGACGGGGTGGTACTGCTCCCAGTCGACGTCGGCGACGGTGACGGCGCTCTCGCCGCGTACGACGGCGCGGCGCAGCTCGGCCATGGCGGTGTCCGGCCGCAGGAGCCGCAGTCCGGTGCGCTCGATGCCTTCGGAGACCGAGCGGTGGGCGCTGGCCATGCCGACCTCGGCCCAGGGTCCCCAGGCGATGGAGGTGGCGGTGAGGCCGCGCGAGCGGCGGTTCTCGGCGAGCGCGTCGAGGTAGGCGTTGGCGGCCGCGTAGGCGCTCTGTCCCGCGCTGCCCCACACGCCGGCGACGGAGGACACCAGGACGAAGAAGTCCAGGTCCCTGTCGCCGAGCAGGGCGTCGAGGTGGGCGGCGCCGAGGGTCTTGGCGGACATCGCCGCGCCGACCTCGTCCAGCGGTGTGGCGGCCAGCGGGGTGGCCTGGCCGACACCGGCGGCGTGCACCACGCCGGTGAGGGGCGCGTCGTCGGGTACACCGTCGAGCACCGCGGCCAGCGCGCCGCGGTCGGCGGCGTCGCAGGCGACGAGGGTGACGCGGGCGCCGAGTTCCTCCAGTTCGTCGCGGAGTTCGGCGGCGCCGGGCGCGTCGGGGCCGCGGCGGCCGGTGAGGATCAGGTGGGTGGCGCCGGACCGGGCGAGCCAGCGGGCGGCCTCGGCGCCGAGCCCGCCCGTGCCGCCGGTGACCAGGACGGTGCCGGAGGCGGTGAACTCGTCCTCGCGGGGCAGGTCGTCGCCGGGGTGGCGTACGACGCGGCGGGCGAGGGTGCCGTCGGCGCGCACGGCGACCTGGTCCTCGCCCTCTCGGGTGGCGAGCACGCTGACCAGGCGCTGGACGGCCGGGGCGTCCAGGACCGGCGGCAGGTCGACCAGGCCGCTCCACTGCTCGGGGCGCTCCAGGGCGGCTACCCGGCCCAGGCCCCAGGCGGCGGCCCGGGCAGGGTGGGTCAGGGGGTCGTCGGGGCCGGTGGTGACGGCGCCGCGGGTCACGGTCCACAGCGGGGCGGTGACGCCGGTGTCGCCAAGGGCCTGGGCGAGGACGACGCCGAGGGCGAAGCCGGTGGGCAACCCGCCTTCGGGGCGGGCCGGGTCACCGAGCGGCAGCAGGGAGAGGACGCCGCTGACGCCGGCACCGCCGTCGGCGGCCTCGGTCACGACGGCGGCGCGCAGGGTCTCGGCGAGGCGGTCGCGGTCGAGGTGGGTCTCGTCCAGGACGAGGCGCCGGAGGACGGCACCGTGGCCGCGCAGCGCGTCGAGCACCTCCGCGGCCTCGTCGGTGCGCGAGCCGGGAGCGGTGTCCGCGTCGGCGCCGGAGGCGGCCGTGGTGACGGCGAGCCAGGTGCCGTCCAGGACGGGGGCGCCCCCGCTGCCCGCCGGGTGCCAGGCGACCCGGTAGCGGGCGGCGTCCAGGACGGCCCGTTCCTGGCGGGCGCGCCGCCAGGACGACAGGGACGGCAGCAGCGCGTAGAGGGAGGCGTGCTCCTCGTCGCGCAGGCCGAGCAGCCCGGCCAGCCCGGCGGCGTCGCCGGACTCGACGGCGGTCCACAGTGCGGCGTCGGCCGGGTCGGTGGCAGGGCCGGCGGTACGGCGGGCGGTGGGCGCGGTGGTGTCCGGCCAGTACGTCTCGTGCTGGAAGGCGTACGTGGGCAGTTCGACGGTGGTGGCGCCGGTGCCCAGGTGGACGGCGGCCCAGTCGACGCGGACGCCGCGCACGTGCAGGCGGGCCAGGGCGGTGAGCGCGGACTCGTCCTCCGGACGGCCGGTGCGCAGCAGCGGGACGGCGTCGGCGTCCACGTCGTCGCCGAGGGTGTCCTGGGCGGCGGCGCACAGCGAGCCGCCGGGGCCGAGTTCGAGGTAGGTGGCGGCGCCCGCCTCGTGGGCGGCGCGCACCGCGTCGGCGAACCGGACGGTGGACCGCGCGTGCCGCACCCAGTACTCGGCGGTGCGCAGGTCGCCCCCCTCGGCCGGGCGGCCGGTGAGGTCGCAGACGACGGGCACGGTGGGCGGGTGGTAGGTCAGGCCCTCGGCGACCTCGCGGAAGGCGTCCAGCACGGCGTCCGTGCGGGGCGAGTGGAAGGCGTGGCTGACCCGCAGGCGGCGGGTGGTGCGGCCCCGTTCGGCGAAGTGGGAGGCGATACGCCCGGCGGGCTCCTCGTCGCCGGAGACGACGACGGCCGAGGGCCCGTTGACGGCGGCCAGGGAGACGTGGTCCTCCAGGCCCGCCAGGAGCGGCAGCACCTCCTCCTCGGACGCCTGGAGCGACCACATGGCGCCGCCCTCGGGGAGGGCCTGCATGAGGCGGGCGCGGGCGGCGACCAGGGCGCAGGCGTCGTCCAGGGAGAGGACGCCCGCGGCGTGGGCGGCGCTGATCCCGCCGATGGAGTGACCGAGCAGCACGCCGGGGCGCACGCCCCAGGAGCGGACGAGCCGGTACAGGGCGGTCTCCAGCGCGAACAGGGCGGGCTGGGTCCAGCCGGTCTCGTACAGGGCGGCGGCGCCGGGGGTGCCCTCCTCGGCGAACAGGACGTCCTTCAGGGAGCCGTGCGGGGCGCCGGCGTGGGCGTCGACGAGCAGCGGGTCGAGGCGGGCGACGACCTCGTCGAGCGCTTCGGCGAACACCGGGTGGCGCTCGTACAGTTCGCGGCCGGTGCCGGGGCGCTGGCTGCCCTGGCCGGTGAAGAGGAGGGCGGTGCGGCCCGCACCGCCCGTCTCGCCGAGGACCAGTGCCGGGTCGGTGCGGTCGGCGGCCAGCGCGGCCAGGGCACGGCGGGCGTCCTCGGCGGTGCCGACGACGACGGCGCGCTGCTCGAAGGCCGGGCGGGTGGTGGCCAGCGACAGGGTGACGTCGGCGGGGGCGTCGTCCGGACCGGAGCCGAGGTGGGCGAGGAGGCGGGCGGCCTGGGCGCGCAGCGCGGGGCGGGTGCGGCCGGACAGGGTCCAGGGCAGGACGGCCGCGGCGGCGGGGGCGTCGGCCTCGGTGGTCTCCGGGGCCGCCTTCGTGGGCTCGCCCTGTTCGAGGACGATGTGCGCGTTGGTACCGCTGATGCCGAAGGAGGAGACGGCGGCACGGCGCGGGCGGCCGGTTACGGGCCAGGGGGTGTTCTCGTGGACGAGGGTGACCGCGCCCGTTTCCCAGTCGACGTGCCGGGAGGGTTCACCGGCGTGCAGGGTGCGCGGCAGTTCGCCGTGCCGCATCGCCTGGATCATCTTGATGATGCCGGCGACACCGGCGGCGGCCTGGGTGTGGCCGATGTTCGACTTGACGGAGCCGAGCAGCAGCGGCCGTTCGGGGTCGCGGTCCTGGCCGTAGGTGGCGAGCAGGGCCTGGGCCTCGATGGGGTCGCCGAGCGGGGTGCCGGTGCCGTGGCCCTCGACGGCGTCCACATCGGCGGAGGTCAGCCCGGCGGCGGCCAGGGCCTGGCGGATGACGCGCTGCTGGGACGGCCCGTTGGGCGCGGTGAGACCGTTGGAGGCACCGTCCTGGTTGACGGCGGACCCCCGGACGACGGCGAGGACGCGGTGGCCGTTGCGCCGGGCGTCGGACAGTCGCTCCAGGACCAGTACGCCGACGCCCTCGGACCAGCCCACGCCGTCGGCCTCGTCGGAGAAGGCCTTGCAGCGGCCGTCGGGCGACAGACCGCGCTGGCGGGAGAACTCGATCAGGGAGGTCGGGGTGGACATCACGGTGACGCCGCCGGCCAGGGCAAGCGAGCACTCCCCCGCGCGCAGCGCCTGCATAGCGAAGTGCGTCGCGACCAGGGAGGAGGAGCAGGCGGTGTCGACGGTGACCGCCGGGCCCTCCAGGCCCAGGGCGTAGGAGACCCGGCCGGAGGCGATGCTCGGTGCGGTGCCGCTGCCCTGGTGGCCCTCGAAGCGCTCGTCGGTGAGCGTCGCCGAGTAGTCGCTGTACATGACGCCGGCGAAGACGCCCGTCCGGCTGCCGCGCAGGGACACCGGGTCGATCCCGGCGTGCTCGACGGCAGTCCAGGAGGCCTCCAGGAGCAGGCGCTGCTGGGAGTCGGTGGCGAGCGCCTCGCGCGGGCTCATGCCGAAGAAGGCGGCGTCGAACTCGCCCGCGTCGTGCAGGAAGCCTCCGTGACGGGCGTACGAGGTCCCGGGGTGGTCCGGGTCGGGGTGGTAGAGGCGGTCGAGGTCCCAGCCGCGGTTGACGGGCAGTCCGCCGATGGCGTCGGTGCCCTCGGTGACCAGACGCCACAGGTCGTCGGGGGAGGTGACGCCGCCGGGGTAGCGGCAGCTCATGCCGACGACGACGATCGGGTCGTCGGCGGTGGCGCGAGCCTGCGGGCCGGCTTCGGGTGCGGCGGGCTCGGGCGCGGTGTCGGTGAGTTCCAGCAGGAGGTGGCCGGCGAGAGCGGCGACGGTCGGGTAGTCGAAGATGACGGTCGCGGAGGTGCGCAGGCCGGTGGCCGCGGCCAGCCGGTTGCGCAGTTCGACGGCGGTCAGCGAGTCGAAGCCCAGTTCCTGGAAGGGCCGTTCGGGGTCGATGTCGTGTGCGGAGGCGTGACCGAGCACGGTGGCCGTCTGGGT
Organism: Streptomyces sp. NPDC096048; assembly: GCF_044763415.1. Taxonomy (NCBI): domain Bacteria; kingdom Bacillati; phylum Actinomycetota; class Actinomycetes; order Kitasatosporales; family Streptomycetaceae; genus Streptomyces; species Streptomyces sp. NPDC096048. The sequence continues at coordinate 57,713 of NZ_JBIWGG010000005.1, forward strand.
GCGGACCAGGTCGACGACGGCCTCGGCGCGGGCCTCCTCGTCGAGCCGGGACAGCCGCTGGGCCAGGCCGAGGGCCGCCTCGGAGCCGGTGCGCACGGCGCGGCGGGTCCGGGTGCGGATCAGGCCGCGCAGCAGGGGCGGCACCTCGCCGGGACCGCGCAGGACGGCCAGGTCCAGACGGGCGGGGACGACGGCGGCGCGGGGCACGGTGAGGGCGGCGTCGAAGAGGGCGAGGCCCTGCTCGGCGGTGAGCGGGGGCGTGCCGGAGCGGGACATGCGCTCCAGGTCCCGCTCGGACAGCTCGCCCGTCATGCCTCCGGCGGGCACCCAGGGGCCCCAGGCCAGGGAGAGTCCGGGCAGACCCGCGTCCCGGCGCAGGCGGGCCACGGCGTCCAGGAAGGCGTTGCCCGCCGCGTAGTTGGCCTGGGCGGGGGCGCCGGTGGTGCCCGCGAGCGAGGAGAACACCACGAACGCGGCGAGGTCCAGGTCGCGGGTGGCCTGGTGCAGGTGCCACACGGCATCCGCCTTGGGCCGCAGGACGGCGGCCAGGCGCTCCTCGGTGAGGGACTCCACGAGCCCGTCGTCGAGGGTGCCCGCGGTGTGCACGACGCCGGTGACGGGGTGGTCGGCGGGCACGGAGGCGAACAGCCGCCGCGCCGCCTCAGGGTCGCTCACGTCGCAGGCCACGAGGGTCACCTCGGCCCCAGACTCCCGCAGTTCGGCGGAGAGTTCGGCGGCGCCGGGGGCATCGGGGCCGCGGCGTCCGGCGAGCAGCAGGTGCCGTACGCCGTGTGCGGCGACCAGGTGGCGGGCGAGTTCGGCGCCCAGGCCGCCGGTGCCGCCGGTGACGACGACGGTGCCCTCGGGGTTCCAGGGCACGGCGGCGTCACCGTCACCGGGGCGGACGCGGGTGAGGCGGGCGCCGAGTACCGCGCCGTCGCGGAGGGCGGTCTGCGGTTCGTCGGCGGACAGGGCGGCGGCGAGGGCGGCGGGCGCGTCGCCCACGGGCACGGCGGGGTCGAGGTCGAGCAGGCCGAAGCGGCCGGGGTGTTCGGTCTGGGCGGAGCGCACCAGGCCCCAGACGGCCGCGGCGGCGGGGTCGGTGACGCCTCCCCGGCCCGCGGGGACCGCGCCCCGGGTGACGAACACCAGGCGGGAGCCGCGGGGGGTGTCCGCGGCGAGCCATTCCTGGAGCCGGGTGAGGACGCGTGCGGTGAGCGTGTGCACCGCGGCCGGGACGTCGTCACCGGCGCCCGTCACGCAGGCGAGGACCAGCGCGGGCGTGTCGCCGCCGAGGGCGGGGTCGTCCCCGGTGAGGACATCGACCGGCGTCCCGGCGGCCGCGAGGGCGGCGCCCAGCTGGTACGGGTCGGCGCCGAGCAGGCCGACGGCGCCGGTGCGGGGCTCCCCCGCGCTGCCGGGGACCCGTACCCAGTCGACGGCGAACAGGGCGTCCCGTTCCAGGGCGGTGGCGGCGGCTCCCCGGGCGTCGGGGGCGGAACGCAGCACCAGGGAGCCGACCGAGGCGACGGGCGCGCCGGTGGTGTCGGCGAGGGCCACGGCGACGGCGTCGTCGCCGGCCGGGGTGATGCGGACCCGGGCCTCGGCGGCGCCGCTCGCGTGCAGGGTCACGTCCTGCCAGGCGAAGGGCAGCCCGCCACGGGCGTCCTCGCCCAGCGGTGCGAGCGCGGTGGCGTGCAGGGCGGCGTCGAGCAGCGCGGGGTGCAGGCCGAAGGAGGGGGCGTCGCCGGCCGGTCCGGCGTCGAGGGCGACCTCGGCGAAGGTCTCCTCGCCGCGCCGCCAGACGGCGCGCAGGCCGCGGAACGCGGGGCCGTAGGAGAACCCGGCGTCGGCCAGTCCGTCGTAGAAGCCGTCGAGTGCGACGGGCTCGGCGTCGGCGGGCGGCCAGACGGCGGCGTCGAACTCCTCCGCCTCCCCGAAGGGGTGGGCGCCGGGGGCGAGGGTGCCCTCGGCGTGCCGGGTCCAGGGCCTGTCCTCCTCACCGTCGGGGCGGGAGTACAGGTTCAGGGGCCGACGGCCGGTCTCGTCGGGGCTGCCGATCCACACCTGGAGCTGGACCCCGCCGTCCTCGGGCAGGGCCAGCGGCGCGGCCAGGGTGAGGTCCTCGACCCGCTCGCAGCCGACCTCGTCGCCGGCCCGCACGGCCAGTTCCAGGAACGCGGTGCCGGCCAGCAGCACGGTGCCGCGCACGGCGTGGTCGGCGAGCCAGGGGTGGGTGCGCGCCGACAGACGGCCGGTGAGGAGCAGGCCGTCGGAGTTGGCGAGCGTGACGGCGGCGGCCAGCAGCGGGTGGTGGGCGGCGCCGAGCCCCGCGGACCGCAGGTCGCCGGGGAGTCCGGTGATGCCCTTGGGCCAGAAGCGGCGGTGCTGGAAGGCGTAGGTGGGCAGGTCGGCGCGGGCGGCGCCGGTGCCCTCGAACCAGCCCTTCCAGCGCAGGGCGGTGCCCCGCAGGAACAGACCGGTGGCGGCCTCGGTGAGGGCGGCTGCCTCGGGGCGGTCCTTGCGCAGCGCGGGCAGCACGGCGGCCCGGTCGTGTCCCTGATCGTCCAGGACGGTACGGGTGAGGGCGGCGAGCGTGGCGTCGGGGCCGAGTTCGAGGAACTGGCCGGTGCCGTGTCCGGCGAGCCAGGAGACGCCGTCGGCGAAGCGCACCGTGTGCCGGACGTGGTCGGTCCAGTGGTCGGCGGAGGTCAGCTGCTCGAGGGTGGCGGGCGCGCCGGTCAGGTTGGTGACGACCGGGATGGTGGGGGCCTGCGGGGAGAGTCCGGCGACGACCGTCCGGAACTCCTCCAGCATGGGCTCCATGAGCGGCGAGTGGAAGGCGTGCGAGACCCGCAGTCGGCGGGTGCGGCGTCCCAGGGCGGCGATACGCGAGCTGACGTCCTCGACCGCGCCGCGCTCGCCGGCGACGACCACGGCCCGGGGACCGTTGACGGCGGCGACGGAAACCCGTCCGGGGTGTTCGGCCAGGAGCGGCGCGACCTCGTCCTCGGTGGCCTCCAGGGAGGCCATGGCACCGCCCTCGGGCAGCGCCTGCATGAGCCGGCCGCGCGCGAGGACCAGGGTGCAGGCGTCCTCCAGGGAGAACACCCCGGCCACGTGGGCGGCGGCGATCTCCCCGACGGAGTGCCCGGCGAGGTGGTCCGGGGTGACGCCGAAGGATGCGACGAGCCGGTAGAGGGCCACTTCGAGGGCGAACAGGGCGGGCTGGGCGTACTCGGTGCGATCGAGCAGGATCGCCTCGGCGCTCCCCTCCTCGGCGAACATCAGGGGGCGCAGCGGGCGGTCGAGGCCGGCGTCGAGGTGGCCCAGCACCTCGTCGAGGGCCTGCGCGAAGGCGGGGAAGCGGGCGTACAGTTCACGTCCCATGCCCGGTCGCTGGGAACCCTGGCCGGAGAAGAGCACGGCGAGCTTGGTACGGCCGCGCAGCTGGTGGGTGCTCAGGCCCGGGGTGTCCCCTCCCGCGGCCAGCGCGGTGAGGGCGGCGACGGCGGTGTCCCGGTCGGTGGCGGTGAACGCCGCCCGGTGCTCGAAGGCGGAACGGGTGGTGGCCAGGGCGTGGGACACGTCCAGGGCGCGCAGGCCCGGGCGGGCGGCCAGGTGGTCGAGGAGCCGGGTGGCCTGGGCGCGCAGTGCCTCGGGGGTGCGGCCGGAAAGCAGCCAGGGCAGCGTGCCGGCCTCGACGGCGGGCGCGGCCGTCCCCTCCTTCGCGGCGCCCTCGACGGCGGGCGCGGCCGTCCCCTCCTTCGCGGCGCCCTCGGCGGCGGGAGTGGCCGTCCCGTCCTCCGCGGCGCCCTCGGACTCGGCCGGGGCCTCCTCGACGATGGTGTGCGCGTTGGTGCCGGACAGGCCGAAGGACGAGACGCCCGCCCGGCGTGGTGCGCCCGGCCGGCGCGGCCAGGGGGCGGGCTCGGTGAGCAGCCGGACGGCGCCCTCGGTCCAGTCGACGTGGCCAGAGGGCCGGTCCACGTGCAGGGTGCGGGGCAGCAGGTCGTGGCGCATCGCCATGACCATCTTGATGATGCCGGCGATTCCGGCGGCGGCCTGGGTGTGGCTGATGTTGGACTTCACCGACCCGAGCAGCAGCGGGCGTTCGGGATCGCGTCCCTGGCCGTAGGTGGCGAGGAGGGCCTGCGCCTCGACGGGGTCACCGAGGACGGTGCCGGTGCCGTGGGCCTCGACCGCGTCGATGTCGGCGGCGGTCAGCCGGGCGTTGACCAGGGCGGCTTCGATGACGCGCCGCTGGGAGGGGCCGTTGGGGGCGGTCAGGCCGTTGGAGGCGCCGTCCTGGTTGACGGCGGAGCCGCGGACCACGGCCAGGACGTGGTGACCGTTGCGGCGGGCCTCGGAGAGCCGCTCCAGGACGAGTACGCCGACGCCCTCGGACCAGCCGGTGCCGTCGGCGGCGTCGGCGAAGGACTTGCAGCGGCCGTCGCCGGCCAGGCCGCCCTGGCGGGCGAACTCGACGAAGGTGGTGGGGCTCGCCATCACGGTGACACCGGCGGCCAGGGCGAGGGTGCACTCCCCCGCCCGCAGCGACTGGGCCGCCAGGTGCACCGCGACCAGGGAGGAGGAGCAGGCGGTGTCGACGGTCACGGCGGGGCCGACGGCGCCGAAGAAGTAGGAGAGGCGGCCGGACAGGATACTGGTGGCGTTGCCGGTGAGCTGGAAGCCCTGCACGTCGTCGTCGGGACCCACACGGTAGTCCTGCGGCATGGCGCCGACGAACATGCCGGTACGGCTGCCGCGCACCCCGGCGGGGTCGATGCCGGCCCGTTCGAACGCCTCCCAGCCGGTTTCGAGCAGGAGCCGCTGCTGCGGGTCCATGGACAGCGCCTCGCGGGGCGAGATGCCGAAGAAGTCCGGGTCGAATGCGGGCGCGTCGTGCAGGAAGCCGCCCGCGAGATCCGTCGGCCCGTCGCCGAGGGCGGCCTCCCAGCCGCGGTCGGCGGGCATGCCGGTGATGCCGTCCGCACCGGCCTCCAGCATCCGCCACAGGTCCTCGGGGCTGCTGACGCCACCCGGGTAGCGACAGCTCATCCCGACGATCGCGATGGGCTCGGTGGCCGCCGCCTCCAGCTCGCCCACCCGCTCCCGCGAGCGCTTCAGGTCGGCGCTGGCCCGGCGGAGGTAGTCCCGGAGCTTCTGTTCCTTGTCCATTTCAACGCAACCCATCTGGAAGAAGACCGGCGGACGGCTGGCGGTCCGACGTGGACGGCGGACGACCCGGGCGCCGTACGACACCGGGGTCGGGCGTACCCGAGGGAGGGAGAGCGACCGGGGACACGACCGCGGCGGCGGTCCGTCCGGCTCGGTGTCTCACGCGCCCGCGGGAGCGGGCGGAGTGCCACGTCTCGCGTGGCGGCCCCCGGTCGCCCCACCGGCGCGCGGACGTGCGGGCCGGGCCCGGACCGCTCCTGCGCGGCACACGCCCGGTGCACGTGCCGAGCACACTGTTCCGCTGACCATGGGCACAGTCTGCGGCGGCGGCCGCTCTGGAATTCCCTAGTGTGTGGGACGGCGCCCGATACGCGGCCGCAGGTACGTCAGCGAGTCCCGCCGACGGGACGGCGGGGCCCCCACGGCATGGCCTACCAGTCGCCCACGAGCCCGAGGGAACCGGAGGCGCCGGTGGCGAGCAGCCGGCTGTAGTCCCGCTCGCGGGAGGCCTGGCGCAGGTCGGACTCGACCATCATGCGCATCAGTTCCTCGAAGTCGACCTCGGGTTTCCAGCCCAGTTCCCGGCGGGCGTTGCCGGAGTCCGCGCAGAGGGTCTCCACCTCGGCGGGGCGGACCAGCCCGGGGTCGACGACCACGTGGTCCCGCCAGTCGAGGCCGACGTGTTCGAACGCGACGCGTGCCGCGTCACTGACCTTGTGCATGGTGCCGGTGCCCACCACGTAGTCCCCGGGCTCCTCCTGCTGGAGCATCAGGTGCATGGCGCGGACGTAGTCGCCCGCGAAGCCCCAGTCGCGCTCGGCGTCGAGGTTGCCGAGGCTTAGCTTGTCCAGCAGTCCCAGCTTGATCTGCGCGACCGCCAGCGAGATCTTCCGGGTCACGAACTCGGCCCCGCGTCGCGGCGACTCGTGGTTGAACAGAATGCCCGAGACGCCGTACATCCCGTACGACTCCCGGTAGTTGCGGGTGATGTAGTGGCCGAACGTCTTGGCGACTCCGTACGGGCTGCGCGGGTGCAGGAAGGTGGTCTCCCGCTGCGGGCTCTCCGCCACCTTGCCGAACATCTCGGAGGACGATGCCTGGTAGAAGCGGATCTGACCGCGGCTGGTGGCCGCGGACGACTTGTTCAGGCCCGACACCATCCGCACGGCCTCCAGCATCCGCAGCACACCGGTGCCGTTCACCTCGGTGACCAGCTCCGGCTGTTGCCAGGACATGGGGACGAACGAGATGGCGCCCAGGTTGTAGACCTCGTCGGGCTGGACCAGGTCCACGGCCGACACCAGGCTGCCCTGGTCCATGAGGTCGCCGTCGACGAACGACAGCTCGGGAATCAGCTTGGCTATCCGGTCCTTGCGAGGATTGGCCTGCCCCCGGCAGAGTCCCCACACCTGGTAACCCAGGCCGAGCAGGTGCTCCGCCAGGTACGACCCGTCCTGTCCGGTGATCCCGGTGATGAGTGCGCGCTTGGTCATCTTCCCTCTTTCCACCGCCAGGGTGCGGACACGATCGGGCGGAAGTCCGCGCCCGTGGGGCGGAGTGGTCGACACCCCGTGCGCGAGCCGTCCTCGTCGCGGCCATGCAAGCACGGGCGGAGCTAAGGAATTTGCGAGTCTTCCCGCCGATCCCATCCAGGGCGAGCAGCCGGATACCGGCATGTCCCCCTCGCACTGCCGCCGTCGCCGTCCCCGGGCGCCGCGAGTGCGCCGAGCTACGCGTCGAACGAAGTCACCGGCCGCCTCGCGGTCCGTGGCTACCGGCGCGACGGGGCCGATGTCGGCGTAGAGGGTCACACACCTGGCCGCCCGACCGGCCTCGCGCCGCAGTCGCTCGACAGGGGGTTGCCGCAGCCACACAGAGCCGGCTCCGGACGACGCTGTGTGCCTGCGTCGCGGGCGGGAGTACAGGACGGAGAACCGGGTACCGGAGTGCACGGCCCTGAGCCAGTTGGTGTTGGTGTTGGTGTTGGTTTGGTGTGGAAGGACGATTCTGTGATGCTGATGGCCCACCCTGCGGTGCTGCGGGATCTGATCGACCAGTACGAGGCCCTCGCAGCCGTGGAGGCTTCCGATGCGGACAGCGCGGGGGCGCGTCAGCGCATGGCCGATGTCGCCTACACGCTGTGCGTGTCCACCGGTACCCGCGACATCGACGCGGCCCTGATCGCCGCCCGTCACCAGCTGCCCGGTGCCCGGCCCCTGGACGACTCGCTCCTGAACGCCGACTGATCCGCTAGCCTTCTCCGCTGGCCCTGCCCCCTGAAGAAACGGACATCCGACGTGCATGCCACCGGCACCAGCGCCGCGCCCATCTACGACCTGTTGATAGCCGAACGGGGCGACGTCGTCGCCGACGCGGCGCGCGTCGCGGAGCAGACCCTGAGCGAGGCGGCCGAGACCCTCGACTTCGGCCTCCCGGGCGGCGGCGAGGATACGGACAGCGTCACCGCGTAGGACCGGCTCGGGCCGCGAACCGGGCGTCATCCGCGGCTCCGGTCGTGCGGGAGCTGTCCAGGGACGCGGCGTACCGGCCGGGGCAACGGGTGACCAGTGGTCAGTGGCGACCAGCTGCTCGGCCGCGGTGCGCAGCTTGACGCTGTCGTGCCGGGACGGCCACTCGCGCCTCCCACCTCTCACCGGTGCCGCAGTGCCGAACGCCATAACGGGCGGGCCGACCGCCACGTGAACCTCTGTACAGGGGGGCCTCCATGGTGTCGCTCTTCTCCGGGATCACGTGCCGGGGACCGCGTCGCCGCGGGTAGGCGCGGATCACGCCGTTGCTTTGATACGGCCTGCAGGACGCCCGTGCTTCCCCGCTTCCCCCAGCGGACTCCCAGGGGCGTCGGGGAGCGGGAGCACGACTACCGGATCAGGACCCCTCAGGCCGCCATCAGCGCCGCCAGGGCGCGGTCCATTGTGGCGTTGAACTCTCCCGGCGCCATCGGCAGACGGGACTTGACGTCCCGACTCCACTGGTCGGCGAGGACCTCGGCGGAGTCCGCCTCGACACCGTCGAGCGCCGCGTCGGCCAGGTCCGACGGAGCGATCTTGTCCACGGGCCAGCCCGCCGCCATGTCGGTGTCGGCCAAGCCGAGGTGTACCGCTGTGACGAGCGTGCCCTGCTCGGCGAGCTCCAGGCGGACGCCGTTGGTCATGGCCCAGGCGGCGGCCTTGGTCAGGTGGTAGGCATTGGCGCCCTTGACCCCGAACCACGACATGGCGGAGAGGACGTTGACGATCGCGCCACCGCCGTTCCCGGCGAGCGTCGGCGCGAACTCCCGGATCATTCCCAGGTGGCCGAACATGTTGGTCTCCAGCTCGTGCCGTACCGCGTCCAGCGAGCCGGTGACCAGGTCGGTCCCCGTGCTGATGCCCGCGTTGTTGATGAGTAGCGAGACGTCCGGGGCGGCGTCGGCGGCGGCCCTCACGGATGCGGGATCGGCGATGTCGAGGGGCAGCACCTCGACCCCGGACAGGTCCACGGTCTCCGGTCGGCGGGCCGTCGCGTAGACCTTGCGGGCGCCCCGTTCGAGCAGGCGTTGGGCGAAGGCGCGGCCCAGGCCGCGGTTGGCTCCGGTGACAAGGGCGACGGAGTTGTTGATGTCCATGGCCGGTACGCTAAAACCTGACGCTGGCGTCAGAGGCAAGTGCTGATCGTCAGGCCCAGGGGTGAGAGGAATCACCATGACTGTCACAGTGGCCGCGGCCGAGCGGTTGATGCGCATCGGCGAGGTGGCACGAGGTGCGGGCGTCTCCGTGCGCGCCGTGCGCTACTACGAGCAGCAAGGGCTGCTCGTGGCGGAGCGCAGCCCGTCCGGCCAGCGCCTGTACCGGCAGGACGCCATCCCCCTGGTCCGCTTCTTCCAGCAGATGTTCGCCGCCGGCCTCACCAGCCGGAGGATCACCGAACTCCTGCCATGCTGGGACTCCGGGCACACCGACGCCGAGCAACGAGCCATGCTGCGAGCTGAGCGCGAGCGCATCCAGGCCAAGATCGACGACCTGCAGGCGGCCCTGGACCACCTCGACGAGATCATCGCGATCACGGACACGCACCCATAGGCGCGGTCGGCCGGACGTCGCATCAGCGATCTCACCTCGCTGACTCGGTGGGGGCGATGCGGAGACGTCAGGGAACCACTGAGCAGGGACGCTGAACGTTCGCCCCGGCTCCTCCCAGAGGTCCAGGGCCAGGAGCGAGCGATCCGGATCCTTCATCGTGGCCGCGTCAGCCAGAAAGGTGGATGATCCGAGCCCCTTCATCCGCAGTGAGGACAACGCCCCCCAGCTCGGCATCGGAAGGCCCGACGAGCAGTCGCCGGGACGGGGGCACGGCCCGGATCGTGCGGGTCCGGGCAGCAGGCTGCCCGGACCCGCACTGCCCGCAGTGTCAGCGGCTCATCAGCGCGAAGACGCCCCAGCCAAGGTACTCACGGGTGTACTGCACGTAGCGGGCGGGCCCCTTGGCGAGCTCGGCCCGCACCTCGGCGGCCAACTCGTCACCGGGGTTCTGGTCGAGCCAGCAGCGAAGGTTGAACCACTGCGCCGCCTGATACCGGTCCCAGCTGTCCTGATCGGCCAGCACCATCTCCACAACGTCGTACCCGAGGCCGCCGAAGTGCCCGATCAGCTCCGGCAGCATCCGGAAGTCCGCTCTGCTGCCGGCGTGGCAGCCCTCGACGACGTCCTGGGTCGGCGGTGCCTGACGCCAGTACGGCTCGCCGATCAGCATGACGCCCCCTGGGCGGAGGCTTCGGCCCAGCAGCTCGACGGTGCCGGCCACGCCGCCCCCGATCCAGGTGGCGCCGACACACGCCGCGAGATCGACCAGCTCGTCGGCGACGTAGCCGGAGGCATCGCCGTGAACGAAGTCGACCCGGTCGGCGACTCCCAGTTCGGCGGCACGGGCGCGGGCCTTCTCGGTGAACACCGTGCTGATGTCCACCCCCGTCCCCGTGACACCGTGGTCACGTGCCCAGGTGCACAGCATCTCGCCCGTCCCGCTGGCGAGGTCGAGCGCCCGCGTGCCGGGTGCCGGACGGAGCGACTGGCCCAGTGCGGCGAGCTTGTCAGCGGTGATCGGGTTGTGGACGCGGTGGCTGCTCTCGCGAATGGTCCGAATGCGTGGAAGATCCACAGGAGGGATTCCTTAGTTCGATGAGGTCCTGCCGTTCCTGGAGGGCAGCCGTCCGCAGTCGGCTACCACCGCTAGAACCGTCATCAAACACACCCCGCTCGGACGTTTCGATCTTGGACCCGGGTAAACCTAGAGCTCTCGGGAAGAACGTGTCCACCGATTTCGCGGGAGACCGCCGCTGCGAGCTACCGCCGCACCGGCGTGCCCTCCTCGCCCTGGCCCACCTTCGCCGGCGCGACCCGCTCACGCGGATCGCCGCCGCCTTCGGCATATCCGTCGGCACCGCCCACGCCCACGTCACCGCCGTCGCCGGCCACTCTCCCGGCGGGCGGCCGGCCTGCTGCGTGTTCTGCCAGAGACCGGTCCGGATCACGTCCTGCTCGACGGAACGCCTGCCGAGTGCGGCCGGGTCGGCGGCAGCCGGCCGACTCGGCGAAGGGCCGGGGCGGCGGTCCCCTCGGGAGGTGCCACGGCGAATGGGGCCGAAGCACGGCGACCCCGTCCCGGGGACAACCGGTACGGGGCCGTCCTTCCGACCCCCGTGGCGGGAGGACGGCCCCGGGCCTTTCCGGTGGCCGTCCGGTCAGTACAGCTTGTTGACGGCCGTGCTCGTGGTCCTCTTGAAGGCGGCCACGGGCGCGTCCCCGAAGTCGCCCATCTGTCCCCACTTCACGACGGTGACGGTCCTGCCGTCCCGGCCGACCGACAGCAGGGCGATGTCGGTGGCGCCCCAGGACGTCTCGGTGTGCAGGCCGCGGACGCGGGCGCCCTCCTCGACCGGCACCCTGCCGTAGTCCCGGCCCTCGGCCTCGATGTCGGGCGAGGACTCCTCGATGCGGTCGGCGCAGGTGCGGATCAGGTCGTCGTAGTGCTTCGCCAGGGCCTTGGCCAGGGCGGCTGAGTCCGTCACGACGGTCAACTGCACGGCGCCGGTGTCCAGATCGGTCCGGAACTCCCGGTACCGGTAGTCGTAGGAGGGCACGCCCTCCGTGCTCACGCAGAACCCGAGTTCCTCCGGGAAGCCCTCGGTGACCGGCCCGGCGGTCCAGGACGACGTCGGGTGCGGCGGCAGCTGGGACGCCGACAGGAACTTGGGTGCGGCGGCCTTCGGCGCGGCGCCGGCGGCCGGTGCCGTGAGGACCGTACCCGCCGCGAGGGCGGCGACGGTGAGTGCGGTGAGGGCGCTCGTTCGGATGCGCAGGGACATGGGTCAGGCAGCCGGGGAGGCGAGCCCCCGCGCATGGGGCGCGTCGACGGGTACCGATGGGCTGTCACCAGCACGCGGCCGCCAACCGGCCGCCGACGCCGCGCACATCCCACGCGGCGTCGGACAGAGGGGCGCTCACCGCGCCTGTGTCGGTGCGCGACTGCCTCGACGACCCGCCGCCGACCGGGTCCCGGCCGGCGGATCAGTACGAACTGGCGCACGAGCACCGTGCCTTCACGGACCTTGATCCGGCCGAGCCGGCACGGCAGCCGCCGCGGACGTCGGCCGGGCCGCGGGACGTGCGGGCCAAGCTGCTCACGGGGATGGTCGACTGGCTGACTCGCGCTCCCTGACCTGAGCGGATGTGCGCGTCGCCCGGGCGATTCAGGCGGCGCCACCGCCTTTCACATGCGAGGGAGACCCTTCTCGCGCCCCTCCCCCGGCAGTGACCGACCCCTTGATCAATGGCTCGTTTTCGTCTACCGACTGTCAGTGGCGTGAGCAATGGTTGCGCATGTCCGGGCCCACAACCGGGGCCCTGGACGTTCGATTCCGTGCACCCCACCACCCAAGGGAGAAGCATGCGTACCGAGATCCTCCTGTCCCAGGATGCCCCCGAGCTGGACCTCGACCTGGATCTGCGCGTCTCCGATCTCCCGGAGCAGGCCGAGTCGTTCGGCCAGGGCAGCTTCACCTCGCCGAGCAGCTACGCGATCGGCACGCGCTGCCCCATCTGTTGCTGACGGGCTGAGGCCCCCTCGGGGCTCTTCCGAGCGGGGCGGGCCCGGTCCGCCCCGCTCTTCCGTACGACGGCGAGGAGCACACACGTGGCGGAGTCCGAAGCCCACCAGGCATCTGCGGCATTCGAGGTACGGGAGCCCGTGCTCGTCCGGATGGCGAGCCGGCCGCGCGGCGCCGCACTGGCCACGGTCGACGCCGCCGAGCCGGTTTCCGGGGCGCGGCAGCTCGCCTCCGATCCCCTGCTCGGCCAGGCGGTCCGGGTCGCCAGCGGCTCGCTGGCCCACAGTCTGGCCGGTCTGACCAGTGACGAAGGCGTGACCGCGCTGGGCCGCAAGCGGACCCTGAGCGCCGCGCGGACCCTGACGCGGTACGCCCGCCGCGCCGGGGCGCGCCCGACACCGTTCGGCCTGTTCGCGGGAGTCGGTACCGCCCGGTTCGGTTCCGCGGCCAAGGCGGAGCCAGGCACCGGTGAGGTCGCGGTCCGGCTCGACGGGGCGTGGCTGCGCCGCCGGGTACTGGCCTGGCTCGCCGAGCCCTCCGTTCGCCGGCGCGTGGACGTTGTACTCAATGACCTGTGCTTCCTGCGGGACGGGCGGTTGTATCTGCGTACCGGCGGTCAGGAGCAGTCGGTGCGTGACAACGCTCTGGTGAGCGCCGTGCGCGAGCGGGCGAGGACCCCGGTGCCGTATGCCGGCCTGCTCGTCTCGCTGGCGGAACGCTTTCCGTCGCTGGACGCCGAACGGATCGACCGTCAGCTGGCCGGGCTCCTTCAGCACGGCTTCCTGCTCACCTCGATCACCCCGCACCGCATCGACGCCGCGCTGCTCGACGGCATCGAGGCGGTCCTGCAAGCGGCGCTTCCCGACGACGCGCGGGCGCTGCGGGACATCCGGACGGCCTGTGCCCGGCATCAGGAGGACCCCCCAGGGCTGGGCGGCGACTCCTGGCAGCGGCTCCTGGACGAGGTCCGCCGCCTCGACGTCCCCGGCACGGACAGCGACGCGCACGCCCGGCCGCCGCTGCACGTGGATCTGCACATACCCGGCGAGTTCGTCGTACCGGAGGCGGTCGGGCGGGAAGTGTGCCGGTACGCGGCCGCGATCTGGGCGATCACACCGGAGTGGACCACGCTCGCGTACATGCGGGACTATCGCGAGCGCTTCATCGAGCGCTACGGCACCGCCTGCGCCGTGCCGTTGGGCGAGCTGGTCGACCCGCACCGCGGACTCGGCCTGCCCCCCGAGTACGGCGCGGAGCCCGCGTACGCACGCGGCGGCCCAGGCGACGAGGCGGACGGCCCCAGGCGCGCGATGATCGGCGAGCTGCTTCAGGAGGCCGTCCTGTCCGGCGGCGACCTGGTGCTGACCGACGACGTCGTGCGGCGTCTCGCCGAAGTCGCCGGGCACGATCCCGCGGCCGTGCCACCGCGCAGCCTCGAACTCTGCTTCCAGGTGCTCTCCGAGAGCACCGCCGCACTGGACCGCGGCGACTTCCGGCTGCTCGGCAGCCCGCACATCGGCGCCTGGACGGCGGGCGCCACTGCGGGCCGGTTCGCGGCGGCGGCCGGCCTCACCGGCCAACTCGCCCGGCTGGCCGCCGACACCGCCGACACCGCCGACGCCGCCGACACCGCCGACACCGCCGACGACGCGGTGATCGCGGCGCAGGTCGAGTTGATGCCCCGCGAGCCGCGCGGCCTCAACATCGTCCAGGTGCCCCGGCTGCTGCCGTACCGGATCCCCGTCGGTGTACCCGACGACCGGGACGACCCCTGCTGCCTGGACTGGCGCTCGCTGCTCGTCGCCGCCGGCTCCGACGGGCTGCGGCTGCTGCACCCGGAGAGCGGCCGTCCGGTCCGCCCGGTGCTGCCGCACATGCTGGCCCTGGACACCCAGGCTCCGCCGGTGGCCCGGTTCCTCATGGATCTCGCGACGGCGCGGCCCCGGGTGTGGTCCGGCTGGGACTGGGCGGGACATGATGCCCTGCCGTATCTGCCGCGCGTCCGCCACGGGCGGGTGGTGGTGATGCCCAAGCGCTGGCTGCCGGGCCGTCGGCTGCGCGACGCGGCCCGGTCACCGGGGGCCGAGGGGTGGGAGCGGGGCCTCGACGCCTGGCGTCGGCGCCTTGCCGTACCGGACCGGCTGCAGGTCGCGCGCAACGACCAGATGTACCCCGTCGACCTGCGCGACCGCTGGGACCGGGACCTGCTGCGTGCCGAACTGACGGCCGCGCATCCCCAGTTCGTCCTGTATGAGGACCTGACGGCCGACGGTGCGGGGCTCGGCTGGAACGGCGGGCACAGCACGGAGATCGTGGTGCCCCTCGCGGGCGCGCGGCGGCCCGCCCGGCGTACGGCGCCGGAAGGCGCCGAGCCGGCACGGACCGCCCCGCCGGTCCGGCCTGCCCCCGCACGGTTCCATCTGCCGGGCGAGGAATGGCTGTTCGCCAAGTGGTACGCGGAGCCGTCGGCCCACGAGGCTCTGCTCGCCGAGCATCTGCCGGCCCTGCTCACCGAGGTCGAGGACGAGGTCGACCGCTGGTTCTTCCTGCGCTACCAGGACCCCGAGCCGCATCTGCGGCTTCGTTTCCACGGCGATCCCGGGGCGCTCAACGGCCGGGTGCTGCCCGTGATCAGCCGGGTGTCACGGGCCCTCGTCGAGAGCGGGGCCCTGCGCACGATGACCCTCGACGCGTACCGGCCCGAGAGCGACCGGTACGGAGGCGAGGCCCTGCAGGAGGCAGCCGAGCGCTTCTTCCGCACGGACAGCCTGTCGGCGCTCGTGCAGGTGCGCGCTCTGCGGGGCGCCGCGCGGGCCGTCCCCGCCGCCGTGCTCGCCGGGCTCGGGCACGCGGTGCTCCTGGAGTCCCTCGGGGACTGGGACTGGTGCGGCTGGGTCGACCGGATGTTCACGAAGACCGCGGAGCACGAGGTCTACCAACGGCACCGCGCCGTCGCCGACCGGCTGATCAGACCGGGGAGCACGGTGTCGTCGGCTGCGGACGCACTCGGGGCGCCGTCGCTCGTCGCGCTGTGGTCGGAGTCGCCCGAGCCACGGGCATACGGGCAGTCGATCCTGTCCGCTCCGGAGGCCGACCGCGACGAGGCCCTGCTGTCGCTGCTGCACATGCGGAACAACCGTCTGTTCGGCATCGACCGGGCGGCCGAGGCCCGCGGGTACGCGGTGCTGCGGGGCGCGGTGCGGACCCATGTCGGCCGACGGCAGCACGAGAGCGGGAGCGGACGTTGACCGGGACGACCGAGGGCGGGACACGGGAGCACTCGATGAGCTGGACCACCGAGGGCGGCACGCGGGAGCAATCGATGAACGGGACCACCGAGGGCGGCACGCGGGGGCGCCCGGCCGGCCGGCGTGCTCAGGACCTCCGGGAGCGTGCTGCCGCCGTATCCGCCGAGATCCTGGACCGGCTCGCGGACCCCACCGCCACGATGGCGGCCACGCGCATCCCCGCCCAGGCCGCGGACGACGGGGTCGCCGAGCCGGTCTGGGCCGAGCTCACCCTCGGCAGCGGTAGTCCCGGGCTCGCGCTCGCGTTCACGGGAGTCGCCCGGGATGCGGCCCGGCAGGTGCCGCGCGCCCACGCGTATCTCACGGCAGGCACCCGCGCCCTCTCGGGCCGGCCCGCCGCCGCGGGCGGGATCTTCAAGGGGCCGGGGGCGCTGGCGTTCGCCGTGCTGCTCGCTCACCGCACCACCGGGGGCTACGTCTCCGCGCTCCAGCGCTTCGACGCCTACCAGCACGATCTCGTACGGACTGTCCTGCCACCCGTCGAGGACCGGCCGCTGCCCACCATCGGGCACTACGAGGTCGTCCGTGGCCTGACGGGTGTCGGCCGCTATCTGCTGGCCCGGCCGGAGAGCTGTGAGCAGCCGCTGACGGCGGTCCTCGACTACCTCGTACGCCTGTCGCTCGGCACCGTGGAGCACCAAGGCGCGGTCGTGCCGCGCTGGTGGGCCCTGGACGCACCCCGGACCGGCTCCGAAGCGGCGTTCCCCGGCGGCCACCTCAACCTGGGCCTCTCGCACGGCGTCGCCGGTCCGCTCGCCCTGCTGGCCCTGGCCTGGGAGCAAGGCGTGCGGGTGCCGGGGCAGCAGGAGGCCATGGAGGCGACGGCCGAACTGCTGCGGACCTGGGCGGTGTCGGACCGGTACGGTGTGTTCTGGCCCGGCTACCTGTCCTTCGCCCAGTGGCAACGGGGTCCTGCCGCCTACGACGGAAACGCGAAGTGGCCGGCCTGGTGCTACGGGGCTCCGGGGTCTCCCGCGCCCTGCAGCTGGCCGGGCGGGCGCTCGGCCGGCCGGACTTCTCGGAGCTCGCCCGCGCCTCGGTGGACCGGCTGCTCGCCCTTCCCCGGTCGGCCTGGGGCATCGACGACCACGCGCTGTGCCACGGTTGGGCCGGGGCCCTGCACCAGCTCGGCCGGCTCGACGAACAGTGGCGGGACCCCCGGCTGGTCGAGCTGCGGGACGACATCGCCGCCGAACTCGTCTCCGCCTTCGACCCGGCGCTGCCATTCGGGCTGCGTTTCACGATGACGAAGGTGCCGTTCGGCTCCGATGTCTCCGGCTACCTCGACGGGGCCGCCGGCGTCGCGCTCGCCCTGGACTCGTACGCGGTGGACGGCACACCGGCCGACTGGGACATGCCCTTGCTGCTGGCTTAGCCGAATCGACCACGAGCGTTGTTGACGGTGGGCGGGGTGGTTCGGTCTCTCACTTCCGGCTGCGGCCCGGCTCTTGCGCGGTCAGCCGACGGAGGCGGCCTCAGCGGGGTCTGTCTCGTCCGCTGACCGCGCAAGGTCCTCGGTCAGCCGGCGGAACAGGAGCGCGTGGTGGACGGAGGCCGCTGCGGTGGCGAGGACGCCGATGGGCTTGTCGCGCACCTCCCAGCCGTGGCAGTACGGGCAGTGCACGACACTGCGTCCCCAGTGCTCTGCCAGTCCAGGCACCTTGGGCAGTACATCTTCCAGGCCGGTGGCCACCAGGACCCGGCGCGCACTGATGCTTCCGCACGACGCTGAGCGACTCGGTCGAGGAGGCCGAGTACGGCCCAGAGACTCCCTCGATGGCGGGAGCGCTCCCAACCGGTGACAGGGCTGCGGGCGTGCCCGGAGCCCTGTCGGGGATCAGCTGGTCGGGAAATTGTCGGTGGTGCTGATACGGCTCTTGATCAGCGCTCCCGACTCGGTCAGTACACCGCTGCTGCTGTAGTCGCTGCCGTTGCAGGTGCCCGGCTTGAACGCCGCGCTGCCCTCGTTGGCGTCCGAGTACGTCCAGTTCGCGTAGCTGATCTTCAACTGGTCGAGGAGGTCAAGCCACGCGACGCTGCTCGTGCGGTCCATCGCACCACCGCCGGTGGCGCTCACTGTGCCGAACTCGGATACGAACAGGGGCAGTCGCGAGGCCGCTCGGCTCACTGCGGCGCGGTAGTTGTCCTTGTGGCTCGCGGCGTAGAAGTGGAACGCGTACATGATGTTGGTCGCGTTCACGGGGTTGTTGACCACCTCGCTCTCGTTGGAGCCGTCGGAGACACCCAGTGAGGACCAGCCGCGGGTGCCGACGATGATGACGGCGTCAGGATCGGCGGCCCGAATGACCGGAATGACCTGCTCGGCGTAGTTCTTGATGGCCGTCCAGCTCACGCCGTTGGGCTCGTTGGCGATTTCGTAGATCACGTTCTTCTTGCTCGCGTTGCGGGCGGCCACGGACGAGAAGAACGTCCTGGCGCGGTCGAGGTTGTAGTTCGGGTCGCCCGGCGTCAGCGTGTGGAAGTCGATCACCGCATACATGCCGCGGGCCTCGGCCATGTCGACCATGCTGTTCACACGGCTGGTGAAGCCTGCCGGGTCGGTCTCATAGCCCTGCTCCTGCACGTACATGGCGACGCGGAACAGGTCCGACTTCCAGTCCTCGGCAAGGGCGTCCAGGGAGGCGTCGTTGTAGCACTTGGCGAACCACTGGATGCCGTGTGTGCTCATGCCGCGCAGTTGTATGGGGCGGTTGTACTGGTTGCACAGGTTCACGCCGCAGACGTGCAGTTGGCCGTTCGTGGCCACCGGAGTACCGGTCGCGGGCGGGTCGGTCGGAGGGTCCGTCGGCGGTTCGGTGACGGAGCCCGTGCAGGTCACGCCGTTGAGCGTGAAGGACGTGGGCTTCGGGTTGGCCCCCGTGAAGGACCCCACGAATCCCAGGTCGGCCGACGCGCCGGTGGGCAGCGCGCCGTTCCAGTCGGCACCGGCGGCGGTGACCACGGAGCCGGACTGCGACCAGGTCGCGTTCCAGCCCTGAACGACCTTCTGCCCGGCGTCCGCCATGGTGAACTTGAGGTTCCACCCGCTGACGGGCTCCCCCAGGTTCGTGATCTTCACGCCGGCCTGGAAGCCGCCCTGCCACTGGCTGGTGATCGTGTAGTCGACCTTGCAGCCGGTGGCCGCCTGCGCCGAGGGCCCGACGAGCGTCGTGAGGCCGACGGCCGTAGCGCCGGCCGCCAGTAAGGCCAAAAGGCGTTTCAATGCGTTCCTCCTCGTACGAAGCGGACACAGCTGGATGGGAGCGCTCCCAAAACCCATCGGCCCGAGAACGTACACCCGCGCGCGGTTGCGCGATAGGTGTCGGACCGCCGAAATACCGATGCCGTCCCGGAGACACGGACAGAGCTACCGCAGGGTTGCTCGGTGAGCGCGAACTCGATCCGGTTTGAGCTTGGCGTCGACGTCCGGTCCGGTTCCGGGTCCGGGCTCCGGGTCCGGGCTCCGGGGCCGGCTCCGGCTCCGGCTCCGGCTCCGGAGATTCTGGCCGCCGGAATCCGACGGGCCTGACTGGCTCGGGTTCCGGCGGCAGCGGGAGCATGCCGGGTTTCACACCCGGCCGCGTTGCTCTCCGAGCGGGTGAGACCGCGGGGCGGTATCAGCGGCGATGGACACTCACCGCGTAGCCGCCGCCGTCGTACGGGTCCGCGTCCCAGGTGGCGAAGCGGTCGGTGAGGGTGAGGCCGGCTGCGGTGCAGTAGGCGTCGTACTGCGTCAGGGTGAGGCCGGGCGGTACGGGAAGGTGGTCCTGGTCCAGGCCGAAGCCCGCGACGAGCAGGCCGCCCGGGCGCAGCACGCGGGCCAGCGTCGCCGCGACGTCCGCTTCGGTGCCCGGAGCGAGGAGGGGAAAGACGTTGCCCGCGGCGACGACGAGATCGAAGCCGGGGGTGATGCCCGCGGCGGCCGGGTCGAAGTCGGACAGGTCGGCTTCCAGCCAGGTCAGTCGCGGCGCACTGCTGCGGGCCACGCTCAGCATGGAAGCGTCGCTGTCGACGCCGACGCCGTCGTATCCGAGTCGGGCGAGCTGGATCAGGACCCGGCCGGTGCCGCAGCCCGCGTCCAACACTCGTGCCCCGCGGGGCACCAACGTGGCGCACAGTCGCGCCTCACCGTGTACGTCCTGTCCGTGTTCCGCGAGTGCCGCGAAACGAGCGGCGTACTCCTCACCGGACGTACCTCCGGTCAGCTGCTCCCATCGGTTCATACCGGCGAGTCTAGTTCCGCCATCGCCTGGCCGTTCCGGGAGCCATGCCCTCACCATCACGGGGACGCCACGCCTCGGCGGCGATTCGCTCGCCGTGGCCCGGCGCGGAGCGGGCGCCGCGTACGTCAGCGCCGTACGTGCGGCCAGTCGGCGAGTTCCTCGCCGTCGGCGGGCTGAGCGGCGGCCTGCTCCACGGAGTCGTGGAACGAGTAGACGGGACGCAGCCCGCCGAGGGAGAAGACGCGGAGCAGACGCTCGTCGTCGCAGGCGATCCGCAGCGAGCCGTGGTGGGCCTGGATGTGCTTGGTGACCGCGACGATCATGCCGAGCCCCGCCGAGTCCAGGAACGGGGCGCCGCAGAGGTCCAGAACGAAATGCCGGTGACCGTCGGCCACGAGCCGGAACACCTCGGCTCGCACGACGGGCGCGAAGGCGATGTCGATCTCACCCGTGGCGTCGACGACGGTCCAATCGTTGATCACACGGTAACCGACCGACCCCTGCGGTCCTGCCAGGCTTTGATCACTCACGTATCCATCCCTCGGATCGCCGACCGTTTTATCCCTTCTCATCCAGGAGACGGGAACGGCACAGCTGGTCACAAGGGCCCGGTTTTCAGATGGTGAGCGAGAGTCCCCGCGACACACGCTCCGCGGTGACGACCAGCCGCGCCACGGCATCTTCGAGGGAGGCGGCACGGCTGACGCTCAGGGAGATCCCGAGCGCGCCGATCGTGTCGCCCTGGCGGACGGGCACCGCCACGCACGCGGTGCCGAGCGCGTACTCCTCGACATCGGTCACGGCGGGCACCTGAGCCGCGGCGTCGAGGCGTCGCAGGAGTTCGCTGCGGTAGGTGATGGTGCGAGGGGTGAGATCGTTCAGCGTGTGACGGGAGAGGTAGTCGGCGCGAGCCTCCTGGTCCAGTTCGCGCAGCACGCACTTGCCCAGCGCCGTGGCGTGTCCCGCGTCCTCGAAACCGACCCACAGATCCACCCGCGGGGCCTTCGGACCGTCCACGATCTCCGCGACCCGGATCTCGCCGTCCTCGTAGAACGTCAGGTAGGCCGCGGCCGACAGGCCGTCGCGCAACTCCGTGAGCGTCGGACGAACCCGGCTGAGTGCCGCCTGATCGCGGCTTCCTCCGTGCAGCGCGCCCAGCTTCTCGCCGAGGATGAAGGTGCCGTCGTCGAGTTTGCGCACGTAGCCGTCGTGCACCATCGTGCGCAAGAGGTGGTAGGTGGTGGCCAGGGCCAACCCTGTCTCACGAGCCAGCTGCTTGGCCGGGACGCCGCCCTCGTGCGCGCCGACGGCCTCCATCAGCCGGAAGGCTCGCTGCACCGACGATATGAGTGTGGGGCCGTCCTTTCCACCCATCTCTCCACGGTGCTCGCCGACGCCGGTCCACGCAAGTCCGCGGACCGCCCTCGGCAGGCCGTGTCGAGGGCCGTACCCCGACGGGTGCGAGGGGGCGAGCGTGCCACCGTGGTGGACGGCGTGGAGGATGGCCTCCCGCGGCGTGACACCCCGCGTCCGCTTCGTTCCTCTTCGCCACGGTGGCTCGTCAAGGGCTGCGCCTGACGGTGCTCCGGCCCGTTCGGGGTTCCTCACGCCGGGAGCCCCGGGCGGTAGGGCAGGGCCCGAGCGGCGCCGACATCGCCCCCCTCCGTGCCGGTCCGGTCCGCTGCCGGCGGCCGTTAGCCGGAAGCGCTCGCCCGGCCGGATCGGGCTCGTCACAGCTCTGGACGGTCGTCCCGGGGTGTGCTCTCATCCTCAGTGCGCTCTTGCCTTCCAACGATGTACAACGCCGCGACCTCGTACGCGCGTCGGCACGGAGCCCTCCCTCCGTGCGGCCCGCGGTGGGACCGGCGGCACCGAAGCATCCGAGTCCACAGTCAGGAGACCCGCATGTCCGTCAGCAGACGCGCCCTCCTCGGCACCGGCGCCCTGGCCCTCGGCACGGCGGCGCTGGGCGGCCCGCTGAGCACCTCCGCGACCGCCGCCACGTCGAAAGCGGCCGGTGCGCTCGCGCCCGAGGCCTTCCGCAGACTGCCGGCGGGCAGCGTCACCGCGCGGGGCTGGCTCGCCGGTCAGCTCAGGCTGCAACTCGACGGGCTGTGCGGCCGGTTCGAGAGCCTGTCGCACTTCCTCGACTTCTCGGCCACCGGCTGGGTGCACCCGGAGCGCGGGGCGTGGGAGGAAGTGCCGTACTGGCTGCGCGGATACGTGCCGATGGCGGTCGCCACCGGGGACCGGGAGGCACTCGCACGCTCGGGCACCTGGATCGAGGCGATCCTGGCCACGCAGCAGAGCGACGGCTTCTTCGGACCGCGCGCACTGCGTACGTCGCTGAACGGCGGTCCGGACTTCTGGCCGTTCCTGCCGCTCCTCCAGGCGCTGCGCACGTACGAGGAGTACACGCGGGACGAGCGTATCGTCCCCTTCCTCACCCGGTTCCTGCGCTTCATGCAAGCCCAGGGCCCCGGCGCCTTCAACACCGGCTGGATCTCCTACCGTTGGGGCGACGGCCTCGACGTCGCCCTGTGGCTGCACCGTCGCACCGGCGCGGCGTTCCTGCTGGACCTGGCCACCAAGATGCACACCCTGGGCGCCGACTGGACGGGTCCTACGCCCTCCCGGCACAACGTCAACATCGCCCAGGGCTTCCGTGAGCCCGCGCAGTACGCGCTGGTGACCGGTGACGAGGAGCTGATCCGGGCCACGTACCGGGCCTACGACCAGGTCATGGACGAGTACGGGCAGTTCCCCGGCGGCGGCATGGCCGGGGACGAGAACTGTCGGCCCGGCTTCACCGACCCGCGGCAGGGCTTCGAGACCTGCGGGATCGTCGAGTTCATGGCCAGCCACGAGCTGCTCACCAGGATCACCGGCGACCCGGTCTGGGCCGACCGGTGCGAGGACCTGGCCTTCAACATGCTGCCCGCCTCCCTCGACCCGCAGGGCAGGGCCATCCACTACGTCACCAGTGCCAACGGCGTCGATCTGGACGACCGGCCGAAGACGCAGGGGCAGTTCCAGAACGGCTTCGCCATGCAGGCCTTCCAGCCCGGCGTCGACCAGTACCGCTGCTGCCCGCACAACTACGGCATGGGCTGGCCGTACTTCACCGAGGAGCTGTGGCTGGCCACCCCGGACGGCGGACTGGCGGCGGCGATGTACGCCCCGAGCCGGGTCCGCGCGCAGGTCGCCGGGGGCACGGTGGTCACCGTCACCGAGGACACCGGCTATCCGTTCACCGAGACCGTCACGCTGACCGTGTCCACGCCCGGCCCGGTCGCCTTCCCCCTGCGGATGCGGGTGCCGGGCTGGTGCGACGGGCCGGAGGTCCGCGTCAACGGCCGCTCCGTGCCCGCGCCGGGCGGACCCGATTGGGTCACCGTACGGCGGACCTGGCGCAGCGGCGACAAGGTGTCCCTGCGTCTCCCCCAGCGGACCACGCTGCGCCATTGGCCCGACCAGCACGACGCCGTCAGCGTCCAGCACGGCCCCCTCACCTACTCCCTGCGGATCGGCGAACGGTACGAGCGCTACGCGGGCGACGACGCCTTCCCCGAGTACGCGGTGCACGCCACCTCCGCGTGGAACTACGGTCTCGCCGCGTCGCCCCGACTGGACTTCGCCCCGGCGCGGGGTCCGGTGCCCGACAACCCCTTCACCCACGAGACGGTTCCGGTCCGCATCACCGCCGAGGCCCGTCGCATCGACGAGTGGATCGCGGACGACGAGCACGTGGTCGCACCCCTCCAGGCCGGGCCGGCACGCAGTGACTCCCCCGCGGAGACGGTCACCCTGGTCCCCATGGGAGCCGCGCGGCTGCGCATCACCGCGTTCCCCGTGGCCGCGCCCGACGGCAGGGCCTGGACGCCGGAACCGCCCTACCGGCGCGTCCGGAACAAGCACAGCGGCAAGGTCCTCGCCGTGGACGGCATGTCCCTGGAGAACAGTGCGCGTGTCGTGCAGTTCGACAACACCGGTACGAGTGACCACGCCTGGCAGCTCGTGGACCGGGGCGAGGGCTGGTACCTGATCCGGAACGGCAACAGCGGCAAGGTCCTCGGCGTCGACGGCATGTCCACCGCGAACAGCGCCCGCGTGGTCCAGTACGAGGACAACGGCACCCCCGACCACCTGTGGACGCTGGTGGGCGACGGGGACGGCTGGTACCGCATCCGGAACCGGCACAGCGGCAAGGTCCTCGGTGTCGACGGGATGTCGACCGGCAACAGCGCGCAGGTCGTCCAGTTCGACGACAACGGCACCGCCGACCACCTCTGGAAGTTCGTGTGACGCGTCGGGAGTGGACCGAGCCTTCGCCGCACCTGGATTGACGATGGATCAGCGCAGTGGTGCGCGAGGTCTGGACAGGTGCGGAAGGGCGTGTTGTCATTCCGCTGACACCAGCTTTCCAACGTTGCAAAGAGCGCTTCCGAGGAAGGGTCCCATGACGAGACCACACACCCGCCCACGAGCCAGAGTGTGGGCACTTCTGACAGCGGCGGCCCTGGTGCTGCCCACGAGCGGCCTCACGGCCTCCGCCACGGCCGCGGAGGCGGCCACCGGCACGTCCGCGCGCTCCGCCGAGAAGGACGGCAGGTCCGCCGTCGAGGTACAGGGCCTGAAGGGCGAGTACTTCAGGATGTCCGCGCCGGGGGCGAGGGACTTCGCCGAACTCGGCGGCACCGTGCTCGACCCACAGGTCAACTTCTCCGGACTGACCAGCACCTTCCAGGAGCTGACCGGCAGGACGGAGCACACGACCGCCCGCTGGACCGGGCAGATCGCGGCGCCGGCCACCGGCGACTACACCTTCCACGCCATCGGCGACAACGGCTTCCGGCTCTTCATCGACGGCGAGCCGGTCATCGACCACTGGCAGCCGGACTGGGACAACGAGCAGACGAGCGCCGCCGTCCACCTGGAGGCGGGTGAGCAGCACGAATTCCGGCTGGAGATGTTCCAGGACACCGGCGGCGCCAACATGTTCCTGCGCTGGTCCACGCCGACGATGGCCAGGCACGTCGTGCCGATGTCGGCGTTCACCCCGCCGGACGACTTCGAGGTCTACCCGCTGGAGCTGAACGTCGGCGAGGACGGCCGGCAGGTGCGGGCCCGCTTCGAGGGCAGGGTCGGCGACGTCGGGGGGCTTGCCGAGCACCTGAAGGTCGAGGCCGACACGACCGCGATGCCCGTCGAGTCGGTGCGGGTGGCGCCCGGGAACCGCAGGTCACTCCTCATCAGGCTCGCGGCACCGATCCAGAAGAACCAGCAGGTCAAGTTCTCCTACGACGGCGAGGGCGGCCTCACCGACGGCGGCGAGGCGGTACCCCGGGTCGTCCGGTACGCACAGAACGCGTCCACCCACCGGCTCACCACCCCGTGGGGCGACCGGCTCGACGAGAGGAACCCGCTGCCCGAGTATCCGCGCCCCCAGCAGGTACGGTCGAAGTGGAAGAACCTCAACGGGCCGTGGCAGTTCAGCGCCGCCGAGGCCGGCGAGCAGCCGGTGTTCGGCAAGAACCTCGACGAGAAGATCATCGTGCCGTTCCCGGTCGAGTCGCAACTCTCCGGGCTGGAGCGGCACGAGGACCACATGTTCTACCGCAAGCTCGTCGAGGTGCCGAAGAGCTGGAAGGTCGGCAAGCGCGACCGGCCCGGCAACCGCCTCAGGCTCAACTTCGGTGCCGTCGACTACCAGGCACGCGTCTTCGTCAACGGCAGGAAGGTCGCGGAGCACACCGGCGGGTACAACGCCTTCAGCGCCGACGTCACCGACGCGCTCAAGGGCAAGGGACCGCAGGAGGTCGTCGTCGCGGTCACCGACACCGGCGGCGCCAACCAGCCGACGGGCAAGCAGTCCCGCAACCCGGGCGGCATCTTCTACACCCAGTCGTCCGGTATCTGGCAGACGGTGTGGATGGAACCTGTCGCCCGCACGTCCGTTGACAACGTAGTCACCACCCCGGACATCGACACCAGCAGCCTCGCGGTGACCGTCGAGTCCGACGACGCCTCTGACAAGGCCCGGGTCGAGGCCGTCGCGCGTGACAAGCGCGGCAAGGTGGTCGGCCGGGTCAGCGGGCCGGCCAACGAGAAGCTGCGGCTGCCCGTCGCCGAGCAGCACCTGTGGAGCCCCGACGACCCGTACCTCTACGACCTCGACGTGAAGCTCGTCGACGGCGGGTCGACCGACCGGGTCGGCGGCTACTTCGGCATGCGGAAGATCAGCGTCGAGAAGGTCGGCGGGTTCCCGAAGCTGGTGCTGAACGGGAAGCCCGTCTTCTCGCTCGCCACCCTCGACCAGGGCTTCTGGCCGGACGGGCTGTACACGGCACCGAGCGACGACGCCCTCGCCTTCGACCTGGAGGCCCACAAGAAGCTGGGCTTCAACGCCGTACGCAAGCACATCAAGGTGGAGTCACCGCGCTGGTTCTACCACGCGGACCGGCTCGGGCTGCTGGTGTGGCAGGACTTCGTCTCCGGGAACTTCCCCGACGAGTCCGGGCAGCAGGCGTTCGTCGACCAGGGCACGGAGATGATGCGGCAGCACCACAACTCGCCGTCCATCATCGGCTGGATCGTCTTCAACGAGGGCTGGGGCGAGTGGAACCGGGAGGCCACCGGCCGTCTCGCCGAGTCCGTGAAGGCCGCCGACCCGTCCCGGATCGTCAACGCCCACAGCGGGGTCAACTGCTGCAATTCCAAGGGCGATTCGGGCAAGGGCGACATCATCGACCACCACGACTACAACAACGAGGATCCGCCCTTCCCCGACGGGACCAGGGCGGCCATGGACGGCGAGCACGGCGGCTTCACCCTGCGCACACCGGGACACATGTGGCCGGGCGCTCCGACGGTGATCTACAGCGGTGTGGCCGACAAGGAGGCGCTGACCGACAAGTACGTGGCGAATACCGTGGAGTTCTACCTGGCCCAGGCCGGCGCGGAGCTGTCCGGCTCGGTGTACACGCAGATCACCGACCTGGAGAACGAGCTCAACGGTCTGTACACGTACGACCGCCGGGAGATCAAGGTCGATCCGGTCCGGGTCCGTGAGGTCAACCGCAAGGTCATCGCGGCCGGTGCGGCGGCGGGCGAGCGGGAGCCGCTGACGGGCGGTGGCAGCTGGTCCCTCGACGAGGGCTCCGGCACCACCGCGAAGGACGGCGGACCGAACGGCCGGGACCTCACCCTCGCCGCGGGCGCGACCTGGACCCCGGGCGTCAGCGGCAGCGCACTGAAGTTCGACGGTCAGGGCCAGTCCGCGCAGACGGACGGGCCGGTGCTCGACACCACCGGCAGCTATTCGGTCTCCGCCTGGGTACGGCTGGACGCGCTCCCCGGCAACTACGCCACCGCGGTCAGCCAGGACACGCGGCGCCAGGCCAGCCCGTTCTACCTCCAGTACGGTCAGGGCGCGTTCGCCTTCAGCACGCCCGGCGAGAACCGGGCCCGCGTGACGACCACTCCGGAGACGGGCCGCTGGTACCACCTCGTCGGCGTGCGGGACGGCGCGGACAACCGGCTCAGCCTGTACGTCGACGGTGAGCCGGCCGCCACGGCGACCGCCGGGCCGGCGTATCCGAGCACCGGGCCGCTGGCCGTGGGGCGCGCCCAGTGGGACGGCGTCGCGACGGACTTCTGGAACGGGGCGGTCGACCAGGTCCACGCCTACGACAAGGCCCTCACCGCCGAGGAGGTGAAGGGCCTGTACACCGAGGAGAGGCCGTAGCCACCGAGCCTCCTCCCATTCCGGCGGGAAGCGGGTTCGCCCCGCTTCCCGCCGGGCGGTTCAACGGACCGGGCCGACGGCCACGTTGTCGAAGGAGGCATCGGTGTCGAAGACGCGGACGCCGTTGGCCCCGCTGCGGTACGTGCCGTCGGTGACGGAGATCCTCGGGGTCGACATGTCGTCCACGTACACCTTGATGGATGAGCCGACGGCCGTGACCCTCATCCGGTGGGTGGTCCCGGGGTCGAGGTACGCGGGCGAGGTCGCCAGCGGTGTCCAGGAGTCGGCGGCCCGGCCGAGCACGACCCGGCCGTCCCGGCGGATGCCCGCGTAGTACCCGGTGTAGCCGTCCACGCCGACCGACGGCCGGGTCACCCGGAAGGCCAGGCCCGCGTCGCCGCCGCCCGATCCCAGGCGCACGTCGGCGTCGTAGGTGAAGTCGGCGAAGTCGGTGTCGAGAAGTGCCTTGCCGCCCAGCGAGTGTCCCGCCCGGTAGCGTCCGCCGCCGGCCGACCAGGAGCCGCCGTAGGTACGCCAGCCGAGCGCGTTGCCGTCGGCGAAGTTGTCCTTCACGCCCATCTGGACGCGCCGAATGGTGCCGTCGGCGTTGAAGTGCAGCCGGTCGTAGGCGAGTTGGCGGTGGTTGCCGTCGGTCTCGCTGAGCGGACGGCGGTGGTAGACGATGTACCAGATGTCGGTGCCCGGCACGTTGATCACGGAGTTGTGCCCGGATCCCCTGGCGACCGCGGGGTCCTGGGCGAGCACTCTGTCGATCTTCTCGAAGGGGCCGGTCGGTGAGTCGGAGATCGCGTAGGACACCGAGTAGTCGGGTCCGGTCCAGCCGCCCTCGGACCACATCAGGTAGTACTTGCCGCCCCGTTTGAACATCTGGGGCCCCTCGACGTAGTCCGCCGGCGTGATCTCCTTGTACGTCGACCCGTCGGCGAAGGTGCCCAGGCTGGTCATGTCCCGGTTGAGCTTCACGACGTTGGCATGTCCCCAGCCTCCGTAGTACATGTACGCCTGTCCGTCGTCGTCGATGAAGACGTCCTGGTCGATGGGCTGGGCACCGTTGTGGAACCGGGAGACGAGCGGGCGCCCGATGGCGTCCTTGTACGGCCCTTCCGGACGGTCCGCGACGGCCACGCCGATGCCGCCGAGCTGCGAGTCGTTCTGGATGTCGTTGGCGGCGAAGTACAGGTAGTACTTGCCGTCGCGCTCGACGGGTGCCGGCGCCCAGAGGGCGTACTTCGCCCAGGAGACGTCGGCCGTCTTCAGGACCTCGCTGTGCTTGGTCCAGTGGACCAGGTCCGTCGAGGAGAACGCGTCGAGGTAGGTCTGCTCGGCGTAGCTCTTGGAGGTCGTCGGGAAGACCCAGTAGCGCCCGTCGTAGCGCGCGGTGTCGGGGTCGGCGTACCACCCGTCGACGAACGGGTTTCCGGCTTCGGAGGTCGAGTACTCGGGGGCGGCGACGGCGGCGGACGGCGAGAGCATCGCGATCAGTCCGCCGACGAGTACCGAGGCGCAGGACTTGGCGACGAGGCCGGTCGCTTTGACGGTGGTCATGGCTGGGCCACTCCTGTCGGTCGGTGGTGGGGGGTGCACCGGCCGGCGGATAGGTGTGGCACCGGCCGTGGGGACCGGACGCGGTGGCCGGGGCGATCGAGGCACGGCTGCCGCGTCCGGGGCTTGTCACATCAGTCGGCGTCTGCGCCCGAGCCAGGTCTGGGCGATGACGACGAGGGCCAGGAAGGCGCCGCTGACGACGAGTTGGTAGGAGGAGTCGAGGGAGCCGATCTGGTTGATGACGTTCTGGATGGCCTTGAGCAGCAGGACGCCGACCAGCGAACCGCTGACGTAGCCGAGGCCGCCGGTGAGCAGGGTGCCGCCGATGACGACGGCGGAGATGGCGTCCAGCTCCATGCCGTTGCCGGTCACACCGGAGGCCAGCCAGGCGGCGTTGAGGGCGCCGGCCAGTCCCGCCAGCAGCCCGGACAGGGTGTAGCCGAGGATCTTGGTGCGGGCGACCGGCGCCCCCATCAGCGCCGCCGCGTCCTCGTTGCCGCCGACCGCGTACACGTGCTGGCCGAAGCGGGTGCGGCGCAGGACCGCGGCGCCCGCGGCGAACAGGGCGAGCGTGATCCACACCGGGTTGCCGAGGCCGAGCGTGCTGCCCTGGCCCAGTTCGGCGAGGAAGGAGCCCTTGGCGATGAGGTAGGTGTTCGCGCCCTCGTCGGTGATGGCCAGCATCAGGCCGCGGGGAGGAGGTGCGGACGGTGAGTGGTGCACTGCATGGTGACCCCGATCCGGGTGGAGCTGAAAGGGAATTGGGGAGCCGGGCTACGAGCGACGGCTGACTGCTTCTCCCCCGGCGGAGGACCTTGTCCGGCCCGCCGCACAGAGGTTTTACATCGTTGCAATGGTGCTGTAAACCCCCCGTGCGCGACCTGGCGGCCGGAGCGTGCGGGGCGAACTCGCGCTTCACGCGGCCCCCTTCACCGAACCCCGACGAACACGCGGCCGGCCTCTTGACTTGCTGCCGCCGTACCGCCGACACTGAGTCATCGAGCCGTGTGACAACGATGTCAACTCGACCAGCGCCTACGTCACATGCCCCACCGACCAGCACCTACGCCATACAGCCCACCCCTGACGCAAGTCGGTGCGTGTACTCAGACGCTCTCGGCGCCGCGGCCCAGCGTGCTCTCCCGCTCCGCGAGCCGGTGGTCGGCCCAGAAGCGGCGGGGCTCGGCGGGTTGGCCGCCCAGCCTGGCCAGGACCGACTCCACCGCCAGCCGGCCGATGGCCTCCTTGTCCGGCGACACCGAGGTGAGCGTCACCGCGCCGAACCGGCCCTCGACGACGTCGTCGAATCCGACGACCGCGATGTCCTCGGGCACCCGCAGTCCTCGCGCGTGCAGGACGCGCATCGCCCCGATGGCCACGAGGTCGTTGTAGGCGAAGACCGCGTCGGGCCGCCGGCCGGCCTCCAGGATCCGGGCCATGGCGGCCGCGCCGTCCGCGTGTCCCCAGCCGTCGGTGGCGGCGACGAGTCCGTCGTCGGCCGGGAGCCCGGCGGCGGCCAGTTCCTCGCGCCAGCCGCGCACACGCAGCTGGGCGGGTTCGCTGCGCCCGCGCCGGTCCCCGATGAACGCCACCTCACGGCGGCCGAGGCCGATCAGGTGGCGCACCGCGGTGCGGGCCGCCGCGACGTTGTCGATGGCGATGTGGTCGTACGGCAGGTCGTAGTCCCGTTCACCGAGCAGCACCAGCGGCACGTTCTCGGTGCGGTCGCGCAGGTCCTCCTCCTCCAGCTCGATGGGACTGAGGATGAGCCCGTCGATCACCCGGGCCCGAAATCCCTGGCTGACCAGGATCTCCTGCTCCCGCCGCCCGCCGGTGTGGTCGAGGAGCACGGTGTAGTCGTGCGCGGCGGCGGCGTCGATGACGGCCGCGGCCAGCTCGGCGAAATAGGGGTTCCCCAGCTCGGGCAGGGCGAGCGCGATGATGCCGGTGCGCCCCTTGCGCAGGTGCCGGGCGGTCAGGTTCGGCCGGTACCCCAGCTCGTCGATGGAGCGTTGGACGCGCTCCCGCATTCCGGCGGTGACGTAGGGGTAGTCGTTCACCACGTTGGAGACCGTCTTGACGGAGACCCCCGCGTGCGCGGCGACGTCCTTGAGGCTGACCCGCACGTCGAATCCCTCCGAAGCGTCCCCACTCGGCGTTCGGTGCGGGGCGGGTGCCCCCACGGTGAGCCGGACCCCAAGCCCTTGGGCACTCGTTTACAACGTTATACAGCTCGTCTCCCGGCGCTGACAAGCATGGTGAACCGCTCGCCGGGACCACTCCGAGATGCTCGCACACACCTCCGGGAGCGGACCGCACGGGCGTTCTGACTCGAAGCGGCCGAGGCTCGGTGTCGTTGTCGGGGCCGGGGCGTTGGCGCGGCTTTCAGGACCGGTCCATCAGCTCGGTCATGGCCTGCTGGAAGGCACGGCGCCACTGGATCGGCCCGCAGGGGCGAGGGATGCCTCGCACCGTCGTCCATCACCCGGAGACCCCTTCATGGCGGGTATGGCCGACTGCGGCGCTCAGGTGGTACATCATCGGCCGCTCGTACTGAGGCAGTGGCCTCTCACCCGATGACGACGGTGCAGGTCGCCTGGTTCCCGTACTTCTCGGCCTCCGACCGGCGCTCCTCCTCGTTGGCCTCGGTGCTGCGGCTCATCATCCAGAGAACCGCGGCGAAGGTCGCCAGCACGACCAGGCCGACGAGGATCCCCGCCACGACGTCCTTCATGTTCTTGGCCACCTCCGTAGAAGTCGCACCACGCCACGCCCATGATAGAAGAGCTCGTCGGGAGCGGTCCCCGAACTCTGGGAAGAGCAGTTCGCCAGGTGTCGCGCTCAGTCGCCCACGTCCGGGCCTCACGTCCGTTCGGGCAGAGAACTGAAGGTCCTGATCCGTGGACCCGATCGGCACGGTGCAGCCCATGCGGGCGCGGGTGTCGATGACGATGCCGCCCGTGGCCGCCGCCTTCGCCTTGGCCTTCGCCCGGACCTGTGGCTGCCGGCGCTCCACCGTGCACTTCAGGTTCGGATTCCGGGCCGGAGCCTCAGCAGTTGGCCAGACTGCGGCCGAGGAGGGGGAGCAGGTGGCCCCAGTGAAGCCGCAGTGCGGCGGGGTCGAAAGCGTCCGTGTCGGCCATGGTGAAGCCGTGGACGGTGTCGGGGTAGATCTCAGAGGTGTAGTCGACACCTGCGGCATCCAGAGCCTGGTTGAGTTCGGCGAGGGCCTCGGGCGTCAGGTCGGTTTCGGCGTGGCCGAAGTGGACCTGGGCGGTGAGGCGGCGCAGGCTGTCGGGCCCGGCGGCGCCGACGGGGGCATGGAATCCGGCGACGGCGGCCACCTGGCCGGGGTGGGCCGCGGCGGTGCGCACCGCCAGGAGGCCGCCGATGCAGTAACCGGTCACAGCGACGGGGCCGCCGCTGGCCTCGGGCTGGGTGGCGAGGAATTCGAGGTAGGCGTCGGCGTCGCGCAGGGTCCGTTCGATGGTGTGTGCCTCGATCAGGGGCATCAGCCGACGCAGGACCGCGGTCCGGGCCTCTTCTCCGATGTGCTCGGGAAGTTCGACCACAGGTGCCGGGCCGTGCCGGTAGAAGAAGTTGGGAAGGAGCACGTAGTAGCCGTGGTCGGCCAGTTCGCGGGCCATCTCCCGCAGCACGGGCCTGATACCGAAGCCGTCCGCGTACATCAGCACCCCTGGGTGCCGCTCGCCGTCGTCGGGGAAGGCGGCGAAGGCATCGGCCTGGCCGTCCGCGGTGGGAATCTGCAGCATCTTGGTGGGCATGAACTCTCCTGTCGTGGTTGATGTGTCCTGTGATCAACACGACGGAGGCGGAGCCCGCGCGGCAGCGCAGGATCCTCGATCGAGCAGCGGGCCCGCACTCGCCCGTACGGTGCTCAGGAGAGCACCGGGTCACCGATCCGTGTGTGGCGCAAGGCCGTCCCGGTAGTCATCGCCACAACCTAGTTCACCGGACGAAGCCGACGCCAGCCCCCTCCCGTTCAATGGCGTCGGGCTTCCTCCCCCTTTTCTTGAGGGCCGTTTCAGGGTCTGCTGCGTGCGCAGGGTGGAGATGGACGCCGCGCGTGGTCATGGACGCCCAGCGGTGCCCCGGACGACCGGGGGGATCTCGTCAGCGACCGGCCCCCGGTCGGTCGACAGCGCGGATCGATCTCTGCCTGCCATCAGGTCAGTTGGCATGCGGTGGCCTGGCCATGTGTGAAGCTTTCCTCATGACTCACCCGCGTGAAGAAGTCAGGGCCAGGCTGCAGACCGATCGCCCGCACTCCGCCCGTGTCTGGAACTACCTGCTGGGAGGCAAGGACAACTACCCCGTCGACAGCGAGGCCGGTGAGGTCATCCTCAAGACGTTCCCGGAGTTCGCCGCCGTCGCGCGGTTGCAGCGCAGGTTCCTCGCGCGCGCCGTGCGCTTCCTCGCCGGCGAGGCAGGTGTCCGTCAGTTCCTCGACATCGGCACCGGCCTGCCCACCGCCGACAACACGCACGAACTGGCTCAGCGCATCGCGCCGGAGAGCCGCATCGTGTACGTCGACAACGACCCCCTCGTCCTGGTGCACGCGCAGGCGCTGCTCACGAGCAGCGCCGAGGGCGACTGCGCCTACGTGGACGCCGACGTGAGGGATCCCGAGCGGATCCTCGCCGAGGCCGCCAAGACCTTGGACTTCAGCCGCCCGGTCGCCCTGACCATGCTGGGGATCATGGGGCAGATCTCCGACGCCGAACGCCCCGCGGACCTGGTGAGCGCCCTGATGTCGGCCCTGCCGCCGGGCAGCTACCTGGCTCTGAGCGACGGCACGAACACCAACGAGGCGCTCAACACCGCGGTCGGGGTGTACAACGGGCAGTCGGCCAACACCTACCACCTGCGTTCGCCGCAAGAGATCGCGTCCTTCTTCACCGGTCTGGATCTGGTGGAGCCGGGGGTCGTGTCCACGGCCACCTGGCGCCCGGACGCCGGCCAGGCCGAGGAGGGCACGGCCGACGTCTCCGTGTGCGGTGTAGCGGTCAAGAGGTGACCTGCCCTGCCGTTCGGTACGCCCACGGAGACGCGCCCTGACTCGGGCGTTGGGCGTGGCTGAAGCGGAACGGGCCGGTGGAGGCGGAGGCCTCGGCGGGCAGGTGGGCGGAGCGGAACCGGCGAGTGAGACGACCGTCCGGCCAGCGGGTTGTCCGGCGTGGACGAGCGGGCGCGGCGCTCCCAGGCGCTGCCCACCGTGCTGGACAGCCCGGTGGGCAGCGGGGGCCTCGTCTTCTCGCCGTGGTCTGTGAAGCGGCACCGCCGATCACGCTCGCGGTCGGTGCCACCGTCCGGTCGCTCCTCATAGGTGGCGAGTGCGTGTGACCGTACGCGGCCGGCTACTGGGCGTTTATCGACCGGCGCCGCGCACGGCTGGCGGGCAACCACCGCGTCGCCCAGCCCTTGCGGGGATTCGACCGGCTCGACGATCTCGGGGACGTACGCGATCAGGCATACGCGCGCGGGGTGACACACCGCCATCAGAGCCGCGTCGACGGGCCGCTGGCGTGGGTCCGCCCGGCACCGGCGCCAGGTCGGGCAGGAATCAGCGCATCCATAAGAGGGCACTCGGCGGAAGCACTGACGTGCGGATGACCGAGAGTGATAAGGGGTTGTGCATGCTTGGAATGCCGCCGGTGGTGGCCGGACCGGCCGAACTCGTCGACGACCCTCTCACCGCGCACGACGCCACGACCGCCGTCGGCACCGTCCTCAAGCGGGTGCTCGACGTCCGACTACGTCATTCCCGTGCCGTCGATCCCGTCTTCGCCCAGGAGCTGGCCGACCGCCTGGCCGCGCTGACCGAGCGGGGCGGCAAGCGGCTGCGCACGGCGTTCGTCCACTGCGGCTGGCGGGCCGCGGGCGGCTCGGACGACGCCACCGCGGTGCTGCACACCGGAGCCGCCCTCGAACTGCTCCAGGCGTGTGCTCTCGTGCACGACGACGTGATGGACGGGTCCGTGCAGCGCAGGGGAGCCCCGGCGATGCACGTGGAACTCGCCCGGAGGCACTGGGCAGCGGGTATGCACGGCTCCGCGGAGTCGTTCGGGACGTCCGCCGCCGTGCTCGCCGGTGACTTGGCGCTGGCGTGGGCGGACGACCTGCTGACGGAGACGGCGCTGGGTACGCCGTACGGTCGGCGCCTGCACGAGGAGTGGCGGGCGATGCGTACCGAGATGGTCGCCGGGCAGTACCGCGACCTGCACGCTCAGGCCGCTCGCTCGTCCGGTGCCGACGAGGCGCTGGCCATCGCCACCTTGAAGAGTGCCCTGTACACCGTCGCCCGGCCCCTGGCGATGGGCGCGTCGCTGGCCGGAGCCGACGATGAGGTGCTGGACGCGATGCGGGCGGCCGGCCGGTGCGCCGGTCTCGCGTTCCAGCTCCGTGACGACCTCCTGGGGGCCTTCGGCGATCCGGCGCTGACCGGCAAACCGGCCGACGACGACTTGCGGTCGCGCAAGCTCACCTACCTGCTCGCCGTCGCCCTACGACTCGCCGACGCCGCCGGCGATCACCAGGCCGCCGCGACGCTGGCTCCGGACGCGGACCCCAGGTCCGGGCACGCCGTCGAGCGGATGCGGACGGCACTGAAGCGCACCGGAGCCCGGGACCTGGTGGAGGCCAAGATCGCGGAGCTGACGGACCTGAGTCTCGGGCACTTCGAGCGCACCGGCGCACCCCCCGCCGTACGGCACGAGTTCGCCACGCTCGTCCGGCGCGCGACGGGCGTGCCCCAGCGGTGTGCGGAGGAGGTCGCGTGAGCAGGGACCCCTCGTCGTCGACGTCTCCTTCCGGGTGACCGGGCGCCTGTGGTCCGATTACGGGCGGAGTTCACCGCGCCGGAGCCGCGCACGGCCGTCAGCGCGTCATCGACGGTGAGGGAGCGACGTCCGTCGTCGAGACGCACGCGACGCCACTTGCCGGGCCGGACCACGAACGGCCACGCACCGCCGTGGTCGAGGCGGTGGTCGCCGCCTCGGACCGGCCCGGCTTCGCCCCCGCCCGCGCCGCCGCCCCGGTGCTGCGGCCGCTGATGCGCCGTTCGGCCGGGCGACTGGGGCCCGACGACCTGGCCTGTCCGAACGACGCTGGACACTGCGGAACACCGGGCGGTTCCCCGGAGGAGCGAGCACCGGTGGCCTGGCCCCTGGCCCGGGCGGGCCGGAGGCCACCGGTCAGGGGGACGGACGGCGTCCCGCGACAGCCCCGAGCGCCCGAAGCAAGCGTGAACGGCCCGACCGGGGAACCGTCCACAGCACTTGTCCGCGTACGCCCCAGTCGGCGAGCAGGGCGTTCGCGGCCAGGAAGCCGGTGGTGGCGGCTCGTTCCATCAGGGCGACGGGCAGATCGCAGCGGATCGCGTCACCGGCCAGGGTCAGCCATGAGTGCGGGGTGCGCACGGTGGGGCGCAGGCGGTGGGTGCCGACCTCGAAGAGCGGGCAGTCCGAGCGCCACTCGTGCCGGGCGTCGACGAGGTGCGCCTCGCGGGTCTCCGGATACACCTGGTGCAGCCGGTCGACGAGCGTGTCCTGCACCTTTTTCGGTTCCGCCGCGGGATCGACGGCGTAGGCGTGCAGTTCCACGACGGAGCCGCCGGTTCGCGCGGCCCAGCGGGCGGCCTCGCCCTCGTAGCGCTCCAGGACGCTGATGTTGTCCAGCCCGCCGTAGCCGCTGGTGCCGAGGAACCCGGGCCGGTCGGCGTGGACCGGCCGGTCGAGCCAGAGCCGGGAGACGAGGAACGGCGGTGCGGTGCGCAGGGCGGCGATGGCGTCGCGCCATCCGGAGGTGCCCAGGCCGGGTGACGCGGCGACGGTCCGACGCAGTCCCCCGGTGTCGAGGGCGAGCACCACGGCCTGGTGGCGGTCGGTACCGGCGTCGGTGCGCACCCTTGCTCCTTGGCCGTCCTGGGGCAGGACCTCGTGCACGGCGGTGCCGGTGCGCACCTCCACCCCGAGGCGCTGGAGGTAGTCGCCGAGCGGATCCCAGAGCGCCTGGGGGAACGGCTCGGTCGGTACGTCGAAGAGCAGGCCTTCGGCCGATCCGAGGAAGTAGATGTGGAACATCAGCAGCAGTTCGGCGGCGGACAGTTCGCGCGGGTCGGCGAAGAAGCTGCGGGAGAACACCTCGAAGGCCAGATGATGGGCGGCTTCCGGGAAGCGCACGCATTCCAGGAAACCGGTGGCGGTGACATCGTCGAAGCGGTCGTACACCTCGGGTACGCGCACGTCGAGGAGCGGGAGTGCCGCCCGGGCGTCCATGGCGGCGAGGTCCCGCCACCCGAAGGTGGGGCTGAGGGCGACGAATCCGAGTGCGCTGAGGGGTGGGGTCCTCGGGACACGGGCGAAGCTGTCGGTCAGGCCGCCACTGTGCCGCAGGGGGTAGTCGGGCAGCGGCGTGAGTCGCGCGAGGGCGGGGTCGGTACGGCGGAGCAGGCCGCGCAGGTTGTAGTACTGGCGGAAGAAGGCGTGGAACCCGCGGGTCATGGTGACCGGAGAGCCGTCCGCGAGGGTGGTGGGCCGGCCGGAGAGCCGGCCGCCGAGTGAGTCCTCCTTCTCGTACAGGGTCACGCGGGCGCCGCGTTCGGCCAGCAGGGTGGCCGCGGCCAGACCGGCGATTCCGCCACCGATGACCGCGACGGACGGCTCGTCCCCGCAGCGGAAACGCTCCGCGCCGGGTACCGGCAGCAGCGTCTGTGCCTTGCGGTCGCGGCCCCGTCGGGCGGCGACGGTGCGGTGGGCGGTCACTGGGCCCGCTCCTTCGCCGTGGTCGGGGCGGGGTTGCGGGCGAGGAAGGTGTGCACGATGCCCGTCTGCCATCCGGCGACGGGGGCGACCCGCACCGAGGTCAGGCCGGCCCGCGCCAGCCGGGCTGCGAAGGCGGGGGCGGTGTCGAAGGCGATGACGCTGTGCCACAGATGGCGGTACAGGGCGCGGTCGCCGGTGAGCGTGCCCGCCGGGACGACGAGGCCGCGGCACACCGCCGTCCACAGCGCCCGGCGCGCCCGGGAGCCGCTGAGGCTGTACTCGTGGGCGGCGAAACGCCCGCCGGGCCGCAGCAGGGTCCGCACGGTCTCCAGGACCGCGTCCGGATCGGTGACGTTCCGGAACAGGTAGGCGGCGAAGACCGCGTCGTAGGGGCCTTCACCGGCCGTCGCGAGTTCCTCGGCGGTCAGGTGGAGGAAGCGCACGCGTGCGGGCCACGGCTTGGCCAGCGCGCGGCGCAGCATGCCCGCGGAGGCGTCCACGGCGGTGATCCGGGCCCGGGGCGCGGCCCTGAGCAGGGCCCGGGTGGAGGCGCCGGTACCGCATCCGAGGTCGAGAAGGTGCAGTCCTACTCCGTCGTCGGGGAGCCGCAGACGGCGGGCCGAGCGCAGGAGGTCGGTGCGGTAGCCGGGGTTGAGGGAGGTGAGGCGGTCGTAGGTGTGGGAGGCGTGGTCGAAGGCGCGGGCCAGGTCGTGGTCGCGCAGGAGGCTCATCGGTGGCTCTCTCCGATTCTTGCGGTGGGCCGGGACCGGCGGGGCAGGAAGGGCAGTTCGGCCGCCGTGCGCAGCATCGGCCGGACAGGGGTGCGCAGCCCGATGCCCCACTCCTCGCGGAGCGAGGTCGTGCCGTCGAGGAAGCGCAGCAGGCGCTCGGCCGGGACGCGGCGGAACAGGTCGGTGAAGAAGTCCGGGCCGTTGACCCTTCCGGTGTCCAGGGCGCGCAGCAGTATCGCGTCCATGGCCAGCGCCCGGCGTCCGTGGGGGGCGGGCGGGACGGTCCCGCGCCCGTCGCGCAGCGCGGCGGCGATGGCTCTGCTCTGCCGTTGCGCCGCGGCGAAGGTGTAGCCGGTGGCCGGCCGGGTGGCACCGCCCGCGGCTCCGATGCGGAACACGGCGGAACCGGCGCGCCGCGGAAAGCGGGCGTCGGTCATGGGGATGACCCCTTGCTCCGTCCGCTCCACGGTGAGTGCGCCGAGTCCGAGGATGTCGCGGCAGTAGTGGCCGAGTGCCGACTCGTACGCCTCGGTGGTCAGCGTGGCGCCGGAGAACTCGGTGTACTCCACGAGTGCCCGGTCCGGCGCCAGCGGCAGGACGTAGCCGAAGGCGAGCCCGTGCGCCGGCTGGGGAACCCGGAAGTCCATCAGGTCCGCGACCGCGGGGTCGAAGCGGTCGGTGTCGGTGCGCACGAACCAGCCGCGGAAGTGCTGCAACAACCGCGTCCGGGCCGGCGGCAGGGCGGGCAGCGGCCGCGAGTCGAACACGCGCCGGGCGCGCAGGGTCAGGGACCAGCCCCCGGGGAGTGTGCACCGGACCTCCGCGCCGCCGGGCACGTCGCGCACCGTTTCCGCCGTCGCGCGCAGGACCCGCCCGCCGTCCGAGCGGGCCAGCCGACCGTGGACCAGCCGTTCGAAGGCGGTGGAGCGCACCATGCGGTAGGTGAACGGGGCCGGGTCGACGGTGACCGGCCGGCCGTCGGCGCCGTGCAGGCGCAGCACGGGCCAGGAGGCGCTGACGACCTCTTCGAGGCTGTCGACACCCTGGTCCCAGTAGCACCAGGTCCGCTCCGCCGGGCGCAGCGGGCCGTCCGGCGGTTCGATCAGGACCACGGTGGCGGAGCCGGTCTCCGTCAGCCGGTGCGCGAGGCCGAGACCGGCCGCGCCGCCACCGATGACGACCACGTCGGAGCTTTCGGTGCGGCGGGGTGTCATCGGGCCCGCCGTTCCACGACGGGCGTTCCGTCCGGGCCCGAACGCAGCAGCTCGGCGTCCGCCTCCAGCGCGTCCGCGACGGCGCCGGCCAGCCGGCGCGGGTCGCCTCCCCTGGGCAGCGGCGGGGCCGTTCCCGCCACCGGACGACGGGCGAAGCCGGTGTCGAGGTGCCCCGGCCGGATATCCAGTACCGCGACACCGTTGTTCCGCGCTTCGCGGCGTACGGCGTCCAGCCAGGCGCTCAGCGCGGCTTTGGAGGCGCTGTAGTCGGCCATCCGGGGCTGCGGTCGCTCGGCCACCACGCCGGTGACGGCGGCGATCGCCGAACCGGGGCGCAGGATGGTGAGCGCGGCGCGGAAGAACGCGGCGGGAGCGAGGTGGTTGACCGCCGTCAGGTGCTCCGCGACCTCGTCACCGACCTCCTCCGCCGCGCCGAAGGCCACCGCCCCGAAGGCGACGACGACGGCGTCCAGCCCTCCGAGGGCGGCCGTCGTGTCCCGCACGGCGCGAGCGCACGATTCGGGGTCGTAGGCGTCGAACCGAACGGTCGGAGCGCCCGGACACGCCTGTGCGGCGTGGGCGAGGCGGCCCGGGTCGCGTCCGGCGAGAGCCACTCGCGCACCCCGGCCGGCCAGTTCGGCGGTGATCGCACCGCCCAGCACTCCGGTGGCTCCGGCCACCAGGACACGGGCACCGCTCAGTTCCACGCTTCACTCCTGGGTGACGAACCGACGAGTCCATCAGGTCGGTCACTGCTTCGGGGCCTGGGCCCGCTTTGGATGCGGTCGGTGGTCGGTCACTGCTTCGGGGCCTGGGCCCGCCATGGATGCGGTCGGTCCTTTCCGGCCCCCCTGCGTCATCCCTGCCGTCCCGGGTCGGCCAGTACCTCCCGTGCGGCGCGTGCACCCGATGCCAGGACGCCGGCCACGGCCGCCAGGCGTCCACGGCGAACGGCGCGATCACGACCGCCACGTCAGCGGACCATGTTCCTCCGGCCGATGCCAGGCGCCACGACCGAATGTCCGGGACGACGACACGTCACGAGGACACCGACGCCTCCACGGCGGTGACGGCCTCGGCAAGCCCCGACGGGCGCGCCAGGCCGGCCACCGTCTGCCCCGCCCACCCGGGTCCGAGGGTCAGGACGACCGGCCCGCGACGGGCGCCCCGCACCCCCCACTCCATCGCCGCCACGTGCTGGGCCAACGGCCTGCTGGCGGTGGTACGGGACTGCGCCCACAGCCCCACCGCGGCCGGCCCGGTCCTGCGCACCGCCGCGACGAGCGACTCGACGGGCAGGGCGCCACCGAACATGCGTACCGGAACGCCTCGCTCCGTCAGCGCCGCGGACAGCACTTCCAGGGGAAGTGTGTGGTTCTCCCCCGGCACGCAGGCGAGCAGCGCGGTGGCGCCGGGTCGGTCCGCGACCGTGTTGGGCGTGGTGCGCCGTAGCGCGCCGGAGACGTGCCAGGACAGGAAGTGCTCGACCTCGACGTACTTCTCGCCCGATGTCTCCCACTTGCGGCCGACGGCCTGGAGCGTCGGCACGATCACCTCGGTCCAGGCGGCGACCAGTCCGTGCTCGGCGATCGCGGCGAGCAGCAGCTCGTCCAGGGTGGCGGCGTCGAGACGCAGGGCGGCGCGGGCGATCCCCTTGCATTCCAGCCGCACGTCACCCAGCTGCAACCCGCTCCCCGCCCGGCTGCGGACCCGGGTCGCGGGCCGCCCCGCCCCGACGGCCGTCCGCGCGGGCCGGGCCGCGGCCGGTGGCTCCTCGCTGCGCGCCAGCCGCGCCGCCTCGGCCGGTGGCAGCCCGGTCGCGGTCAACGCGCACATCCGCTCAAGTCTCGCGACGTCCTCCGGAGTCCAGCGCCGGTGCCGGCCACCTGTGCGCCCGACGGGGCCGAGCCCGTACCGGCGGTCCCACGTACGGACCGTGGTGGGAGCCACTCCCAGGCGCCGGGCGACCTCGCCGGTGGTCAGCCCGCCGCCCGGCGGACCGGCCTCGTCACCCCGGTCCTCACCGTTTCCCGTAAGCGCGCTCATACACCCACTCTACGACGCACAAACGACGCATGTTGTCTGCGTCGTTCGTGCGTCCAAGACTGGAAGCACGCGCACGGCGGCCGGCACGCCGGTCCGGCGGGCTTGCCGCTCGGCGGACGGCCTTCCGTCCCGTAGCACGCACGGCAGGAGGAAGCAGGCCATGAACACAAACACGGGATCGACCACGGCCCTCGTCCCGCCCGAGGAGGAGACGCGGTACGAGGAGGACCTGGCGCGTGGCCTGGTCGCTGCGGACGAGGCGGCGTTCGCGGCCATCTACCGGCACTGGGGCTCGCTCGTGCACACCATGGCCGCCCGGTCCCTCGGCGACGTCCACGAGGCCGACGACGTGACGCAGCAGGTCTTCATCGGCGCCTGGCGCGGGCGGCACGGCTTCCGACCGGAGCGGGGCGCACTCGGCGCCTGGCTGGTCGGCATCACACGCCGCAAGATCGTCGACGCGCTGGCCGCCAGGACGAGGCGTCTCGCCCTCGTCGAATCGGCCACCCACGCGGCCGCGCCCGCCCTGCTCGTCCAGACAGCACCGGACGAAGTACTCGACCGCGTGCTGCTCGTCGACGCCCTGGCCCGGCTGCCGCACGCTCAGCGAGAGGTGTTGTGCATGGCCTTCTACGAGGACCTGACCCAGGTCCAGATCGCGGAACGCACCGGCGTGCCCCTGGGAACGGTCAAGAGCCACGCCCGCCGCGGTCTGCACCGGCTGCGCCTGGTGATCGACCAGGGCCGCGCGCACGGCACGACCGACTGACCGAACCGAAGAAGCAGGGCCGCGGACGCGTCCGTGGCGACGCGGAACAGCGAAACACGACCGAGACTCCGCAGCAGGTGGAGACTCCGCTCGAAGGGATGATCCCCATGACCTCCCGGACCCCCATCGCCGTCGCCGCCTCGGCCGGCGCCTGCGCCCTGGCCCTCGGCGCGACCGCACCCGCCATGGCGGCGCCTGCCCAGGCACAGGACAAGGCCATGGTCTCCGTCTTCCACGGCATACCGGGAATGACGGTCGACGTCTACGCCAACGGCGACGAGTTGCTCGGCGACTTCAAGCCCGGCACGGTGACCGACCCGCAGTCCCTCGACGCGGGAACCTACGACATCCAGGTCTTCGAAGCGGGCCAGGGCCCCGACGGCACACCGGCCCTGGAGAAGCAGGTGAAGGTGCCCGAAGGCGGCAACGCCACGCTCGCCGCACACCTCTCCGCCGACGGCAAGCCCCAGCTGACGGCGTTCACCGACGACGTCTCGAAGGTGGACGCCGGCAAGGCGCGCCTGACGGTCCGCCATGTCGCGGCCGCGCCCGCCGTGGACGTACGGGCCGGCGGGCAGCCCGTCTTCACCGGCCTGACGAACCCCGACGAGGACACCGCGGCCGTGGACGCGGGCACCGTGAACGCCGACGTCGTCCTCGCCGGCACGGACACCGTGGCGGCAGGGCCGGCCGACCTGGACCTCGAGGAAGGGACGAGCAACGTCGTCTACGCCTGGGGCAGCGCCCAGGACAAGAATCTGGCCCTGGCAACCCAGACGTTCAGCGGCATCGAATCGATGCCCAGCGGAGTGCACGCGGGCGGCAGCGGGGCCGCCGTCGCCCCGAACTCCCCAGACCAGTGGCTGGCCTGGGCCGCCGCGGCCGGAGCGATCACGCTCACGGGCGTCCTGGTGGCCCGCCGAGTCGCGGGCCGACATGGCTGACGCGGCGCGACGGTTGACCGGAATGACGATGGCGGCTGCCGCGCTGGCAGCCGTCCTCGGCGCTTCGGGGCAGCCGTCCGGACCGGATCCGGGGCCGCCCGACTTCGGATCCGCGCCGTCGGAACAGAGGGCGGCGACGGCCCCGTCGACCGGCCGCCCGGCGTCACGGGCCGACACGGCCCCGGGCGCGCCACCCGAGCGGGTTCAGCTCCCCGACGTGGGCCTCGACGCCCGTGTACGACCGGTCGGCGTGACCGAACGGGGGGCCATGGTGGTCCCCGAGGACCCGTCCGTGGCCGGCTGGTACCGCTACGGCCCGGCCCCGGGAAGTTCGCGGGGATCGGCCGTACTCGTCGGACACGTCGACAGCGACACCGGCACCCTCGGAGAGTTCGCGGCGCTCTACGAGGTACGGCGCGGCGATCGCGTCGAGGTACGGCGAGCG
Organism: Streptomyces sp. NPDC096048; assembly: GCF_044763415.1. Lineage (NCBI taxonomy): Bacteria > Bacillati > Actinomycetota > Actinomycetes > Kitasatosporales > Streptomycetaceae > Streptomyces > Streptomyces sp. NPDC096048. Next base: position 101,772 of record NZ_JBIWGG010000005.1, read on the forward strand.
GAGGCGGCACCGGCGGTCTACCGCGTCGTCTCGCGCGCCACCGTGCCGAAGGACGAACTGCCGGCCGCCGTGTTCCGCCGGACCGGCACACCGGCCCTCACCCTGATCACGTGTGCGCCGCCGTTCGTGCCCGAGCGGGGCGGCTACCTCGCCAACCTCGTCGTCACGGCCGAGCCGGTGCGGGATTGACGGCCTTCGGTCACACGCAATCGGCGCGTACGCGGGGACAACGGAGCCCGAGACACAGGAGAGGCACAGTGGGTCACGTCGAACCGTCGCACCTGGTGGAGCTGGCACTCGGTCACGCGAGCACCGACGAGGACGCCGGTGCCCTGCGGCACGTCGCGTCATGCCGTCGCTGCCGCGAAGAACTGAGGCTGATGACCCGCGTGGTGACCGCCGCGCGTGACGCGCACGCGTCGGACCTGCTGCCGGCCGTGCCGCCCGAGCGCGTCTGGCAGCGCATCAACCAGGAACTGTCCCTTGAGGCCACCGGGCTCCCTCACCCCAGGAAACGCCCCGTCCATCGGTCCTCCCCGAAGTCGGCCCGCGGAGCCCGACTCAGGCGGACAGCCGGTGTCGGGACGCGTGCGGGCATCCTCGCACTCGCTCTGGTCACCGCCTTCGTTCTCGTCCAGTGGTCGCGCGTCAGGGCTGGTCGCGGGCCTGTTCGGCCGGCCGGCCGACGGCGCCGGTCTCCGTGGCGGCGCCGACGTCCACACCACAGCACGCGCCGCTGATGCCGACGGATCCGGTCCGCCGGCGGCGACGGGACCGACCACTGCCACCCCTTGAGGCCATGGTGTGGATGTACCGCACCGACTCGCCCCGGCGGGATCCAGGACGCTGTCCGTCGTACCTCGGTCGGGCCGGCGCGCAGCGCGCTGACGGACGTTCCAGACCCGTCCGCCGGGGGTGTGCGGGCGGCCGGAGCATGCGCGTCACCGCGCCGTCCGCGCACGATGAGCGGGTCGGTGGACGGCGGGCGCGGGGCCGGCGCCCCACACCCGCCGCGTCGCCGGCCGGAGGCCGCCGCGTGCGTCACTCGTAGGGAATGACCACCATGGACGTGTCGCTGCCGGTGCGCAGCAGCGCGCTCGCGTTGCCGATCGCGCTCCAGACCTCCAGCCGCACCGTCCCCCCGTTCAGGTTTCCGAGGGAGCCGGTCGCGGCCTTCAGGCCGCGGGTCTGGTTGTACTCCTCCCAGCCCGAAACCGGGTCGGTGGCGAAGTACTGGTACGTCTCGGTCCGGTCGAAGGTGCCGTCGCCGGTGAGGTCGTAGCTGATGCGGGCCTGCTGGCCGAGGCCGACCGCGGTACCCGCGTCCACCGGGAGGCGGAACGTGGTGGAGGCACCCGCCTTGAGGGTGGCGTCGACGCCCTTGGCCTCGTAGACGAGGGGCCTGTTCGGGGTGCCGTCGTGGTTGCGGCCCTCGGCCGACGGGATGGTGTCGCTGCCGGCCGTGCCACCGGTGGCCGTGGTGAGGGCGCCGCCCGAGCGGAGCCGGAAGGTATTGCCGGTGGACGGATCGGGGTCCTCACCGCCGGAGTCCGTACCGGTTCCGGTCGCGGTGGAACGCGCGGGCACGGTGAGCTTCTTGCCGTCGGAGAAGGTGACCGTGTGCGCCGTGGAACCGTGGTTGTGGGCGGCGTAGGTGCGGGTGCCGTTCTTGGTGAACACCGCGGACGTCGGCAGGTCGCCGGTCACCGAGGGGTCGGGCGCGCCGAGCGCGTCCAGGGTGGTGATCCAGTGGTACGTGTGCGCCTTGGACTCGCCCTGCTCCGGGGTGTATCCGGCGTGTCCCGCGTCCCACTTCGCCTTGGCGAAGGCCGGGTCGGCCAGCGACTGGAACTCCCAGAGGATGTCGCGCCATTCCACGGCGGGCCCGCCGTTCTCGCGCTCCAGCTCCGCGAGGTTGCGCCGGATCGCGTCCTTGTGCCCGGCCAGGTGCGGGGAGCCGCCCGCGGTCACGGGCAGGACGTTGATGCCGTGGATCTCCTCGGGGTTGGCGGTCCACCAGGTGGAGTACGCCCCGCCGCTGCCCCACACCATGCCGACCGTGTCGTGGGTGAAGGAGCCGGGGAAGACCTGCTGGTCGGCGTCGAACCAGTACTGGGCGATCGCCTCGCTCTCGGTGGCGAGCAGGTAGCTGCCGAGGTCGCGCAGCTCGCTGTTGCCGGTGGCGGAGCCCCAGAGCACCAGGGCCGCGCTGAGGTTGGTGGACTCCGAGGAGGACTCCTGGTTGTTGCCGGCGGCGAACCCCTGGTGGCCGGAGGCCCAACTGTGCCCGGCGTAGACGTCGAAGCCGCGCAGGAACGGGAAGGCGCTGTCGGTGCGGCTCGGGTTGGCGGTGTCGCGGACCAGGGTCTTGACCATGCCGCCCCAGGCGGACTCCGCGGCCCAGGCAGCGTCGTACTGGGCGACGATCGCGGCGGCGTACACGTAGTAGCCGTAGTGGAAGTGGTGGTCGTTGAGTTCGGCGTCGCTGCCGTAGGAGGCGGGGTAGCCGGTCAGGGTCTTCCAGTCCTTGTCGTAGGAGAACTCGCTCGCCCCGCCCGCGGTGAACCACTCCTGCAGACGGCCCTTGAGCAGGCCGACGAGTCTGTCGCGCACCGCGGTCTCACCGATCTGGTCGGCGAGCGGCACCAGTTGGGCGAGCTTGCCCAGCGCCTTGCCGGTCCAGTAGGTGTCCGTGGCCCCGGAGAACGGGTCGGAGGAGCCTGCCACCTCGGTCAGGTAGCTGCGCAGCCGGGACGTGTCGACCGCGCTGGTCTTCGGCAGCGCGGGCAGGACCGGGGCGGCCTTCTGGCGGGTGGTGAAGGAGGCGCTCTCCCGGACCTTCATGGTGCCGCGGGGAGAGACGTAGGTGTACGGGGTGAGGGTGTCGGTGGTGTTCAGCCACTGGTGGCGGTAGAGGGCCTGGAGGGTGCCGCGTTCGGTGCCCTCCTTGGCCTCGGTGGTGAGCTTGTACGTGGCTCCGACCGTGCCGCCGGAGGCGTTCCAGTCGACCTGCGATCCGGTGACGAAGCTGAACGCGTACTTGCGGAAGGTCGCGAGCGCGCCGGTGGAGGGCAGCACGGCGACGGAGAAGTAGTCCTTGCCGCCGAGACCGGCGGTGATCGTGGTGCCGGAGATGTTCCAGTCGCTGCCGGTCGGCGCGAAGAGGGCGTAGTGGTGGCCGCCGACCGTGATGCCGACGACGTTGCCCTGGTCGGAGAAGACGGCCGGCGTGGCCGCGGTGGTGATCTGGGCGTTGCCGCCGGAGCCCTGGGCGTAGACGAAGGGCATCCCGTGGCCGATGGTGGTCCGCAGGGTTCGGGTGCCGTCGGACCAGTACGGGGTGACCGTCCAGTCGGACCAGGCATCGGCCTTGGTGTCGGGCGAGTTGAGTCCGCTCAGGCCGAGGGTGAGGTCGCGCTTGTGCGCGTACTCGTACTGGCGGCCCTCGCCCACGATTGCGGGACTGGTCGGATAGCCGACCTCCAGTCCGCCGGAGACGGCCTGGTACGTGAGCGGGTGGCCGTACATGGGCGTGGAGTGCGGGTTGTCGCCATAGCGCTGGAAGGCGAGGGAGGACCACCAGTCGTTGGTGGGCACGGGCTTGCCCTTGGCCGCCTGCGTGACCTTCGGAGTGACCGGCGCGCCGGTGTTGGTCGTGGGACCGGTCGTGCCGGGCGGCCGGGTGTCGGAGTAACTCCCGGATCCTACGGGGACGGTGGCGGCCGCGGCCGGAGTCGCGGCCGGGCCGAGGCCCACGGCCGCCAGCGCGGCGGCCAGTACCACCGCCGCGGCCGGCCGTGATCGACGAGTTCGCATGGGGTGCACCTCGTGTCGTCGAGAGGGACGGGCTCGTCGGCGGCCGCGACAACCCCGGGGCGGATGCCCTGAGGCCGCGGCGGAACCGTGGTGGGGAGAGGGGAAGAGCCCGGCTGAGAGCGCTCTCAGATGGCGGAAAAGTAAGACTCCTGAAATCAGTTGTCAATACATCGCGCAATTCGCGTTACCCGTAAGGACAGTTGGGAGAGTTTTCCGAGGCTCGGCTTCGCCATCGCTTCAAGTCTTGACGGGAGGAGGATGGTGACGGGCGCGCCGCCTCCATGGCATGAGAGCGTCCCTCAGCTCCCGACACGCTGCACCCGCGGCGCACGGTCCGCCGCCCCCGGCGTCGGAAACCACGCTGAGCAGCCTGCCGGCAACGGCGGCAGCGCCCTCCTGTGCATCGGCGTGCTTCCCGGCGGACCGGACGTGCCCTCCACTGCGGGGGCGGTCCCCGGATCAGCGCGCTTCGGCCGGGGTCCGACGGTTGGCGGAACTGGTCAGCGGCGTGCGCCTTGATCTCGAGCTGGTCGAGGAGCGTGCCTTCGACAGCGGACTGATCTACGCGCGCTACCGGACCCGCTGAGCCGCACCCGAGCCGCAGCGCGGAGGGGGGCCAGTGCGTCGGCGTCCCCCCGCACCGCGCTCAGGGCGGTCGCCGCTCACCGGACGGCTGACCGCTCAGCCCGCCCGAACGACGACGTACGGGTCGGGGGTGTCCGCTCAGGGTTCCCGAACGGCCTCGGCTCCCTCGGCGGCGGTGCGGCCGGCGGTGCCGACGCACTGGCCTGGGTTTTCCGGGCCGGTCAGAGCACCGCTGTTCCCCTGTCCGGGACCACGGACTGGCGGCCACCCACTCCCCCGGGCGGGGGCGCGACGGTGGGCGGTCGGCTCAGGTGGCGGCGGTGGCACGCCCTGCCGCCACCTGAGCCGACCGCGCGGAACGAGGACGGCGGCGATCACGGTCAGCTTCCGTGGACGGTGAGCCGGCTCGGCCGCCCTGCGCAACGCCATGGACGAGGCACCGCGCGAGCACGGGCCGGCCGTCCGGCAGTACTCCTGCCTGGAATCTCTCGATCAACAGCCCGGCTTGTCCAGCGCCGACCTCGACGCCATGACCGAAGCACTCGGCGACAGGGTTGTCCAGGTCACGGGTCCGGTCCTCGCCGAAGGTGCGCTGGATGATCCGGGCGGCCTGGTGGCGAGTCGCAGCGTCAGCCGTGCACGGGCCGCGGGCCCGCCCCATGTCCCGTCCGGGAGGACCGAGGAGTCGGTATGCCGATGTGGTCCGCTGCCTGGACGGTTGCCTCGGATGCGGGGCCGAGCCATTCGCACAGCAAGATGGTGGCGTCGTCCTGAAGACGACCGTCGTGGTGGTCCAGTACGGCGCGGGTGAGGCGGCGCAGTGTCTCGGGGACGGGCAGGCCGTCGGCGTGGTGGCGCAGGATGAAGTCGGTGAAGTGCTCCAGGCCGAACTCGGTACCGCCTGCTGTGCGGGCTTCGGTGATGCCGTCCGTGTACAGCACGATCCGGTCCCCGGGCTGCAGTTGCTCCTGGCACACGGTGACCTTGAGGCCGAGACCGGTGCCCATGGGGTGCGCGGGGCGGCAGGAGAGGGTGGTGTGCCCGCGGTTGCCGCGGATCAGGATCGGCGGGTGATGGCCGCGGTTGACCCAGGACAGTACACCGGTGGAGGTGTCGAGGTCGGCTTGGATACCGGTGACATAGCGCCGGTAGCCGTACTGCTCGATGAGGGCTTCCTCGATTCTCTCGGTGATCTCCACCAGGTCGGCGCCCTGGCGGCGGGTGTTGCGGCAGGTGGCCATGGCCAGGTTGGCGCTCAGTCCGGCGGCCGTGTCATGCCCCATGGCGTCGAAGATCGCCAAGTGCACGACGTCACCGGCGGTGGAATAGTCGAAGGCGTCCCCACTGGTCTGGTAGGCGGGTTCCATCGAGGCGGAGATCACGACCCGCCCGTCCGCGTACGAGTGCGGCGGCATCAGGTGCCACTGCATCTCGGCGGCGATGTTCATCGGCCCAGTGCGGGTCAGGCGGGCGAAGGAGTCACTGCTGCTGTGCTTGCTGTGCACGATCAGCGCCACCAGTGACGCGAGACGGCTCATGTCCTCCTGGGCCCGCTCGTCATCCACCACGGTGGTGACGCGCAGCACGCCCAGGCGCTCGGCGCCGTTCAGCAGCGGCACCCACCAGTGTCTGGCCCCCGCGTTTCCTGGGCCCGGCGCCACCGGGGGTCCCGGCACGATACGTCCGAACTGGCACGCCCGTCCCGCGAGGGTCCCGTCCATGCTCAGTTCGCCTTCTTCGCCGCCCGCTCCCTGGCCGGCGTCCAGGCCCTTGCCGGTCAGGAGCCGCAGCCACCTGCGCTGCAGATCTCCCAGGTAGATCAGCACCTGGGAGAAACCCGCCGCCCGCGCGTGCTCGGCCGCCTGCTCCGGCAGCAGCTCCAGTGGCATCAGATGACTGGCGTCCAGCAGCCCGGCCAGCATCCGCCGCCCACCGGCGTCTCGATCCGCGTCATTCACCACAGCACCCCTTCCCACCTCGTCCGTACCGGCGCGCTCGCGCGCACAGGGTCCGTTTGCCCCCAGATGGTCATCTCCCGCATCCCACGTTGGCCGTACCACCTCTTCGTGGATGTGACTTCGACGTGAGCCCGGTGTCCGCCACCCGGCAGGACGCAGTGATCAAGGTCCTTGGGCATGGATGCCACTCGGATGGCGCACAGGGCGGAGGCGAGGCGGGCGCCCGCGGCCGGCAACGGCCCGATCAGCGAACGGGCTTCCTCAGAGGTCACCGAAGGTGTAGCGGGTGTGGATGAACACCTGACCGTCGTGGCCGAAGCCGTACGCCGTGCCGGGTGCCACCGCGAACAGCAGGTCGTTGCCGTTGCGGATGCTGTCGCCGAAGCCGTAGAAGGTCCCCTCCGGCGAGACGATGTGGTCCCCGTACTGCGCCTCGAACGCGGCGACAACCTCGTCCCGCCGTGCCGGGTCCGTCACCCGCTCCGCCGTGCCCTCGATCACGATGTCGACGCCCTCGGTGAGCGAATTCCGCCCTGTGGTGAGGGCGCAGTGGGCATGGGCGGCCAGGTTCTTCGCCTTCTGCTCGCCCGGTCCGGTGCTGAAGTACAGCGCCCCGTCGTGCCAGGCGGCGATCAGGGGGGTGACGTGGAGGCGGCCGTCCGGCCGCACCGTGGTGATCCAGAAGATCTCGGAGGCCCGCAGTCTGCGCTGGGCCTCGGCCCAGTCGATGGCGGTGACGTTCTCCGCGCCCGGGCGCGGATTGAGCGCGGAGCTGTAGCGGGCGTCGAGCTCGGTCGTGGGCTGCTTCGGCGTCATGCCAGAGCTCCTTTCCCTCGTCCTGTGACCAAGGCTACGCAGCCCGGCCCGGCGGCGCTCAGGACTGGCGTCGAGAGAGATCGATGAGCACGACGATCCCCCGGCGATCCCATTTACATCGATGTACAACCGCTCTAGCCTGGCGCGGATTCGTTCCCGCAGGAAGGAAGACCGCGATGCTCCTCCGCCTGTCACACTCCCTCAGACGCCGTGGCGGCTCATGCGTACGGGTCGCACTTCTGGCCCTGACCGGCCTGTTGGCCCTGGGGCTCGCCGCCCCGGCCACGGCGAGCGCCCCGCCGGCGCCCCTCTCGTCCCCGGCCCCCGACCCGTCATCAACCACCGTCGCGACCTCTGACAGCCCCGGCCTCTCCCGCGCGGCCACGGGCACACCGTTGCGCGACGGCACGGGCCTGTACCCGCGTGCCATCAGGCTCGCACACAGCGGTGCGGCGAACGGACGCGTCCTCGCCAGTGTCGTCACCTTCGACGGCGACAACGGCGTAGGCGCCATTCACGAGAGCACCGATTCCGGGGCGTCCTTCCGCGAGGTCGGAAGGGTGGCCGATCCGGATTCCGCAGCGGGCCAAGGGCTGTGCTGCGCCACGCTGTTCGAGCTGCCCCGGCAGGTGGGCGCGATGCCGGCCGGCACCCTGCTCTGGGCCTCCTCCGCCGGTCAGGACGAACAGGACCGGCGGATGGCACTGCGGGTCTGGCGCAGCGACGACGTGGGACGCACCTGGTCCTACCTGTCCTCGTGCGCCGTCGCGAGTGGCACCGGAGGCCTGTGGGAACCGGAGTTCTCGGTGGCCGAGGACGGCGCGCTGGTCTGCCACTACGCCGATGAGACGGACCCCGGACACAGCCAGAAGCTCGTCGCGGCGCGCAGCTACGACGGGGTGCACTGGGCGGGGCACCACGACACCGTGGCGAGTGGCTGGTCGGCCGACCGACCGGGCATGCCGGTGGTGCGGAAGCTGCCGAACGGCACCTACTTCATGAGCTACGAGATCTGCAACCCCGGCGGCCAGTACCAATGCGCGGTGCACTTCCGGACCTCCGCCGACGGCTGGGACTGGGGCGATCCCACGTCGCTCGGGTTCCGCCCGGAGACCGTCGACGGCAAGTACTTCCGCGCCGCACCGACCATCGCCTGGGCTCCGTCGCCGGACGGCGCTCCGAACGGACGGCTGCTGCTGGTCGGGCAACGGCTTCTCGACCGCGACGGCACTCCCGCGGTGGACAGCGGCCGGACGATCCTCGTCAACACGGAGAACGGCAGCGGCCCCTGGTACGAGATCGAGTCCCCGGTGAGCGTGCCGAACCCGGAAGTGAACTACTGCCAGAACTACAGCTCGCCGCTGCTTCCGTCGGCCGACGGGCGCCGGGTCCTGCAGATCGCCACCGACTTCGACGGCACGGTGTGCCGGGCCTACTACGGGACCGGCGGCCTCACCGGCAGCGGAGACGCGGCCGGGATCGCCGACGGCGCGCTCTACCGACTGGTGAACGCCAACAGCGGGCACTGCCTCGACGTCGCCGGTGACTCCCGCTCGGCCGGCGGCAACGTCCAGCAGTGGAGTTGCAACGGCATGGGTCCGCAGGACTGGAGGCTGCGCGCCCGGGACGGCGGCCACTTCACGCTGACCGGCCGCAACAGCGGTCACTGCCTGGATGTGGAGAACGGCTCCGCGGTGCCGGGTACGAACGTCCGGCAGTGGTACTGCAACGGTTTCCCCGCGCAGGACTGGAGGCTGGAGAATGTGGGCCGGGATTACTACCGGCTGGTCGCCCGCTCCAGCGGCCAGTGCCTGGACGTGGCGCAGGGGTCGCGGGAGCCCGGCGGCGACGTGCGGCAGTGGACGTGCAATGGTCTGCAGCCGCAGATCTGGAGGCTGCGACGGGCCTGACCCGTACGGTCCGGCGATACGCAGCCGAGCCGACGGAACGCCTCCCCGGTCAGAGCCGGGGAGGCACTTCCCTGCCCGCGCTTGCGCTCCCGCACCCGTCCGCCGCCCCGCCCCGTCAACCGGGTTCGGCATGCTCGCTGCCGGATGCCAGGTCGCGCCGGCCTCGATCTTCATCAGACCGGCACGGCCGTTCGATGCCTGTGCGGCTGGGTGCCCGCGGGGGCGGGCGTGGCGCGTTCCCCGACACCCGCGGCCGCGAGCACGGTGCCGCCGCGAGTTGCCTCTTCTATCGACAATCGATAGGTTCCTATCGTAGGTCGATTGGAAACCACGAGGGGCAGACTGTGAAGAACGCCGACCGAGGCAGCGGCCCCGAGGCCACCGTGCACACCGACGTCCTGGTGGTCGGCGCCGGTCTTGCCGGCCTGCACACCGCGACTCTCCTGGCCCGGCAAGGCCATGACGTACTCCTCGTCGAACGGCGAGCCAGTCTCGCCGGCGCGATTCGCACCACGGGCATCTTCGTCCGGAAGACCCTCGATGACTTCCCGCTGCCCTCCGAGCACCTCGGACCACCGATTCGACGCGTGGTGCTCTATCCCCCAGGCATGCGCGATCCGGTGAGCCTGGTCAGCGCCCGCGACGAGTTCCGCGTGGGTGACATGGCCCCGCTCTACGAAGCGGCGGCCGCGGTCGCGCGGGAGGCCGGGGTACGGATGGCGCTGGGCACGCGCTACGCGGGCCGCCAGGGCGACACCTACCAACTGCTCGGCAGAGAGGCGCGTACGGCGGTCCGCGCGCGCTTCGTCGTCGGCGCCGACGGTGCCCGGTCCGCCGTCGCCCGCGACCTCGCCCTGGATCGCAACCGACGACTGCTGATCGGTGCCGAGGAGGTCTTCGAACTGTCCGGGAGCCACGAGCCGCCGACGTTCCACTGTGTACTCGATCCTTCCGTCGCCCCCGGCTACCTCGCCTGGGTAGTCAACGACGGTCGGCACGCGCATGTCGGCGTCGCCGGCTACGCAGAGCGCTTTCCGGACGGTCTGCGCCGAGCCATGGAGCGTTTCGCCGCCTCCGCGCCCGGACTGGCCGACGGGGACCGCCCCGCAGCGGTGGAACGGCGAGGAGGCCCCATACCCGTGGGTGGCGTACTGCGTCGGATCAGTTGCCCGGACGGGCTTCTCGTGGGGGACGCCGCCGGCGCCGTTTCTCCGCTCACCGCGGGCGGCCTGGATCCGTGCCTCAGGCTGTCGCAGCACGCGGCCGAAGTACTCGACGCCGCGCTGCGGACAGGAAAAAGAGACGTGTTGACCTCCTACGACGGAGCCGCGTTGCGCGCCGACTTCCGCGGGAGACTCACACTGCGCAGTGGGTTGGCCCAGGTACGGACACCGGCCGCGGCGAGGGCGGCATTCACGTTGCTGCGCACGCCGCTCGGCCGTGCCGCGGCCGGCAGAGTGCTCTTCGGCGACCGGTCGTTCCCCGAACCCGCACGGCGACCGTGAGCGGAAGTCGAGTGTCCGTGAGACCGGCTTCTTCCGCGTACTCGCAAACGATCAGCCGAGCGGTGTGCGGCCGGCCGTCGGGCGGGGTCCAGCGAGGAGGGAGGGTCTTGCAGTCCAGGTGAAAGCGGAGTTCCGACGACATGAGCCGGCCCGCCCACCAGCGACGCTCTCTTTCTGCGTGGGGGCGTGCCCCACTGTCATACGCCGCAGACGGTATCGAGCTCAGTGGCGCTCGGGCAGGTCGCGCTCGGCGGGCGGGGCCACGGAGGGGGTGGGCGCGGCGGCGGTGCGTGCGGACCGTTGAGGCGTCGGCTTCTTCCCGCAGAACGCGGCTTCCAGTGTGCCGCCGAGTGCCGTGTTGGCCTCGCCGCGGTTGGACGTGTTCGCCATCGCCGACAGGCTGCGCCGGCCGTCGCGGGTCGAGAAGGCGTACGTGTAGTAGCCCTGCACCGTACCGGTGTGGCCGTAGATCTGCGTACCGCAGGAAAGATCGTATCGGCGCAGACCAAGCCCGTAGAAGCGGGTGTTGGCCGCGTCTGTCGGCGTCACCGTCGTCATGGCTTTCATCATGGCCGGGGACAGGAGCCGACTGCGCATGAGTGCGCTGGTGAAGGTGTTCAGGTCGCCGGGGCTCGAGATGAGGGCGCCGGCGGTCTGCGCCCAGGACACGGTCTGTTCGGTGGAATCCACGAGCGGCGCGCCGGCCTCGTCGGGATGCAGGTAGCCGCGGGCGTGCACACCCTTGATCCGCGTGTTCGGATGCACGTACGACGTCTGGCGCAGGCGCAACGGCTCGATGATGCGATGCTGGTACGCGGCACGCACCGAGCGGCCCGTCAGCTTCTCGATGAGCATCCCGACCACCACGAAGTTGGCGTTCGAGTACATGTAGGCAGCGCCCGGCTCGGTGGTGCGGGGCTCGGCGAGGGACAGGTCGACAAGCTCCTGGTAGCTGAACACCCGGTTGCGTACGGCTTCGAAGCCGGGCACGGTTTCGTTGAACATGGCCTCGGTGTAGTCGGCCAAGCCGCTGCGGTGGGTGAGCAGGTGACGGACCGTGATGCGGTCGTCGGGCAACAGGCCGGGCAGGTACCGATCGACCGGACGGTCCAGCTCCAGCCTGCCCTCTTCCACCATCTGGAGAAGCACGACCGTGGAGAAGGTCTTGCTGACGCTCCCGATGCGAAACCGGGCTGAGACATCCATCGGCGCCCCGGAGACCCGGTCGCGAACACCGACGGCCCGGCTCGTCACCCCGCCCGGCCCGGAGTAGCGCGCCATGGCGCCGGGAGCGCCCTCGGCCGCTGCGGCGTTCAGTGCCGCTTCCACTCCGTCCATGTCGGGCGCGGGGGACGTAGGCGCGCCGGCGGAGGCGGGGACGCCGCTGGGTGACACGGGAGTGGCCGACGCGCTCGCGAGGGGAGCGAGGCCCCCGGCGAATGCGGCGATCGCGGTGACGCTTACGGCCAGACGTCGGCGCGGCGACAAGGACACGGTGACACCTCGGTTTCTTCCTCGGCTGGTTCGGCACGGCGCGGTGGCGGCGGGCCGCGGGGGCTCATGGACCATGAGTGCCGCGAAGCGCGCGCGGTTCCCCGCGCCTGCCGCGAGTTGACCCACCGGTGACAGCATCTCCCGCCTGAACCGCTTGGACGGTCAGGCGCGCGCCGGAACGGGCGTCAGCGTGTCTCGCCGTATGGCACGTGCCGTGGTCGGCACCCGGGAGCAGGGCTCCGCACGCTCATCTGTCCGCACCGGTGCGCACCGGCGGGCTCCGGTCGGGGAAGATGGTCGAGTCCACCCTTTCCCGCCAGCGAGGAGAGTCCGCGCGGATGGCCGCTTCCGCTCCCGGCCCGAAACAGCCGACGATCGCCGACGTCGCACGCGTCGCCGGGGTTTCACGAAGGCGGACGACGGACCGAGGCCCCGGGGCAGGTCCGCCGCCCCACCAGGAGCGCGGGCGCGGCTGGTCAGCGGCTCGGCCGGCTCCCGCGAGAACGCCGCGCCGGGGTGTCGACCGTTCCTGGGTCAGTCCCCGATGTGTTCGGGCAACGCGAGGGCTGTGTGGGCCGGGCGGCCTGTTGCCGGCGGCAAGGCGGTGAGGCCGCGCAGTCTGCTGTTGCGTCGTTCCAGGGCTTCGGCGGTGGTGGGGAAGAGTGCCGCGTCGCCGGTACCGGACTGCGCCTGGTTCAGTTCGACGAATCCGCGGATGTCGCGCTCGTAGGCTGCGAAGGCCGCGGTGTGGTCGCGATGGGCGGCCAGCGAGCAGGCGAGCATGTAGGCGCCGACGAGGGCGAGGCTGGACCCTTGCCCGGTCAGGAACGACGGGGCGTAGGCGGCGTCGCCGACGAGCGCGACCCGGCCGCTGGACCAGCGTGGCATGCGGATCTGGCTCACGGTGTCGAAGAACGGATCGTTCGCCTGGCGCATGGCGGCGACCATGGCCGGGATTTCCCATCCGTCGCCGGCGAACGTGGTGGCGACGAGTTCGCGTTGCGCCTCGGGGCCGCGGAAGACCTCGCCCGGTGGTTCGGGGTGAGCGAAGTTGAGGAACGCGTGCAGCTCGTTGCTTTCTCCGACCGCGTAGAGCGCGGCGGCCCGTCCCGGAGTGTTCCAGACGATCACTTCATGGGAGAGTCCGAGGGTGTTGGGCATGGTGAATATGGCGAAGCAGTACCCCAGATAGCGGTGGAATCGCCGCTCGGGGCCGAACACGAGGTCCCGGGTACGCGAGTGCAGCCCGTCCGCGCCCAGGACCAGGTCGAAGCCGCGCTGGACGCCGCTGCGGAAGGTGACGTCGACGCCGTGCTCGTGTTCCGTGAGCGCATCGATGGAGTCGTCGAACAGGAACTCCACGTCGTCACGGACGGTCCCGTACAGGAGGTCCGCCAAACTTCCGCGAGGCACCTCGACGTCGCGACCCTCGACCCCGCCGGCCACCGCCTGCGGATGCACCACCGCCGCCTCGCTGCCATCGGCGTTGAGGAAGGTCGCCCGGCGCGAATCGATGTGCGCTTCCTGGAGCCGCGGCAGGATTCCCATCCGGCGCGCCACCTCCACCGCGGTGCCCCGCACGTCGATCGGGTACCCACCGCCCCGCAGTGCGCTGGACTTCTCCACCACCGTCACCGTGAATCCGTACCGGTGCAGCCAGAACGCCACGGCGGGACCCGCGATGCTCGCGCCGGAAACCAGGACCGTACCTTTCGACGCACTTCTCATGTTCATTCGTCAACTCCCGATCTGTTGTGAGGCATTCGGAGACCGAAATCGGATTGTCTTGCGCGCGAGGAAGCTGTCGGCTGCCGTCGACCTCCTCAGAGGTCCGTCACACCGCGTCGCGCTCCAGGTCGGGCGACGGCGATTCGCGGCCGGCGCGCGTGCCGCGGACGAGCATGACGACCAGCACCGTGGCCAGCGCGAACGCGCCGGAAGCGATCGCGATATAGCTGAACACGCCCGTGGCCGAGTTCATCGTCTCGCCGTCGACGACCACGGCGGTCGACTTGAGCACGGCTGCGCCCACGAAGTTCAGTACCACCGACCCGATCGAGACCATGACCATGACCAGGCTGGACACGATGCCCTGCCGTTCGGCGGACGCCAGGCTGCCCGCCATGTTGAACCCGGATGTCCCGAGCGCTCCTACCGTGACGCCCAGCAGGAATGCGGAGCAGAGCGCGGCGGGAAGCCGCGACGCTCCCAGGAACATCCCGATGGTCACCACGGTTCCGAGCATGACTGCCCCGGCCAATGTCGAGGCCGGTCCGACGCGTGCGGCGAGCCACCCGGCCACCGGTCCTCCGAGCATGACTCCGAGTCCCGGCGCCGCGAGCAGCAGGGCCACTGATCCCTGGTCGGCCAGTCCGTATCCGAGTCGCGCATCCGCCGACACGTCACCGATGAGAGGGATGAGCTGAAGCATGCTCTGGTACGAACCGGCTCCGAGGAAGACGACGAGAAGCATGAGCACCAAGGGCCCATCGAGGTTCCTCACGTCGATCAGCGGGTCGGGCTTCCGACTCGAGACCAGGAACCACCTGGCCAGTGCCGAGACACCCCCGACCAGGAGAGTCAGCGGGCCGGCCGTGAGCCAGCCGAGGTCCGCGCCCAGACTGACGTAGCCGAGTACCCCGCCGAGACCTCCGCCGAGGAGGAGGGCGCCGCCGACGTCGATCTTGCCCGGTGCCTTGACCAGGGATTCGGGAATGACGAGGTGCACGCAGAGCGCCATCCCGGCCGCTACGAAGGCCGACAGGAGGAACAGGACCTGGAAGCCGAACTCCACGGCCAGCTCCTCGATGAGGAAACGGGACGCGATGTTGAGCACCGCGGAGCTGGAGGTGACGATGCCCACGGTGATCATCGCGATGCGGGGTGCGCAGACACCGCGCACGATCGCGACGGAGAGGAACACGGCGGCCAGTGCCGCTCCCTGAAGCATGCGACCGGGCACGAACACCCAGATGTTGGGAGCCACGGCACACACGAGGGCGCCCGCGCAGCTGAGGAGCAACGTCACCACGAGCACCCTGCGCTTGCCGTGGATGTCGGCGCTCTTGCCGAGCAGGGGTGCCCACATCACCCCCGCCAGCATCGCGGTGGCGTTGAGCCACGCCGCCTGGTCGGTACCGAAGTGGTCGAGCATCTCCGGGAGGACGACCAACGGTGCGGTGATGGCCGAGTCGACCACGAAGTTCACCAGGGCCAGGACAGCCACCAGGCCGATGAGCCGCCCGTTCCCTCTCGTGTGCGGTGCGGCGTCCGTGCTTCCGGTCTCGCTCTGCTGCATTGAGGACTCCTTACTGCGGGCCCGCGACGGTCCCGGCACGGCTGTCAGACCTTCCGCTCGCGCAGTGCCGCGCGGGCCGGGAGGGTCACGGCGACGAGAGCGAGGGATGCCGCGGACGCGGCGAAAGTGGCGTACAGCAGTGGGGGGATGTGCGGGGGCTCGCCCGTCAGGCCGCGCATCATCGGGGTCAGTGTGATCAGCGCGATGGCTGTGCCCAGGGCCACGCCCGCTGCCGATACCAGCAGGCTCTCCCAGCGGAGCATGCGCAGCACCTGCCGGCGGGTGGAGCCGACGAGGCGGAGCGTGGCCAGTTCGCGCCGACGGTCCAGGACCGTCATCACCAGGGTGTTGACCGCGGCGACGGCGGCGAAGCCGCCCAGGACGGCGGCCATCACGTAGTTGGCCCAGGCGCCGAGTTCGCGGTCCACGTTCTGCTCCACGGCGTAGCCCGAGGCGTCGGTGACGTCGCCGAGTGCGGCGAGCGGCTTCGCGTCGCCGCCGCGTACCAGCAGCGTGCTGTCGAAGCCCGACGTCACGTGGCCGGCCAGGGACGCGCGGTCCATGGTCACCGCCGCCAGGCCCAGTCCGCGACCGTAGACCGTGACGACTTCCGGGCGGGCCTCGACACCGTCGGGGAGGTGGAGCGGCAGCTTGTCGCCGACCTCGACCCGCGCCGCGGTGGCGAGGGTCTTGTCGATGGCGATACGGCCCGCGCCCACGCGATCCAGGCTGCCGCCGCGTACGTCCAGGTCCTGCACCTCGGCGAGCTGGGCGCCGGAGCCCGAGATGCCCTGGGTCGCCCATCCTTGCAGCGATGTCTCGCCGCCGGAGTCGACGGGCACCAGTACCTGCGTGTCGAGCAGGCTCACGGCCGCGTCGACGCCGGGAGCGCGGGCGGCCCGGGCTGCGGCGTCGGCGGGCAGGCCCACCGGGTTGGTGACGACGTGGTCCGCCGTGATGCCGTCGCGGAGCTGTTCCGCGGCGACATGGCTCTCGCTCGTGTGCATGAAGACGAGCGTCGAGGCGAAGGCCATCGCCAGCACGATGGGGGTGATCGCGGAGGCCAACCGGCGTGCGTTGGCTCGGGAGTTGGCGGCGGCCAGCGACGCCGATGCACCACCGCCGCGCAGCAGCAGGCCGAAGAGCGCCGCGCACAGCCGGGCCACCAGGGGCCCGAGCAGGCCTACGGCGAGCATGAAGAGCATGACGACGCCGAGGGAGGCGTTGGCCGCGTCGGCACCGGCGGCGGAGGCCGCGACGCCGACGAGGACCGCGCCTCCGACGAGGGCGCCCAGCCCGAGGACGGTACGGATGACGCCCGGCCGCAGCCGCTCCACCGAGGCTTCGGTGAGTGCCTGCCCCGGCTTGATCTTCGCGGGCCTGCGCCCGGCCAGCCGGCCGGCGCCGAGCGCTGTGAGGAGCCCGGTCCCGACGGCGACGAGCAGCGGGATCCATGAGACGTGCAGATCGACCGCCTCCGGGATGGCTCCCCGGTCCTTCAGTTGCCCGAACCACCAGCTCGCCAGCGCGATCCCCGGCAGGCACCCGACCAGCCCGGCGACGGGCGCCACGAGCAGCGCCTCCGCGGCGACCGCGCGGCGGATCTGCCGCGGGGTGGCGCCGACGGCGCGCAGCAGCGCGAACTCGCGCATGCGCTGACCGACGGACAGGGCCACCGTGCCGGCCGCGGTGAAGACGGCGACCAGGGTGGCGATCCCGCCGAAGGAGCCGCCGAGTGCGGTGAGCGTCTCCTTGGCGTACGCCAGGCCGCGCTCCTCGACTTCGCCGCGGCCGTCACCGGTGTGCACCTGCGCGCCGGAACCGGCGAGTGACTTCTCGACGGCGGCGGCGAGGGCGTTGGGGTCGGTGCCGTCCGCGGCCAGCACGACGATGGCGTCCGCCTTGCCGGGGTGCCCGGCCAGCGCGGGCGCCTCGGCGTCGGCGAACCAGGCCGTGGCCTTGCCGGCTGCCGCGCCCGCCGCCGCGGTGTCACCGGCCCCGGCCTCGGCCAGCCCGGACACCCGGAAGTCGGCGCGGCCGGCGGCCGTTTCGAGCGCGACGGTGTCGCCGACGCCGGCCTTCGCCGTACGGGCCGCGACGGCGTCGAGCACGACCTCGCCCGTACGCGGCTCGGCGCCCTCGGACAGCGCGGTGCCGGTGAAGGCGTGAGAGCCCCAGCCGTGGCCGGTGAGCCCTCCGTCGCCCTGCCGCACCGGGAACGTGAAGTCCGGCACCGCGGCGGCGGCACCCGGCGCCCGTGCCGCCTTCGCCGCGAGCCCCGCGTCCACGCGGGCGGTGTCCGGCAGCGGGTACGCGGTTTCCTCGGGACCGTCGATGGTGTCGGAGACGAGACGGGCGGACTGGTCGGCCGCCGCGACGACCGGCGCCGTCGCGTACCGCTCCGCCGGCACCGAGGCGCGGATGCCCGTCTCCAGCAGGATGCCGCAGGCCGCGACGATCAGCGCCGACATCATCAGCGCGACGAACGTGCCCGCGAACGAGGCGGGTTTGAAGCGTATGGCCGCGCGAGCGAGGCCGTTCGGGGCGAAGCTCCTCATGCCGCGGCCACCCCGGCCATCACGTCCGTGCGGCCGGCCAGCCGGGCCATCCGGGCCGCGATCTGCTCCGCCGAGCCGCGCTCCAGACCGCCGGCGAAGGTGCCGTCGGCGAGGAACAGCACGCGGTCGGCCCAGGCGGCCGCGGCCGGGTCGTGGGTGACCATGACGACAGTGGCGCCGAGGGTGTCCACCGCCTGCCGGAGCAGACCGAGAACCTCGGTGGCGGTGCCGGTGTCGAGGGCGCCGGTGGGCTCGTCCGCGAAGACCACGTCGGGGCTGGTGACCAGGGCGCGGGCGACGGCCACGCGCTGCTGCTGGCCACCGGAGAGCTCGCCGGGCCGGCGCCGTGCCTTGTCGGCGAGTCCGACCTGCGCGAGCGTCGCGGCGGCCCGGCGGCGGTCCTGGCGCTGCCCGGCGAGGCGCATGGGCAGCAGTACGTTCTGCTCGACGGTCAGCGACGGGAGCAGGTTGAACGCCTGGAAGACGAAGCCGAGGTGGCTTCGGCGCAGCTCGGTGAGCTCGTTCTCGTTCATACCGGTGATCTCCGTACCGCCGAGGCGCACGGATCCCGCCGACGGCCGGTCGAGGCCGGCGGCGCACTGCAGGAACGTGGACTTGCCGGATCCGGACGGGCCCATGACCGCGGTGAACGTGCCGCGTGGGAGGGCGAGGTCGACGCCCGCGAGGGCGTGCACGGTCCCCGCGCCGCGACCGTACTGCCGTCGGACACCGCGCAGTTCGACGGCGAGACCGGGTGCGGCGGCCGGGGCCTCCTCCGGTCGGTCGTCCGCCCTCTGCCGCCTGCTGCTGCGTAGCCTCATGTTCCGCCCTCTCGCGTTCTTCTCGTGCTGACGGGGTGGAGTGTGCGGGGGCGGCTGCGCGCCGGGCGTCATACCCGGGAGCCAAGGTGGGGGTACTACCGCGGTAGGGGGTGGAGGAGGCAGGGACAGACCCTGCCTTCCGCCCGCGGGCTACCGCCCAGGGGGCCTGGCGGCGAAGCCCCGGCCTGCGCGCTGGAGGCGCCCGGAGGCGTCTGAGGCGCGTCTGAGGGCTGGGTGCGCCGGATTCGAGGGATGCGTCTGAGACGTCTGACGCGTCTGACGCGTCAGACGCGGGTCGGCCTGGGGGAGCCGCTTGGCCGGGGGGGGACGGGGGGACGAGGGGGTGGCGCTTGCGCCGTCCGAGGTCGTGGAGCGAGCCGCCCCAACGTAGACCCCGACGTGCCCGACGCGGCTCACAGACGCCGGCGTCGGCACCGCGCGAGCATCCGAGGCCGCGCAGGCCCCCCGGCCTCTGCCCGACCCGGCCCGGCCCGCGCCCACGTCGGCGCCCGCGATGGCGATGGCGAGGTGCCCGTGCCCCCGGTGCGCGGCCCCGGGGAGGGCCCGTCCTACTCGCCCGGGGCCACCAGCCCCGATTCGTACGCGAAGACCACCGCCTGGGCGCGGTCACGCAGGTCGAGCTTGGTGAGGACACGGCTCACGTGCGTCTTCACTGTCTGCTCGGCCAGCACCAGAGTCTCCGCGATCTCGACGTTGGACCGGCCGCGGGCCACCAGGGTGAGGACCTCGGTTTCGCGTTCCGTCAGGCCCTTGAGCCGCAGCGCGGGCTTGCCTCGGGCGGCGGGACGTTGCCGGGCGAAGTCCGCGATGAGGCGGCGCGTCACCGAGGGGGCGAGCAGCGCGTCGCCCGAGGCCACGACGCGTACCGCCGCGATGAGGTCGGCCGGCGGCGCGTCCTTGAGCAGGAAGCCGCTCGCGCCCGCCCGCAGTGCCTCGTAGACGTAGTCGTCGACGTCGAACGTGGTGAGCATCAGGACGCGCGGCCGGTGGGTCACGCCGGGCGGGGGCGTGAGGAGGCGGCGCGCGGCCTCGAGGCCGTCCATCTCGGGCATGCGGACGTCCATCAGCACGACGTCGGGATGCGTACGCCGGCTCAGCTCGACGCCCTGCGCACCGTCGGGGGCCTCGCCCACCACGTCGATATCGCTCTGGGCGGCCAGCAGCGCGGCGAAGCCGGCCCGCACCATGGCCTGGTCGTCGACGATGATGACGCGCGTTGTCACGTGAGGTCCCTTTCGTTCAGGGGTAGTTGGGCGACCACGCGGAAGCCGCCGTCCGGCAGGGGTCCCGCCTCGAGGGTGCCGCCGGCGATCCGTACCCGTTCGCGCATGCCGACGAGTCCGTGGCCGGTGCCGCCCTCCTCGAGCGGCGCGGCGGGCGGCTCGGGCGGCGGTCCGTTGACGACGAGGACGGTGAGACGCGCGCTGTCCCGCGAACCGGACTCCGGCACCGACACCGACACCCGCGTCGGAGCACCCGGCGCGTGCCGCACGACGTTGGCGAGGGCCTCCTGGACGATGCGGTACGCGGAGAGGCCCACCGCCTCGGGCACGTCGGCGTCGCACGGGGTGAAGTCCACCGGCACGCCCGCTCTCACCGTCGCCTCCACCATCTGCCCGATCCGCGTCAGGCCCGGCTGGGGCGCGAGCTCGCCGTGCGCCTCCTCGTTCCTCAGCACGCCGAGGAGCCGTCGCATCTCGCCGAGCGACTCGCGCGCGGTCGCCGCGATGGACGAGAACTCCTCCTGCACGTGCGGTGGCAGCCCGTCGATGCGGTACGCCGCGGTGTCCGCCTGCACCGTGATGACGGACATGTGGTGCGCCACCACGTCGTGGAGCTCGCGCGCGATGCGGGCGCGTTCCTCCAGCAGCGTCCGCCGGCCGCGCTCGGCCTCGCTGATCGTCTCCTGCTCGGCCAGCCTGCGCTGCGCCTCGTACCGCTCGCGGAGCGCGGCGGCGAGCAGGAGCGTGACGCCGCTGAGGATGGTCAGCAGCAGGCTCATGGCGTCGGTGCCGTGGGGTGCGACGAACCCGAGGCCGACGTTCGCGCCCGCCGTCGCCAGCCATACCAGCAGCAGCGTCCGGCGCCGCTCGCGCAGGCCGAGGGCGATGCAGAGGCCGACGTACCCGACGATCTCCATGGGCGGGAAGGGCCACAGGAGCCGCTCTTCGAAGTCGACGCCGAGCAGGGCGAGCGCTCCGGCCACGTCCGCGGCGAAGATCACGTACCAGGACTGCAGCGGGCGGACGACGGCGAGCAGCAGCGGTGCCGTCTGCGCGATGGCCAGCCCGCTGGCGATGCCGCCGTTCAGGCCGTAGTCGACGCTGAGGACCTGGATGGTGGTGGGCAGCAGGGCGACGCACAGCACGAACGCCACAGCCCACGGCAGCGGCCGTACCCACCGGCGCGAGGCCCCGGCGAGCAGCGCGCGCGGGCGTTCCTCCTCCACTGAGGTCATGGGCCCCAGCTTATGTGCGGCGGGACGGCGTCAGGGGACGCGCAGCCGTCCGGCGGGCTCGTCGCGGCCGCGGTCATCGGTTCCGCCGGCGGCGGGGTTCGCCGGTGTCGGCACGCAGCGGTGCTCCCACTTCGTGCATGTGCCGCAGGGCCTGACGATAGGAGTCGATGAGGCCGGTCTCCGCGTAGGGGATGCCGAGGTCCCGGCAGTGGGCCTTCACCATGGACCGGGCGAGCCTCAGGTGGGGGCGGGGCATGCTGGGGAACAGGTGGTGCTCGATCTGGTAGTTGAGACCGCCGAGGAACCAGTCGGTGAGGACGCCGCCCCTGATGTTGCGGGACGTGAGGACCTGGCGTCGCAGGTGTCCCCACTTCTCGCCTTCGGGGTCGGGCATGTCCATCCCCTTGTGGTTGGGGGCGAAGGCCATGCCCAGGTGCAACCCGAACAGGGCTTGATGGAGCGCGGCGAAGGCGAGCGCGTGCGCGAGCGGCATGGTCGCCAGGAGCAGGATGACGTACCCGGCGATGTGGGCGACGAGGAGCGCGCCCTCCACCAGGCGCCCGCGGCCGGTCTGGCGGCGCAGATCCCGGAAGCCGTAGAGCTTCAGGGCGAGGCCTTCGAGAAGGGTGAGGGGGAAGAAGAGCCATGCCTGGTGGCGGGTGAGCCGGGCGCGGAAACCCGTGCGGGTGGCGGCCTGCTCGCTGGTGAAGACGAGGACGTCGGCGGCGACGTCGGGGTCCTTGTCGATGTGATTGGGGTTGGCGTGGTGGCGGTTGTGCTTGTCGTTCCACCACGCGTAGCTCATGCCGAGGAGCAGGTTGCCGTGGACGAGCCCGACGCGGCGGTTCGTGGTGCGGCTGCCGCTGATCTGCGCGTGGCCCGCGTCGTGGCCGATGAACGCCGTGCGGGCACTCAGTACGGCGAGGACGGGAGCGAGAGCGAGCACCCACCACGAAGTGCCGATGAGTGCCATGCCGGTGACGACGGCGGCCAGGCTGAGCGCGTTGGTCACTATGGTCCGTGCGTACCAGCCGGTGCGCCGATCGAGCAGCTCCTGTCCTTTGACGTCGCGCAGCAGGGGCGTGAACTCGCTGTTCGTGTCCGGTGGGGATAGCCTCGCGGTGGCCTTCTCGGGGTGCGGCAGAGCGGTTTCGCCGGCCAAGGACATGGGTGTACTCCGGTGTTCGGTGGAGGATGTCGACGGGGCGGGTGGCTCGGCGGCCGGCCTGGAAGGACGTACGTCGCTCACGCCGCGAGCGCGAAGTAGGCGAAGCCGGCCGCGAGCACGCCCGCCGCCACCCGGCGGGCCGTGCCGGTGCGGTCCCACGGGGTCTCCAGGGGCCGCGCGAACTTCGCGATCGCCACCAGCAGTCCCGCGAAGAGCGGCATCCAGGCCAGCCGTGCCAGGATCCATCCGGCCGTGTCCGGCGCGGTGGTCAGGCCGGCGATGTCGCCGATGTACGAGGCGGGGACCGCGGCGGCGAGCATCGCCGTCTGGTGCCAGCACAGGATCGTCATCGCAGACAGGTTGATGATCACCACCGGGGCCCACAGGGCGGGGCGCCGGAGCAGCCGGGCCAACCGGTCGCGCAGCAGGATCGCCGCGCCGGACTGGGCGGCCGCGAGCGCCGGCACCAGCAGGGACGGCGGGTGGGAGTTGGTACGGGACGTGCCGGGCACGCCCACCATCGACGCCGGGTAGTGGAAGGCGAGCAGCAGGGTGGCGAACAGGGCCGCGCCACCCGCGAGGAGCAGCCACGCCTCGCGGCGGCCCAGCCGCCTGTCCGCCCAGGAGACGCCCAGCTGGTAGGCGAACATCCAGCCCGGAAGCAGATTGAGCAGACTCACCCAGGCCGGCATCGCGTCCGCGTACGGCCCGTAACGCAGGAAGTCGACCACCGCGACCGAGCCGAGCAGCGGGGCCGCGGCCCAGAAGCCGAGACGTCGCGAGGCGCGGAGGCAGTACGGCGTGAGGGCCGTGATCACGGCGTAGACGCCGACGAACCACAAGGGCTGGACGACCAGTGTCGACGCGGTGTGCAGGGTGGCGGTCGGCACGCCGAGGCCGTAGTGGAGGGTGGGAAGCAGCAGTGCCCAAACGGCGGTGACGCCGAGCACCGGGCGGCCCAGGCGGGTGAGCCGGCCGGTGATCCACTCGCGGGCGGAGCCCTTGTGGCGCCGGTAGGAGAGGTACGAGGAGTAGCCGCCGACCAGGAAGAAGATGCCGAGCATCTGGAGGATCCAGCCGGCCGGGGCCAGCGCGCCGAACGTGGCCAGCGGGCTGGCGTTGTGCAGGCCGCCACCGGTGTCGAGGGTGAAGCCACCGAGCAGCCAGTGGCCGGTCGGGACGGCCAGGAGCGCCAGCGCGCGCAGGCCGTCGATGACGCGGTCGCGGTGGGCGGGGGTCCGGTCGTCGATCTCGGCGGAGAGCTTCGCGAGCTTCGTGGGGGTCTTCATCACAGGTCTCCGCCGGCGATCGCCGCGAACGCGACCAGGGTGGAGGTGCCGGTAGTGAAGTACGCGTCGTGCGCGGGGACGTCGTCGGCGGGCAGGACGGTCGCGCCGAAGCCGGGCGAGGTGGGGTCCGCGCCGTGGCCCAGGCCCAGGAACTCGACGTTGGGGACGCGGTCGATCCAGTCGTCCGGGGACTTCGCCGCCCAGACGTGGGCATCGGTGTCGAGTGCGGTGACGTTGTCGGCGCGCATGCCGGGCGAGCCCATGACGACGATGTCGCTCGCGTCGGTGTCGGGGGCGGCGAGGCCGCAGACCACCGACCCGTAGCTGTGGCAGAAGAGGGAGGGGTCGGGGAGGCCCACCGCGTCCAGGCCGTCGGTGAAACGGGTGAGGCGTCCGGCGCCGGTCTCGGCGAGCCGGCCCGTCGCCAGGTCGGGGCCGATGCCGGAGGGGGTGGTGTAGCCGGCCCATGCGATGACGGCCGTGTCGCGGCTCGCCTCCGCCTGGAGGTCGGCGGCCCACTGTGCCGTACGGTCGAACGTCGAGATGTCGATGTCCGAGCCGGGGACGATCACCGAGACGTGGGTGGCGTTTTCCAGGTCTCCCGTGACCCGCGCGATCAGGCCGCGGCCGCGCGGGTCGTACGCCAGGACCTGGTCGCCTGCCGGGGCGTTGGCCTCGTAACGCAGGTGCACGGGCGCGCCGTCGAGGTTGCCCACCACGGTGGGGTGGACCTCGACGAGTCGCCGCTGCTGAGTGCCGGTCAGGTCGGCGAAGAAGGCCGCTACTTCGGACGGGGTGGCCGTGGTGGGGTCCGGTAGCTCCTTGCCCAGGGAGTCGTCCGCCAGCCAGGCGGCGGTGCCGGGGAGCGGACCGCTCGGCGCGCTCTGGCTGCTCGCCGAGGCCCCGCCTGCCGTGCTGCCGACCAGCAGGAGGGTCAGTACGGCAGTGGTCAGGGTCTTCTTGAAGCGGCGCATCCGTCCGTCTCCCTCTGTCTCGTCCGTGGTGACGGAGAGGAAGGTAGGAAGGCGGCGGCGGGCGGGGCGTCACACTGGGGAGCCAAGTCGGGGGCGATACCCCGGTAGGGGGTGGTCCGGGTGCCTGCCCCCGGGGGCGGGCGGGGGTTTCCCGCAGGACCGGAGGAGCGCAGGACCGGAGGAGCGCAGGACCGCAGGACCGCAGGACCGCAGGACCGGAGGCAGGGAAGGGGATCGAGGAGCGGGTCTTGATCACCGGAAGGTAGGTTCTGGCCATGACTGGTGACCGGCGGACGGACCGAGTCGCCGAAAACTCACTCGCGTCACGCCCGGCGGCACGTGAGGATCGGTGACGGGTGTCCAACGCGCACGGGAGGGAACCAACGTGGTGGTCGGCCGGGTGGAACTGCGGCAGGTGGACGAGGTGAGTCTCGAGGGACTTCTCGCCGTGGCCGTCGAGGACGCCGAGCCCGAGGAGGTCATGCCTCCTGTGGCCGGCCCGCCAGGGTGGACGGCGCTACGGCAGGAAGCCTTCCGGGCGTGGCACCGCGCTCGGTTCCCCGGCCTCGCCGGCCCGCTCCGGGAAGCCACCTTCGCGATCGCCCACGAGGGGAGAACAGTGGGGTCGGCCCGGCTGGCTGTCCGGGGTAGTCAGGAAGTCCTGGAAACGGGCATGTGGCTCGCCCGTTCCCAACGCGGCCGCGGGACAGGAAGCGCCGCACTCCGCATCCTCCTCGGCGAAGCCGCCAGGGCCGGGGCGCGGACCGTGGTCGCGGACACCACGGTGCTCAACACCGCCGCACTCGCGGTGTTGCGCGGCAACGGCGCGACGCTCACCCCGGGTCAGGGCGCCGCCGACGTCCACGCCGAGTTGCGGCCGGGAACGCCGATGTGAGGGTGGTCAGTCAGCGGTCGTCCGGGATGTGCCGCAGGCGGACCGGTGCCGACCGATGATCCCCTCGACGATTCTCATCAGCCGGTCCCCCGCCTGATCGATGCTCCCGTTCTGTGTGCTGACCTGAGCGCCTTCGAGTACGAAAGTGATCTCGGCCGCGGTCTGTTCGGGGTCGGGCAGCCCGGCGTCGGCGCACAGGCCGACGAGTCTCCGGGTCTGACGGGCCTTATGCTCCTCGATCACTTGCCGAGCGGGATGGGAGCGGTCGGGCAGTTCGGCGATGGAGTTGATGAACGGGCAGCCCCGGTGCGAGATCCCCGGCAGTCCTTCGGCGATGAAGCGGGCCAGGGCCAGGATCTGGTCTCCGGGCTGGCCGGGGTGTTCGGCCTCGGCCCGGTCGAAGGCCGTCTGGTAGTCGGCGGCCACGATCCGCAACCACTCGGCGACCAGCGCGTCCTTGGTTTCGAAGTGCCGGTAGATCGCCATCTTGGTGGTCTCGGCCCGCTCGGCGATCGCCTGGACGCCCACCCGCCGGATGCCCTCGCTCTGGAAGAGCTCTTCCGCCGCGTCGAGGATGCGCTCCCGGGGCGGCAGTTTCGCCACCCTGCTCGGCCTTCTGCCGGTCGATGCCATGACCACTCCGTGACGTCCCGTCGGTCGCGGGCTCCCCATTCACTGCTACGGTACCAGTCCGTTCCATGCGATACCGATGGGTATCATCAGGTACTCAACGGTATCGTTCCTCGTTCCACCGGGAGTGGCAGTGAGAGTTGCCGAGTACGTGAATTTCGACGCGGTCGGGCTCGCGAAGCTTGTGACCAGAGGCGAGGTGACCCCCGCCGAACTGGCAGCGGCCGCGCTCGATGCGGCGCTGACGGTCAACGGCCGGATCAACGCCATCGTGGAGACATGGCCGGCCGACGACCAGCCCCGACCGGGCAGTTCCCCGCTGGCCGGAGTCCCCTTCCTGATCAAGGACATCGGAGTGTCCATGGCCGGGAGGCGAACGGAGCTGGGCAGCCGTCTCGCGGCCGGGAACATCGCCCGCACCGACTCCTCCCTGATGCTGCGCTTCCGTCACGCCGGGCTCGTGACGTTCGGGCGTACCGGGACTCCGGAGCTGGCCTACAGCATCACGACGGAACCGGAGCTGTACGGCCCGACCCGCAATCCGTGGAACTTGGAGCGGAGCGCGGGCGGATCCAGCGGAGGCTCGGGCGCGGCTGTCGCTGCCGGAGTGGTCCCGGTCGCACACGCCACCGACGCGGCCGGCTCGCTCCGCATACCCGCCGCCTACAACGGCCTCTTCGGACTGAAGCCCACCCGGGGCCGGGTCTCGATGGGTCCCGGCGCCGACGAGGTCTTCAACGGCCTCGCCGTGCACGGCAGCGTCAGCCGAACCGTGCGCGACGGTGCGGCACTGCTCGACCAGATCCGCGGCCCCGAACCGGGTGATCCCTACTTCGCCCAGCAGCCGTCCCGGCCCTACGCGGAGGAAGTCACCCGCGACCCGGGCTCGCTGCGGATCGGTGTCCTCACCCAGGCATGGGGTGGACGCCGCACCACCGCACCAGTGGCCGACGCACTCGCTCGCACCGTTCGCCTGCTGGAAGCTCTCGGCCACCGGGTGGAAGAGGTGGAGGTCGGCCTCGGGGCCGGGTGGGAGGAGTTCGTCCTGGCCAACGCCCGTCTGCTGGCGGCGAATCTCGCGGCCTCGGTCGATGAACTGGCTGCCGCCTTCGACCGCCCCATCGACTCCTCCACCCTCGAACCGGTGACTCTTGCCGGCTACCACTACGGGCAGCGGGTCAGTGGCGCCCAGTTCGTCACCGCTCTCACGATGCGGAACCGGGTCGCTCGCAGCCTGGCACGGTACTTCACCACGCACGACATACTGCTCACCCCGACCTTGCCGGAACTTCCCGTGCCCTTGGGCGCCTATGCCGAGGGCACGGAGGCCCTGGACGGCCTCGGCTGGATCGACCGCCTCCACGACCGCTCGCCGTTCACCATGCCGTTCAATGTGGCCGGCACGCCCGCCATGTCCGTGCCGGTGACGGCCGACGCCGAGACCGGACTCCCGATCGGCATGCAGTTCGCCGCCGGTTACGGGCTCGAAGGCCGCCTCTTCCGCCTCGCCGGACAACTCGAACGGGCAGCCCCGTGGTCGGGCCGAACCCCCACCGTGTGGGCGGGGAACCGCACGGGCCACTGAGGAGCACTCCTGAAGCCGCCGTGAAGATCGCTCCCGCGGCCTTCGCGGCACAGGCCGACGTACGGCCCTGACCAGCCGACGGCTCGGGGTCGGCACCTCGGCCTCCATGGACAGTCGCCGACCCGCTGTGATGTGATCCCTCCGGCGGAACGGCCCTGCTGGGCGTGGTCACCGGGCGACCCCCATGTCCACCGCGCGAGGACGGCCGACCCCCGCGTGATGTCTTCCGCCGCTCGATCCGCCCCTGGGCCCCGCGTCGCCACGGCGAGCGTCGAGGCCCGTCCCCCCAGGCTCGAAAGTTCCGTACACATGCAGAAGACCAAGGCCGCACTCTGGGAATTCCTCCAGGGACTCGGCAAGACGTTCATGCTGCCGGTGGCCCTGCTCGCGTTCTGCGGCATCATGCTGGGCATCGGCTCCTCGCTCTCCAGCGAGGCCGTCACTGACAACGTTGCCTTCCTGAAGGGCGAGGGCTGGCACCTCGTCTTCACGTGGATGGCCAACACGGGTCTGGTCGCCTTCACGTTCCTGCCCGTCCTCTTCGCGATGGCGATCCCGCTCGGGCTCGCCCGTGAGGACAAGGGGGTCGCCGCCTTCTCGGGTTTCGTCGGCTTCGCCGCCATGAACCTCGCGGTGAACTTCTACCTCACCGCCAAGGGCGTCGACTTCGAGGACGAGAAGGCGATCAAGCACTACGGCATAGCCGACGTGCTGGGTGTGCGGTCCATCGACACGGGCCTGCTCGGCGCCGTGGCCGTTGGCATCGTTGTCAGTCTTCTCCACCGGCGCTTTCGCACCCAACGGATGCCTGACGCGCTGGCCTTCTTCGGCGGGCTCCGCTTCGTCCCGATCATCTCGGCCCTGGTCCTCAGCGTGCTCGGCCTGCTCATCCCGCTGGTCTGGCCGACCTTCAACGGCTGGATCACCGCCGTGGGCCGCGGCATCGGGCACACCGGGGTGTTCGGACCGTTCTTCTTCGGCATGGGAGAGGTGCTGCTGCGGCCCATCGGGCTGCACCACATTCTCGTGGCGATGTTCCGCTTCACGGACGTCGGCGGTTCCGGAACCGTGTGCGGCGACCAGGTCTCCGGCGCCCTGAACATGTTCTACGCCCAACTGGACTGCTCGGCCGCCCCCAACACCGCGGTCACCGATGCCACGCACTTCCTCTCGCAGGGCAAGATGGCGTCCTACCTGGGCGGTCTCCCGGGCGCCGCGCTCGCGATGTACCACTGCGCGAACCGGCGGGTGCGCCCGGAGATCAAGGCCCTGCTCGTGTCCGGTGTCGTGGCCTGTGTGGTGGGCGGCATCACGGAGCCGCTGGAGTTCCTGTTCCTCTTCGTCGCCCCGTGGCTCTACGCCGTCCACGCGGTTCTCGTCGGACTCGGGTTCCTCACGGCGGCCGTGCTCGGCGTGTTCATCGGGAACACCGACGGCAACGTCATCGACTGGCTCGTCTTCGGAGTACTCCAGGGTTCGACGACCAAGTGGTATCTGGTGCCGGTGATCGCGGCAGTGTGGTTCACGGTGTACTACTTCCTGTTCCGCTGGGCGATCACCCGCTTCGATCTCAAGACCCCTGGCCGCGAGGAGGTCTCGCCACCGGATGAGAAGGAGAAGAGCGAGGAAGAAGAGGAAGGAGACGACAACGCCGCCCCGGACCAGGCGGCGGAGCCCCGGCGTGAGCTGATCGCGGGGAAGTACGACGCCGTCGCCATCCTCGACGCGATCGGCGGTGCCGACAACATCCGGTCGCTGGACAACTGCATCACCCGTCTGCGCATGACGGTCCAGGACGCCGAACAGGTCGACGAGACACGGCTGAAGAAGCTCGGGGCCGTCGGGGTCATCAAGCTCGACGGCCACAACGTGCAGGTCGTCATCGGCCCGCAGGTCCAGTCGGTGAAGGACGCCATCGCCACGTTGATCCCGGTGGGCTGACCATGACGCTCTACGACTTCGACACCCCGGTGGACCGGCAGGGCACCTGGTGCACGCAGTGGGACTACGTACAGGACCGCTTCGGCGTGCCGGATCTGCTGCCCTTCACGATCTCCGACATGGACTTCGAGACCGCCCCGGAGATCGTGGCGGCGCTCCGCGAGCGCCTGGAGCACGGGGTCCTCGGCTACTCGCGCTGGCGCCAGGACGACTTCCTCTCCGCGATCGTCCACTGGTACGCGTCGCGGCACGCCACGGACGTGGCTCCCGAGTCGGTCGTCTACGGGCCCTCCGTCGTCTACCAGATCTCGCAGTTGCTGCGCCTGTGGTCGCGCCCCGGTGACGGCGTTGTCGCCCACACGCCCATGTACGACGCGTTCCCCAAGACGGTGGCGGCCCACGGACGCCGGCTCCTGGGGTGCCCGCTTCACGACTGGGTGGAGTTCGAGCGGCTCCTGGCGCTCCCCGACACGGCCGTGCTGCTGCTGTGCTCGCCGCACAATCCCACGGGCCGGGTGTGGTCCGCGAGCGAGCTGGACCGGATGGCCCGGTTGTGCGCGCGGTACGACGTGGCGGTGATCAGCGACGAGATCCACTCCGACCTGGCGTACGCCCCGCACGTCCACCGTCCCTGGGCCCGGCACGGCGGCGACGGTCGCTGGGCCGTGCTCACCTCGGCCTCCAAGTCGTTCAACATCCCTGCTCTCACGGGCAGTTACGGGATCATCGACGATCCCGCGTCACGTGACGCCTACCTGCGGCGGCTCAAGGACGCGGACGGTCTCTCCTCCCCCGCGGTGCTGTCGCTGGTCGGCCACATCGCCGCGTACCGCAAGGGAGCGCGCTGGCTGGACGCCCTGCGCACCTACCTCGCGGACAATCTCGCGATGGTCGCCGACCGACTCCACGACGCGTTTCCGCAGCTCGGCTGGGAACCCCCACAGGCCGGGTACCTGGCCTGGATCGACCTGCGGCCCCTCGGCGTCGACGACGACACGCTTCAGCGCGAACTCGTGGAGGTGGAGAAGGTGGCCATCATGCCGGGAGCCACGTACGGCTCACCGGGGCGGGTACGGCTCAACGTCGGGTGCCCTCGATCCAAGGCGGAGGCGGGTGTCGATGCCCTCGTGCGGGCGCTGCGCCGGATCCGTCGGGCGGAGCGGGGTACCACGAACTCATCGAGGGCTGCCGACGCAGCCGGGCGCCAGGCAGCCCGCTCCTCCCGCCGACCGAACGCGTAACGTCCGGCCGCATGGAACCACTGCCTCACCCACAGCCACCTCCCGGCACCGCCCGACGCCGCGCCCGTGACCTCGGCATCATCATCGGCCCCACCGCCACCGGGCCTTTCGACGCGATCACCGACGTGCCGGGGGTCCGCGTCGGGCACACCACGGTTCGCCGCCCGCCAGACGTGCACAGCGGTGTCACAGCCATCGTGCCCGACCTCGCCGGCCCGCACGCTCCCGTGCCGGCCGGGGTGTTCACCGGCAACGGCTACGGCAAACTCCTCGGCACCACTCAGCTCTCCGAACTGGGCACGCTGGAGACCCCGGTCCTGCTCACCTCCACGCTGTCGGCCTTCCGCGTCGCCGACGCCCTCGTCGGCTGGATGCTCCAGCGGCCCGGATGCGAGGGGGTGCAGAGCCTCAACCCCGTGGTGGGCGAGTGCAACGACGGCCTCCTCTCCGACATTCGCGCCCGGCCCGTCCACGAGGAGCACGTCCGGGCGGCCCTCGATGCGGCGTCCGGCGGGCCGGTGGCCGAGGGCTGCGTCGGCGCGGGCACCGGCACCGTCGCACTGGGGTTCAAGGCCGGTATCGGAACCGCCTCACGCACCCCGGAACTGGCCGACGGAGGCTGCACGGTCGGCGTCCTGGTGCAGGCGAACTTCGGCGGCACGCTGCGGGTGCTCGGCCGCACCCTCACCCCGCGATCCGCGGGCGTCGGAGCCCCGGCCCCGGCCGCGGACACCGGCTCGTGCATGATCGTGGTGGCCACGGACGCCCGGCTCGACGCCCGGCAGCTCACCCGCGTCGCACGGCGCGCGGTGTTCGCCCTGGCCCGCACAGGCGCGGCGTACAGCCACGGCAGCGGCGACTACGCCATCGCGTTCGGTACGCGAGCGGGCGGTGCTCCTGTGGCGGACGCCGCACTCGGGCCGCTGTTCGAAGCCGTCCTCGACGCGGTCGAGGAAGCGGTGCTCAACTCCTTGCTCGCGGCGACCACGACCACCGGCTTCGGCGGTCGGACGGTACCCGCGCTCCCGGCGGACCTCCTGCTCGCCGCCGCCGGCCGAGCACATCGGGAAAGACCGGGAAGTTGACCACGCCGACTCACCACGTCCACCACGGACTCGTCCAGGCGGCGGCCCGCCTCGCGCGTACGCGCTGCCGGGCGACAACCGCACCACGGCGGCCGCGACCCGCGCCCGGGACGGTCGGAGCGTCGCCGTCGCCGTCGGTGACCGCGACCGGGGGGCCGCCCTGTGGCCGGCGCCGGCAGGTTCCTCTCGACCGCTTCCCCGCTCTCGAGGCCATCGTCGGTGACGGCGGCAGCCTCCGCACCGCGCTCGTCACCGGGTTGCTGCCCGAAAGCCACGTCTGGGCCGACCACCAGCTCGACGCCGAGGCTCCGCCCTGTCGCCCCTCCTCCGCCTTGCAGCTGCACGCACCCGACCCCGCTCGGCCCCGCCGCGAGAGGTCGGAGGCGGAGCACCTGGGAGTTCACCGGTGCCGCACGACCCGGCGACCGCCGGCTGCCGCTGCCCGGTCACGAGACCGGTGTTCGGCCGTCGACGTACGTCGCCACCACCTCGATGTCTCCGATGCGCGAGGAGTCGACGCGCCGGGGGTCGTCGCCGAGCACGACGAGGTCGGCGCGTTTGCCCGGGGTGAGGCTGCCCAGGTCGTCCTCCCAGTGGCAGGCGAAGGCACCGGCGACCGTGTAGGCGCGCAGGGCCTCCTCGACGGTGATGCCCTCGTCGGGGCCGATCGCCCGACCCGACCCGGAGGAGCGCTCGACCATGAACTGGACGGCCCGCAGCGGGGATCCGTCCGTGACGGGGCGGTCGGAGCTGCCCACCAGCGTGATGCCGTGGTCCAGGAACGCCCTGCCCCGGTAGAGCCACGCCGCCCGGGTCTCGCCCATGATCGCCGCGTAGTCGTCGCCGAAGTAGCGCAGGAAGTTGGGCTGTACGACCGCGCTGACGCCGAGCTGCGCGAAGCGCGGGAGCTGGTCGGGGCGGATCAGGCCGGCGTGCTCGATGCGGTGCCGGGCGCCGGGGCGCGGCAGGAGTCGCTGGGCCCGTTCCAGGGCGTCCAGGGCGACGTCGGCCGCGCGGTCGCCGATCGCGTGGACGGCGAGCTGCCACCCGGCGAGATGGCCGTCCACGATCGTGTCCGCGAGCACGTCCGGGTCGTCCTGCAACTGGCCGGCGTGGTCCAGTCCTTCGTACGGACTGCTGAGCGCGGCGGTCCGGGCCATCATGCCGCCGTCGGTGAAGACCTTCAGCGCGCCCACGGACAGCCGGTCGTCGCCGAACCCGGTGCGCAGACCGAGGTCGAGGGCTCTGGGAATGCCGTCGGCTTCGTGGGCGGCGACGGGATGCAGCCGGTCCGCGGACACCATGAGCTGCACGCGCAGCGGCAACAGGGTTTTCTCGCGGGCCAGTTGGTACGCGCCCAGCTCGACGGGGCTGTGGCCCAGAAGGGTGCCGCCGATACCGGCTTCGGCGCAGGCGGTGACCCCCTCGGCCAGGCAGGTGCGGGCGGCCCGTCCGATCGCCTGGGCCAACCCCTCCTGGGAGTACGGCAGGCGCAGTGCGCGGGCCGCGCCCATGGCGCCCTCGGCGAGGAAGCCGTTGTCGTGCGGGATGTCGGTGGGCAGCAGGTCGAGGACGGCGGAGTTGACGACGCAGCCGTGCCCGGAGTCGTGCGTCACGTACAACTTGTGTCCGTGGCTGACCTTGTCCAGGTCGGCGGCGGTCAGGTGGCGTCCCAGGGCCCGCTGGTCGTAACCGGCGATGCTCACCCAGGCGCCGGGCGAGCCCTTCCGGGTGACGACCTGTTCCACGACGGCGAGCACGTCGTCGATCCGCGTGCGGCCCGCGATGCTCGGGGTGTTCTGTTTGAGCCCGGTCCAGGCCAGGTGGACGTGGGCGTCGATGAACCCGGGCAGCACGGTGGCGCCCTGGAGGTCGACCACCTCACGCGCGGGCAGGGAGGTCACGGCCTCGTCCAGGCCGACGATCCGCCCCCGCCAGACGCCCAGGTCGTGGGCGACGGGATGGTCGGGGTCCATGGTGAGGAAGCTGGCGTTCGTCAGTCTGGCGCAGAGCATCGCGCGTCAGGCACCCATGGACTCGACGAGGGAACGGGGGCGCAGGTCCTTCCAGTTGGCCTCGACGAACGCCAGGCAGGCATCCCGGCTGTTCTCCTCGAAGGCGATCGTCCACCCTCCGGGCACCTCCGCGAAGGACGGCCAGAGCGAGTGCTGGCCCTCGTCGTTCACGAGGACGAGGAAACGGCCGTCGGCGTCGTCGAAGGGATTGGTGCTCATCTGCGGTGCCTCCCGATGAATTAGGTTAGGCTCGCCTAATGGGAAAGGAGCTTAGCCTTCTCGCTTTCCGCTCCACAAGGAGACGTTGATGAGGTCGGTGGGGGAAGAGACCTTCGCCGCGTTCGGACTGTCCGGCGAGCCCGGCTCCGACGCGTTCTGGGCCAGTGCGGGGACACCCGCGTCGGTGGCCGACGGCGACGGCTGGGTGACCCTGTTCCTGCGGCGCGGGTCCGAGGCGGCGAGCATCGGGTTCGAGAGCTGGTCGGAGCCGGTACCCCTGCGCCGGTGGGGCGACACCGACTGCTGGTACGCCGAGGTGCGGATGCCCGCGCGGCTGCGGGTCACGTACCGGTTCCTGGTCGGCGACGCGGCGTACGCCGACCCGTTCAACCCGGTCGGTGCGGGCGGTGACCGGTCCATCGCCGCGACCCCGGACGCGCCGGCCCAGCCGCACTGGCCGGCGGTCGCCGCCTCCGACGTACTGCCCCTCCCCCGCACCCGGCTGCGCTGGGCCGGGGGGCGGCTCGGCGGGCGGCGTACCGTGCGCGTCCACCCGGCGGGCGGCGGTGGGCCCGTGGTCCTGCTGCTCGACGGGGACGACTGGCTGTACCTGCACCCCGCGGCGACCGCGTTCGACTCGGCCGTCGCCGGTGGCGAGCTGCCGCCGGTCACACTCGTCTTCCTTCCGGTCAGGGACAGGGCGGGCGAGTTCGGGTGCCGGCCCGAACTGTGGGAAGCGGTCCGGGACGAGCTGCTGCCGCTGGTCGCGGAGTCGGGCGTGCCCGCCGACCCTGACCGGCTGGTGGTCGCGGGGCAGAGCCTCGGCGGGCTGAGCGCGCTGTACGCGGCGCTGGAGTTCCCGGACCTGGTGTCCCGCGTCGCCTGCCAGTCGGCGTCGCTGTGGTGGACGCCCGGCGCACACGATCTGGCGGACCCGTTGAGCGGTCCGGTCGGCGGTGCCGTCGCCGCGCGCCTGCGGGGGCGGCCCGACCTGTCCGGTCTGCGGGTCGCGTTCGACGTGGGGGAACACGAGACGCGGATGCTCCCCCACTGCGCCCTGGTGGAGACGCTGACCGAACAGGCCGGTGCGACCGTACGGGTCTCGCGGTCGGCGTCGCACCACGACCGGGCGGGCTGGCGGCACGCCCTGCTCCGCGATGTCGCCTGGGCTCTCGCCTAGGGCCTGCCGTTTGGATCAGGCCGCGGACGCGGGGTCTGGCCCGCCTGCGCGGCTCAGGCACCGCCACTTTCCCGGGGCCTGATCCGCCGAGCGGGCTCCCGGGGCACGGTCGGCCGGATCACCGGGCCACGGCCTTGCAGTAGTCCTCGTCGGTGGCGAGGAGGTTGCGATGCGTGTCCTCGGCGGTGATGACGCCGTCGTCCAGGACGAGGACGCGGTCGGCGGCGTCCAGGAGGGCGGGGCTGCTGGTGATCACGACGGTGGTGCGGCCCCGGCGCAGCTTCGCGACGTTGCGCGCGATGAGCTGCTCCGTGACCGCGTCGACGGCCGTCGTCGGGTCGCGCAGCACGAGGACCTCGGTGTCCGCGGCGAGCGCGCGGGCCAGGGAGAGCCGTTGGCGCTGCCCGCCGGAGAGGTTCGCGCCGCGGTCGCGGACGGGATAGTCGAGCCCTTCGCGGTGCAGGGCGACGACGTCGGTCAGCATGGACGCCTCCACGGCTTCGGGGACCGTCCGGCTGGTGCCCGACGGGTCGATGTTCGTGCGGAGCGTGCCCGCGAAGATCTCCCCGTCGTACGGGTTCACCAGCATGTGCTCACGGACCGCCTCGGTCGACAGGTCAGCGAGGTCCCGGCCGCCGACCCGCACCGCTCCCTCGTACGCGTCGGGCGGGACGTGCAGGGCCAGGATCGACGCGAGGTCGGCCGCCGCGCGCGGCTGGTAGGCGGCGACGGCCACGAACTCGCCGGCCGCCACCTGGAACCTCACCTTGCGCAGGACTCCGTGGCGCACGCAGTCCACTTCGAGGTCCCGGCCCGCCGCCGGGCGTTCCGCCCCCGGGGTCGTCACCGCAGGCGCGGCCAGGACCAGCGCCATCCGCTCGGCCGACGCTCGCGCGATCATCACGTACTTCGGCATCTCCGAGAACAGCTTGAGCGGTTCCATGATGAACTGCGCGAGCCCCACGGCCATGACGAGTTCGCCGATGTTGATCCGGCCCTCGAACGCCAGCCAGCCCGCCGTGAGGGTCACGGCGGTGGCGAGGACCGCGTTGAGGGCCAGTGCGGTGCCCGCGTACGCGCCGTTCACCCTGGCGACGGTGATCGCCTGGTGCTTCGCCTCCGTACTGACCTTCCGATAGGACCGGAACGCGGCGTGGTTGCCGCCGAAGCCGTGCAGCGGACGCAGGCCGATGATCAGGTCTGCGACCTTCGCGCCCGCCCTTGCCACCCGGGCCTGCTGTTCGCGGGTGCTGGAGCCGATCCGTCTGGACATCACGCTCAGGATCGACAGGATCGCGACGGTTCCCACGATCACCAGCAGCCCGAGCCGGAGGTCGGCCAGGCCCAGCGCGACGGCCGCGATCACCACCGCGACCAGTGAGCTGATCAGCAGCGGCACCACCTCGATGATGTCGGCGGTCTGGTCGGCGTCCTCCGTGGCGATGGTCAGTACCTCGCCGGACTTGAGGTCGACGTCCCTGGCCACCGGCTGGAGTCCGCAGGCCGCGACCCGTACCCGCCAGCGGTGCGCCTCGGTCGTGTTGGCCTTCTGCAGGACGCGCATCCCGAACCGCCAGGACAGCGACACGGTCGTGATGATCACGGCGAGCGCGCCGATCGAGACGCCGAGCGAGCCGAGGCTCCGGTCCCGCATCGTGTGCTCGACGATCAGGCCGAGGGCGATCGGGAAGGCGGTCTCACCGGCCTGGTACAGGCCCATGAGGACGGTGCCCCAGGTCATGGCGCCGACGTTGCGGCGCAGCGCGGTGCGCAGGATGTCGGACCCCGGGCGGGGCCGCTGCGTGTCAGGAGTTGTCATCGAGGTGGCGGGCAATCGCTTCCGGGGTTCGCAGGGTGAACAGATCGCGGATCGTGATCACAGGACCGTACTCCCGGCGGAGCAGCCCGGTCAGCCGC
The DNA here is from genome assembly GCF_044763415.1 of Streptomyces sp. NPDC096048. Lineage (NCBI taxonomy): Bacteria > Bacillati > Actinomycetota > Actinomycetes > Kitasatosporales > Streptomycetaceae > Streptomyces > Streptomyces sp. NPDC096048. The sequence continues at coordinate 139,151 of NZ_JBIWGG010000005.1, forward strand.
ACCGCCAGCATGGAGTGCCCTCCGAGGGAGACGAAGTCGCTCACCGCGCTCACCTCGTCGTCGTCCAGGTCCAGTGCCTCGGCGAAGTACTCGCAGACCGTGATCTCGGTTTCGGTCTCCGGACTCCGCTCCCCCGCCGTGGACAGCGCGCCCAGCGGCTTGGCCTCCGGCAAGGCCTTGGTGTCGGCCTTCCCGTTCACGGTCAGCGGGATGCCGTCGACCTGGGCGTAGTGCGTCGGGCGCAGGAAGTCCGGCAGTCCGGCGCCCACTTCGGCGGCGACCTCCGCCAGGTCGGAGCCGTCCAGCACGAGATAGGCGGCCAGCCGGTACGCGCCGTCGACCTGCGGGTCGGGCTGGGCGACCGCGGCGACGAACCGCACCGCCGGGTGCGCCGCGAACGCGGCCTCGACCTCGCCCGGTTCGACCCGGTGCCCCCGGATCTTGACCTGCTGGTCGGTGCGGCCCAGGTACATCAGGTTTCCGTCGGGACGCCGGACGACCAGGTCCCCGGTGCGGTACATGCGCTCGCCGGGTTCCCCGAACGGGCACGCGACGAAGCGGTGCGCGGTCTGCGCGGGCTGCCCGAGATAGCCCCGCGCGATGCCGACGCCCGACACGTACAGCTCTCCGGGAACGCCGTCCGGCAGCGGCCGCAGCCACGGGTCCAGGACGTACACGTCCGTGTTGTCGATCGCCACCCCGACCACCGGGTCCTGGCACTCGAAGGTGCCGACGCCGAGGGTGTTGATGGTGTACTCGGTGGGTCCGTACAGGTTGTAGCCGACAGTTCCCTCGGTCTCGGCGAGCCGCTGCCACAGCCCCGGGGTGACGGCTTCGCCGCCCAGCAGCACGAGCGCGGGCCGGCGTTCCGGGTTGTCGAGCAGGCCCTCGGCCACCAGTTGCTGCGCGTAGGTCGGGGTCACGTTGATCACGTCGATCCCGTGCTGGAGGCAGTACTCGACCAGCCTGGGCGCGTCACGGCGCAGTTCCTCGTCGCAGATGTGCACCTCGTGGCCGTCGGCGAGCCACAGCAGCTCCTCCCACGACATGTCGAACGCGAACGACACGGTGTGGGCGATCCGGAAGACCCGGTGCCCGTGTGCCGACAGCACCGGTTCGAAGATCCGGCGCTGGTGGTTGATCAGCATGTTGGTGAGTCCGGCGTACTCGGTCACCACACCCTTGGGCCGCCCGGTCGATCCGGAGGTGTAGATCGTGTAGGCGGGGTGCCGGAGCCGGTTCGGATCGTCCGGCGCGAACGTCACGAACGGCTCGGCCGCCGGCAGCGGACGGTCCAGCTCGATCAGATCGCCGGTCAGCCGGGGCGACACGGCGCTCACGGTGAGGGTCAGGTCCGGGCGGGCGTCCGCGACGATCGCGGCGATCCGCTCGTCCGGGTGGTCCAGTTCCAGCGGCACGTACGCGGCGCCGACGCGCAGTACGGCGAACAGCGCCACGATCGAGTCGAGGGAGCGCGGGATCGCGATGCCCACGGTCGCCTCGGGGCCGATGCCGCGACGGGCCAGCACACCCGCCACCGCGCGGCTGCGGTCCCGTAGTTCGGCGAAGGTCATGTGCGAGCCGTGGGCGACGAGCGCGACGCGTCGCGGGTCGCGGTCCGCGGCACGGTCGAACCGGTCGACGACGGTGTCCGTGCCGACGTCGGTGCGCGCCGCGGACTCGGGTTCCGGTCCGGGGCCGCGCAGCGCTCCGACCGGCCCGGTCGACCGGGCCAGGTCGTCGAGTACGCGCAGGTAGTCGTCGAGGAGCCGACGGGCGTTGCTCGTGTCGTCGTCGCGGTACTCCAGCTTGACGGTGAGCCGGTCGCCGGGGGTGACGACCCAGGTGAACGGATAGTGGGTGGAGTCGTCGGCCCTCACCGAGGTGATGCCGTGCCTGGCGTTCATGTCGGCGAAGGCGTCCATGTCCAGGAAGTTCTGGAGTACGAACAGGTTGTCGAAGAGGGTGTCGTGGCCGCCGGCCCGCTGGATCTCGCCGAGGCCGAGGTGCTCGTGCTCCATGGCCTCGACCCTGGCGGCCTGTACGGCCGTCAGGTAGTCCCGGACCGACTGGTCCGGCCGTGCTCGCGTCCACATGGGCACGGTGTTGAGCAGTACGCCGACGATGTCGGAGAGTCCCTCGCCCTCCCGGCCGGAGACGGTCACGCCGAACACGGCGTCGCCACGGCCGGTGTGCGCGCCGAGGAGGAGGCCGAAGGCGCCGGTGAGCACCGAGTTCAGGGTGACACCGTGTGCCCTGGCGGTTTCCCTCAACAGGTCCGACTGGTCGGTGGAGAGCGTGTGCACGAGCGCGCGCGGCGGGTCGTCGGAGAGGGTCGGCGCCGGTCCGGCGAGCAGGGTCGGGCCGGGGAGGCCGGCCAGGTGTTCGGCCCAGAAGCGTTCCGAGGCGGCCGGGTCCTTGGCGTCGAGCGCTCGGGCGTGGTCCTCGAAGCTCGGCGTGGCCGGAACCGCCGTCGGTGGCTCTCCCGCCAGGACGGCCTGATAGGCGTCGAAGAGGTCCCGCAGCACGATCTCGCGGGACCAGCCGTCCCAGAGCAGCAGGTGGTAGCTGAGGAGCAGGCCGTCGCGGTCACCGGGCAGACGCACCGCGGTCAGTCGGATCAGGGGTGGCTCGCCCGGGTCGAATCCCGTGTTCCGGTCCCGGGCCCGCACGGCTTCGATCTCCGCGTCGGTCGCCGCTTCGACCGTGCGGACGTCGACTCGTCGGCCCGCCGCGAGGACCTGGACGGGGTTTCCCTCGTCGTCGGTGGTGAAGCCTGCGCCCACGACCGGGTGGCGCGCGATCACGTATGCCATCGCCTCGGCCAGCGCGTCGGTGTCCAGGCGGCGGTCGAAGGTGAAGTAGCTCTGCGCGACGTACTGTCCGGCCGAGCCCGCCATCTGGGCCTGGAAGTACAGGCCTCGCTGGAGCGGGGTCACCGGTGCGGTGCGCTCGGCCGTCGCGGCGGCGTCCGCGATGTGTTCCAGTGCGCTGAGCCAGTGCCCGGTGATGTCGTCGGGGACGCCCTCGGCGAGGGTGAAGGCCGCGTGCAGGCCGCCGGTGGCCGCGTCGGTCCACGCGTTGACCTCGACGGCGTACGGGCTGCCCTGGTCGCCGCCGGTGAGGTGCGGGGCCTGGGACTCGCTGCCCCGGCCGAGGTAGTTGAACAGCACCTGCGGGCGGGCGGTCAGCAGCGGGGCCGTCTGCGGGTTGAGATACCTGAGTTGTCCGTAGGCGACGTGCGCGCGCTCGTCCGGCTGCCGCTGCGCCAGCTCGCGCGCGGCGGCGAGCGGGTCGGTGTGCGCCGTGAGCCGTACCGGCGCGATGGAGGTGAACCAGCCGACCGTACGGCTGTAGTCGTGGTGTTCGAGGGCCGGCACCCGGCCGTGCCGCTCCAGATCGATCGCGAGGTCGGTGGGCGACGGCTGGATGCGGGTCAGCGCGGCACGCAGCGCGCCGCACAGCAGCTCGGTGAGACCGGCGCCGAGTGCGGCGGGCGCGGTGCGCGTCACGAGGTCGCTCGCCTCGGGTGCGAGTACGACCGTGGTCTGGCGTGCCCCCTTCGCCGCGGGCAGCGGCGCGGGCGCCCGGAGGGTGGTGATCCAGTGATCCAGGCCGTCGGTCGCATGGGTGGCCTGGAGCGTCAGCGCTTCGGCGTACTCGGCGTAGGGCGTGGTCGGGGGTGCCAGGGGCGCTCCGCGCATCGCGGTGGCCAGGTCGTCCAGCAGGATCAGCCAGGAGACGGAGTCGACGGCGAGGTGGTGCACGGTGACCACCAGGGTCCGGCTCTGCTCCAGCCACGTGAACGCGACGACCTCTCCGGCCTCGGGATCGAGGCGCCCGGCGGCTTCGTCGGCCGCGGTCGTCGCGTCGGTGGCGGCCGTGGTGTCCGTGGCGTCCGTGGCGTCCGTCCGGGTGACGGTGACCTCGCGCGCGGGTTCGGTGCGCAGCGACCACACCCCGTGCTCGACGCTCAAGCGCAGGCGCAGGGCCGGGTGCGCGGCCACGACGGCGTGCGCGGCGCGTTCGGCGTCGGCGAAGCCGGTGCCCTCGGGGGCCACCAGTGTCCTGGCCTGGGCGAACCGGGCGAGTGAGCCGCCCAGTTCCCGCTGCCGCAGGACGATCGGCGGCAGCGGCAGCGGACCGTCGGCGCGGTGGGCGGGCGCGGACACCGGGGTCCGCGGAGTGCTCGTCCCCAGGTGCTCCGCGAGGGCGCGCGGAGTCCTGAGCAGGAACACGTCCCGTGGCGTGATCGGCAGTCCGAGTGCCCTCGCCCGGTTGATCACGGTGATGGCGACGATGCTGTCGCCTCCGGCGCGGAAGAAGTCGGTGCCTGGGTCGACGTCATGGCCAGGGAGCGTGTCGGCGAAGATCGTGACGAGGGCGGCGAGCGCGGGATCACCGGTGGCGTCGTCGTCGGCGGACCGGGGGTGGCCGGTCGGGCCCGGCTGCGGGGCCGCGGATCGACACGTCCCCGCGTCACTCAGCGGCGCACCCGCTCGCTCGGTCAGTGCCCTGCGGTCCAGCTTGCCGTTGACCGTCAGCGGCAGGACGTCCAGCGGCAGCACGCGGCCCGGCACCATGTGCGCGGGCAGCTTCGTGGACAGCCGCTCGCCGAGGTCTCCGGGCGCCCGGCCCACGACGTGCGCCACCAGGTGGTCGCCACTCTCCGCGACCGTGACGGCCGCGTCGGTCACCCCGTCGAGTTCCCTGATCGCGGACTCCACCTCGCCCAGCTCGATACGGAAGCCCTTGAGCTGCACCTGGTCGTCGGCACGGCCGGTGAACTCCAGCTCGCCGTCGAGCGTGCGGCGGGCGAGGTCGCCCGTGTGGTACATGCGGGAGCCGTCGCCCGCGAACGGGTCCGCCACGAACCGGCCGGCGGTCAGCCCGGGCCGGCCCAGGTACCCGAGCGCCACCTGGTCGCCGGCGACGTAGATGGCGCCCTCCCTGCCCGGCGGCACGGGCCGGAGCCGGTCGTCGAGCAGGTAGGTGGTCAGACCGGGGAGCGGACCGCCGATCGGGCTGGCGTCGCCGCCGGGCCCGAAGTCCTCGTCGGTCAGCACCCGGTGGGTGACGTGAACGGTGGTCTCGGTGATGCCGTACATGTTGACCAGCTCGGGCGAGGCCGTGCCGTGCCGCTCGACCCAGCCGCGCAGCCGCCCGAGGTCCAGCGCCTCGCCTCCGAAGATGATCCTCCGCAGGGCCGGCAGCGGTTCGCCGGCCTGCCGGTCGGCCTCGGTGAACTGGTGGAACGCCGACGGGGTCTGGTTGAGCACGGTCACTCCGCGCTCGCGGACCAGCCGGTGGAAGTCGACCGGGGAACGGGTCAGCCCGTACTCCGGGACCAGCAGCTCACCGCCGTGCGCCAGTGCCCCCCACAGCTCCCAGACCGCGAAGTCGAAGGAGAAGGAGTGGAACTGGACCCATACGTCGTGCGGACCGAAGCCCATGTCGGACCGGGTGTTCGCGAGCAGCGTCACCACGCTGGAGTGCGGGACGACGACACCCTTGGGTCTGCCGGTCGATCCGGATGTGTAGATCACGTACGCGGGGTCGGCCCAACCGGCCCCGGGCCCCGGCTCGGTGGTCGCCGGGGGCGGTACCTGTACCTCCCCCTGCACGAGCACGCGGGCCGGCCCGCCCGCCCGGGCCAGCAGCCGCGTGAAGCGCTCGCGCTGCTCCGGGTCCACGAAGACGACCTGCGGAGCGGAGTCGGCGAGGATGTACTCCAGTCGCTCGTCCGGGTACGCCAGGTCCAGCGGCACGTACGCGCCCCCCGCACTGGCGATCGCGACCAGGGCGACGACCTGCTCGACGGAGCGCGGGACCGCGACGGCGACCCGCTTGCCCGGTCCGACGCCGGACGCGCGCAGCGCCGAGGCCAGCGCGTCCTTCGCGTCCGCCAGTTCGCCGTAGGTGAGGGACCGGGTCCCGCCGTCGAGACCGCACTGGGTGACGGCGGTGGCGGCCGGGTCCCGGCGCGCGGCGGCGTCGAACAGACCGGCCAGCGTCGTCGGGGTGATCGGCTCCGTACGCCGCCGGGTCCCCTCGGACGTCAGATCGTCGACCAGGGCGTCCGGCCGGGAGAGCAGGCCGGTGAGGGTCCGGGTGAAGGTGTGCAGGATCTCCCGGGCGCCCGCCTCCCGCAGGAGCTCGGCGTCGTGGATCAGGTTGAAGCGCGGGCGGCCGCCGGACGTGCGCTCCACGACCAGGGTCAACGGGTAGTGGGGAGCGCCCTCGTTCACGATGCCGGTGATGACCAGTGTGTCGTCGGGTCGCCGCAGACCGGCCACGTCGGTCGGCACGTCGAACACCACCAGGGTGTCGAACAGTGAGACGGTGCCCGTCCGGCGGGCGACCCCCGCCAGCGAGACGTGCTGGTGCGGCAGCACCGCGCTCTGGTGTGCCCTGACCGAGTCGAGCAGGTCGCGTGCGGTGCTGGTACGGGTCCATCGGGCGCGCAGGGGGATCGTGTTGATCAGCAGACCGACCATGTCCTCGATGCCGGGCACGTCCGCGTCGCGCCCGGACACCGTGGAACCGAAGACCACGTCCCTGCCGTGCAGGATGCCGCCCAGCGTCACCGCCCAGGCGCTGTGCACGGCCACGCTCAGCGGTACGCCGGCCGACCGGACGGCGGCGTCGATGTCGTCGTCGGCCTCCACGGCGGTGTCCGCGAACCGGTCCGACGGGGTGTGCCCCTCGGCGACCAGCGAGGGGCCGGGCAGCCCGGCGAGCTGCTCGCGCCAGACCCGGTCGCTCGCGTCGTCGTCGCGCCCGGCGAGCCGGCGGACGTGGTCGGGGAAGCCGCCGAGCACGTACACGCTTCCCGGCGCGTGGTACTCGGCCAGCAGTGTGCGCAGCATGGGCGGCACCGACCAGCCGTCGGCGATGATGTGGTGCACCGTCTGCACCAGGACGTTCCGGCCGAAGCCGCCGCGGATGAGCGTGTACCGCATCAGCGGGCCGGTGGCCAGGTCGAAGCCTGCGCGGCGGTCCCGCTCGGCGTGGTCGCGGATCTCGTCGTCGGTGATGCCGGGGCGGTCCAGCGTGGTGAAGGGCGCCTCGACACCGCTCTCCAGCACCGACACCACACGGCCGTCGGCGAGGGCGACGAACCGCGCCGCCAGGTTCGGGTGGAGCGTGAGCAGGCGGGTGGCCGCCGCCGCGAGCCGATCGGCGTCCACCTCGCCGTCCAGTGTCAGCAGTTGCTGTTCGACGTAGCTGCCCGTCGAGTCGTCGTCGTAGACCGAGTGGAAGTACAGGCCTTCCTGCAACGGGGTCAACGGCAGGATGTCCCGCAGCGCCGGACCGTCCAGCGCGTCGACGTCGGCCTGGGTGAGCGGCACCGGAGCGAAGTCGCTGGGCGAGTGGCCGCCCCGGTCGAGCGCGGCCAGCCCGGTCAGGGCCTCCCGGAAGTACTCGCCGAGCGTCGCGACGTCCTCGTCGGTGAACATCCCGTCGGGCCAGGAGATGGTGGTGACCAGCTCGTACTCGCCGGTCGACGCGGGTTCCGCGATCGCGTTGAACTCCAGGGCGCGAGGCAGCCGCATCCTCGGATCGCGCTTCTCCCCCAACTGCCCCGTGGCCCGGGCGAGTTGCCAGTCGCCCGCCGCGCCGGCGTCGAAGCGGCCCAGGTAGTTGAACAGCACCTGGGGTGCGGGCGCGTCGAACTCGGTACGGGCCAGGTACCGCAGCGCACCGTAGGAGATGCCGTTGTCCGGTACCCGGGCAAGGTCTTCCTTGACGGCCTTGAGGGCGGCGGTCAGGTACTCGGGTGCGGTGAAGTCGGGGGCCGCGCCGGGGTCGACGGTCACCGGGAACAGGGTGGTGAACCAGCCCACGGTCCGGGACAGCTCCGGCTCGAAGCCGGCCGACGGCGCGACGAACCGTCCCTCCCGGCCGTGGCCCTCCAGCTCGATGTGCGCGAACGTCTGGTCCTGGCCGAGGTCGCGGCGCCGGCGGGCGAGGGTGACGGCGAGCGCGGTCAGCAGCACGTCGTTGACGCCGGCGTGGAACTTCGCGGGTATCTCGCTCAGCAGCGCGGCCGTGGCCTCGGCGCCCACGGAGACGGTGCGCACCCGCTCCCGTGCGACGGTGTCCGACTCGGTCAGGGCCCGCCTGCCCAGTGGTGCGTCCGCTCCCGGCAGGGCGCGGCGGAAGCAGGCGCTGTCCGCGTCGAACGCCGCGCGCTCCAGCAGCTGCGTCCAACGCCGGAACGACGTGCCGGCCGGGGGCAACTCGACCGGATCGCCCGCGGCGAGCTGCCGCCATGCCGTGGCCAGGTCGTCCATCAGGATGCGCCAGGACACGCCGTCGATCACGACGTGGTGGGCCACCAGCACCAGTTGCCGTGCCTCGCGGCGCCAGACGGCGCGCAGCATCACGCCGCCGGTGGGGTCCAGCCCGTCGGTGGCGAGCGCGACGCACTCGTCGAGCGGCCGGTCGCTCTCCTGCCACCGCGCGTGCGCCCGGCCCGCCTGGTCCGCCCGGTCCGCCCGGTCCGCCTGCTCCGGCCGGTCCGGGTCCGGGATGTCGAAGCTCCAGCGGTCGCCGCGCACCAGCTTGGCCCGCAGCATGTCGTGCCGCCCGACCACGGCGGCGAGGATCTCGTCGAGGTCGTCGGCGGTCAGGCCGGCCGGGGTGTTCAGCACCACCGACTGCACGAAGCCGTCGATCGCGTCGGTGGTCTCGCCGAGCCACTGCACCACGGGCGATCCCACGACGGGGCCGGTCGCGACGTCGCGGTGGTCCACGGTGGAGGTGTCCTCACGGCTCGCCACCGCCGCCAGTGCTCCCACGGTGCTGTGGGTGAAGATCTGCCGTGCCGTGACGTGGAGTCCCGCGTCACGCAGCGCGCTCAGCAGCGAGATGGCCAGGATGCTGTCTCCGCCGAGCTGGAAGAAGTCCTGGTCGACGCCGACCTCGTCCAGTTGCAGCAGCGTCGCGACCGCCGCGCACACCGCGCGCTCGTTCTCGGTGGCGGGCGGGACGACCGGGGCGTGCCGGGCCGCGGGCTCGGGCAGCGCGTGCCGGTCCAGCTTGCCGTTCGCGGTGAGCGGGAACTCCTTCATCGCGACGATGTGGGCGGGCACCATGTACTCCACCATGTGCTCGCCGGCCCACGCCTTGACGTCGTCCGCCCGCAGGCCGTCGTGCCCGGCGGCCGGGATCACGTACCCCACCAGGTAGGTGCCGCCCGCCGCGTTCTTCTTCGCGACGACGCAGGTGTGCCGGACCCCGGGGTGCTCGGCGAGGCCGGCCTCGACGTCCTCGATCTCCAGCCGCATGCCGCGGATCTTGATCTGGTTGTCGGCCCGGCCGAGGAAGTCCAGCGAGCCGTCGGGGGCGAAGCGCGCGAGGTCACCGGTCCGGTACAGCCGGGATCCGTCATCGGCGAAGGGGTTCGCCACGAACCGGGACGCGGTCAGGCCGGGCGCTCCCACGTACCCGCGCCCCAGGAGGAGCCCTCCCACGTACAGTTCACCGCCGACGCCGACCGGGACCGGGCGCAGGGCGTCGTCCAGTACGTAGAGACGGGTGTTGGGGTTGGCCTTGCCGATCGACGTCGACAGGCGTTCCGCCGCGCCCCGGTAGATGACGTGCGAGACACCGATCGTCGTCTCGGCGGGGCCGTAGCCGTGGTACATGGGGATGTCGAGGCGGGTGCGGAACCGCTCGTACAGCTCGGGGGTCAGCACCTCGCCGCCGCACCAGACGTGCCGCAGACTGTCGAGCCGTCCGGAGTCGCCCGACATCTCCAGCAGCACGTCCAGCATGGAGGACACCAGGTAGGTGAAGGTGACGCGCTGTTCGGCGATCACGCTCAGCAGATGGTGCGGGTCGCGTTCGCCGCCGGGTCGCAGGACCACCAGCCGGGCACCGGACACCAGCGGCAGGAAGATCTCGTTGACGGAGATGTCGAAGGACAGCGGTGCCTTGAACAGGGACGCGTCGTCGTGGCCGAAGCCCAGGATCTCGTGGACCTGCCACAGCAGGCGTTCACTGATCGCCTCGTGCCGGATCATCGCGCCCTTGGGCCGCCCGGTCGAACCGGACGTGAAGATCACATAGGCCAGGGAGTCGCCATGGACGCCGACCGCGGTGCCCTCGGCGGGGTGGGAGGCGTATCGCCAGTCTCCGAGGTCCACGGCGACGGCTTCCGGTTCGCCCGCGGGGTGCTCGCCCGAGGCGTTGAGCTGCACCGCGACCCGGGCGTCCTCGATGACGACGGCCCGGCGCGCGGCGGGCCAGTGCGGATCGAGGGGCACGAAGGCGCAGCCCGCCTGGAGCACGCCGAGCAGCCCGATCACCATGTCGGCGGAGCGCTCCAGGGAGATGCCGACGACCTGCTCCGCGGTGAGCCCGCGTTCGGTCAGGTGGTGCGCCAGCTGGGTGGCCAGCGCGGCCGCCTCACGGTACGTCAGCGTCCGGTGCTCGTCGACGACGGCCACGGCGTCCGGCCGGTTCCGCGCCTGTTCGCGGAACATCTCCACCAGGGTGGGGCGGCTCCGGTCGGCGTCGGTGTCGTTCCACTCGGCGAGCTCCTTCAGCCGCGCCTCCCTGCTGGAGGGGCGGATGGTGCCGATGGGCCGGTCCGGGAAGTCGGCCAGGTCGTCGAGGGCGAGCTGCGCGTCGTCCGGTTCGACGCCTTCGGGGAGAAAGATGCTCCGTACGTCCGCTCCGACGTCCCAACCGCGGGGTGTCGACCCGCCGTTGGCGACCCATCCGAGGACGTCGGCGAACAGGGTGCCGGGGACGAGGTCGATGCCGTCGGGGCTGCCGCCCGTCGCCCAGTACGACAGCCCGATGGCGCACGCTTCGGCGATGTTCCTGTCGGAGAAGTCGCCGGTGCGGCGGCGTATGTCGGTCAGGTGCCTGGGAGAAAGCTGTACGAGACGAGCGGTCGGTTCCATCATCGAAGACTCAACGCCCCTTCCAAGGAATCAAGGCAGGCTAACCTAACTTAGGCATCCCTAACTACCTTCTCGCCAGGCCCGCCACAGCCGTGCGTACCGGCCGCCCAGAGCCACCAGCTCCTCGTGGGTGCCCTCCTCCACGACGCGCCCCGCGTCCAGCACGGCGATCCGGTCCGCCGCCATCGCCTGGGTCAGCCGGTGCGCCACGAACAGCGTGGTCCGGCCCGCGCAGGCGGCCAGCACGGCCCGTTCCAGCTCGGCGGCGCCCTCGCTGCCCGCCTCCGCGGTCGACTCGTCCAGCACCACCACCGGCGAGCGGCTCAACACCAGCCGGGCCAGGGCGATCTGGGCGACCTTGGTGACGTCGAGGCGTTCGCCGCCTTCGCCGACCAGGGTCTGCAGCCCGTCGGGCAGCGCGTCGACCCACGCGTCGGCGCCGACCGTGCGCAGGGCGGCCATGAGTTCGGCGTCGCTCGCCTCCGGCGCCGCCAGCCGCAGGTCGTCGGCGAGCGGCCCGGAGAACACGTGCGTCTCCTGCGTCAGGATGCTCACCAGGGCCCGTGCCCCCGCCTCGTCCAGGCCGGCCAGATCGGTCGGCCCGACTCGCACCGACCCGGATTGCGGTGTCCCGATGCCCGCGATCAGCGCGGCCAGGGTCGTCTTGCCGGCGCCCGTCGCCCCCACCAGGGCGAGCGAGCCACCCGCCGGAATCGTCAGGTCGACGTCCCTGAGGACCGGCTCCTCGGTGCCGGGGTAGGCGAACGTCAGCCCCTGAACCGTCACCGGATACGGCGCGGACTCCGCCACCGCCACCGACGCGTCGCCCACCAGCCGGTCTTCCGCGTCCTCCGCCAGCACCCCGACCAGCCGGGTCAGACTCGCGCCCGACTTCTGCGCCTCGTCGAAGGTGAACATGATGGCGCCCAGCGGGGTGAACAGCCGGTGGAACAGCAGCGGGGCCGCCGACACCTCGCCCAGGCTGGCGGCGTCGGCCTCCAGCAGGGCGTACCCGACCACGATGATCAGGGTCAGCCCGATGAACTCGGCACGGTTCTCCCTGCCGACGAACCGGCCGAAGAACCGGAACACCTCGATACCGAGATCGCGCACTCTCCAGGACTCGGTGGTGACCTTCTCGCGGAAGGCGCCTTCGAGGCGGTACGCCCGGACCGTGTCGATACCGTTCAGACCGCTGATCAGGGCCTGCGCGCGGTCGGCCTGCGCCATCCGCTGCTTCCGGTAGAGCGGCGCGGACCGCGGCAGGTACCAGCGCAGGGCCAGCGCGTACGCGGGCAGCGCGCCGGCGCCCGCGAGACCGAGCCGCCAGTCCAGCCCGAACATGCCTGCCGTGGCGATGACGACCAGGACCCCCGCGGAGAACACCGTGGGGACGGCCGTCCGGATGCCCTTGGAGATCACGGCGACGTCGTCGCCGACCCTGGAGAGCACGTCTCCCCGTCCGACCTGCTCGATCCGCGTGCTGGGCATCCCCAGCACCGCCCGGACGGCGCCTTCCCGCAGCCGCGCGAGAAGGTCGGCGCCCAGCCGTCCGATGAGGTAGGTCGACACCGCGGTGGCCACCGCGCCGAGCAGCGCGGCGGCCACCATCAGGGCCCCGATGGTGACCAGGACCGATCTCGACTCGCCCTCGACCACCCCGTCGACCACCCGGCCGAGCAGCAGCACCGGGAGCACCTGGAGCGCCGCGCCGGCCACCGTGGTGAGCACGGTGGTGACCGTCAGCCAGGGCACCTCGCGGCAGTGCGCCGCGATCCATCGGCCGGCCTCGCGTCCGGTCGCCGTGCGCAGGATGGCCGGGGCGACGCGTGTGTCTGTGCTGCTCACACCTACCCGACCGACTTGACGAGTTCGTCGATCGCGTACGGCATGGACAGCAGGGTGCCCTGGGAGATGGCCGCGCCGACCGCCGGGCCCTCACTGTCCAGCAGGTACGACACCTTGCCGTTCTTGACGGCGTCCAGGTTGGTGAACAGCTTGAACTTCTTCAGCTTGTCCTGGTCCGCCTTGTCGTTGATGACGAAGATACGGTCGACGTCGACGAGGTCGACACGCTCCGGGGAGAGCTTGGTGTAGAAGTTGCCGTCCGCGACCTTGTCGATCTCGGTCTGGTACTTGAAGCCGATGCCCGTCACCAGCCGTCCGCGCACGTCGGTGGAGGTGAACGGCGCCACCGAGTCCTCGTACCAGGACAGGACGACGGCGGTCTGGCTCGCCAGCCCGGGGTGCGCCTTCTTGGCCGCGTCGAGCTTGCCCTGGATGTCCGCGACCTTCTTCTCGCCCTCCTCGGCCTTGCCGAGCGCCTTGGCGATGTGGAGGGCGTTGTCCTGCCACGGAGCGCTGAAGGGCTCCTTCTCGGCCTTGGTGCGTCCCACCGTCGGGGCGATCTTGGAGAGCTTGTCGTAGGCGGCCTGGTCGATCTCGGAGTAGACCGCGACGATCAGGTCGGGCCGCAGGGCGGCGATCTTCTCGAAGTTGGGGCCGGAGTCGCCGTTCTTCATGACGACCTCGGGCTTGGTGTCGCCCCACTCGTCCTTCACCCAGGGCCACTGGGTGTTGATGTCGGGGCTCTGACCCGCGGGGTTCGGGTACTGGTCGACCATGCCGACCGGCTTGATGCCGAACGCCAGGATGGTCTGGTCGTCGGTGTAGCCGACGGAGACGACCCGCTTGGGAGCCTCGGTGACCTCGGTGGTTCCGAACGCGTGCTCCACGGTGACCGGGAAGGCGCCGGAGGCGGCGGTCGAGGTGTCGGCGCCCGCCTTGTCCGCCGAGTCGTTCGAGTCGGAACCGCAGCCCGCGAGGAGGCCGGCGCCGAGGGCGGCCGCGGACAGTACCGCCGCCAACCGCTGCCGGGACTTCATACGCGTCGTTCTGTGGAGGAGCATCCGGAGTTCCCTTGCTGTCGCACTGTCCACTGCGCCCCCGTCTAAGGGCAGCAAACCTTACCGCGATCGAGTGAGGTTAGCCTACCCTCACCACTACAACTCTGTTACGGCCTGGTCGAGTTCGACGTGGGTCCGTCCGATCGGGACGATGAGGGGGCGGTCGCCCACCGGATCGTCGATCACCTTGGCGCGCAGCCCGAACGCCTCGTGCAGCAGTTCGGCGGTTATCACGTCGCGCGGGTGTCCCTGTGCCAGGACCGCCCCCTCCCGCATCACGACGAGGTTGTCGCTGTAGCGCGTGGCCAGATTGAGGTCGTGGAGCACCATGACCACCGTGCACCCCGACTCGTGCAGGTCGTCCACCAGATCGAGCACGTCGATCGCGTGCGCCAGATCCAGGTACGTGGTCGGCTCGTCCAGCAGCAGCAGGTCGGTGCCCTGGGCCAGGGTCATCGAGATCCAGACGCGCTGACGCTGGCCGCCGGACAACGAGTCGACCGGGCGGTCGGCGAGGTCGGACACCCCGGTCATGGCCAGCGCGCGCTCCACGACGGCGGCGTCGTCCGACGACCACTGCCGCAGCCAGCCCTGGTGCGGGTGGCGGCCCCTGGCGACCAGGTCGGACACCGTCAGCCCCTCCGGTGCGACCGGTGCCTGCGGCAGCAGACCGAGCTTCTTCGCCACGTCCCTGGTCCTGAGCGTGACGATGTCCTCGCCGTCCAGCACGACCGTCCCCCTGGTCGGCTTGAGCAACCGCGACAGCGTCCGCAGCAGGGTGGACTTCCCGCAGCCGTTGGGCCCGATGATCGTGGTGATCACCCCGGGCGGGATCGCCACGTCGAGTTCGTCGATGACGGTCCGGGCGCCGTAGCCGACCGAGACACCCCTGGCTGCCAGCCGTGAGGCGCCGTCGACTGCGGACTTGGCCGCGGTGATGGACTGAACGACCACAAGGCCCCCTTGTTTAGGCTCGCCTTACTTTGTACCAGCTGTCCGCGTACCGGCTATCGGCGGTTCGCCCGCACCAGCAGATAGACGAGGAAGGGGCCGCCGACTGCGGCGGTGACGACACCGACCGGGAGGGAGACCGGCAGGGCCGTCCGCGCGATCAGGTCCGAGCCGATCAACAGCAGCGCTCCCACCATGCCGGAGGCCACCAACGGCGGTGTGGGGCACCTCGCCAGACGCATCGCCACCTGCGGCGCCACCAGCGCCACGAACGGGACCGGGCCCGCCGCGCTCACCGCGACGCCGGCCAGCAGCACCGCGCACAGCAGCAGGACCGCCCGCACCATCGCGTACCGGACGCCGAGGCCCGCGGCGACCTCGTCACCGAAGTGCATGGGCTTGAACTGGAACGCGACACAGGACACGACGACCAGCAGGACGAGCGTGCCCCACAGCGCCACCCAGACCTCGTTCCACCCCCGGTTGTCCAGCGAACCGACCAGCCACGCCTGGGCCCGGGCCACGTCCCTGATGTCGGCCGTGACCAGCAGCCAGGTCGTGATCGCCTGCATCACGGCGTTGACCGAGATGCCGATGAGGATGAGCCGGAAGCCGTCGATGCCCCGCCGCCACGCCAGGAAGTACACCAGCAGGCCGGTGCCGAGACCGCCCGCGAGCGCCGCCGCGGACAGGCCCACCGCGCTGACGATCGCGGCGGCGGTGCCGCCCGATACGGTCACCAGGAACACGGCGACGGCGCTGGCGCCGCTGGTGATGCCGAGGATGTCCGGGCTCGCCAGCGGGTTGCGCGCGATGGACTGCGTGAGCGCGCCGGACACCCCCAGCGCGATCCCCACGACGAGGCCGGCGAGAGCACGCGGCATCCGCAGGTCCATGATCACGAACTCGTCGACCGACTCGCCCCGGCCGAAGAGGGTGGCGACCACCCGAGGCAGGCTGATCGGGAAGTCCCCGACCCCGATCGACAGACAGAACACCAGGAAGACCGCCGCCGCCAGCAGCAGCGTCACGCACGCCGTCCAGGGCCGCCATACGAACGACACGCGTCCGAGCCGCACGCCGGGCGTCAGTGGTGGCCGCACGTCGGCCTGGTTCACCTTCACATCCGCCCCGTTCACGCGTTCTTGAACTTTCCGCGCCACACCAGGGCCGCGAAGAACGGCGCGCCGAGGAGCGCCACGAGGACACCCGCGTCCAGCTCCCCCGGCCGCACCACCAAGCGTCCCACGATGTCGCAGACCAGCAGCACGACGGCGCCCAGCAGCCCCGCGTACGGCACCAGCCAGCGATAGTCCGGCCCGGTCAGATACCTGGCCACGTGAGCCACCATGAGGCCGATGAACGCGATGGGGCCGCAAGCCGCCGTCGCCGCGCCCGCCAGCAGCGTGATGGCGACGATGCCGACGGTCCGGCTCAGCGCGATGTTCACACCCAGCCCCCGCGCCACGTCGTCACCGAGGTTGAGCAGGTTGATGGCGGGCAGCGTGGTCAGCGCCAGCACCAGCCCGACCGCGATGAACCCGGTCACCGGCCAGATGACGTCGAACCCGACACCGGCCACCGAGCCCGCGTTCCAGAACCGCAGCGCGTTCAGCGAGGCCTGGTCCGTCAGCGCGACCGCCGTGGTCATCGCCGCGAGGAACACGGTGACGCCCTGCCCGGCCAGTGCGAGCGTCAACGGGTTGCCCGCGCCCCGGCCGATGCTCGACAGCCCGAACACGACGACACCCGCGACCGCCGCGCCCAGGAAGGCGAACCAGACGTACTGGAACGGGTCGGTGAACCCGAACAGGGCGATCCCCGACACCACGGCGAACGAGGCACCCGAGTTCACCCCGAGCAGGCCCGTGTCGGCGATCGGATTGCGCGTGTAGCCCTGGATCAGTGCCCCGCCGATCCCCAGGGCGATGCCCGCGACGATCCCCAGCACCGTGCGGGGCACCCGCACGGTCCGCACGATGAGCCTGATCTCGGTGAGCCGCTGATCGGAGTCGGGCGCCGCGAAGAGCCCGTGCCACACCTCGGCGGGACTCAACGCGCGCGCGCCCACGGCCAGCGACGCCGCTGCCGCGACCACGAGTATCACCGCGAGCGCGCCCAATCCCGCGACCCGCCTTCGGCGGGCCTCCGTCGTGCCCCTGGGCAGGGGGCGCTCAACCGCAGTCGTGGTCATGGCGACGTACACTAACGGGCGGCGGTGCCGGTTCCGTCGGCGACCGTCCGGGCCTCGTCGGATGTGGACTTGAGGCCCCGGGCGAGGAGCGATTCCAGGATCTCCCCGACCCTGATGGCGGTGTTGGACAGCAGGGACGACGTGATGCCGTGGGTGTGCTCCGTGCCGCCCTGGAGGTAGATGCCGCAGCGCAGGTCGGGGTCGGTCGCGACGCGGTAGTCACGCTCGACCCGGACGAGACCCTCCTCGTCCCGCAGGCAGCGGTCCGCGACCTCGCCGAGCAGGCCGAGGGGGTCGGCCGGACTGTAGCCGGTGGCGAGGACCACGACGTCCGCGTCCAGGAGAGTCTCCTCGCCGGTGACGAGGGACGTGACGGTGGCACGGACCCTGTCGGGCGTCTCCTTGACCTCGGTGAGCCGGGACACGTTGAGGAAGCGCAACCGCTCGGTGCCGAGGACCTTCTCCCGGTACATCTGCCGGTACAGGTCGTCGATCAGGTCGATGTCCACCACGGAGTAGTTGGTGTTGCCGTGGTAGTCCATCAGCCGGCGTTTGACGCTGCCGGGCGCGGCGAAGTACTCGTCCACCGCCGAGGGGTCGAAGATCCGGTTGGCGAACCCACTGTCGTCGGCGGGGCTGTAGCCGTAACGGGTGAAGACCGCGCAGACCTCGGCCTCGGGGAAGCGGCGGTGCAGGTAGGCGACGTTCTCGGCGGCGCTCTGACCGGCGCCGACGACGACGAACCGCGACGGCGAGGTGCCCTCCAACCCGTCGGCCTTCGCCAGCAGTTCGGAGTTGTGCCAGACGCGGTCGCCGCGCTCGATTCCGTCCGGCACGAGGGGGCGCAGCCCGGTTCCGATGACGAGGTTGCGCGCCCGGTGGACCTCGAGCCCCTCCCCCGAACGGACCGTCACCTCCAGGTGGTCCACGCCTCCGTCACGGGCGACTGGCGCGACGCCGACGACCTCGTGACCGTAGGAGACCATGTCGTCGACCTTGGCCGCGGCCCACTCGAAGTAGTCGTGGAACTCCACCCGCAGCGGGAAGAGGTTCTTGTGGTTGATGAAGTCGATCAGCCGTCCCTTGCTCTGCAGGTAGCAGAGGAAGCTGAACTCGCTGGCCGGGTTCCGGAGTGTCACCAGGTCCTTGAGGAAGGACACCTGCATGGTCGCGTCGTCGATCAGCATGCCGCGGTGCCAGCCGAAGCGCGGCTGCTGCTCGAAGAAGCGAGCGCTGACCGCCTCCTGCTCGCCGGCGCCTGCGTTGTGCTCGCCGATCGCGATCGCCATGGCGACATTGGACGGTCCGAAGCCGATGCCAATGAGGTCGTGGACCAGTGTTGCGTCATCAGGAAGAACCTGTGACATGTCACTCCCATCGTGCGGGACAGTCACCTGTCGGGCGTGGGGGATTGCCGAAATGGGACATGCCGGCGGAGCGGCCGCCGGAAACTTAGGTGAGCCTAAGCTAATGCTGTGCCGCTGTCGATAGGGCGATCCGGTGGCAAGATCCTTCAACTGACGGTCCGCACGCAGCCGTTGCGGACCAAGGTAAGGCTTGCTTTACTTGCCCGGGCCATCCCCTGCCTCGAGGAGGAACCCCATGCGGGTCGTCATGTTCGGTTACCAGACCTGGGGGCACCGCACCCTCCAAGCCCTCCTGGACTCCGAACACGACGTGGTGCTGGTCGTGACGCACCCCAAGAGCGAGCACGCCTACGAGAAGATCTGGAGCGACTCCGTCGCCGACCTCGCCGAGGAGCACGGCGTGCCGGTGCTGATCCGCAACCGCCCCGACGACGACGAGCTGTTCGAACGCCTCAAGGAGGCCGACCCGGACGTCATCGTGGCCAACAACTGGCGGACGTGGATCCCCCCGCACATCTTCAGCCTCCCGCGCCACGGCACGCTCAACGTCCACGACTCGCTACTGCCGAAGTACGCCGGCTTCTCCCCGCTGATCTGGGCCCTGATCAACGGAGAGACCGAAGTGGGCGTCACCGCGCACATGATGGACGACGAACTGGACGCCGGGGACATCGTCCGGCAGGAGGCGGTGCCGGTCGGACCGGCGGACACCGCCACCGACCTCTTCCACAAGACGGTCGACCTCATCGCTCCGGTCACCATCGGCGCCCTCGGCCTCATCGCCGCGGGCCGGACGGAGTTCACCAAGCAGGACCGGTCCAAGGCGAGCTTCTTCCACAAGCGCTCCGCCGAGGACATCCGCATCGACTGGTCCTGGCCCGCCGAGGACCTGGAACGCCTGGTGCGCGCCCAGTCCGATCCCTACCCCAGCGCCTTCACCTTCCACCGGGGCAGGCGACTGGAGGTCCTCGCCGCCGTCGTGTCCCAGGGCCGCTACGGCGGTACGCCCGGCCGCGTCTTCTACCGCGAGGGGGACGGCGTGGTGATCGTCGCCGGGGCCGACGCGCGCACCGGGCGCAACCGGGGCCTCGCCATCACGCGCGTACGCACCGAGGACGGGCGGGAGTTGTCCGCGACGGAGTACTTCACCTCCATGGGCGGCTACTTGACCAGCCGGCCCTGAAGGGTCCCCGCCTCAGGGTGGAGCTGTGATCACGTCGGCCTCGACCCTGCTCCCGGTGAACCCGGCGCTCGGCGTCGCACTCGCCCTGCTGCTCGTCGTCGCGGCGGGGGTGGCCGCGTCGGCCCGGCTCGGCCACACCCGCGCGATCGTCACCGCCGGACTCCGGGCGACCGTCCAGCTGGCCGCCGTAGCGGCCGTCGTCCGGTGGGCGTTCGGCTCGCGCGCGCTGCTCTTCACCTTCGTCGCCATGATGTTCGCGGTGGCGACATGGACGGCCGGCCGCCGCATCACCGGCCATCACACCTGGTGGTGGGCCGCCGTACCGATCGGTGTCGCCGTGTTCCCGGTCGTCCTGCTGCTCGTGGCCATCGGGCTGCTGCCGGTCAGGGGCATCGCGCTGATCCCCGTCACCGGGATCCTGATCGGGGGCGCGCTGACCGCGACGGTGCTCGCGGGACGGCGTGCCCTGGAGGAGCTGGAGACACGGCACGGCGAGGTCGAGGCGGCGTTGTCGCTCGGACTGCCGGACCGGGAGGCACGGCTTCGGAAAATGACACGTTCTCCGGGCCCGGCCGAGCGGTCGCCTCTCCGGACGGCGCCGCGGGGCCCCGGCCGGAGAGGCCCGGTCACGCCGGCCGCCCAGCGGCCGGCCGCGCGATCAGCCGCCGCTCTTGCGCCGGAACGACCGCTGACTGGCAGCCGGACCATGGGCGCCGCGGATCTTCGACGCCTCGGTGTGCGCGGCGAGAGCCGCGGCCTCCGCCTGCTTGCCGCGTTTGCGTTCCAGAGCCTCCCGGAACTTGCCCTTCAGGTCGTACTGGCCGTTCTTGTCGGGCGCCACGGAAGGGCTCTCGACGTCAGCCGACTCCGAACCTGCTCGCGATGAAGACTCTGCAGTCATGGTGACCTCCTGGGTTCGGACAACAGGGCCCCAGCTTGTCATGCCGACCACCGCCCGGGGTACCGCACTCATGCCGCGAGCGGACCTCAGTCACGCAGCTCTTCGAGACGCCTGAGGTCGTCCTGGACCGATTCCCGCTCTTCGGCGGTGAGTCGGACCGCGGCGGCACCGGCGAGTGCGGTCGTCGCGGTCTCCTCGTCGCCGAGACGCCCGGCGACGTCCGCTCGCAGCACGAGGAGGCGGAACAGCCGCACAGACGTGGGCCGCTCCCCCGGGAGGCGAAGCACCCGGTCGATGACCTTCGCCGCGCCTGCGGGGTCCTCCTTCGAGTCCGCCAGGAGCGAGGCGTGGTGCAGGGCGCGGGCGAAGGTCTCCTCGGGAGCGGGCCCGTGACGCGGGTCCTCGCCGGTCGGCTGCCCGACGCGGATGCAGTTGCCGCCCGGATCGGTCATGAGGAACTGCCTCACGCCGTACGACATGTCCTTGAGCTGTCCGATACGCGGCAGCCCTCGCGTGGGAACCCTCCCGTACGCCGCCTTGAGCCCCGCCCGGAACGCGGCGTGCAGCCCGTCGACGTCGTCGGTCAGGACGTAGCAGGTGCTGATCGACTCGGCCGGCTCGTACTGCCTCAGGCCGAAGAACTGCAGCTCGATGCCACCGCGCTCTACGACCGCGTACGGATTGGGGCTCCGCTGCTGGAACGCCACCTCGAACCCGAGGGCGGTGTAGAAGTCGAGAACGGGCTGAAGGGTACGGCACGGCAGGATCGGGATCGTCTTCTCAACCATGCACCCACTCTAGCCAAATTTGACTAGAGGTGCCCCCCGTAGGCGTTGCGCCGACTGCCCAGCCCGCGGCCGTCAGCACCTCACGGGCGATGTCCACAACCACCCGCCCGACCGTCCTCGCTCTGCGCGACGGCGGTCCCGGTGAGGTCGTCGCCGAGCTCGGCCACACCACCCGAACCACCCAGCCGCGGGGCGCGGGAGATGTGACTGACGGCGAGGAACTCGGCGGACGCGCCGCCCTTGTCCGGCTTCCGGACCTCCGCCAGGTCCGCCGCGCTGCCCTTCCGGACGGCCCGAAGCGCGGTCGTCGACGCGCACATGCCGCCGACCCGGTCCACCGGTTCCTCGGACGGCGGCTGCGCCGGTGCGGGCGCGGCCGACCGCCTGGCCGGCTCTTCGGCGCTCTCGTCCGCGCCGCCCTCGCACTCCGCGTGACCGGCGTCCGCACCGTGGGTCCCGTTCAGTGCGGGCCGGACTGTTCAGCCATCGGCCGGCAGCGGTGAACAACGTCCGATGGAATTCGCCTGCGTCACGATGCCTGCCTAAGGTTGGGCAGGCCGAAGGGAACCGGAGTTCTGCCGACCGCGGGAAGGCGTGGCGACATGGCGCGCAGTGTCGAATCGATCCGGCGAGCCGCCCTGGGCGCCCTCGGCGCCGTGCTGGTGGTGATCGGAATCGCCCTGCTGGTACTGCCCGGGCCGGGCCTGCTGCTCGTGTTCGCCGGGGTGGTGCTGCTGTCGCGTGCCGTCCCGGCACTGGACCGGTTCGTCGCTCCGGTCCGCGGGCAGGCGATGCGTGCGGCCGAGGAGAGCGTCTCCTCACCGTGGCGTATCGCCGGCTCGGTCCTGGTCGGACTCTTCCTCGTCGGTGCGGGCGTGGTGTGGGGACTCGTCCCGCAGGTGCCGTACTCCGGATGGGCCACCGGGGCGAGCCTGATCATCTCCGGCTTCATTCTGCTCGCCCTGCTCGCCTGGAGCCACCGCCGCGTCCAAGCGGCGCATCACCGCTCACCGTCGACCTCGGGATGACCGCGGGCGCCGAGCCGACAACCGGACCGGACCCGCTCGGAAGGGTCGGAACCAAGTAGGCGGGCGAGGCACCGGGGCCGGCGTCGCCGGCTGCGGGAGCCGCCTCCGTGTGCTCCCGGGACGCGGAGCAGGTGCCCGTCGCGAGCGCCGCGGGGTCTGCCCGGACCGCCGGGCCTCAGGGTGCCCGCTGGTAAAGTGGAGGCACGCTTTGAGGCGCCCGGGTCCGTACCGAGGGGTACGGACCCGGTGGCGTTCCGGGCGCCTGATCAGGGAGGTCCCCCATGAACGCGAAGCCGTCGTCGGCCACCGGAGCCTCCGGGGCCGGCGCATCCCAGCGAACGACAGCGCCGTCGGAGTCGGCGGACCGGCCGGCCGTCGCGTCTTTCGACGCCCTCGGCCTTCCGCCTGCGCTGCGGGAGACGATGACCGGCCTGGGGGTGACGACGCCCTTCCCGATCCAGGCGGCGACCCTGCCCGACGCGCTGGCCGGCCGCGATGTCCTCGGTCGCGCGCGGACCGGCTCCGGCAAGACGCTGGCTTTCGGCCTCGCCCTGCTCGTCCGGACCGCCGGTCGCCGGGCGGAGTCGAAGCGTCCGCTCGCGCTGGTCCTGGTGTCGACGCGGGAACTCGCCCAACAGGTGAGCGACGCGCTCACCCCGTACGCGCAGGCGCTGAACGTACGACTGGCGACCGTGGTCGGCGGGCTGGCGATCAACCGACAGGCGACGCAGCTGCGCGACGGCGCCGAGGTGGTCGTCGCGACGCCGGGACGACTGGCCGACCTGGTGTCCCGTCGTGACTGCCACCTGAACCACGTGCGGATCACGGTGCTGGACGAGGCGGACCAGATGTGCGACCTGGGCTTCCTGCCGCAGGTCTCGGGAATCCTGGACCAGGTGCCCGCCGACGGGCAGCGGCTGCTGTTCTCCGCCACGCTCGACCGCGACGTCGACCAGCTGGTGCGAAGCCATCTGCACGACCCGGTCCTCGCCTCGGTCGACCCGGCGTCGGCCTCGGTCACCACGATGGAACACCACGTACTGACCATCCACCCCGCCGACAAGTACGCGACCGCCACCGAGATCGCCGCACGCGACGGCCGGGTGCTGATGTTCCTGGACACCAAGGCCGCGGTCGACCGGTTCACCCGTCACCTGCGGGCCAGCGGCGTGCGGGCCGCCGCCCTGCACAGCGGCAAGTCGCAGCCGCAGCGCACGCACACGCTCGCCCAGTTCGTGGAGGGCAAGGTCACCGTGCTGGTGGCCACCAACGTCGCGGCGCGGGGCATCCACGTCGACGCGCTCGACCTCGTCGTCAACGTCGATCCGCCGGCCGACGCCAAGGACTACCTGCACCGCGGCGGGCGTACGGCGCGCGCCGGACAGTCCGGGAGCGTGGTCACGCTGGTCACTCCCGACGAGCGGCGCGAGGTGAACCGGATGATGTCCGAGGCCGGAATCCGGCCGACCGTCACCCCGGTGCGCTCCGGCGAACAGAAGCTGACCACCATCACCGGTGCGAAACGCCCGCCGACCGGGCCGCGGACCAGCGGCGGCAACGCCCCCTTCCGCGGCCTCGGCGCCCGTTCGGGCCGTCCCGCGAAGGAGTCCCGCAAGACCACCGAGGCCCGCAAGGCCGCGGAAGCCCGCGCGGCGGCCAGGGTACGCAAGGGCCGCTGACCCGGGACGGTCCCGCCGGAGCGGCTGCGCGTCTCGTGGGTAGGGTGAGTGGGAAACCCCAGGGAATCGAACGAGGAGCGGAATTGAGCGAGTCGGCGTCCATCGCCCTGCAACTGGAGATCGCCCGGGAACTGGAGGTCGCGGAGACCTTCGATGCCGAACGGGAGATCGAACGCCGGGTGGCCTTCCTTGCCGAGCGGCTGACCTCCACCGGTCTGCGCTCTCTCGTCCTCGGCATCAGCGGCGGTGTCGACTCGACCACCGCGGGCCGACTGTGCCAGCTCGCCGTCGAGCGGGCGCGCGCCGAGGGACACGAGGCGGCCTTCTACGCGATGCGGCTGCCGCACGGGGTCCAGGCCGACGAGCACGATGCCCAGCTCGCGCTCTCCTTCATCAAGGCCGACCACGTGCTGACGGTGGACATCAAGCCCGCGAGCGACGCCGCGCTCGAGGCGCTGATCGCCGGCGGTGTGACCTTCCGCGACGCCCGGCACCAGGACTTCGTGCAGGGCAACGTCAAGGCCAGGCAGCGCATGATCGCCCAGTACGCCGTGGCCGGCGCGCACGACGGACTGGTCGTCGGCACCGACCACGCGGCCGAGGCCGTGTCCGGCTTCTTCACCAAGTTCGGTGACGGCGCCGCCGACCTGGTTCCGCTGACCGGCCTGACCAAGCGCCGTGTGCGCGCGGTCGCGGACGCGCTGGGCGCGCCCGCCGAGCTGGTGCGGAAGGTCCCCACGGCCGACCTGGAGACCCTCGACCCCGGCAAGGCCGACGAGGACGCTCTCGGAGTCACGTACCAGGACATCGACGACTTCCTGGAGGGCAAGCCGGTGGACGAGCAGGCCTTCGAGAAGATCGTCACCCGCTACCGGCTGACCGACCACAAGCGCCGGCTGCCCATCGGTCCGGATCACCTCTGACCCAGGCCGAGGTCGAGTTCAGTCGGGCACGGGCGGGAGCGGGAAGCGCACATCGGTCAGCCGCTCCGACAACTCCCACAGGCGTCGGCCGGTCTCGGCGTCCGCCGCCGCGGGTGCCAGCCGTACCCGTGCCGGCCCGCCGCGCAGCTCCGCCGGACCGTCCGGCCCGATGAACTCGCCGCTGCGCGCACTCGGGTCGGTCGCCGCGTGCAACTGCGGCAGCGCGCCCCGGCCCGGGGACTGGGCGAGCGGGAAGGGTGTCGACGCGGTCAGCATCGACGAGATCGCCACCACCGCCGAAGTGTCCAAGCGGAGGTTCTTCCGGTACTTCGCGTCCAAGGAGGACGTGGTCGTTCAGTTCCTGACCGACATGGGCAAGCGTGCGTGCAGGGCGGGAGTGCGCAGGTCCGCCGTCAGGCCGTCACGCCACTGCTCCTGACGCTCCAGGAACTGGCGCGTGGCCCGGGACTCACCCCCGACGCCGACCTCTGTCCGCAACTGGCCGCCGGGACGGCACTGACCGCCCCCTCGAACTGACCGGCCGCGCCTTCGCCGTGATCGCCCCCGCCCTTGACCGCACCGGCTGACGGCGAGCGATCAGGCAAACGGCCGTACTTCATGTGCGGCTTGCCGCTTACGACCCTAATCTGCCGAAAGAGAGGTTCGGACAGTCGATGCCGGTTCAGCCGGCGGAAGGTGAGCTTCCATGGCTGAACGGCTCAAAAGGTCCGGCTTGATCGGTGAACTGTCGGCCGAATTCGCCGGCACGATGATCCTCATCCTCTTCGGCTGCGGTGTGGTGGCCCAAGTGGCCGCGGGCGGGGCCCTCACGGATCCGGAAGGCGGCCTCGGGGACCACGACAGCATCTCCTGGGCGTGGGGCCTCGGTGTCACCCTGGGCGTCTACGTGGCGGCGAGGCTGAGCGGCGCCCACATCAACCCGGCGGTGACCGTCGCGCTCGCGGTGTTCAAGGGCTTCCCGTGGCGCAAGGTGGCGCCCTACGCGCTGGCCCAGACGGCCGGTGCCTTCGTCGCCGCTCTCCTCGTCCGCTGGAACTACACCGAAGCGCTGGCGAAGGCCGACCCCGGCCACACCATCAAGACGCAGACCGTGTTCTCCACGCTGCCCGCCAACGGCAACACCGCTCTCCCGGTCCACGAGTGGGGCGCCTTCCGCGACCAGGTCATCGGCACCGCCATCCTGCTGCTGCTCATCATGGCCATCACGGACCTGCTGAACACACCGCCGGGCGCGAACCTGGCCCCGTTCGTCATCGGCCTGGTCGTGGTCGCGATCGGCATGGCCTTCGGCACCAACGCGGGATACGCCATCAACCCGGCCCGCGACTTCGGTCCCCGGCTGGCCAGCTTCCTCACCGGGTACGGCGGAGCATGGCGAGATCAGTACGGGAACCTCTACTTCTGGGTACCGATCCTCGGCCCGCTGATCGGCGGCGTGCTCGGCGCGGGTCTGTACAAGGTTTTCATCGGCCGGTTCCTGCCTACGGCGGAGCCGGAGCCCACGGGGCGCGTACCGGCGCCGGAGGACTGACACCGGCCGGAGAGGCGGCACAGCATGGCGGACTTCATCGGCGCGGTGGACCAGGGGACCACCAGCACCCGTTTCATGATCTTCGACCACGGCGGCAACGAGGTGGCGAAGCACCAGTTGGAGCACGAGCAGATCCTCCCCCGCTCCGGGTGGGTGGAGCACGACCCGGTGGAGATCTGGGAGCGCACCAACTCGGTGATGCAGAACGCCCTGCGCCACAGCGGGCTGTCGGGGACCGACCTGGCCGCCATCGGCATCACCAACCAGCGGGAGACCACGGTGGTCTGGGACCGGCGCAACGGCCGCCCCTACTACAACGCCATCGTGTGGCAGGACACCCGCACCGACGCCATCGCCGCGAACCTCGACCGTTCGGGCCGGGGCGACGTCATCCGCCGCAAGGCCGGACTGCCGCCGGCGACCTACTTCTCCGCCGGAAAGATCCAGTGGATCCTGGAGAACGTCGACGGCGTCCGCGAGGCGGCGGAAGCGGGCCACGCCCTCTTCGGCAACACGGACGCCTGGGTCCTGTGGAACCTGACCGGAGGTCCCGACGGCGGCATCCACGCCACCGACGTGACCAACGCGAGCCGGACCATGCTGATGGACCTGGAGACACTCGACTGGCACGACGAACTGCTGGGCTTCTTCGGCATCCCCCGGTCGATGCTCCCCACCATCAACCCCTCGTCGCACGCGGAGGCCTACGGCACGACCCGGACCTCCCGGCCGCTGCGCGCCGCCGTTCCCATCGGCGGGGTCCTCGGCGACCAGCAGGCGGCCACCGTGGGTCAGGTCTGCTTCGCGCCCGGTGAGGCCAAGAACACGTACGGCACCGGCAACTTCCTGGTGCTCAACACCGGCACGGAACTGGTCCGCTCCCAGCACGGTCTTCTGACCACCGTGGCCTACCAGTTCGGCGACAGCCCGGTGGTCTACGCGCTCGAGGGCTCCATCGCGGTGACGGGGTCGGCCGTGCAGTGGCTGCGCGACCAGATGAAGATCATCAAGACGGCGGCGGAGAGCGAGGAGCTCGCCCGGACCGTCGACGACAACGGCGGCATGTACTTCGTCCCCGCCTTCTCGGGCCTGTTCGCCCCCTACTGGCGTTCCGACGCCCGGGGGGCGATCGTCGGACTCGCCCGCTACAACGACAACGCGCACCTGGCGCGGGCGACTCTGGAAGCCATCTGCTACCAGAGCCGCGACGTCGTCGAGGCCATGGAACAGGACTCCGGTGTCCACCTCGACGTGCTCAAGGTCGACGGAGGTGTGACCGCCAACGACCTCTGCATGCAGATCCAGGCAGACGTCCTCGGCGTACCGGTCAGCCGTCCCGTCATCGCGGAGACCACCGCACTCGGCGCGGCCTACGCGGCGGGACTGGCCACGGGGTTCTGGCGGGACACCGATGAACTGCGCACTCACTGGCACGAGTCCAGGCGCTGGGAACCGCGGTGGCCGGAGGACCGGCGCGCGCAAGGGTACGCCGGCTGGAAGATGGCGGTGGAGCGCACGCTCGACTGGGTCAAGGTCTCCTGAACCGGCTCTCGCCCGCGAAGGAAGGACTCGGGCGCGGAGGGCAACTGGCGTCGCCATAGGGTGACCCCATGTCTGCCAGATTGAGTTCCGCGAGGACCCGTGCCGCGCTCCGTACCACCGCGCGCACCTCTGCCGAGTTGCTGCTGATACTTGTCATGCTCGCGGTGGCCCTGTGGATCCTCGGCCGCATGTGGCCGATCGTGTGGCCGCTGATAGTCGGTCTGCTCCTGACCACGCTGACCTGGCCCTCGGCCCGATTCCTGCGGCGGCACGGGTGGCGTCCCGCACTGGCCGCCGCGGTGGTGACCGTGGCGTTCCTCCTGGCCGTCGCGGGCATCGTGGCGCTGATCGCGGTGCCGATGTCCTCCGAGACCGACGAGTTGACCGCCGGCGTGGTCGAAGGCATCGCCCGGCTGCGCGACTGGGCCGCGGGGCCGCCGCTGAACGTCGACGACAGCCAGATCACCAGTGCGCTCGACTCCGCGATGGCGCGCGTCCAGGACAGCATCGGCAGTGTGGTCACCACGGTGGCCACCGGCCTGAGCACCGTGGTCAACGGTCTGATCACCGCCGTCCTGGGCGTCTTCCTGATGTTCTTCTTCCTCAAGGACGGGCCGCGGTTCCTGCCGTGGCTCAGCCGCCAGCTGCCCGGCCGGCTCGCCACCGACGTCCCGGCCGTCGCCCTGCGCAGCTGGGAGACGCTGGGTTCCTTCGTCCGCTCGCAGGCGCTCGTGGGTCTGCTCGACGCCGTCTTCATCGGCCTCGGCCTGTGGATCCTGGGCGTGCCGCTCGTACTGCCCCTCGCGGTGCTGACGTTCGTGTCCGCGTTCGTGCCCATCGTGGGTGCCCTGTTCGCGGGCTTCGTCGCGGTGCTCATCGCCCTGGTGTCGAACGGCCTGACGGACGCGCTGATCGTGCTGGCGATCATCGTCGTGGTGCAGCAGTTGGAGGGCAACGTGTTCCAGCCCATCATCCAGAGCCGAGGGCTCGGTCTGCACGCGGCGGTGATCCTGCTGGCGGTGACACTCGGCGGCAGCCTGGCCGGGATCATCGGCAGCCTGCTCGCCGTGCCGGTCGCCGCGCTGATCGCGGTGGTCTGGAACTACGTCCGCGAGCAGCTCAGCGACCCGCCGGAGGAACCCGCGCCGGCCGACGCCTGAGGGGCGGTTCGGTGCACCCGGTCCGAGTACCGCTTCGCGGTCCCGGGTGATATCGGTCGCAGCCGAACGGTCGGCGCTGCCGGCTTGCGGCCCTGGATCTCTTCCCCGGCTCCTGGACGGCGCTGCGCACCGCGGTCGCCGAAGTCGTTGCCGATCGGCACGGGCCGGCGTGCTCCGACCGAGGCGGAGGAGACGGCACTGTCCGAGCCGGTCGCGATGCTCCCCTTCTCGCCCGGCTGACCGGAACACCCGGTTCCCGGGGGGGCCTGACGTTCCCGGCTCCCCGCGAAAGCCGTCGGCGTCCAGCCGCGCAGGCCGCTAACCGGCGTCCAGCGGCCGTTCGAAGAACGTCTCCAGGACCACCGTCGCCTGGGTACCGCTGACGCCGTCGATCGCGTAGAGGCGGCGCAGCACGTCCTGGAGCCGCTCGGTGGTGGCCGTGCGCACCTTGACCAGGACGGCCGCGCTGCCGGCGATGACGTGCGCCTCCTGGATCTCCGGCACGGCGGCGAAGTCCTCCGCCCGGTCCCCCATCCACGCCGTGGAGTCCACCAGCACGAAGGCGAGGACTCCGCGGTCGAGGGCCTCGGGGTCGACGTCGACCGTGGTGGCCCTGATGACGCCCTGTTCGCGCAGCTTGCGGACACGCTCATGGGCGGCGCCCGCCGACAGGCCGACCTCCTTGCCCAGAGCGGCGTACGGCCGGGTGGCGTTCCGCTGGAGCAACGCGATCAGCCGACGGTCAATCTCATCTACCGACTTCATACAAGAACAGTATCTGATTCGGCAATCTGCGTGTTACGTTGAATGACATTCCGATCATTCCGCTGAGAGGACGCCATGTCCACCGACGGCCCGTACGAGATCCTGGATGACCGCTTCCGCACCGGACGCTGCGCGAACGGCGACAGCAGACTGGAGGTCCTGCACGACGGCTGCCGCTGGGCCGAGGGCCCGCTGTACCTCCCCGCCTGGCGCCAGCTGATCTGGAGCGACATTCCCAACGACCGCCTCCTGCGCTGGGACGAGGCCACCGGCACGGTCGGTGTCTTCCGCACTCCGGCCGGCCACAGCAACGGGAACACCCTCGACCGGCAGGGCCGCCTGGTCACCTGCGAACAGGGCAACCGCCGCGTCACCCGCACCGAACCCGACGGCACGGTGACCGTCCTCGCCGAGCGCTACGACGGCAAGCGGCTCAACAGCCCGAACGACTCCGTCGTACGCTCCGACGGCACGGTCTGGTTCTCCGACCCGGACTTCGGCATCACCAGCGACTACGAGGGCCACCGCGCCGAGTCCGAGATCGGCGCGTGCAACGTGTACCGGATCGACCCGGCGTCGGGGGACGTGCGGCTCGCCGCCGACGGATTCGACGGGCCCAACGGCGTCATCCTGTCCCCGGACGAGAAGCGGCTGTTCGTCTCCGACTCCCGGGCCGCCCGGATCCACGCGTTCGACGTCCGCGAGGACGGCACGCTCTCCGAAGGGAAGGTCTTCGCCGAGGGCCGCGGGGACGTGCACTTCGACAACATCCGCTTCGACGACGAGGGCCGCCTGTGGGCCGCCGCCCTGGACGACGGCGTCCACTGCTACGACCCCGACGGCACCCTCATCGGCCGGCTGCGCGTGCCCGAGCCCGTCTCCAACATCACCTTCGGCGGACCGAAGAACAACCGCCTGTTCATCACGGCCACCACGTCTCTGTACTCACTGGTGATGTCGGTGACGGGCGCGCCGCGCCTCTAGGACCTGGCAGGGCCGGACGACGTCCCGGCACGGTACAGGTCGCGCACCAGGCCGATCTCCGCTCCGTGGTGCAGTACTTCCTGGTTGACCCACCAGACGATGTCGATGAAGGGCTCCTCGGCGTCGCTGCCATGGGGGTACGTGCACCGGCCGACGGTGTCCAGCCCGGCGTCGTCGATGTGCGGCAGCGCGTTCCGCCAGGCGGTGGCGGCCGTGTCGAAGGCCGCGACCGCTTCCGCCGCGCTTCCGCTGACGGCATAGTCGTCGCGGGTGAGCCTGTGGGTGCCCACCGTGTGATCGGCCCGCAGGAGGAGCATCTCGCTGAGGTGGCTCAGCCGCCATGCGAGGGTCGTGAAGGGCGGCGGCGAGGGATGCGGGTGGGGTGCGGCGTCCCGGCCCCAGTCACCGGCGCCGGCCAGAGAGGTCGCGTGCCGTCCCGGACCGTCGGCCCGCCGCCGTACCGACCAGCAGCCCGGCACCGGCTCCCAGAAATACTCCTCGTCCGTCATGGGAATCACCCCGGTCTCCGACCCGTCCCCGCTGTCCATGACCGGCCCGGCCATACGGCCGGTGAGACGCTCGTACGCCCAGTCGAACTGCTCCAGCAACGGAACCAGACGAGACGGTGTCATCGGACACTCCTGCCACGAGCGGGACGAGCCCCGGAGGGCAGACGGCTTACCGACCGGCCACCCTGGCACAACCGCCGGCATTCCGCGCCCCGATTTCCGCCGGGCCCCCGTGACCGCGCCCGGACGGGTCGCGGCAGATGACCGAAGCTGACCACGGACGGCCTAGCCGGCCACGGAGAAGTGAACCGGTGTACAGGAAAAGGCCGTTGCGACGTAGGTTATGGGGAAGCATCCACGCCTCGGCTGAAAGACGGACCGTACCCATGAGCGACCCCGTGACGACACCCGACCACGCAGCGCGCCAGAAGATCGACACCTCGGTGCCGCACTCGGCCCGGATCTGGAACTACTGGCTGGGCGGGAAGGACAACTACCCGGTCGACGAGGAGGCCGGCGACGCGTACACCGCCGTCTTTCCCGGCATCGTCACCATCGCCCGCAGCAGCCGTGCCTTCCTGCGCCGCAACATCACGTACCTGGTCGCCGAGGCGGGTGTCCGGCAGTTCCTCGACATCGGGACCGGTCTGCCGACCGCCGACAACACCCATGAGGTCGCCCAGCGCATCGCCCCGGAGACCCGGATCGTCTACGTCGACAACGACCCGATGGTCCTCGCCCACGCCCGCGCGCTGCTCTACTCCACCCCCGAGGGCGCGACCGCCTACATCGACTCCGACGTGCTCGACCCCGACAGCGTCCTGAGGGAAGCCGCCAAGACGCTGGACTTCGACCGGCCCGTCGCCCTCATCCTCAGCAACATCCTGGGGCACGTGGCGGACTACGACCAGGCGCGTTCCATCGTCACCCGGCTGATGGACGCGCTTCCGTCCGGCAGCTACCTCTCCGTCAACGACGGCTCCCGGGGCATCGATCCCGAGTTCGACCGGGCCCAGGACGCCTACAACGAGAGCGGCGCCGCTCCCTACATCCTGCGTACCGTCGACCAGATCACGGCGTTCTTCGACGGCCTGGACCTCGTGGACCCCGGGGTCGTCCCGGTCACCCACTGGCGTCCGGAAGCCGGCTCCGCGACCCCGGAGCTCATCGGCGAACACGGCGGCCTCGCCCGCAAGCCGTGACACCCGTGCGCGGGCGCCCCTGAAAGGACCGGGCCGGTGCGCCGCCGCGCACCGGCGCTCGACCGACGCTACCGAGAGGAGCGGCACCCATGGCCGAATGGCCGTTGCCCGAGACGTTCCCCAGCGGTTCCGGGACCGTCCGCTGGAACCGGCTGGGCGGAGCGGACCGGCCACCGCTGGTCCTGCTGCACGGCACGCCGTTCTCCTCCTACGTCTGGCGTGCGGTGGCCCGTTCGCTGGCACGTGATCATCAGGTGTTCGTCTGGGACATGCCCGGTTACGGGATGTCCGAGAAGTCCGCGGGCCAGGACGTGTCCCTGGCCGCCCAGGGCCGGGTCTTCACCGAGCTGCTGGGCCACTGGGGCCTCGAGGATCCTCTCGTGGTCGCCCACGACTTCGGCGGCGCCGTCGCCTTGCGGGCCCACCTGCTGCACGGCGTCGGCTACCGGGCCCTCGCCCTGGTCGATCCGGTCGCGCTGGCGCCCTGGGGGTCGCCGTTCTTCCGGCTGGTCCGCGACCACGCGGAGGTCTTCGAGGAGCTGCCGCCGGCGCTCCATCGGGCTCTCGTCCGTGAGTACGTCGCCTCCACCGGCGGCCCGGGGCTGCATCCCACGGTGCTGGACCGGCTCGTCGAGCCCTGGCTCGGCGCTTCGGGGCAGCCGGCCTTCTACCGGCAGATCGCCCAGGCCGACCAGCGCTACACCGACGAGATCCAGGACCGTTACTCCGGGATCGAGGTCCCGACGCTGATCTGCTGGGGCGAGGACGACGCGTGGATCCCCGTGGCGAAGGGACGCGAACTCGCCGCCGCCGTCCCGGGCGCCCGATGGGAGCCGATCGCCCACGCGGGCCATCTCGTCCAGGAGGACGCGCCCTCCGAACTGACGGCCGCGCTGCTCGACTTCCTGCGTCACCTTCACTGAAGGCCGCGGCGCGTGGGGGCGTCGTGACAGACACGGACACGGTGCCCGGGAACCGACCGGTTCCCGGGCACCGTGTCGTGTTCGGCGCTCTCCCGGGTCAGGCGGGGGTGATGTTCTCCGCCTGCGGGCCCTTCTGGCCCTGGGTGATGTCGAAGGTGACGGCCTGGCCTTCCTGCAGCTCGCGGTAGCCCTGGGCGTTGATGTTGGAGTAGTGCGCGAAGACGTCGGGACCGCCGCCGTCCTGCGCGATGAAGCCGAAGCCCTTTTCAGAGTTGAACCACTTGACGGTTCCGCTGGCCATGCCTTTGCCTTTCAGCCGATATCGGATCCGCACCGTGCGAACCCGGAGGTGGTCGTCCTGGTCCTCCGGCATTGCACAGCAAACCGCCC
Organism: Streptomyces sp. NPDC096048; assembly: GCF_044763415.1. Lineage (NCBI taxonomy): Bacteria > Bacillati > Actinomycetota > Actinomycetes > Kitasatosporales > Streptomycetaceae > Streptomyces > Streptomyces sp. NPDC096048. The sequence continues at coordinate 173,017 of NZ_JBIWGG010000005.1, forward strand.
GCACTCCGGCGCGGGCGGTCTGGGCGAACCACGACATCTGCTACAGACGCTACACGGCATGTCCGAGCCCCACCAGTGAGTAAGGGGTGTGAGCGGCAACGATGTTGCGAAACGGGGCCGGCGACGGCGTGCCGGAACGACGTCACATCCCGGTCATCAGCCGCAGATGGCGCGGGAGGCCCCCCGCTGCGGCCGAAGGCCGAGGAAAGGATGTCGGGGCGGCCGCCGCGCAGTGATCCGCGGGGGCGGCCGCGTCCTCGCTTCCCTGCGCCAAACGGGGGAGACGGCGAGGCGGCCGTGCCACCGGGTTCCGTAAGTGGTCTAGCAATGAGTAGTCCACACACGGAGTCGGAGATCGATATGACCGTCAGGAAAGCGCTGGCCCTGGTGATCGGCGCTGTCATGTGCACCGGCGTGCTGGTGACCGGCTGTGCCGAGCAGCAGTCGGGCGCCTCCCCCCGGGACGCGCGGACGCCCGGCAGATCCGCGTCCCAGCCGGCGTCCCCGCAGCCCGCTCCCCCGCGCTCCTTCCCCCGCCCTCTTCCCGGGCTCGGACCGACGACGCGGGCCCGGGTCCCCGACGCCTCCCGGCAGGCCCTGGTGGTCACGGGCGCCACGGAGAGTTCGTACGAGGCGCAGGCGGTGCTCTACGAGCAGTACCCCGCACAGGGCTGGCGCGCCGTGGCCGGTCCCTGGCCCGCCCACAACGGTCTGCGCGGCTGGACCGACGACCACGAGGCGGGCGACCTGCACACGCCCATCGGCGTCTTCCGGCTCAGCGACGCCGGGGGCCGGCTGCCCGACCCGGGGACCCTGCTCCCCTACGACCAGGACCCCGAGTTCGCCGTGTCGGGCACCGGGCATCTCGGCGAGCCGCTGGAGGGTTCCTTCGACTACGTGATCGCCATCGACTACAACCGGGTGCCCGGCACCACCCCGCTGGACAAGACCCGCCCACTGGGTGAGGACAAGGGCGGCGGCGTCTGGATCCACGTGGACCACGACGGGCCGACCAACGCCTGCGTGTCCCTGAGCGAGGAGCACATGCGCGCGTTGCTCAACGCCCTGGACCCGGACAAGGAGCCGGTCGTCGTCATGGGCCCGGAGCCGGTCCTGACGCGGTAGCGCGAGCCCGGCGGGCGTCCAACCGCCGTAGACGCCCGGTGCGAAGCGGCAACGGAGCACAGCGTCCCCGGGGCCCGGCCAGGCGTACCGGTTCGTGTCACGCGGCCTTGACGGGGCGGGCCGCGCTCGGCCTACTGGAGGCACGACTGGGCGAATTCGGGGGACTGGCCCAGTGTCCGCCCGTATGTCAGCCCCCCGGCCGGGACGCAGGTCAGGAGTGCGACAGTGCGGCGTCGACGGGCAGCGGCGGCAGTTCTGCTGGCATGGGCGCTGCTGTACCTCGTAGCCGCTCGGCCGCCGGGGCCGGCGGAACCGGGTCCGGGCCGGGGCGCCGCGGGGATGTCGGCAGAGGTGACGGCGACCACGATGGTGACGGTCGAAGAGGCCGGGGAGCCGGGCCCGCGCGAAGGGGATCCGGTGCTCCGCCCTGTCGCCGTCCGCTCGCCGAGGACGGCGAACGCGGTCGGGGCCGACGACGGCGCCGCCGCCCGCGCCCCGGCTCCGGCCCGCGCCGCGTGGCAGGGCGGCACGGGCCCTCGCCCGACGGGACCGGCGGGCCGGCCAGGAGCGGGCGGGCCGGAAGCGGGCGGGGGCGCCCGGGGCGCACCCGAGATGCAGACGTTTCGCTGCTGAGCGACGGCAGTACCGACAAGGCCTGCGCCGCGCGGCCTGAGTACTGCCGGCCGGGACGCGGTGTCCAGCAGGCCTTCGTGTGTCCGGAGTTCCGATGACGCAGGAGGCAGGCGAATGTCCGATAAGCGCATAGACGTGGTCGGGCCGGCAGAGCTCGGCGCGGACGACCGGAAGATCTGGCGGGAGATCAGGGCCGCCTCCGGGGCCCCGGCGAATCCGTTCCTGGACCCGGCGTTCACCGCGGCGGTCGGGCTGGTCAGGCCGCGGGCCGGGGTCGCGGTGCTGCGGGAGGGCGGGTTCCCGGTCGGGTTCTTTCCGCACGAGCGGGGCTTCGCCGGGCGCGGGCGGGCCATCGGGCTCGGGGTGTCGGACAGCCAGGGGGCGGTCCTGCGCCACGGCATCCGTCTCGACGCCCGCGCGCTGCTGCGGGCCTGTGCCCTGTCGTCCTGGGAGTTCGACAATCTGGAGGCCGGGCAGGACCTGTTCCTGCCCCACGCGACCGAGGAACTGGCTTCCCCCGTCGTCGACCTCGGTGACGGATTCGAGCGGTACACGGCGAGCCTGCGCCGGAACTCGCCGGGTTTCCTCAAGCAGACCCTGGCCAAGGAGCGGAGACTCGCCCGTCAGGTCGGCGAGGTGCGCTTCGTGTACGACGAGCCGGATCCCGGGGCGCTGCGGGCACTCATGCGGTGGAAGTCCGCCCAGTACCGGCGGACGGGCCGACGGGACCGGTTCGCGCAGGCGTGGATCACCCGGCTGGTGGAGCTGCTCGCCCGGAGCGAGGACCCCGAGTGCCGAGGGGTGCTGTCGGTGCTCTACGCCGCCGGCCGGCCCGTGGCCGCCCACTTCGGGCTGCGCTCGCGAACGGTCCTGTCCTGGTGGTTCCCGGCGTACGACCGCGCCTACGGCAAGTACTCCCCCGGGCTCCTGCTGCTGTCCCGGATGCTGGAGGCGGCCGCCGCCGACGGGATCGAGCTGGTCGACCTGGGCAGCGGGCCGGCGCGTTACAAGGAGTCGTTCAAGACGCGTGACCTGAGGGTGCACGCCGGCGCCGTGGTGCGCCCGGGACCGGGCGGTGCCCCCTACCGGCTGGGCCGGGAGCCGGTGCGGGCCGCCCGTCGGTTCGTGCACAACCGGCCGGGGCTGGCCCGCACCGCGTCCCGGACGCTGGAGGAGCTGGGGCGGCTGCGGGAGCGTTGACTCCGCGTACGGCCGGCGCGCGCCCTCCGGACGTCCCGCCACGGCTGCTCGCCGTGCCGTGGCGGGTACCGTCCCTCTCGTGGTCAGCCGACGGGCGGCATGTCGGTGGGCGTCGAGTCGAGTCCGGGTCTGCGCTCACGCCAGGCGCCACGGGTGAAGTCGGGGATCTCGACGGGGCGGCCGTCCCTGGCCAGCGAGGTGACGCTCAGCGGGACGGGCGCGCACCAGGCGGCGGAATCGTAGACGTCGATGTCCGGCACGAGACCCGCCCGCATCAGCTGGACGGTGCGCCACTGCAGGACGTAGTCCATGCCGCCGTGGCCGCCGTTGTTGGCGGCGTCGTCGCCGACCTTCTGCCACAGCCAGTGGTCGTACTCCTTGCGATAGCCCTCGAAGTCGCGCCAGGAGTGGCCGCTGTGGTCGGGTTCGACGTAGATCCGGGCACCGGTCGGGGAGGGCCCAGCGTAGTCCTCGACGATTCCGCGGCTGCCGGCGAGGGTGTTGATCCGGCTGTACGGCCGGGGTGAACTCACGTCGTGCTCCGCCCGGATCGTCCGGCCCTTCTCCGTTTCGATCATGCAGGTGACCAGGTCACCGTTGATGTAGGTCTCTTTCCAGGAGGGGTGGTCCCTCGGCACGAAGCGCGCGCGGTAGTCGGCCAGTCCCTTCGGGGCGGTCGCGGTCGCGCGCAGCGTGGTCATGCGGTCGCCGCGGTTGATGTCCATGGCCGCCGCGATCGGGGCCAGTCCGTGCATGGGGTAGAAGGAGGCGGTGCTGCGGGTGTGCCAGAGCCGCCGCCAGGAGTCGGTGTAGTAGGTGTCGGAGAAGAGGAGTTCGCGCAGGTCGTGCAGGTAGCCGCCGTGGCCGTTGGTGATGTCCCCGAACAGGCCGTCGTGCGCTCCCCTGAGCATGGCCAGTTCGTTGCGGCCGTAGCTGCAGTTCTCGGACAGGAGCAGGTGCCTGCGGGTGCGCTCGGAGGTGTCGACGAGGTCCCACAGCTGACGCAGTTCCGTCGCGATGGGCAGCTCCACCAGGGCGTGCTTGCCGCTGAGCAGCGCCGCCCTGCCGTGTTCGTAGTGGAACTCCCACGGTGTGGCGATGTACACCAGGTCGATGTCGTCCCGCCGGAGCATCCGGGCGTAGGAGTCGGCGGAGCCGCCGTACTCGGCGGGGCGGGGGTTGCCCTTGCTCTCCAGGCGGTCCGCGGCGCGTTTCGCACGGTCGGCGCGGATGTCGCAGACGGCGGTCACGGTGCAACCGGGGACGGCCGCCCAGCCGGTGATCATGCCGCCGCCCCGGTTGCCGAGGCCGATGACACCGACACGGACGGTTCTGCGGGCGTCGAAGGGCACCCCGATCATCGACTTCTGGCCGGGCCTGCGACGGGGCGCCGGTGCGGCCGCCGCCGACGCGGACGGGGCCGCCCCGGTCATCCCGGCCGCGACCGCACCGGTGGCGACGGCCGAGCCCAGAAGCAGTCGGCGTGAGACAGCGGGCGTTTCGGACATGACGGCAACACTCCTCGTGGGCGGTCGGCATCACGGGCGGGGCACGGTCGGGCGTTGTCGAGCACGGTGAAGCGCGGCGGAGCGCGACGAAGCTCGGTCGGGCCCGGTCGGGCCCGGTCGGGCCCGGTCGGGCCCGGTCGGGCCCGGTCCGGCTGCAGAGCGCTTTCGGGGCAAGACTCTGCGGGCTCAGCCGTTGCATGTCAATACGTGCTCGATACATAGCCGTTCCGAGCATCTCCGCGCACCGAAGGGGCGCTACATTCCGTCCTGCACGACTCCGCGCGTCGAGAGCGTGACCGGGTCTCCGTTCGTGAAGTCACCTGGCGGGATGCCCGGGTGGTGCCCCTCGCGCGAGGGTGGGGCCTGGTCGCGCGGGCCCAGGGTGAGCCGGGAGACGATGCGGTAGCGGTCGCCGCGGTAGAGGGAGTGCACGTACTCGACCGGACGGCCGCGGGTGTCGGTGGTCAGGCGCTCGAAGAGCAGCGCCGGGGACAGTTCCGGCACGTCGAGCAGGTCCGCCTCCGCGCGGGTCACCACGGTGGGTTCGATCGACTGCACGGCCTCGTCGACCCGGACGGCGTGCCGCTCGTTCAGGTGCTCGTACAGGTCGCCCTGCTCCAGTTCCTCACTGGTCAGGTCCGAGACGAGGTCGGCCGGGACGTGCAGGTACTCGATGGCCATGGGCGAGCCGTCGACCAGCCGCAGCCGGGCCACGTAGTGGATCCGCGCGGCCGGCGACATGCGCAGCTTGCGGCCCACCCGGGCACCCGCGGGCAGGGTGCGGACCTCCAGCAGCCTGCTGGTCCAGGCGCCCGCCGCCTGCGGCAGACTGAAGGCCCGCCGGTCGGAGACCAGTTCCTGGGTGATCTTCTCGGCGGCGACGAACATGCCCCGGCCGTGCTCGCGCACCAGCAGACCGGCGACCACCAGTTCGTCGACCGCGGCGCGCAAGGTCGGCCGGGACACGCCCAGTTCGGCACACAGGGTGCGCTCGGAGGGGATCGCGTCACCCGGGCACCGTTCCTCGATGAGTTCCAGGATCGCGTCCCGGACACGCTCGCGCTTGAGCACCGCACCGGAGGCGGAGGCGTCGATCTCCATGCAGTACTCCCGTAACTGGTCTGCTGGTCAGCCGAGTTTACCTGTCCACATCGGTCGTGAACCAGCCACACATCGCGCCGCTCGGCCGAAACACCCTTCATACGCGAGGGGTTGACGCCCTCATTGGTCCATGCCACCTTCGACCAACGCCGACTGGTAAGCCGCGCACCCCTTACTGGTCAAGTGTGGGTGCTTCGTCCCTTCCAGCTCTCCCAGAGGTGAACCGTGAGGTACCGCCCGCTCGCCCTGTTCTCCACGCTGGTGCTCAGCGCCGGGCTCGCCGCCTGCTCCTCGTCCGGCGACGCGTCGGACGGCGCCGGCGGCGGCAGGACCGCCCTCGACGTGTGGCTCATGCGCGACAGCGTCTCGGCCGACTTCCAGAAGCAGTTCGAGACGGGCTTCGAGAAGTCCCATCCCGACATCGACCTGAAGATCCAGATCCAGGAGTGGGAGGGCATCGGCGAGAAGGTCACCGCGGCGCTGGCCAGCAACGACGCGCCCGATGTCATCGAAGTGGGCAACACCCAGGTCGCCCAGTACGCCCAGAGCGGCGGCCTGACCGACCTCTCGGACCGGGTGGACGAGCTCGGCGGGAGCGACTGGCTCAAGGGTCTCGCCGAGCCCGGTTCGTACGACGGCAAGCAGTACGGCATCCCGTACTACGCCGCCAACCGGGTCGTGATCCACCGCACCGACCTGTTCGAGAAGGCCGGTGTGGACGCCGCCGGGATCAAGACCCGGGACCAGTGGATCGCCGCCACCGGCAAGCTCGACAAGGGCGGCACGCAGGGCATCTACCTGCCCGGCCAGAACTGGTACGTCCTGTCCGGCTTCGTCTGGGACGAGGGCGGCGACCTCGCCGTGGAGTCCGGCGGCGAGTGGAAGGGCGGCCTCGACAGTCCCGAGGCGCTGCGGGCCATGGACTTCTACCAGCGCCTCCAGGCCCTCGGGAAGGGCCCCAAGGACTCGGACGAGGCCCAGCCGCCGCAGGCGGAGGTGATGGCGAAGGGGCAGGTGGCCCAGATCATCGCCGTCCCCGGCGGCGCCAAGGTCATCGAGGAGAAGAACCCCGAACTCAAGGGCAAGCTGGGCTTCTTCCCGATCCCGGGCAAGACCGCCGACCGTCCGGGCGCCGTCTTCACCGGCGGTTCCGACCTGATTGTCCCGGCCGTCGCCGCACACCAGGAGGAGGCGTTCACCTTCATCCGGGAACTGACCGGAGACGCCTGGCAGAAGAAGCTCGCGGTCGCCATGAGCTACGTACCGAACAAGACCACGCTCGCGGGCGCCGTCTCCGCCGACCCCGGCACCGCCGCCATGACGGCCGGCGCCGTGAACGGGCACGCCACCCCCAACACCCCGCAGTGGGCGGCGGTCGAGGCGAAGAACCCGATCAAGGAGTACATGACGGCCGTACTCACCGGCCGTGACGCCGAGTCCGAGGCCGCCGAGGCGTCCCGGACGATCACCGACACGCTCAACAGCGGCTCCTGACAGCAGCCGACTCCGACACCCCGAGGACCAGGAGGCGCCGTGTCGACCGTCCGTGAGCGGAGTGGGCCGCACCGGGTCAGCCGCCCGCCGCGTGCCGCCCCCGGACGCCCGGGCAGGCGTGGCGCGGCCCGTCCGGGATCCCTATGGCCGTACCTGCTGATCGCGCCCGCCGTGCTGGGCATGCTCTACCTGCTGATCTATCCGCTGGCCCGCGCCGTCCTCATCTCCTTCCAGGACTTCCGGCTGCGTCAGCTGATCCTCGGCGACGCCGACTTCGTCGGGCTGCGCAACTACCGGACGCTGCTGAGCGATCCGCAGTTCTGGGAGGTGGTGCGCCGGACCTTCGTGTTCATGGCCGTCAACGTGGTCGCGATCATGGTGCTGTCCACGCTGGTCGCGCTGATGGCCGAGCGGCTCGGCAGGGCGGCCAGGACCGTGGTCCTCAGTTCCCTGGTGCTGGTGTGGGCCGTGCCCGTGGTGGCGGCCACCACGGTCTTCCAGTGGCTCTTCCACTCCGAGTTCGGCATCGTCAACGAGACCCTCACCGGTCTCGGCCTCTCCTCGTACGAGGGTTACACCTGGTTCGCGCACGGCGGCACCGCGTTCGCCATCGTCGTGGTCCTGATCGTCTGGCAGTCGGTGCCGTTCGCCGCGATCACGCTCTACTCGGCCCTGGTCACGGTGCCGGCCGAACTGTACGAGTCGGCGCGGATGGACGGCGCGGGCGGCGCGCGCGTCTTCCGCTCCGTGACGTTCCCGCTGATCCGGCCGATCTTCATGCTGGTCCTGTCCCTCGAAGTGATCTGGACGTTCAAGGCGTTCGTGCAGATCTGGGTCATGACCCGCGGCGGGCCGGGCGAGGCCACCACGATCCTGCCGGTGTACGCCGTGCAGACCGCGCTCGCCGGCCAGCGCTACGACCTGGGCTCCGCCGCCTCGATGCTCACGGTCCTGCTGATGAGCGGCGTCCTCATCCTCTACTTCCGTCAACTGTTCCGTCAGGAGGGTGAGCGGCTGTGAGCACCTCGCACCCCTCGGCCCGACGCGCGCTGCGCCGCCTCCCGCTCAACGCCGCCGCAGCGCTCACCGTGGTCGTCTGCCTGTTCCCCGTGTACTGGATGGTCACGACCGCGTTCAAACCGTCCACGGACATCCAGTCCTACGATCCCCGGCTGGTCCCCCGCGCCTGGACCTTCGACCACTTCCAACGGGCGGTCGGCGCCGACGGCTTCGCCCTGTTCTGGCGCAACAGCATCCTGGTCACCCTCAGCGCCGTACTGCTGGCCCTGGTCGTGGCGCTCGGTGCCGCGTACGCCGTGGCGCGGCTGCGCTGGCGCGGGCGGCGGCAGTTCGTGCTCGCGGTGTTCATCGCCCAGATGGCGCCCTGGGAGTCGCTGATCATCCCGATCTACATCATCTCCCGCGACACCGGCATGCTCGACCGGCTCCCGACACTGACGCTGATCTACTTCATGATCACGCTGCCGTTCACGGTGGTCGTGCTGCGCGGCTTCATCGCCGGCATCCCGCCCGAACTGGAGGAGGCCGCGCAGGTCGACGGCTGCACCCGGGCCGGTGCCTTCCGCAAGGTCGCCTTCCCGCTGCTGGCACCCGGTCTCATGGCCACCTCCCTGTTCGGCTTCATCACCGCGTGGAACGAGTTCACCTACGCCAACTTCCTCATCATCAAGCAGCAGGACAGCCGCACGCTGCCGGTGTGGCTCTCCTCGTTCCAGTCGACCTTCGGCACCGACTGGGGGGCCACGATGGCGGCCTCCACCCTCTTCGCCCTGCCCGCGCTCGTCATCTTCCTCGCCCTGCAGCGCCATGTGACGGCCGGGCTGGCCTCGGGAGGCGTCAAGGGCTGACCGCGTACGCCGCTCCCGCCCTCCTCCCCGCCCGTCGTGCACCGCCGACCACCGGAGCCGTCCCGTGGAACTGCCACGCCCCGAACTGGCCCTCGTGCCCCGCCCCCGCCGCATCTCCACCCGCTCCGGCCGTTTCCGGCTCGACGGCACGACCCGGCTGCGGGTCACGCCGGGAGCCGAAGCGGCCGCGGAGCTGCTCCGCACCCTCCTCGCCCCGGCCACCGGACTGCGACTGGAGGCAGCCGCCGACGGCGCCTTCGTCCTCGCGCTCGACCCCGCCCTCACCGGCCTCGGCGACGAGGGCTACGGCCTGACCGTGAGCCCCAAGGGCGCCCTGCTGCGCGCCGCCCGCCCGGCCGGACTCCTGCGCGGAGTGCAGACGGTACGGCAACTCCTGCCCTACGACGCCCTGTCCGAACGGCCGGTGCGCGGCGTCCCGTGGGAGCTGCCCGCCGTGGAGATCACCGACGTACCGCGCCATCCCTGGCGCGGCTCCATGCTCGACGTGGCCCGGCACTTCCAGCCGGTGTCCTACCTGCGGCGCTACGTCGACCTGTTGGCGCTGCACAAGCTCAACGTCTTCCACCTCCATCTCACCGACGACCAGGGCTGGCGGATGCCGGTGGCCGCCTATCCGAGGCTCACCGAGGTGGGTGGCCGGCGGTCGGAGTCGATGGCCGGCCCCGCCGGCAGCGACCGCTTCGACGGCGTACCGCACGGCGGCTCGTACACCCGCGCCGAACTTCGGCAGCTGGTCGCGTACGCGGCCGAGCGCGGGGTGACCGTGCTCCCGGAGACCGGCGTACCGGGACATGTCCGCGCCGCCCTGGCCGCCCACCCCGAGCTGGGCACCGACCCCGCGCGCCGCCTGGACGTGTGGACGCACTGGGGCGTGTGCGAGAACGTCCTCGGCACCGACGACCACGTCCTGGACTTCTTCCGCACCGTGCTGGACGAGGTGATGGACGTCTTCCCCTCGCCGTACGTCCACATCGGCGGCGACGAGTGCCCCACCACCGAGTGGGAGCGGAGTCCGGCGGCGCGGGCCCGCGCCGCCCGAGAAGGGCTGCCGGGTCCCCGCGCGCTGCACCCCTGGTTCATCGCCCGCATGGCCGGGCACCTCGTGCGGGCAGGCCGTCATCCGGTCGTCTGGGCCGAGAACGGCGTCACCCTCCCCCTGGAGTGCACGGTGATGAGCTGGCGCGAACCCGGGCACGGCCACGCGGCGGCCGAGCGCGGGCACCAGGTCGTGCGCACCGACCACCGCGCCACCTACTTCGACTACGCGCGCGGTCACGGCACCGAGGAACCCCCCGGCCAGCCCGGCACCGTCGTCGACCTGCGCGCGGTGTACGACGTGGATCTCGCGCCGCCGACGCCGGACCCGCGGGTCGCCTCCCGCGTGCTGGGCGCCCAGGGGCAGTTGTGGACCGAGTTCGTCCCGACGCCCGAGCACATCGAGTACCTCACCTATCCCCGGCTGTGCGCCCTCGCCGAACGGGTCTGGGACGGCACGTCGGGCTGGCGGGACTTCACCGCCCGGCTGGCCGGGCACCGGGCCCGACTGGACGCGCTGAACGTCCCGCACGCCGACCCGCCGGCCACCGCACCGGTGCCGCCGCGGGTGGGCGGCGTCCGCTGAGCGCCGGTGCCGGCCGGTGCACCGTCGTATCCCCCCCTCGCCACGCACCACCCACCGAGGTTTCCGCGCAGGCGGGAGCCATGCCGAAAGGATCCCGGATGAGAACCCGACCCCCCGTCAGCCGCGCCCGCCTGGCGCTCGCCCTGGCGGCTCTCCTGGGCGGCGGCGCCCTGACCGCCCTCCCCGCACAGGCAGCGCCCGAGGCAGCCGGCCTCACCGTCCAGTACCGCACCAGCGCGGGCGGAGCCACCGCCGACCAGACGGAACCCTGGCTCAAGGTGCGCAACACCGGCACCTCCCCCGTGCAGCTCAGCCAGGTGAAGGTCCGCTACTACTTCAAGGCCGACTCGCCGAACGCCTCCTACCGCTTCGCCTGCTCCTGGGCGGTGCGGGGTTGTTCCGCCGTCACCGGCACGTTCGGCACGCTGGCCAACCCCACCGCGACGGCCGACCGCTACCTGGAGATCGGCTTCACCCCGGCGGCCGGCAGCCTGGCACCCGGCGCGGACACCGGTGACATGCAGCTGCGCTTCCACCAGAGCAGTTGGCAGACGGTCCGGCAGAGCGACGACTACTCGTTCAACGGCGCCCAGACCTCGTACGCCGACTGGGACAAGGTCACCGCCCAGCTCGCCGGCGCCACCGTGTGGGGCACGGCTCCCGAGGGCAACGACACGGACCCGACCGATCCGCCCGACCCGACGGACCCGCCCGGCGGCGGACAGACCCTGTTCGACGACTTCGACTACAGCTCGCACACCGACCCGGACATCTCCGCGCACGGCTGGAGCGTGCGCGCCAACTCCGGCGGTCCCGGTGTCCCCGGCGCCACCTGGGACCCGTCCAAGGTCACCTTCGTCTCCGCCGGCGGCAACTCCGTGATGAACCTGGAGACCTCCACCGCGGGCACCGGCGCGTCCACCACGCACACGGAGGTCCTCACCAAGGACATGAAGTTCAAGAACGGCACGTACGCGGCCCGGGTGAAGTTCTCCGACGCGCCCAGGTCGGGGCCGGACGGGGACCACCTGGTGCAGACGTTCTTCACCATCAACGACCTCAAGGCCCCCATGGCCGACGACTACGCCGAGTACGACTTCGAGTACCTGCCGAACGGAGGGTGGGGCGAGCCGTCGAACATCCTCTACACGACCTCCTGGGAAACCTACAACCCCGATCCCTGGCAGGCCGTCAACCAGCACTCGGAGCAGCGCGTGAGCTACGCGGGCTGGCACGACCTCGTCGTCACCATCGACGACAGCGCCATCACGTACTACGTGGACGGGCAGCACTTCGGCACGCATGACGCGCGGTACCTGCCCGAACGGCCGATGTCGATCAACTTCAACCAGTGGCTGATCGACCTGAACGGGCAGACGTCGACGACCCCGCGCGCCTACGACCAGCAGGTCGACTACGTCCTGCACGTCAAGGACCAGGTGCTCACCCCGGCACAGGTCGCCGCGAAGGTCGCCGGATTCCGCACCGCCGGTACGGACTTCGTGGACGAGGTGCCCGCGTCCTGACCTGATCCCTGGGCGGGGACGGTCAGAACAGCCGCTCCTGGGCGGGTGAGGGCCGTCCCCGCCGGTTGCGGCGCGGGGCGCTCGGTGCGGGCGCCGTGTCCCCGAACAGGGGTGCCGTGCCGTACTCGTCCGGCTCGGCCGGGACGGTGGAGGGCCCGGTGCCCACGTTGAGGACCAATGGGGCGTCCAGGTCGAAGTCGCCCGGCGTCATCGCCACCCACTCACGGTCCTGCCGCTCACCCACGCACCGACACCTCTCTCGCGCCGCCCGCCGCGACCACGCGACGCTACCAGCTCTGCGGCACCTCGGTGATCAGGGCTCCTGCCGGGCGGCTGGGGTGCCGGCGGACACACGTGACGAGCGGCGTCGGTGGCCGGCGGGCCGGGGCATCGCGGACTGGTGCGGCCCCGCGTACGGGGGAGAACGCGGGGCCGCACGAGCAAGCTATCGGAGTAATCCCCCGCCTGCCAGACCCGGCCGCACCGGGACGGCACGGGCGGCGGCGGGCAAGTCCTGCTCCAGTGTCCGGCCGGGGGTCAGCCAGTGTGCGGTGCTGCCGCGCGGTGGCGGCGGGCTCGGGCGGGCGGAACTCGGCCAGGCGCCGGGCGGCCCGGGTGAGGCGGCCGGTGCGGCCCAGCAGGACGGCGGCCTCGGGGCGGGGCCGGCGCACCATGCCCTGCGGCGGATGACTGTGGACCGTGCGACCGGTTCAGCAGACGCCCATGCCGGGGAGCCTGTGCCAAGCCGGTGGGCCGTGGTCCGGGCGGGGCCGCGGCCGATCTGCCCGTCGAACCACCACCGCCCTGCCCATGCGGACATCTCCCTCTGCCTCAGGGTCTCCTGACGCTTGCGGAACGGGGCGTTACCTTCGGCCTCGTGAGCATCAGGTCCCGGCGAGCGCCCAGGTGAACGACGAACGGCTGACCGTGTCGGAGGCGGCCGTGGACACGGACCCGCGACAGCCGGAACAACCAGCACGACCCGAGCAGCCGGGTCGACCGGAACAGGCCGGGAAGCGGAAGCGCCGCGGTCCGGGACTCTTCACGCTGCTGCTGTTACCGGGTCTGGTGACCGTCACCGGCGTGGCCGCGTTCCTCGCGCTGACGGGCGGTCTGCCGTCGCCGTGGCCCGAGGACTCCGACACGAACCGGGCCGCGACGGCCGACATCGACCCCTCCTACGTCCCGTGGCTGCGCAAGGCGGCCTCGGCCTGCACGATCCTCGAACCGTCCCTGCTCGCCGCCCAGATCGACCAGCTCTCCGGCTGGAGCGACGACACGGACGCGCTCTCCGGCCAGAAGGGCATCGCCGCCTTCACCGACACCGAGTGGCGGACCTGGGGCAGGGACGACGACGGCAACGGGCACTCCTCGCCCCGCGATCCGGCGGACGCCATCATGGCCCTCGGCCGGCAGGACTGCTCGCTCGCCGGGAAGGTGACCGAACTGCGCACCGAGGGCCGGGTCAACGGGGACCTCGTGGACCTGACCCTCGCCGCGTACTCGTCGGGAACGGACGCCGTGACCGAGGCGGGGCGCGTGCCGCCGACGGCCAGGACCTACCTCGCCGAGGTCGAGGCCCTGCTCCCGCGGTACGAGGCGCTCGACCGGGCCGAGTCCGGCGGCGGCGCGGGTGGGGCGGCCGGCGCTCTCCTGACCGCTCCGGTGAGCCCGCTGACCATCACCTCGCCCTACGGGTCGCGGGAGCACCCGCTGACCGGGGTGACCAAGTTGCACACCGGCGTGGACTTCGCCGCGCCCCAGGGAGCGCGGGTCGTCGCCGCCCGGCAGGGCCGTGTCGTGTTCGCCGCGCCGACCAGCGCGTACGGCAACCGCATCGTGATCGACCACGGGACCATCGAGGGCAAACGCCTGGAGACCACCTACAGTCACCTGTCGGCCCTGGAGGCCGCCGTGGGACAGACCGTGGAGGCCGGCACCCCGATCGGCCGGGTCGGCTCCACCGGCCTGTCCACCGGCCCCCACCTGCACTTCGAAGTCGTACTGGACGGGTACTACACGGACCCGCGCCCCTGGCTCGTCACTGGCGGATAGGTCTCCGGCGGACAGGTGTATCGACCCGCCGCATGTCCGGATCCGTGGGTCATACGGCCGGACGGCCATGGCGTCGCCCTCCCGCGCCGCCCAGACTGGACACGGCTGCCGGAGACGCCGGCGGACCGATGAGCAGGCGGTTGGCGATGACGAACGACCCTTCCAGGACCGGTGCCCCTCACACGACCGGTGACTTCTCCGCGGCCGGGGTGCGCGTCCCGGACACGAAGCCGGCCCGGGAGGCGACCGAGCTGGTGCGGGACAGCACGAGCGAGCTGATCTACCACCACTCGCGCCGGGTGTACTTCTTCGGCGCCCTCCAGGGGCGCCGCTTCCTGCGCGCGCACGACGTGCCCGAGGACGGCATCCGGCGGGTGTGGACCGCGATCGCCCTGCACACCACCCCCGGCATCCCGGAGTTCATGGAACCGGAGGTGGCGCTGGTGACCGCGGGCGTGGAGTACGACGTCCTCGGCATCGGCTACCACGACCTCCCCGAGGCCGACCGGGCCGCGGTCGTCGCCCTGCATCCGCGTCCCGACTTCAAGCGCCGCATCCTGGGGGCGTTCACCGACGGAGTGCGGACCAAGCCGGACACCACGTTCGGCAACGTCAAGGCGGACGTGCTCGCGCACCACGTGCCGGGCTTCGAGCGCGGGGACTTCGTGCGCACCGTCCTCGACTCCCCGTGGGCGGAGTAGGCCCGGCCGCGTCCGCGCGGCGTGTGGTGGCGGTGACGGCCTTCGACGGGGTGCAACTGCTCGACGTCACCGGTCCCGCCGAGGTCTTCACCACGGCCAACCTCTTCGGCGCCCGCTACGACGTACGGGTCGTCTCCCCGTCCGGCACGGACGTACGGACGTCCTCCGGGGTCAGGGTGGGCGTGGAGAGCGGGCCGGCCGGGCTGCCCGGCCGGCTGGACACCCTGGTGGTGACCGGGAGGCGCGAGTGGCGGCAGGCCGTCGCCGAGCCGGGTGTGATGGCGCTCGTGACCGGACTGGCCGGCCGCTCGCGCCGCGTCACCTCCGTGTGCTCCGGAGCGTTCCTGCTGGCGCGGGCCGGACTGCTCGACGGCCGGCGGGCCGCGACGCACTGGCGGCTCGCCGGGCAGCTGGCCGCCGCCTACCCGCGGGTGACGGTCGAACCGGACCCGGTGTTCGTCCGGGACGGCCCGGTCACGACGTCCGCGGGCGTCACCGCGGGCATCGACCTGGCCCTGTCCCTGGTCGAGGACGACCACGGCGGGGACCTGGCCCGAGAGGTGGCCCGCGAACTCGTCGTCTTCATGGCCCGGCCGGGCGGTCAGTCGCAGTTCAGCGCGCGCCTGACCCCGCGCGAGGCACGGCACCCGGTGGTGCGCGCCGTGATGGACGCCGTGACCGCCGATCCGTCCGCTCCGCACGGCCTGGAGTCCCTGGCCCGTGCCGCGGGGGTCAGCGCCCGGCACCTGCGGCGGCTCTTCCGCGCCGAGACGGGGATGACGACCGGCCAGTACCTGGAATCCGTGCGGCTGGAGAGCGCGCAGGCCCTCCTCGAAGGGGGCAACGACCACATCGAGGCGGTGGCGGGCCGGTCGGGCTTCGGTTCCTCGGAGACGATGCGCCGTGTCTTCCAGAGCGCTCTGGGCGTCACGCCCACGGCCTACCGGGCACGTTTCCGCTCGACCGCGGGGTACCCGGCGCGGCGTGAGACCTGAGCCGGCTCCCGCGGCCTGCCGTGAACAAGAGCCCGCACCTCGCGTTTGATCCGCCGTATCGCGTCGAAGGACACAATATGACCCAGTCGAAGCGCGAGACAGAGCGTAAGTACGAGCCGTCCTCCCCGGGTGCCGATGGGCTGCCGGATCTCACCGGCGTCGGTCCCGTCGCCTCGGTCACCGAGGCGGCGGCCGAGGAGCTGGACGCGGTGTACCACGACACCGTGGATCTGCGGCTGGCCGGCACGTCGGCCACCTTGCGCCGCCGGACGGGCGGCTCGGACGCCGGATGGCATCTGAAGCTCCCGCTCGCCGGGGACAGCCGGGAGGAGGTGCGGGCCGCGTTGTCGGACGACGTACCGGAGGCGCTGCGCGAGCTCGTCCTGTCCCGCACGCGGGGCGCGGAGCTGCGTCCCGTCGTACGCGTCAGGTCCACCCGCTCGGTGCGGCACCTCCGCGACGCCGAGGGCACGGTGCTCGCCGAGCTCAGCCTCGACGAGGTCCGTGCCGACTCGCTGTCGGGCGGCGGTGGCCGTGCCGAGTGGAGCGAGCTGGAGGTCGAGCTCGCCGAAGGCGCCCCGGCCGGGCTGCTGGACACCGTGGAGCGCAAGCTGCGCAAGAAGGGGATCGCGCGGTCGGACAGTCCTTCCAAGCTCGCCCGGGCGTTGCGGGAGACCGGCGCCGCGGCGGACGTGGGGCCGTCGCGGCGGGCCTCGGACGAGGTGGTGCCCGGGTCTCCGGGCGCGTACGTGCAGGCGTACGTGCGCGAACAGGTCGGCATCCTGGTGGCGCTGGATCCGGCGGTCCGCCGGGACCTGCCCGACGGCGTGCACAAGATGCGTGTCACCTGCCGGCGGCTGCGCGGCTGCCTGCGCTCGTACCGGTCGGTTCTCGACCGGCGGGTCACCGATCCCCTTCGCGCCGAGCTCAAGTGGCTGGCGGGTGAGCTGGGGGTCGAGCGGGACCAGGAGGTGCTGCGCGAACGGCTCAGCGGTGCGGTCGCCGGGCTGCCCGACGACCTGGTGCTCGGCCCGGTCGCCGCACGGCTGCGGGTGTGGGACGTGTCGCGCGGCGACGAGAGCCGGACGCGCACGCGGGAGGCCCTGGCCTCGGCCCGCTATCTGCGGCTGCTGGACGCGTTGGACGGGCTGGTCCGGCGGCCGCCGCTGCGCGCCAGGGCGGCCCGCAAACCGGCTCCGGTCATGGCCAAGGCGGTCCTCAAGGAGTACGACCGCCTCGCCGGACGCATGGACCACGCGCTGGAGCAGCCGCCCGGGCAGGCCCGGGACGCGGCGCTGCACCAGGCGCGCAAGGCGGCCAAGAAGGTCCGCTACGCGGCCGAGGTGGCGCGTCCGGCGCTCGGCAAGCCCGTCGCCCGGCTCGGCAAGCGTGCCAAGGCGGTGCAGAAGCTGCTCGGCGAGCACCAGGACGCCGTCGTCGCCCAGGACACGCTGCGGGAACTGGCGGTGGCGGCCCACGGCGCGGGCGAGACGGCGTTCACGTGGGGCTTGCTCCACGGTCAGGAACGGGCGGGAGCCCGCGCACGGCAGGAGGAACTCCCGTCGGTGTGGCGGGAGGCGTCGGACCCCGCGCTCCGGGCGGCCCTGAACCACTGAGCCGCGCCGCGGCCCGCGTGGACGCGCGCCATCCGGGTGTCCCCGGTCTTCCAGGTCTCCGAGGCGGACGGCCGGGGGTCAGTCCCCCCGGCCCGGGTGGGTCCCCGGCCCGTCGCCGTGTCCGGCCAGCGGTGTCGGCGAGAGGTCGGCGGATTCCTCCCCGGCTTCGAGCAGGGTGTCGGCGGCGCCCACGATCAGCGGGTCGGGGCTGCCCACGGCCTTGTCGTCCTTCGACGGATAGTCGCAGCGGTCCAGCAGGCTGCGCATGGCCTCCAGGCGGCCCCGGCGCTTGTCGTTGTTCTTGACCACCGTCCACGGTGCGTGAGCCGTGTCGGTGGCCCGGAACATGTCGACCTTGGCCGCGGTGTAGTCGTCCCAGCGGTCCAGTGAGGAGAGGTCCGTCGGCGAGAGCTTCCAGCGGCGGACCGGGTCGACCTGGCGGATCGCGAAACGGGTCCGCTGCTCGGCCCGGGAGACGGAGAACCAGAACTTCACCAGCGTGATGCCGTCGTCGGTGAGCAGCCGTTCGAACAACGGCGCCTGCTGGAGGAACTGTCGGTACTCGGGCTCCGTGCAGAAGCCCATCACGCGCTCGACGCCCGCCCGGTTGTACCAGGACCGGTCGAAGAAGACGATCTCGCCGCGGGCGGGCAGGTGGGCCACGTAGCGCTGGAAGTACCACTGTCCCGCCTCCCTCTCGGTCGGCTTGTCCAGGGCCACCACACGGGCGCCGCGAGGGTTCAGGCGCTCGGTGAAGCGCTGGATGGTGCCGCCCTTGCCCGCCGCGTCGCGGCCCTCGCAGAGGACGACGATGCGCTGACCGGTCTCCTTGGCCCAGCGCTGCATCTTGAGCAGCTCGATCTGCAGGACCCGCTTCTGCCGTTCGTAGTCGGACCTGCGCACCTTGCGGTCGTACGGATGGTTCTCCCGCCAGGTGTCGATGGGGCTCCCCTCCGCGTTGAGCAGGATCGGCTTCTCCGGCCTGCGCTCGTCGATCCGCAGACCGTCGAGGAGATCCTCCTCGGATGCGTCCGCACCGGCGTCGTGTGCCTTCGCCATCCCCGCCTCCTCGCTCTCCGGCTTCACAGGGCCTCTCCCGTCTGTGTGCTCACGCCGCGTACGCCCGGCCCCGCACGGCGCGAACGGACCCGGCCGAGGTGCGGGCGGCCGTGACCCGGTAGGTGGTCCTGGCCGGGTCGGCCAGCGGCTCGCCCAGTGTGATGCGGCCGGCGGCGTGCAGCCGGTCACACTCGGCGGTGGGCAGTGCCGCGTAGCAGCCGCCCCTGCCCGTGGCCGAGTCCAGCGGCCGCCAGTAGCTGTATCTGCGTCGCCCGCCCTCGCGCACGGTGACGAACACGGGGGTACGCGCATCGGCGACTATCCGCAGGATGTCGGCCCCGGCATGGCTGAGCGGTGCGCACGGGCGGGACCCGCGGCTACCGGTCGCGCGGGATTCGGCGGGCTGCGCGTGGACGACGGTAAGCGGCATCGGCTGTGGCCTTTCCGGGACAGGGGACTCGAGACCGCGTACCCGCTCCGGCCGGTGTTGATCTCGCTTGCCCGCATTCTTGTGCACGGCACTGACAATGCCGTTCCCATGCCGCCGGGACACGGCAGGTCAGCCCTGGGGCAGGCCCGCGCGCCGCAAGGGGTGGGGGTTGAGACGGGCGAAGCCCTCCTGACGTTCGTAGGGGAAATAGGGGTAGGGAGCCGTCGTGGCGCTCGCGGCGTCGAGCCTGGCCACCTGGTCCTCGCTCAGCGACCACCCGACGGCGCCGAGGTTCTGCCGCAGCTGCTCCTCGTTGCGGGCGCCGATGATGACCGAGGAGACGGTCGGGCGCCGCAGCAGCCAGTTGATCGCGATCTGGGGCACGGTCCGGCCGGTCTCCTCCGCGACGGCCTCCAGCGCGTCGACCACCCGGAACAGCAGCTCGTCCGCCACGGGCGGCCCGTAGTCGGCCGTGGCGTGCAGTCGGCTGTCGGCCGGGAGCGGCCGGCCCCGGCGGATCCGGCCGGTGAGGCGACCCCACCCCAGTGGGCTCCACACGATGGCTCCGACACCCTGGTCGAGGGCCAGCGGCATGAGTTCCCACTCGTAGTCCCGGCCGACGAGGGAGTAGTAGACCTGGTGCGCCGCGTAGCGCTGGTGCCCGTGGGCGTCCGCGTCGGCCAGCGACTTCATCAGCTGCCATCCGCTGAAGTTGGAGACCCCGGTGTAGCGGAGCTTTCCGGCTCGTACGAGGTCGTCGAGCGTGGAGAGCACCTCCCGCACGGGGGTTCCGGCGTCGAAGGCGTGCAGTTGGAAGAGGTCGATGTAGTCCGTGCCCAGCCGGCGCAGGGCCTGGTCGACCGCCGTGATCAGACGTGCCCGCGAGGTGCCCGCGTCCGCCGGCCCGTCGCCCATCGGCAGCCCGGCCTTGGTGGAGAGGATCACCTGGTCGCGCCGCCCCTTCACGGCGGCGCCGAGCACCTCTTCCGACGCGCCGCCGGAGTAGACGTCGGCGGTGTCGAACATGGTCACCCCCGCCTCCAGGCAGATGTCCACCAGTCGGCGCGCCTCCGCCTCGTCCGTGCTGCCCCAGGCACCGAAGAGTTCCCCCCGCCCGCCGAAGGTGCCCGCGCCGAAGCTCAGTGCCGGGACCATGAGCCCGGACGCGCCCAGTCTCCTGTACTCCACAACCGCATCCCTTCGTCCGGCCGTCCGTCGCGTCGTCGTGGTGTACGACGCGCAGGCACAGCCACCCATTAACGGGACTCCTGTTCCGTTAAGATGTCCGCAGGTTAACAGGAATCCAGTCACTAATGGAACCGGAGTACCGTTATGACTTCCGAAGGCGTGGGACCCGGCACCGTCCGCCCGGGCGGACGCACCGCCCGCGTACGGTCCGCCGTCCTCCGGGCCGCCGGCGACGCCCTTGCCGAGCACGGTCTGGCCGGCCTCGACCTCGCGGACGTGGCCCGCCGGGCCGAGGTCGGGAAGACCACGGTCTACCGGCGCTGGGGAACCCCGGCCAACCTGGTCGCCGACCTGCTCACGGACATGGCCGAGCAGTCGCTCCCCCGCACCGAGACCGGCACGCTCCTCGGCGACCTGCGCGCGAACGCCCGGCTCGTGCGGCGCACACTGGCGGACCCGCGCCAAGGCGCGCTCTTCAGGGCGATGATCGCCGCCGCGACCTGCGACGAGCAGACGGCCGCCGCCCTCCACCGGTTCTACGACGTCCGCGTCACGGAGTGGGAGCCCTGCGCACGCCAGGCCGTCGAACGCGGGGAGTTGCCCGAGGGCACCGACACGCGCGAGGTGATCCGCGCCGTCTCCGCCCCCCTCTACTACCGCCTGCTGACCACCGACGAGCCGCTGGACGAGGCGGCGGCGGACCGTGCCGCGGAAGCCGCGGCCGCGGCCGCGCGCGCGGGAGTCTTCACCCCGTAGCGATCGGCCCGCGACACCCCGGGCGAGGCCGCCGTCACGGACGCGCGGGCCGCGCTCGACGGGCACCCGGAATCCGCCATTGCCACCGTGACCCACGACCGGCGATCCGGCGCCGGCGCATCCGAGGCGCGCCCTCACGCTGTCGTGCACGAACACCGGCCACCACGGGGTGTGACGGCACCCTCACGAACCCTTCACCGAACGCACACTTCCGGCCGAGTCCCGTTCCCCGTGCTCCTGGCGGTGCAGACGGTGCGCCGGGGCCGTGCCTAATCTCCCGGGCCATGCGATCCACACGAACGAGACGCTTCGGTCTCGCCACGATCATCGCCCTCGCCCTGGCCCTCTTCGGCCTGGCGCCCTCCGCGAGCGCCGCCGACCCCGCCCCGGCCGAGCTGACGTTCACCACCGACGCGGCGACCACTCAGCCGGGCGGCACGGTGAACCTGTCGATGACGATCAAGAACAACAAGACGTACGACATCTGGTTCGTCTACCAGACGATCGACCCCACCTGGCTGACCACCCAGCGGCCCGACCTCAAGTACAGCTTCACCGGATGCAGTCTGGCCTCGGAGGCCGGCGCCGTCCCGTGCACCGGGACCGGACCGGCCAACCTGGGCACCAACTACGGCGCCACCATCCCGCCCGGCCAGAGCCGCACCGTCACCCTGACCCTGCAGGTCGCCGCCGACTCCGGCTGCAACGGCAACATCGGTTTCTACTCGTACTACTACGCGGAGTTCAGCGACAGCGCGAGCGTCAACGGCGGCCCGGTCTACACGCCGGAGACCCGCGTCCTGTGCGCGTGACCGCACGTTCCCGCGCACACTGAGCGCCGTCGGCGGCCGGCCCGCGACGAACCGGCCGCCGACGGCGCGAGCAACATCACGGTTGACCTGATCTCGCTCCACGCCCGGTCAGCGCACTGGTCGAGACCACTGACACCCACGCTCCACGGAGTCCGGGATTCCGCACCCACCGCTTCGCGGCCCGCAGCAGTACACGGGTCTGCCGGGTGGTCCGCCGCGCGGAGTCCGGCGTTCGCCGACCGCTCACGCCGGCGCCCGTTCCGGGTAAACGGACACATACGCTTTTCCGTCAAGTTCCGCAGCAGGCACACAAAAACTCCACACGCGCCTCACTATGTGACGCGACGGAAACGTCGACGACCGGCGTCTCAGGGGGGCGACGGCGTGGTCGCGGGGTGGGGCGTGCTCCGGCAGGAGCGTGCCCCCACCCCTGCCCGGGGAGGGAATCTCACCGCATGAAGCGGACCATTCGTACTACGGCGCTCGCAGTGGGCGCGCTGATCGCGTCGCTCGGCCTACCGGCCGGCCCGGTCCACGCCGACACCCCGGCCCCGCGCGTCGACCTGCGCGTGCTGGTCGTCAGCGACGGAGGACCGGCCACCGACGCCATCGCCGCCGAACTGGAGACCGCGGGCACGCCGTACACGGAGGTCGACCTCCAGGACGCCGGCCGGCCCGTGATCGACGCCGGCTTCCTGGCGGACACCGTGGAGGGACGACCGCGGGCCAAGTTCCAGGCCGTCGTCCTCCCCAACGACAACCCCTTCCCGGCGGACTCCGCCGAGATGGCGGCGCTCGCGTCCTACGAGCGGACCCACGCGATCCCGCAGGTCGACGCCTACACCTACGCGCGCCCCGAGGTCGGGCTCCGGTACGCGGTCGGCACCGGGTACGCCGGCAGCGTCGACGGCGTCCGCGCGGAGGTGACCCAGGCCGGGCTGGCCGGACCCTTCGGATACCTGGAGGGGGCGGTTCCGTTCGAGGACAACTCCCCCACCGTGGGCGAGTCCTACGCCTACCTCTCGACACCCGCGCCGGGCGCCGACTTCGTGCCGTACGTGCAGGCCGCGATACCCGGGCGGGCGACGAAGGGCTCCCT
The DNA here is from genome assembly GCF_044763415.1 of Streptomyces sp. NPDC096048. NCBI lineage: Bacteria > Bacillati > Actinomycetota > Actinomycetes > Kitasatosporales > Streptomycetaceae > Streptomyces > Streptomyces sp. NPDC096048. The sequence continues at coordinate 195,825 of NZ_JBIWGG010000005.1, forward strand.
GGTGGGCGAGTACCGGCACGACGGGCGGCGCGAACTCGTCGTCACGTTCGTCTACAACCAGCACCAGCGGCAGTTCCGGCTGCTCGCCCGGGGCATCGTGGAGTGGATGACCGGCGGAGTCCACCTCGGCGCCGACCGCAACTACTTCGCCGTGCACGTCGACGACGTCTTCGCGGCCGACGACCGCTGGGACACCGAACTCAACTGCACGCCCGGCGACGTGGACTGCCCCCCGGGCGAGGGCACACCGAACCCCATCCGCATGGTCCCGGCCGACGTCGACCACGCCACCGCCTGGCAGGACAGCCGCGACTTCACGCTCGACCTCGCCTACAACGGCTCGGGCAGCGTCGACCACCGCCAGGACAACAACGGCGCCGACCCGCTCGCGGACCAGCTGATCGCCGACCGGGGCCGGTTCCGCTGGATCAACCACACCTACACGCACGCCTTCCTGGGCTGCCGGCAGGACGTCAGCGCCGTCCCGTGGAAGTGCGCGACCAACCCCGACGGCAGCACCCAGTGGGTGAGCCGGAACGAGATCGCCGACGAGATCGCCACCAACCGCGTCTGGGGTGAGACGGCCGGCCTCCCGCTGCAGAACGGCGAGTTGGTGACCGGCGAGCACTCGGGCCTCAGGGTCGCCCCGCAGCAGCCCGAGGACAACCCGAACCTCGGACCGGCCCTCGCGGACACCGGCATCGCCTGGCTCGCCTCGGACAACTCGCGCGACCCCGTCCAGCGGCGGGTCGGCAGCGCCACCACGGTCTCCCGCTATCCGATGAACGTCTTCTACAACGCCGGACGGGCGGCCGAGCAGGTCGACGAGTACAACTGGATCTACACCAGCCGCGCCCAGGGCGGCAGCGGCATCTGCGAGGACAACCCCGCCACCTCCACCTGTCTCGCCGCCCCGCTGGACACGGCCACGGGCTACGCCGACCACATCGTGCCGCTGGAGACGCGCATCGCGCTCGGGCACGTCCTGTCCAACGACCCCAAGCCGCACTTCATCCACCAGTCGAACCTCGCCGAGGACCGCATCGCGTACCCCGTTCTCGACGGCGTACTGGAGGGCTACGACGCCCTGTTCGCCGACAGCACCCCTGTGGTGAACCTCCGCATGGAGGACATCGGCGTCGAGATGCGGCGCCGCGCCACCTGGCGGAGTGCGGTCGACGCCGGCCAGGTCACCGGCTACCGCGTCGGTGAGACCGTGACCGTCAAGGCACCGGACGGCGTGTCCGTGACGGCGACGATGCCCGCGGGCACCCTGAGCGGGGGCACGGGCTTCGGGGACGCCTACGCCGGCGCGCTCTCCGGCTGGACCCCGACGGCCGACGGGACGCTCTCCCTCACCCTGCCGCCGTCGGCCACCGCGCCCTCCACCGTCGAACCCGGCGCCCCGGCCGCCGCGACGCGCACCGCGCCCCGCACCCGCGTACCGGCCGGCGTGACCGAGCCGGTGCCGTACGGCGCGGAGCGCTGAGCGCCGGGCCACCACCGCAGGTCCGGACAGCCCGCACGATCAGCCCACACCTCGGCCGTGGAGCACATCCATGCACGTTCCCCACGGCGCGCGGCGCTCCGGCGCGTCGCGCGTCACCCTGCTCACCGAAGGCACCTACCCGCACAGTCACGGCGGCGTGAGCGTCTGGTGCGACCAGCTCGTCACCGGCATGCCCGACCTCGACTTCGACGTCATCGCCGTCACCGGCACGGGGCGCGAACCGCTCGCCTGGGACATCCCCGGGCACGTCTCCCGGGTCGTCTCCGTCCCCATGTGGGGGCCCGCACCGGAGGGACGTCCGCCTCGCGGGCGGCAGCGCAACCGGCTCGCCGACGCCTACGAGCGGTTCGTGACCGCGCTGCTCGACCCGCGCGCCGAGGACGGGTTCGGCCCCGCCCTGTACCGGCTGGCGCGGGCCGCCGCGGACGGCCGGCTCAGCCCGTTCCTGCGCGGGGACCGGGCGATCGGCATCCTGACCGCGGTCTGGAACCGGCCGGGACTGGCCGTGCGCGAGGCCCGGCCCACCCTGCACGACGCGGTGACCGCGACCGCGCTGCTGGAGCACGCCCTGCGTCCGCTGGCCGCGCCGTACCCGGAAGGCGGCGTGGCGCACGCGGTCAGCGGCGGTGTCGCGGTCCTGCCCGGCCTGGCCGGACTCGAGCGGCACGGCGTGCCGTTGCTGCTGACGGAACACGGCGTCTACCTGCGCGAGCGCTACCTCGGCTACCGCACCGCCCCCTACCGGTGGCCGGTGAAGGCACTGCTGCTGGGCTTCTTCCGGCTGCTGGCCGAGGAGACCTACCGCAGGGCCTCCCTGATCACTCCGGGCAACCGCTACAACCGGCTGTGGGAGGAGCGGGGCGGGGCGGCCCCGGAGTCCATACGCACGGTCTACAACGGCGTGGACCCGGCAGCGTTCCCGCCCGCCGGCCCCGAGCCCGCGCAACCCGTACTCAGCTGGGCCGGACGGGTCGATCCGATCAAGGACCTGGAGACCCTGATCCGCGCCTTCGCCCTCGTCCGGGCCGAACTGCCCGCCGCTCGGCTGCGGTTGTTCGGCGGCACACCGCGCGGCGGCGAGGCCTACCGGGAGCGCTGCGAGGCGCTGGCGGCGGAGCTGGGGCACGGTGACGCGGTCACCTTCGAGGGCCGGGTCGAGGACATCAAGGACGCGTACGCCGCCGGAAACGTCGTGATGCTCTCCAGCATCAGTGAGGGTTTCCCCTTCACCCTGATCGAGGCCATGTCGTGCGGCCGGGCGACCGTCTCCACGGACGTGGGCGGCGTCCGGGAGGCCGTCGGCGGCACCGGTCTCGTGGTGCCGCCCCGCGATCCGGCCGCCATGGCGGCCGCCGCGCTGGAGCTGCTGGGCGACGCCGAGCGGCGCCGGGCGATGGGCGAGGCGGCCCGGCTGAGGGTGATCGAGCAGTTCACGCTCCGCCAGACCATCGACACCTTCCGGTCCATCTACCTGGAGCTGTCGGCGTTCGGCACCGCGGCCGCACACGCCGCCGCCGTCGAGGAGGAGGCCTTCGCGACGGTGGTCGGTACGTCGGTGAGGAGTGCGACCGGATGAGCGGACCCATGGCCCTGGAACCGGGTGGCGCGGAGCAGGACACGCTGGCACTGCGCCTCGCCGACGACCGCACCCTCGCCCTGCGCGCGGCCGACCGGCACACGCTCGCCCTGGCGCGTCCCGGGCACGGCGCCCGGCGCGACGCGGTCGACGGGCTGGCCGCCGAACTGGCCGACCGCATCGCACCCGCCGTCCATCCCTACGAGGTGGCCGCGCTGCTGGAGTCGGAGGGGCTGACCGGCGAGGCGATCCGGGAACGGTACGGGCACGCCGACCTGTTCTCCCTCGCCACGGCGCTGTACGAGCGCGTACCGCGCACCTTCCCGGACCCGCCGCGCCCCGCCGACCCCTGGCGGCCCGACCACGTGCGGTGCGCGCTGCGGGGCGCGTTGTTCGCACTGCCCGGTCTCGCCTACGCCCTCGCGGGCCGCCTGCTGCCCCAGGACGGCGCGGTGCGGGCGCTGGTGGTGGCGGGGCTCCTCTCCTGGGCCTGGAACCAGGCGCTGGGCCACCGGGCGTATCTGCGGCTGGCGACCGGGCGGCGGGAGGCGGGGCGCACTCTCCTCAAGGGGGCGCCGCTGGGCGCCGTGGTGGCGACCGGCGCCGGGACGACCCTCGCCGGGTCGGGCGCCACCGCGCTGACCGTGACGGCCCAGTCGGGCTATCTCGCGGCGGCCGGTGTGCTGCTCGTACTGGGCCGGGAGCGGCTGCTGCTGGCCGCGCTCACGCCGGTGATCGCCGGCGCGGCGGCGTTGCCGTGGTGGGAGCCCGGGACCGTTCCGCGGGCGGGGCTGCCGCTGCTGTCCCTCCTGGGGGCGGCCGCCGCGGCCGGCTGGGCGCTGCGCGGCACCCTGGCGACCGCGCCGGTACCGGACACCGCCCGCCCGGGCCTGCTGCGCTCGCTGCCGTACGGCCTGTTCGGGCTGGCCGCCGGGGCGCTGGTGTTCCTGGCGGGCCGCGATCACCCGTGGGCGGTGATCGTGCTGACGCTGAGCATGGGGCCCGCGGAATGGCTGCTGTACCGCTACCGCGGGCTGTCGGTGGCGGCGTTGCGGGCCACCGGCACCCCGGCGGGTTTCCGGCTGCGCTCGGCCGCCGTGCTCGCGGGCTGCCTGCTGGTCTACCTCGGTCCGCTGGTGCCCGCGGCGCTGTTCGTCGACGCCGACGCCGTCACGCTGCTGCTGCTCGCGGCGGCCCTGTGGACCTCCCTGCTGCTCCAGGCCTTCGGCGTGGCCTGGCCGCCGGCCGCCCTGTGTCTCGCTGCGGCCGCCGGCGCCGGGGCGGTCGCCCTGGCCGGACTGCCGCCGGGCGCCTCGATCGCCCTGCCGGTGTGCTGCGGTGCCGCCGCGCTCTGTCTCACGGTGTGCGCGCTGCGGCTGCTGGGCCGGCCGGCGGCCCATGCGTGAGGCCGCGGCGGGACCGCCGTACGACTGCCGGGCCCGCACGGGCCGGCACCTCGCCACCCACCGATTCACCGACCGGAAGGACCTCGCGTGACCGCCACACCGCTCGCCGCCGTCACCGGAGCCGAGGGATTCATCGGTTCCCACCTCACCGAGGCGCTCGTCGCCTCCGGGCACCGGGTGAGGGCCATGGCGCAGTACAACTCCTTCTCCTCCTACGGCTGGCTGGAGACCCTCTCCCCCGACGTCCTCGACCAGGTCGAGATCGTCCTCGGCGACGTCCGTGACCCCGGTTCGGTCCGGCACCTCGTCGAGGGCGCCGACCGCGTCTACCACCTGGCCGCCCTCATCGCCATCCCGTACTCCTACCGGGCACCGCACAGCTACGTGGACACCAATGTCACCGGCACGCTGAACGTGCTGGAGGCGGTCCGCGCCGAGGGCACGCCCCGGCTGGTGCACACCTCCACCAGCGAGACGTACGGCACCGCGCGGACCGTGCCGATCACCGAGGACCATCCCATCAACACCCAGTCGCCGTACGCCGCGTCCAAGGCGGGCGGTGACCGGCTGGCGGACAGCTACCACGCCAGCTTCGACACTCCGGTGGTGACGCTGCGGCCCTTCAACACCTACGGTCCCCGGCAGTCCATGCGGGCGGTGATCCCCACCGTCATCGGCCAGGTCGCGGCCGGCGAGCGCGTCATCACCCTCGGCGACCTGCGTCCCACCCGGGACTTCACCTTCGTCAAGGACACCGCGCAGGCGTTCCTCGCGGTCGGCTCCGCGCCCGCCGAGCGGGTCGTGGGCCGTACCTTCAACGCCGGAACCGGCGGCGAGATCTCCGTCGGCGACCTGGTGGCGCTCATCGGCAAGGTGATGGACACCGCCCTGGAGGTGCGGGAGGACGCGCAGCGGCTGCGACCCGCGAACTCCGAGGTGATGCGGCTGGTCGCCGACGCGAACCGGCTGCGGGCGGCGACCGGCTGGAGCCCCGGCCACGACCTGGAGCAGGGCCTCGCGCACACCGTGGAGTTCTTCCGCGACCCGGCCAACCTCGCCCGCTACAAGACCGGCATCTACAACGTCTGACCACGCCCGGCACGTCAACCGAGGGGGGAACCTCATGCACGCAGTGATCCTGGCCGGAGGCAAGGGCGTCCGGCTGAGGCCCTACACGACCGCCCTGCCCAAGCCGCTCGTGCCCATCGGCGACCAGCACGCCATCCTGGAGATCGTCCTCCGCCAGCTCGCCGCGGCCGGGTTCACCGGCTGCACGATCGCCATAGGCCACCTCGGCGAGATCATCCGCGCCTACGTCGGCGACGGCTCGCAGTGGGGCCTGACCGTCGACTACGCCACCGAGGAGAGCCCCCTGGGGACCATGGGGCCGCTGCTCACCATGCGTGAGCGGCTGCCGGAGCACTTCCTGGTCATGAACGGCGACATCCTCACCGACCTCGACTACGCCGACGTCCTGCGCCGGCACAGCACGTCCGGTGCCCCGCTGACCATCGCCACGTATGCCAGGAAGGTGCACATCGACTTCGGTGTCCTGACCACCGACGCGAGCAGGGTCGTCGCGTTCACCGAGAAGCCCAGCATGGACTACCGCGTCTCCATGGGCGTGTACGGGCTGTCCCGCGCGACACTCGACGGCTACACGGCCGGACTGCCCCTGGGCTTCGACGAGTTGGTCCTCGACCTGCTGCGTGCCGACGACCCGCCGCACGCCTACGACTTCGACGGCTACTGGCTCGACATCGGCCGCCCCGACGACTACGACCGGGCCAACGCCGAGTTCACCAGCCGCAAGTCCCTGCTGCTCAAGGGAGCCTGAGCACCGCATGCGCATCCTCGTCCTGGGTTTCACCGGCTATCTGGGCGCCCACGTCGCCGAGCGGCTGCGCGCCCTGCCCGGCGCGCGGGTCCTCGGCGGCGGCCGCTCCCCCGCGGCCGACGTGCCCGTCGACCTCGCCACCGACCCTGTCGACGGGCTGGCCGAAGCTCTGGCGTCGGCGGCCGTCGACACCGTCGTCAACTGCGCGGGCGCGACGGGTGGCGACCCGGTGGCGCTCGCCGAGCTCAACGCCCGCGGCCCCGCCGTCCTCTGCGCGGCGCTGCGCCGGGCCCGCCGCACGGCCCGTCTGGTCCACCTGGGTTCGGCCGCCGAGTACGGGCCGGGGGCCGAGCGGGTCAGGGTCCCGGAGTCGGCGCCCACCCGGCCCCTCACCGCCTACGGCGCCACCAAGCTGGCCGGCACCGTCACCGTCGCCACCTCGGAACTGGACGCGGTGGTCCTGCGGGTCGGTAACCCGGTGGGGCCCGGCGCACCGCCCTCCGGCCTGCCCGGCAGGGTCGGCGGACTGCTGCGTACGGCGGGCGCGGACCCGGACGCGGTGCTCCGGCTGGGCGACCTGTCGGCGTACCGGGACTTCGTGGACGTCCGGGACGTCGCGCGGGCGGTCGAACGGGCGGTCACCGCGACCGGGCCGTTGCCGCGCGTGCTCAACATCGGCGGCGGCGACGCCGTCCCGGTGCGCCGGCTGGTACGGACGCTCGCGGACACCGCCGGCTTCCGCGGCCGGATCGAGGAACAGGGCGCCGGTTCCGCCCGTTCGGACCAGGTGTCCTGGCAGTGCTCCGACATCACCGCCGCCCGGACCGCGCTCGACTGGCGGCCCTCGTACTCGCTCGACGAGTCACTGGCCGCGCTCTGGTCGGCCGGCGCCCGTCCACCGTCCCTCACCCCGGAAGGCGACCGCCCGTCGTGAGCCTGCTGATCCCGCTGTACGTCCATCCGGCCGAGGACCCGGGCTCCTGGCACCGGCTCATCACGGCGGCCGACCGCACGTACGGGGTCGTCATCAACCCCGCCAACGGCCCCGGCCGTGCGCCCGATCCCGCCTTCGCCTCGGCGGCCGGCGCGCTGCGGGCGGCGGGCGCCCGTCTGCTGGGCTACGTCGACACGGACTACGGCACACGTCCGGCGGCCGACGTAGTCGAGGACGCCCGGCTGCACCGGGAGTGGTACGGGGCGGACGGGTGCTTCCTCGACCGGGTGAGTTCGGCCGGGTCCGAACTGTCCGCCTACAGGGCGCTGGTGCGCGGTCTGCGCCGGCGGGGCTCGACCCCGCTCGTGCTGAACCCGGGGGTCCACCCGGCACCGGGCTACGCGCGTCTCGCCGATCTCGTCGTCACGTTCGAGGGGTCCTGGTCGGCCTATGTGTCCGCGTTCAGCCGACCGGACTGGACCCTGCGGCACCCGCCCGAGCGCTTCTGCCACCTGGTGTACGGGGTGCCCGAGGCGCTCGCACCGCTCGCCGTACGCACCGCGCGCGAACGCGGCGCCGCGGTCTACGGGCCCGTCACGGGAGAGCCGCCCAACCCGTGGGCCCGCCTGACTCCCGTACTGACCGGGGCGGAGCGATGAGGAGGGTACGGGCGTGCGCCGCGCTGCCGGCGGCGATCGTCCTCTCGGTGGTGGCCGGGTGTTCGGGTGCGGACGGCACCCCGCCGCCGGGCCCGTCCGCCAAGGCGGTGTGGCAGCCCCGGCCCGGGCTGGCCTGGCAGTGGCAGCTCGACGGGAAGGTCGACCCGTCGGCCGACGTGCCGGTCTACGACATCGACGGCTTCGAGAACGACGCGGCCGACGTGGACCGGCTGCACCGCGCCGGCCGCAAGGTGATCTGCTACGTCAACGTGGGTGCCTGGGAGGACTTCCGGCCCGACCGGGACGACTTCCCCCGTGCGGTGCTGGGCGAGCCCAACGGCTGGCGGGGCGAACGCTGGCTCGACATCCGCCGGATCTCCGTCCTTCGGCCGATCATGGAGCGGCGGTTCGACATGTGCCGCGACAAGGGGTTCGACGCGGTGGAACCCGACCTGGTGGAGGGATACGCGGACGATACGGGCTTCCCGCTCACCGCCCGGGACCAGCTGGCGTACAACCGCGTGATCGCCGACATCGCCCACGAACGCGGCCTCGCGGTGGGTCTCAAGAACGATTTGCCGCAGATCCCGCAATTGGTGGACGACTTCGACTTCGCGGTCAACGAGCAGTGCGCCGAGTACGGCGAGTGCGCCCGGCTCAGGCCGTTCGTCGAGGCCGGCAAGGCGGTCTTCCACGTGGAGTACAGCGAGCCCCGCCGCGGTTTCTGCCCCGAGTCACGGCGGCTCGGGCTGTCCTCGATGCTGAAGAGACCGGAGCTCGGGGTCTGGCGCGATCCCTGCTGACCGCGGCATGCGGCAGGATGGGCCCATGAGCGTAGTCAAGATCAACGTACTGACCGTTCCCGCCGAGCAGCGCGAGACGCTGGAGAAGCGCTTCGCCTCGCGGGCCCATGCCGTGGAGAGTTCCGACGGGTTCGAGTGGTTCGAGCTGCTGCGGCCCGTGGAGGGCACCGACGACTACCTCGTCTACACGCGCTGGCGCGACGAGGAGTCCTTCCGGGCCTGGATGGAGGGGCCGATGAAGCAGGCGCACCAGGGCGGTGGCGCGGAGGGCGGCGAGCGTCCGAAGCCCGCGGCGAGCGGGTCCACGGTGTGGTCCTTCGAGGTGGTGCAGCAGGCGGCTCCCAAGGGGGCGTGACGTCGGTGGCGGCCACGGTCCGGCGTCGGGCCGTGGCCGCCGTCCGTCTCAGCCGAGCTGGACGAGGAGGTCTCCGCCCTCGACCTGCTGGATGCGGTTGATGGCGAGCCTGCTCACCGTGCCGGACTTCGGTGCGGTGATCGTGGCCTCCATCTTCATCGCCTCGATGGTGGCCACCGTGGCGCCGGCCTCGATCTCGTCGCCCTCGGCGACGGCGAGGGTCACCACGCCCGCGAAGGGCGCCGCGACATGGCCGGGGTTCGACCGGTCGGCCTTCTCCGTGACGGGGACGTCGGAGGCCGCCGAGCGGTCGCGGACCTGGATCGGGCGGAGCTGGCCGTTCAGGGAGGACATCACGGTGCGCATGCCGCGTTCGTCGGCGTCGCCGATCGCCTGCAGTTCGATGAGCAGACGGACGCCGGGGTCGAGGTCGACCGTGTACTCCTTGCCGGGGCGCAGCCCGTAGAAGAAGTCCTTGCTGTCCAGGACGCTGGTGTCGCCGAACGACGCGCGGTGGGTGTCGAACTCGCGGGCCGGTCCGGGGAACAGCAGCCGGTTGAGCGTGGCCCGGCGGTCCTTGGCCAGTCCGGTGCGGTCGTCGCCGCTCAGCTCCGCCACCGGCCCGGCCTCGGCGCGGCCCCGCAGCGCCTTGGTGCGGAACGGCTCGGGCCAGCCGCCGGGCGGGGTGCCCAGCTCGCCGCGCAGGAAGCCGATGACGGAGTCGGGGATGTCGAACCGGTCGGGTTCCGCCTCGAAGTCCGCCGGGGAGACGCCGGCGCCCACCAGGTGCAGCGCCAGGTCGCCGACCACCTTGGAGGAGGGCGTGACCTTCACCAGGCGGCCCAGCATCCGGTCGGCGGCGGCGTACATCGCCTCGATGTCCTCGAAGCGGTCGCCGAGGCCGAGCGCGATGGCCTGGGTACGCAGGTTGGAGAGCTGCCCGCCGGGGATCTCGTGGTGGTAGACGCGGCCGGTCGGTGCGGCCAGGCCCGCCTCGAAGGGGGCGTAGACCTTGCGGACGCTCTCCCAGTACGGCTCCAGGTCGCCGACGGCCTGGAGGTCGAGGCCGGTGGGCCGCTCGGTGTGGTCGGTGGCGGCGACGATCGCCGACAGGGAGGGCTGCGAGGTGGTGCCCGCCATGGACGCCACCGCCCCGTCGACGGCGTCGGCGCCGGCCTGGATCGCGGCGAGGTAGGTGGCGAGCTGGCCGCCGGTGGTGTCGTGGGTGTGCAGGTGCACCGGCAGGTCGAACTCGCGGCGCAGCGCGGACACCAGAGTCGCGGCGGCCGGTGCCCGCAGCAGGCCGGCCATGTCCTTGACGGCCAGGACGTGGGCGCCCGCGTTCACGATCCTCTCGGCGAGCCGCAGGTAGTAGTCGAGCGTGTAGAGCCGTTCGGACGGGTCGGACAGGTCGGCGGTGTAGCACAGGGCCACTTCGGCGACGGAGGTGCCGGTCTGCCGGACGGCGTCGATGGCGGGCCGCATCTGGTCGACGTCGTTGAGGGCGTCGAAGATGCGGAAGACGTCGATGCCGGTGGCGGCGGCCTCCTGGACGAAGGCGTCGGTCACCTCGGTCGGGTACGGGGTGTAGCCCACGGTGTTGCGGCCGCGCAGCAGCATCTGGAGGCAGATGTTGGGTACGGCCTCGCGCAGGGCGGCCAGCCGCTCCCACGGGTCCTCGGCGAGGAAGCGCAGGGCGACGTCGTAGGTGGCGCCGCCCCAGCACTCCAGGGACAGCAGCTGGGGCAGGGAGTGCGCGACCTGCGGGGCGACGGCGAGCATGTCCTTGGTGCGGACCCGGGTGGCGAGCAGCGACTGGTGGGCGTCGCGGAACGTGGTGTCGGTGACGCCGATGGTGGGCGAGTCGCGCAGCCAGCGGGCGAAGCCCTCCGGGCCCAGTTCGGCGAGCCGCTGCCGGGAACCGGCCGGGGGCTCACCGGCGGCGCGCGGCGGCAGCTTGGTCAGCGGGTCGGCGAGTTCGGGCCGCTCGCCGTGCGGCTTGTTCACCGTGACGTCGGCGAGGTAGGTCAGCAGCTTCGTGCCGCGGTCGGCGGAATGACGGGCCGTCAGCAGGTGCGGGCGCTGCTCGATGAAGGACGTGGTGACCCGGCCGGCCTGGAAGTCGGGGTCGTCCAGCACCGCCTGCAGGAAGGGGATGTTGGTGGCGACGCCGCGGATGCGGAACTCGGCGACGGCACGCCGGGCGCGGCCCACGGCGGTGGCGAAGTCCCGGCCCCGGCAGGAGAGTTTGACCAGCATCGAGTCGAAGTGGGCGCTGATCTCCGTACCGGCGTGGGTGGTGCCGCCGTCGAGGCGGATGCCCGAGCCGCCGGGCGAGCGGTAGGCGCTGATCTGCCCGGTGTCGGGGCGGAACCCGTTGGCCGGGTCCTCGGTGGTGATGCGGCACTGCAGCGCGGCGCCGCGCAGGGTGATGTTCTCCTGGGCGAGTCCGAGGTCGGCGAGTGTCTCACCGGCGGCGATGCGCAGCTGGGACTGGACGAGGTCGACGTCGGTGACCTCTTCGGTCACGGTGTGCTCGACCTGGATCCGCGGGTTCATCTCGATGAAGACGTGGTTGCCGTCGCGGTCGACGAGGAACTCCACGGTGCCGGCGTTGCGGTAGCCGATCTGCCGGGCGAAGTTCACGGCGTCGGAGCAGATCCGCTCGCGCAGTGCCGGGTCGAGGTTCGGGGCGGGCGCCAGCTCGATGACCTTCTGGTGGCGGCGCTGCACCGAGCAGTCCCGCTCGAAGAGGTGGATGACGTTGCCCCGGCCGTCGGCGAGGATCTGGACCTCGATGTGGCGGGGTTCGACGACGGCTTTCTCCAGGAACACCGTGGAGTCGCCGAAGGCGGAGGCCGCCTCCCGGGACGCGGCCTCGATGGCCTCGCGCAGTTGGGCGGGGTCCTCGACGCGGCGCATACCGCGACCGCCGCCGCCCGCGACCGCCTTGACGAACACGGGGAAGCCGACGTCGTCGGCGGCGCGGACGAGTTCGTCCACGTCGTCGGAGGGCGCCGAGGAGCCGAGGACGGGCACGCCGGCCTCGCGTGCGGCGGCGACGGCCCGGGCCTTGTTGCCGGTCAGTTCGAGGATCTGGGCGCTCGGTCCGACGAACGTGATGCCGGCCTCTTCGCACGCGCGGGAGAGTTCGGGGTTCTCGGACAGGAACCCGTAGCCCGGGTAGACGGCGTCGGCTCCCGCCCGGCGGGCCGCTCGGACGATCTCCTCCACGGAGAGATACGCGCGCACCGGATGTCCCGGCTCCCCGATCTCGTAGGCCTCGTCGGCCTTCAGTCGGTGCAGCGAGTTGCGGTCCTCGTGCGGGAAGACGGCGACGGTGCGCGCGCCGAGCTCGTAGCCCGCGCGGAACGCCCGGATCGCGATCTCACCGCGGTTGGCGACCAGCACCTTGCGGAACATTGTTGATCCCTTCAGCCTGCCGGGTGACGAGACCATGGTGTCGGCGCCGCCTCCGGTACGCCATGTGAGCCGGGCCACTCATGGCCCTGTCATGGCTCTGTCGCGTCGCGGTCGGTCAGACGTCGGAGTCGATGCCGGTGACCGCGGACGGCCCGAGGGGTGCGCTGCCCCCGTCCAGGCCGACCGCGCGCAGGGCGGAGTCCGCGATCTCGTGGGCGCGGTCCTCCGCGTGGGCGGCGGTGTCCGCCTCGACGGTGAGGCGGATGGTGAAGGTGCCGTCCCCGTTGACCGAGAGGGCGTCCAAGTCCTCCTCGTCCCCCAGGTGGGTGCGGTGCGGATCCGCGGGGCGCAGAGCCCGGGCGAGCTCGTCCTTCGTGGCGTCCTGGACGGTGCCGGTGAACGTCCCCGGCACCGAGATGACGTACGTCGTCATGTGCACTCCTCCTTCGGATCCCCTCCGCCTACCCCGATACGGCCACGGGATCCGGGCGGGAGCAGGTCGTCACCGCAGGGCCGCGGTGAGGCGGTGGCGCAGGCGCTCGACGTCGACCGGTGTGCGGCAGGGAGCGGCGGTGGCGCAGCCCGGCAGGACCGCTTTGGCCAGGGTGCTCAGCAGGGCCCGGGGACCGCTGTCGAGGTAGGTGGTGAAGCCTGCGCGGCGCATCACGCGCAGGGTGTGGTGGAAGGCCACGGGCTCGGTGAGGTGGGCGGCCGCCGCCGTGCGCAGCTGGGCCGGGGTGAGTGCGGGTCGGGCCTCGGTGGCGGTGTACACGGTGAGCGTGGGCGGCGCGACGGGCTGGGCCCGCAGGAGGCGGCGGAAGGCCCGGTGCACCTCGGTGAGCAGCGGGTGGTGGTAGGCGGTGCGGCTGGCCAGCCCGGTGGTGCGATGGCCGAGCGCCCGGGCGGTTCGCAGAGCGGCGGCCAACTGGTCGTCGGGGCCGGCCAGGACGGTCTGGGCGGGGGCGTTGCGGGCGGCGATCCGTACCTGCGGCAGGCCACCGGTGCGCAGGAGGTCCGCTGCCTGGCCGGCGGTCATGTCGGTGGCCAGCAGGCCCGCGGCCGGCAGCACGGCGTCCCGCAGCAGCCGGTCGCGGACGTGCAGCAGCCGCACGCCCTGCTCCAGGGTGATGGCTCCGGCCACGGTGAGCGCCGCGAGGTCGCCCACGCTGTGGCCGAGGACCGCGTGGACGGGCGGGGCCGCGAGGTCGAGCAGGACGGTCGCGGAGGCGACCACCGCGGCATAGGTGGCCAGGTCGAAGGCGAGGGGGTCGGCGAGCAGGAGTTGGTCGGGGGCGGGCGCCCCGACGCCCGTGAGGAGGCGGGTGACGGGTGTCCCGGTGCCGCCGAGTGCGGTGCTGTGGGCATCCACCCTCCGCAACGTCCCTGAGACGGACGGGACGTCGCGCAGGTGGCGCAGCGCGCCCGGGAGGTAGGCCCCCTGGCCGGGGCACATCAGCACGGTGCGCGGTGTGCCGCCGGTGGGGTCCGGGGCCGTGGGTCTCATGAGGCGTCGGCGAAGGTGAGCGCGACGTTGTGCCCGCCGAAACCCATGCTCGTGGTGACGGCCGCGAGGGGCCCGGAGGGCAGTGCCGCCGGGCTGCGGCCCACGACGTTCAGGCCGATCTCGGGGTCCACTCGTTCGAGACTGCACGCGGGCGGTGCGGTTCTGTCCCGCAGGGCGAGCACGGTGAGGACGGCCTCGATGGCGCCTGCGGCGCCCAGCGTGTGTCCGAACGCGCCCTTGGTCGCGCTGACCGCCACGTCGTCCAGTCCCCCGGCGAAGACCTTGTGCAGCGCCTGCGCCTCGCCGAGGTCGCCGAGCGGTGTCGAGGTGGCGTGGGCGTTGATGTGCCGGACCTGCTCCGGAAGGAGCCCGGCGTCGCGCAGCGCGGCGTCGACGGCGGCTGCGCAGCCCGTTCCGCCGGGCGCGGGCTGGGCCACGTGGTGACTGTCGTTGGTGATGCCCGAGCCGGTCAGCCGGCCGTGGACGCGGGCCCCGCGGGCGGCGGCGTGCTCGGCGCTCTCCACGACGAGCATGCCGGCGCCCTCGCCCATCACGAAGCCGTCCCGGTCGGCGTCGAAGGGCCTGGACGCCCTCTTGGGGTCGTCCAGGCGCCGGGAGAGCGCCTGCAGCCGCGCGAACCCGGCCAGGGTGAGCGGGTGCAGCGCGGCCTCGGTGCCACCCGCGACCACGATGTCGGCGCGGCCTTCCCGGATCATGCCGAGTGCCTGGGTGAGGGCCTCGGCGCCCGCGGCGCAGGCGCTGACCGGGGCGTGGACCCCGGCCTTGGCGCCCACCATCAGCCCCACCTCGGCGGCCGGGTGGTTGGGCAGCATGACCGGGATGGTGCGCGGGCTCACCCGTCCCGCGCCGCGGGTCTCCAGGCGGCGGTTCTGCTCCAGGACGCTGGTGATCCCGCCCAGTCCCACCCCGACGACCACGGCCACCCGTGAGCCGCCCGCGGCGAGTGACGACGCGTCCGGGAGCCCTGCGTCGCGAAGGGCCTCCCGGGCGGCGACGAGGGCGAACTGCGCCGAGCGGTCGCAGTGCGCCGCCTTGGCGGAGGACAGGACCGTCTTGGGGTCGACCGCCGCCGGCGCCGCGAGATAGGTCTGCGCCGGGCCTTTTGGCGCCTCGAAGTCGACGCGTTCGACGCCGCACACGCCGTCCAGCAGGGCCCGCCAGGTGGACGGGACGTCGCCGCCCAGCGCGGTCGTCAGTCCCAGTCCGGTGATGACGGCGGCGCGCTCCTCGCGGGGCGGGTCGGCCGCGTGCCGTGGGCTCACGCGGTGCCGCCCGCGGGGGCGGCGACGGTTTCGGCGAGGTGGGCGGCGATCTGCCGCACGGTCGTGAGCCGGTCCGCCTGTTCCTGCGGCACCTCGATCTGCCAGCGGTCCTCGATGGCGGCGACCAGCTCCAGCATGGCCAGCGAGTCGACGCCCAGGTCGTCCTTCAGGGACGAGTCCGGTCCGACCTCCTCCACTGACAGGTCCTCGACCGTCGCGGCCAGCAGTTCCCGCAGTTCTTCGAGCAGCTGTCGTTCGTCAGCGATGGACGGCATGTCCGGTTCCTCCCTCTGTTGCGCGGCGCACTCTCGGTGGACGGGAGGGCCTGGCCTCCGGGAGTGCGCCGACGGTGTACCGGCGACCTGCCGGACACGCCGACAGACTGTCCGGCCGTCCGCCGCGGCAAGCGCCCCGTACGGGAGGACGGCGGGGCATCGGGGGCACTCGAGGGGCTCCTGTGGACGCCCGTGTCCTCTCTTCACGTTGAAGCGCCCCGCGGCGGGCTGAGGGTGGGGGGCGGCGGGTGCGTAACGCCCCCGGCCCCGTCGAGGCGGCGACGCGTTTCCTCAGCGGACTTTGGCGGCTCTTTTAAGGCTTTCTGAAGATGACCTTCGAACGGCCGTTTCCACACGGGACGCGTCCTAGGCTCTCGAACACCCCCCACAGTCCCGGTGGGCGCGGTCGCGTCCACCGGGTAGGGGCTCCGTCAGCCGACAGACAAGCCGAGGTGTCCTGCGTATGGGTTCCCGCCGAGCCGCTCGCCCGTCCCGTACCCACGCCCGCCCGCGCGGCGGGCTCAGGACCCGCGGTACCGCGTTGGCGCTCGGCGTGGTCACCGTGACGGCGGGCGTCGGGATCACGCTGGCCGTCGCCGGGGGTGAGGACGGCCCGGCCGCGGACCGGGTCGCCACGAGCGCCGCCGGTGAGGCACCGGCCACCGAGGACGCGGCGGGCGGCGCGGCACCACTGGCGTCCGCATCGGCGAGCCCGAGCGCCACGGCGAGCAGCTCGCCGAGCGGGAGCGCCGAGCCCGAGGAGAAGCCGAAGAAGACGGCGAGCCCGGCCGGCACCCCGTCGAAGACGGCCGAGCCCGCCTCCGAGCCACCCGTGAGGACGACGGCGAAGAGCGGCGGCGGCCGGTCGGCGGGCGGCGGCGACACGGGGTCGGGCAGCACCGGGTCGGGTGCGGACCCGGGATCGGGATCGGACGCCGGTTCCGGCGGGGGCGGCGGGCCCGAGGCGCAGGTGCTCGCGCTCGTGAACGAGGAGCGGGCGTCGGCGGGCTGCTCGCCGGTCACGGCGAACGACCGGCTGACCCGTGCCGCCGACGACTACAGCGACGTCATGGCGAGCAGCGGCGTGATGTCCCACACGGGCCCCGACGGCTCCACGATGACGACCCGGGTCGAGGCCGCCGGTTACCAGTGGTCCACGCTGGGCGAGAACATAGCCCGGGGTCAGGCGGACGCCGCCTCGGTGATGGACTCCTGGATGAACAGCCCCGGCCACCGCGCGAACATACTCAACTGCTCCTTCAAGGAGCTGGGCGTCGGCGTCCACTTCGGCGACGGCGGCCCCTGGTGGACGCAGAACTTCGGCGCCGGCCGCTGACGCCGGTCACCGCACCCCGCCCGCGGCGCCGCTCGCGCCGGCGAGTACGAACGACACCCGCACCCGCGCGCCTCCCAGCGGCGCGCGGGTGATCGTCAGTTCGCCGTCCGCCGCGCGCGCCGCCCGGGCCACGATGTCCAGGCCCAGGCCGGTGGAGCCGCCGACGCTGACGCCCCGGGTGAGCGCGGCCTCGGGGTCCGCCACGCCCGGGCCGGCGTCGTCGACCGTGAGGAACACGTGCCGCTCCGCCCGCTCCACCCGGACGGCGAAGGCGGTGCCCTGCGGGGTGTGCCGGAAGACGTTGCCGATCAGGGCGTCGACGACGGCCGCGAGGTCGTCCTCGGGGAAGGCGACCGGCGCCGGGCGCGGGGTCAGGGAGCGCTCGCACGGACGGCCCTGCTGGGTGGCGAGGACCGACCAGAAGTCCAGGCGCATGGCGACCACCTCGGCGACGTCGCACGGCTTCGCCCGGCCCGCCCCGGCACCGCCGTGCTGCGCAGCGGCCAGGGGTGTGCGCGCGGCCGCGATGATCGAGTCGAGCTCGCTCTCCAGCTGGCCGGCCGCTTCGGTGACCCGCCGGGCGCTCGGGGTCGCGCCCATCCGGTCGGCCTCCAGATAGAGGGCGGTCAGCGGGGTGCGCAGCCGGTGCGAGAGGTCGGCGACCAGCTCACGTTCGACGGCGAGCAGGTCGACGACCCGGTCGGCCATGGTGTTGAAGGCCACACCGGCCTCCTGGAGCTCGGGCGGGCCGTCCGGTTCGACCCGTACGTCCAGATCACCGGAGCCGAGGGCGAGCGAAGCGCTCTTGAGGCCTCGGGAGGAGCGGACGACGCGGGCGCCGAGCCGGTCGGCGACCAGCACCGAGCCGCCGACCAGGCCCAGCGCGAGCAGGGCCATCACGCCCCACGACGCGGCCACGCCCCGGGTGAGGTCCGCGGCGGGCACGTAGGCCTCCACGACCGCGACCCGGTCGCCCCGCAGGACGACGGGCTGGAGGTAGACCCAGCCGTCCGCGGTGTCGACGGCGAGTGTCTCGCGTCCCCGCACGGCCCGGTCGAGTGCGTCCTCGGGCGCGTGCGGCCGCCCGACGAAGCCGCCGTCGGGCAGCCGCACCACGAGCTGGTCGGACGAGCCGAGTTCGGCGACGGCCTGCTGTACGTCGGCGCGCCGGGTGGTGAGGGCGAGCACCGGGGAGAGGGCCGAGGCACGCTGCTCGGCGGCGGTGGTGACCCGGTCCCGGGCCTGTTCGCGGACGAGGAGGGCGAGCGGGATGAGGAACGACAGCGCCACCATGGAGGTGACGGCCAGGGCGATCCCGGCGAGGGCGCGTCTCATGGCGAGCTGACCAACTTGATGCCGATACCGCGGACCGTGTGGAGATAGCGGGGCTTTCGCGCCTTCTCCCCCATTTTGCGGCGCAGTGCGGACAGATGGACGTCCACCGTCTGGTCCTCCACGTACGGCTGCTGCCAGACCTCGGCGAGTATCCGCTGCCTGGATATGACCTGGTCGGCGTTGGCGGCCAGGTAGGCGAGCAGGTCGAACTCGCGGCGGGTGAGGGGCAGTTCCCGGCCGGCGAGGTGTGCGGTGCGCCCGGTGAGGTCGATGCGCAGGTCGGCGACCTGGACGACGGGCCGCCGCGCGGCGCGGACGTCGGCGGGGACGGAACGGCGCAGCACGGCGCCGAGCCGGGCGGCGAGCTGCCCGCCGGAGAAGGGCTTGACCATGTAGTCGTCGGCCCCGGCGTTGAGCAGCCGGATGATCTCCGTGTCGTCGTCGCGGGCGGTGGCGACCAGCACCGGGACGCGGGAGATACCCCGGATCATCCGCAGCACGTCGAGACCGTCGAGGTCGGGCAGCCCGAGGTCGAGCACCACGATGTCCGGCGGGCTCTGGGTGATCTCGCGCAGCGCCTCGAAACCCTGGTGTGCGGTCTTCACCGCGTAGCCGTGTCCGGTCAGGACCTCGATCAGCGCGGCCCGGATCACAGGGTCGTCCTCGACGACAAGTACGGAGGCCATGGGCAGGCACGTTAGCCGGTCCGTCACTATGGTGTCGTGTCCCGCCTTCTGCGCTACCTGATCATCTGGCTGTCGTGCACGGCAGCCAGTGTCACGGCTGTCATCATCACGATCCACTTCGTGGTGGGCTCGACCCGGCCGACCGCGCCGGTCGCGCAGTCGGCGCCGAAGGACCTCCCGGCGTCCCCCCGGCCCGCACCGTCCGAGAGCGCGAAGCCCTCCCCCAGCCCGTCGGCGACCAGCCAAAAGCCCAGCCCGACACCGTCCCGTACGAGTGAGAAGCCGCCCGAGCCGAGGCCGACGCCGACACCGACCGCCCGCACCACGCCCCCGCCCTCTCCGAGGGGCGGGGGCGACCCGGGGTGCGAGGAGGGCGGGGCAGGTGTGTACACGGTGCCGTCCGAGGGCGGCAAGGCGACCGTGCGGTTCGGCGACAGCGGGGTGTGCCTGGTCTCGGCGGTGCCGAACCGGGGCTTCACGGTGAGTACGGAGCAGAGCGAGCCGCAGACGCTGACGGTGACCTTCTCGGCGAGCCGTCACCGGTCGGAGGTCACCGCGACGACGCGGCCGCGGAGCCGGGCCGACGTCCGCGAGGTGTCGTGGTGAGGTCCCTCACTCCGTTTCACTTCGTGGTGGTGCAGGCGGCCCCGTCGAGGCTGAACCGGGTCGGAGCGGTGTTGGTGCCGCCCTTCCCCCCGGTGAACCCGAGGGTGACCGTGCCGCCGGCGGGGATGGTGGAGGTGTAGGAGGCGGGGACGACGCGTACCGCGCCGGCCTCCTGGGTCGCGGTGCCTCCCCACATGTTCGTGATCGTCTGGCCGTCGGTGAAGGCGAAGGCGAGCGTCCACGGGCTGATGGGCGCGGTGCCGGTGTTGCGGACGACGATCTCGCCCTGGAAGCCGCCGGGCCACTCGCCCACGACGCGGTATCCGACGGAGCACGAGGCGCCGGGGGTGCTGCCGCCGTCGCCGGTGGTGACGTCCACGGTGGCGGAACGGGCCGAGCGGTTGCCCGCCGCGTCGCGGGCGTAGACGGCGAAGGTGTAGGTGGTGTCGGCGGTGAGGCCCGTCACGGTGGCGGTGTTGGTGAGGGCGGCGGCGATCTCGGTCTCGGCGCCGTCACCGACCCGGACGACGTCGTACCCGGTGACGCCCACGTTGTCGGTGGCGGCGGTCCAGCCGAGGGTGACGGAGGTGTCCGTGGTGGCGGTGGCGGTCGGGGTGCCGGGTGCCGTCGGGGCCTGGGTGTCGTCCGGGTCGCCACTGCCGTAGACCGTGGCTTCCTTCGAGGTGCTGGCGATGCCGTCGGTGCCGTGGAAGACGCGCTCGCCCCAGGAGCTGAGCCGGCTGGGGTCGAAGTCGACGGCGAGGTCGAGGACCGGGTCGGTGTTGCCGCTCCAGGACCAGGCCAGATAGCCCAGGCCGAGTTGTTCGGCGGCGGCCATCATGGTGTCCTCGTCCGGGTCGCCCCACTGGTCGGCGGGGCCGCCGAACTCGCCGATGAGGAGGGGCAGTCCGGCGTCGACGAAGGCGTTCAGGTAGTCGGTGATCTCCTGGGCGGTGTCGTAGACGCTGTACATGTGGATCGAGAAGATCAGGTCGCCCGTGGGGTCGGCGTCGTACACGGACTGCGCGTCGGCCCGCATGACCCCCTGCCAGTCCTGACCCCAGTTGGGCGCGTCCACCATGATCGTGTGCTGGAAGCCGGCGGCGCGGAGCTTCTTGACCGCCGCGATCGTCGGCTCCGTCCAGCCGGCGGGGTCGGTGTTGCCCCAGGGCTCGTTGCCGATGTTGACGACGACGTAGTCCTCCTCGCCGGCCAGCACGTCCTTGAGACCGATCCAGTAGTCGGCGGCGTGGTCGAGCGTGCCCGCGGCGGCTTCCTCGCCGTAGCCGGTGGTGTCGTGCACCTCCAGTACGCAGATCAGCCGGTTCGCCTTGCACCGGTCGACGACGGCGGCCACGTCCTCGGGGCCGTTCTCGCTCCAGCGGTGACCGTCGGACAGGACGACCCGGACGGTGTTGGCGCCCAGCGCCTTGACGTCGGCCAGGGACTGCGTCTCGCCGGGGTACCAGGTGTGGGCGTGGTTGACCCCGCGCATGACGAAGTCGTTGCCGTTGCCCTCCAGCAGCCGGCCGTCGCTGATGTGCAGGCCGGTCGCGGCCCGGGCACCGAGCGGCTGGGCCAGGGCCACGGCCGGGGAGAGGGCGCCGAGGACGGCCAGACCGATCAGGGCGGCCAGCGCGGTGAGCAGGCGGGTCACGAGGCGCTGCCGGGGTTCGCGTGGTGTCGTGCGCACGGTGCCTCCAGTCGGTGGGGGGGAAGCGCTTGCTGCATGGGAGCGCTCCCATGAACCCATGACGCCGCGTACACGTCAAGATGGGGGACGGGATCGGATCTCGCGGGAAACGGGTACGTCCCGCTCACGGATGAGCGGGACGTACCGGGTCTGCTGCCCTGCGGACTCGGTCAGGGCAGGTTCCACTTCTGGTTGGGGCCGGTGTGACAGGTCCACAGATGGACCGGCGTCCCGTCGTTCCAGGTGCCACCGGACGCGTCCAGGCACTTGCCCGACTGCGGATTGCGCACGGTGCCGTCCGGCTGGGCCGCCCACTTCTGCGCGCCGGTGCCGTTGCAGGTCCACAGCTGGATCCGCGTACCGTCCGCGCTGCCGCCACCGGAGACGTCCAGACACTTGCCCAGCGCCTTCAACGTGCCGTCACCGCCGACCGTCCAGTGCTGCGCCGCGCTCCCGTTGCACGTCCAGAGCTGCACCTTCGTACCGTCGGCCGTGCCCGCGTTGTCCACGTCCAGGCACTTGCCGTTGACGCCCTTCACCGGGCCCGAACGCGGGCCGGTCGGCGGCGTCCCGTCCCGCTTGACGCGGATGTCGCGGAAGGCCACCTCGTCGCCGTCTCCGTGGTTCTGGAGCCCGATGTGTCCTTGCCGCAGGCTCCGTGCCGGGTCGGTGTTGGTGAAGTCGTTGATCTTCACGCCGTTGAGGAAGATCTCCAGCCGCTCTCCGGTGACGCGGAGTTCGTACGTGTTCCACTCCCCCGGCGGGTTCAGCGCGGCGTCGCGAGCGGGGAGGTCCGCCGACTTGAAGCCGTAGACGGCGCCCGTGGTGCGGTCGGCCGCGTCCGTGGCGTCGATCTGGATCTCGTAGCCGTTGTCCACCGCGGACCAGGGGTCGCTGGATGCCGGGAAGCCCACGAAGACACCGGAGTTGTCGTCCCCGGACGCCTTCCAGTCCAGCTTGAGGGAGTAGTCGCCGGTGAACTCCTCGGCCGAGTACCAGAACAGGCCCAGTCCGCCGTGGGAGGTGAGGGTGCCGTCGGCAAGGATGAACCCGCCGGGGCCGGCCTGCTGCCAGCCGGTGGTGCCGGAGCCGTCGAAGAGGGGCGTGTAGCCGCTCTCCGGGCGGCAGTCGGCGTTGGTCATCCCGGCCGCCCAGCGGACACCGCCGAGCAGGTGCCGGCGGAAGGCCGGGTCGGTGTAGGACTCGTCGGTGTGGCCGCCGCCGGTGTAGAAGGCCCGGCCGCCCTCGTAGTCCTTGCACCAGGCGATCGGGTGGTCGCCGTTCATGTTCCCGCCCGCGTAGCTGGACTCGTCGAGCGAGGCCAGGACATGGGCGGTGGTGCGCGGGTTGGTGCGGTAGTTGTACCACTCGTCGGTCCGCTGCCAGGTGCCGCCCAGGTGCGCGGTGGCGTCGTGCGCCCGGTCCTCGATCTCGACGGTGGCGGGCTGGATGGCCGGGTGGGAGTGGAAGAGGGCGCCGGCCAGTCCCTCGTAGAAGGGCCAGTCGTACTCCGTGTCGGCGGCCGCGTGGATGCCGACGTATCCGCCGCCGTCGTTGACGTAGCTCTCGAACGCCGTCTGCTGGGCGTCACCCAGCACGTCGCCCGTCGTCGACAGGAAGACGACCGCCTTGTACTGGGCGAGATTCCCGGTGGTGAAGGTCCCCGGGTCCTCGGTGGCGTCCACGGTGAAGTTGTTCGCCGTGCCGAGGTCCCGCAGGGCCGCGACGCCGTCGTCGATCGAGGAGTGACGGAAGCCCGCCGTCCTGGAGAAGACGAGGATCTTGTACGCCGGGTCCGCCGCGACCCGTGCCGCGGTGTCCGGGCCCGCCTGGGCGGTGGTGCGAACGGTGTCGCCGGCGGCGGCACCGGGGAAGGCCGTGGCCTGCGGGGCCACGCACAGCATGGCGCCGGCGAACAGGCCGAGGGCCGCTTTCAGATGGTTGCGCATGTACGGTCGCCTCCTCTCTACGGCAGGTTCCACTTCTGGTTGGGGCCGGTGTGGCAGGTCCACAGATGGACCGGCGTCCCGTCGTTCCAGGTACCGCCCGACGCGTCCAGGCACTTGCCCGACTGCGGATTGCGCACGGTGCCGTCCGGCTGGGCCGCCCACTTCTGCGCGCCCGTGCCGTTGCAGGTCCACAGCTGGATCCGCGTACCGTCCGCGCTGCCGCCACCGGAGACGTCCAGACACTTGCCCAGCGCCTTCAACGTGCCGTCACCGCCGACCGTCCACTCCTGCGCCGCGCTCCCGTTGCACGTCCAGAGCTGCACCTTCGTACCGTCGGCCGTGCCCGCGTTGTCCACGTCCAGGCACTTGCCGGCGACGCCCGTGGCCGGGCCCGTGCGGGTGCCGCCTCCCGTCGTGCCGAACGAGAACTCGTCCACGTCGAACAGCGATCCGGCGCCGCCCTTGAAGACGAGATGGAGGGTGGTGGAGCCGGCCGGCTGGTCGCTCAGTGCGGCCGTCACGTCCTGGAAGGTCTCCCAGCCGCCGGTCACCGGCACGGTCGCCGTGCCGAGCAGGGTGCCGGTCGGGGACCCGGCGCGCACCTCGATCGTCCCGCCGGTGCCTCCCGAGGAGACCCGGGCGGTGAAGGCCGTGGTGTTGTCGAGGGCGTACGGCCTGAAGGAGATCCAGTCGCCGTTCTCGATGTGGCCGACCGTCCTGCCGCCGTGCGCGGGGGCGTGGGTGACCACCTGGACGCCCGAGGAGTCGCCGTAGTGCTCGGCCTGCCGGTGGCTGGGCTGGGTGATGTGCTGGTCGTGGGTGGTGAGGGCGGGCTGGCCGTTCGCGCCCCGGTCGGTGTACTCGGCGTCGATGACGCCGAAGATGTTGGCGTTGGGATCGTGTTCGCCGTCCGCCAGTGTGTGGAGGGTGCCGGTGCAGCCGGTGGCCGAGGTCTGCGGGTGTCCGTGGCTGTCGTGACCGATGATGAAGGTGACCTTCACCTTGGCGCAGTCCACGGCGCCGTCCTCGGGGTCGGTCACCGTCACCTTGAACGGGATCGCGGCGCCGAAGTCGTAGACCCGTCCGTCGGTGGGCAGGTCGATCCGCACGGTGGGCGCGGTGTTGCCGACGGTGATCCGCACGGAGGCGGTGGCGGACTTGCCGGTCGTGTCCGTGACCTTGAGCGTGGCCGTGTACTGGCCGTTGGCGGTGTACGTGTGGGAGGGGTCGGCAGCGGTGGAGGTGGCGCCGTCGCCGAAGTCCCAGGCGTGGGTGAGGGCGTCGCCGTCCGCGTCGGAGCTGCCGGCGGAGGAGAAGGCCACCGCGAGGGGCGCCGTGCCGGAGGTCTTGTTCGCCTTGGCCTGGGCGACCGGGGCGTGGCCGCCGGTGACGTGCTCGATGCGGTACAGGGCGGAGTTGGCGTCGCCGTTGAAGTAGCCGGTGCCGTAGTCGAGGACGTAGAGGGCGCCGTCCGGGCCGAAGGCCATGTCCATCACCTGGGTGCCGCTCCAGGGGAAGGCGTTGATGGACTGCACGGTTCCGTCGCCGCCGGTCTCGATGCGCTTGATCCAGCGGCGGCCGAACTCGCCGGCGAAGAAGTCGCCGTCGTACGCCTCGGGGAACTTCACGTCGGAGGTGGAGTTCGCGTCGTAGCGGTAGACGGGGCCGCCCATGGGGGACTCGGAGCCGCCCCCGAACTCGGGTACGGAGCCACCGTCGTAGGGAATCCAGGCGGGCTGGGCCGGCGGCAGTTCGGTCAGGCCGGTGTTGCGCGGCGAGGTGTTCCTGGGCGCGGCGCAGTCGAACGCGGCGCCCGTGCCGCCGGTGGCGAAGTCATGGTCGACGTAGGCGTCGCTGTCACCGGTGCAGTACGGCCAGCCGAAGTTGCCGGCCTGGGTGATCCGGTTGAACTCGACCTGCCCGGCGGGGCCCCGGGAGGTGTTGGCGGTGCCCGCGTCGGGGCCGTAGTCACCGACGTAGACGGTACCGGTGGCCTTGTCGACGCTCATCCGGAAGGGGTTGCGGAAGCCCATGGCGTAGATCTCGGGGCGGGTCTTCGCGGTGCCGGGCGCGAAGAGGTTGCCCGACGGGACACCGTACGTCCCGTCGGCGTTCACCTTGATGCGCAGGATCTTGCCGCGCAGGTCGTTGGTGTTGCCGGACGAACGCTGGGCGTCGTAGGCGGGGTTGCGCGAGGCGCGCTCGTCGATGGGGGTGTAGCCGTCCGAGGCGAAGGGGTTGGTGTCGTCGCCCGTGGACAGGTACAGGTTGCCCGCCGCGTCGAAGTCGATGTCGCCGCCGACGTGGCAGCACAGACCGCGGGAGGCGGGCACGTCGAGGATCTTCTTCTCGCTGCCCGGGTCCAGGGTGCCGTCGGCCTTCAGGACGAACCGCGACAGGCGGTTGACCCCGTCGAACGGAGCGAAGTCGGACGCCGACCCGTCCGCCGGAGCGTCGCCGGCCGGCGTGCCGAGCTTGGGAGCGTAGTAGAGGTACACGAACCGGTTGGCGGAGAAGCCCGGGTCCGCGGCTACGCCCTGCAGTCCCTCCTCGTCGTGGCTGTAGACGTCGAGCTTGCCCGCCACCTTGGTGGTGCCCGCCGCGTCGGTCAGCCGGAGGGTCCCGTCGCGCGAGGTGTGCAGCACCGCGCGGTCGGGCAGCACCGCCATCGTCATGGGCTCGCCCGTCTCGGCCACGCCTTTGGCGAGGGTGACCTGTTGGAACTCCTCGGCGGCCGCGGCCTCGGCCCCGCCGCCCGGGTCGGCCGGGACGGCGGCGGCCTGGTCCGCCGGTGCGGCGGCGGCCGGGCTCATCGGCAGCGCCAGGGCGATGGCGCATGCCAGGGCCGGCAGTAAGGAGCGGACACGTCTGTGTCCGAGCGGTCTCGTGCGCACAGAGTTCTCCCGAGGAGTGTGGGGTGGCGGCAGGCGTGCGAGGCCTGCCGTGAGGGAGTACGGGCGCGCGCCGTCGCGCCGTCGAGCCCGGTCCAGAGAGGTCTATGACCGGTTCATTTCAAGGAAGTTAGCGGCATTGGTCCGCACCTGTAACCCCTTTCGCGCAAGATCTCGATTCTTTTTCCGCCGGGGGGACAAAGTGTCGTATGCATCGGATCGGCCGGCGCGGGTGGCGTGCCGCGCGCGCGAGCGCTGGGGGCCGGGCATCTGCCCGGCCTCCAGCGCCTCATGACGGAACGCGCACCAGTGGCGGCCGGAAGCCGGCCGAGCTGTCGGCGGACCCGTCGTGCACGCCGATGGCGTCGAACGCCCAGCCGGTGCCTTCGAGATAGGTGTGGAGGTAACGGGCGATCAGCCCCGCATCGACGAAGCCCAGCCGGGCGTGCCGCGGTCGCCCCCTGCTGAGCCGGTCGGCGGCGGACGCCGCGGTCCTGGCCGCGCGCCGTCCGGTTGCCAGGACCAGTCGATGGCGCTCGCGCGGCAGCACGCCTCGACGGCGCCCCGGTCCTCGGTGCCGAACGACTGGGTCAGCGTGGCGCCGATCTCGTTGTGGTAGGTACGGGAGAGCAGCCAGCCCTCCCGCTCGAAACGGCGGACCAGTGCGGACAGCATGGGTTTCTCCTCAGGAGGTGGTCTTCGGGGCTCGGCCGGGGGCGGGGTGGTGCCGTGCCGGTGCCGGTGCCGGTCCGGGTGTCGAGCAGCAGGGCCGGTTCGGCGAGTGCCGGATGGCCGGTGAGGTCGCGCAGGGAGATCGCCCGGTCCAGCCGGACCGCGAGCCGTACGGCCGACAGGGAGGCGGCGCCCAGCCCGAAGAAGTCGGCGCCCCGGCCGATCCGTTCGGGCGGTACGCCCAGTACCGCCCCCCATGCCGCCGTGAGCCGCCGCTCGGTCGGGGCCCGCGGGGGCCGGTGCTCCTCCTGGCCGTCTTCGGCCGTGCCGAACTCGTCGGCGAGCCCTCCGGGCCGGTCACCACGACCGCGCCGTCGCGGACGCCGTCCACCCGCAGCAGCGCGTTCTCGACCTCACCGATCTCGATGCGGAACCCGTGGATCTCGACCTGAGTGTCCTCGCGACCGAGGAACTCCAACTTCCCGTCCGGCAGCCGGCGACCGAAGTCGCCGCCCCGGTAGAGCCGCCTGCCCGACCGGTACGAGTCGGTCCGCTAGGCGACCGGCGAGTTGCGTCCACCGTGAAGTTCATGGTGCGGACCCTCGCCGCCGCCGCCGGCGAACTCCAGCGCAACCTCCAGCGCGAGCTCACCTACGACGGGCTGCGCGCCGCCGAGGCCAAGGGCAGCAAGGGCGGACGCCGCCCCGCCGTGACGGCCGACAAGAGCGTCGACGTGCGCACCACGTACCTGGAGGACCGCTCGATCGCGGTCCTCGCCCGCGACCACGGCGTCAGCCGCGGCGCGATCCGCACAACCGTCGCCGACCTCTTGCCCGACCACATCGCCGTCGAGGAGGACGCCTCTGCCCCGGAGTTGCCGGTTGCCCTCCACATGCCGGGCAAGGTCGCCGACTTCCTCCACACCGCCGAGCCGGAGCCCGCCGAGCGAGCGGCGCTCGACCAGGGGGTGACCGTGCGGCGTGGCCAGGGCTACACCCTGCGCGTCACCGCCGTGCACCGTCAGCTTCTTGACCGCTGCCAGCCGCTCGACGGCGGCCAGGGCATCCTGGTGTTCCGGCCCAGCGCAAGGCCCGTCGCGAGGACGAGAACCGCGTCAGCACGCTCGCACCGATCGGACCGTGATCGTTCCCGCCGATAACCGCTGTACCGATGTTCCCCGAGGCCGGTGACCGACAGAGCGGAACTTTCCCGCCTTCCGCGCCGCGTGGCCGGGGGCGGAGCGGAAGGCGGCCATGCCGCCTCCGGCCCGGACCCGCCTGGCCTTCCCCGGAACGGGACCCTCGCGCAGGACCGAACGGCAGCAGTCGGCTGCCGGGAGCGCGGTCGTCAGGGTGTGGCGGTGTGGGGTTGTGGTGTTGCTTTGCGGGCTGCGGCCAGGCAGTTCGGCCAGTCCTCGAAGGTCTTGTGCTGGGCCCAGAGCCGGTGTGCCGCTTCGATGTTCCATTCCGGGTCCAAGGCGTCGAAGGGGGTGCCGCGCAGATCGCGGAGCCTGGCGTCGGATATCTGGAAGACGCCCCAGTTCCGGCTGCTGTCGGTGTTGGGGAGGACGTGGAGGGGGTCCAGGAACGACTGGCAGTCGGCGATGCGAACGGCGAGGTCCGGTGCCTCGGTGAAGACCTGTCGGATGCGTTCGGTGACCCGCTGCGGGGTCCAGGTGGTCATGGTGACGTCGGAGGTATAGAGGGCCTCCTTCGTCCGGGGGCCTACCAGTCCGTCGGCGTCCAGGCCTGCGAGTACTTGGAAAGCTGTCACCCGGCGGAGCGTTTCCGGGCCGAACTGTCCGTCGACGGCCACCTTCGCGCCGTGGTCGACGAGGAGTTCCTGGACCTCGACCACGCAGTCGTCGTGCTGCCCCATGGTGATCTGACTGCCGCACTCGGGGCCGAACAGCTTTCGGCCGGACCCGGGACGAGCGGTGGCGGAGGCCGCGGCGGAGGGCGGTGCGGCCCGCTGCTCTCCGGCGTCGACCATCCCTCGGACGTTCCAGGTGATCACGGCGGTGAGCAGTACGGCCACGGCCAGACCCGCCGAGATCCAGGGGCCTCGGCGCCACGGCTCCATGACCGGGGGAGAGGCGGCCGGCAGAGGCTGCTCCTCCTCGGCGGTGAGGAGCGGAGCGGTCGGGGCTGCGCCGGTGGGCGCGTCGGCGCGTGGCTCCTGACTGTAGGGCTCCTGTTCGTGGGACTGCGCCGCCTCGTCTGTGGTGGCGGGGCCTGCCCGTCCTTGTGCCGCGGGGTCCTTGATGTCCGGCTGGCTCTCTCTGGCCAGGTCCCACTTGCGGTACAGCTCGGAGATCTCCCGGTCCTGGGCCTCCGCCTGTCTCGCCAGGAGTTCGATGACCTGGAAATCGGGCGGTACGGCCCTCCCGGTGCAGTAGCGGTGCAGTGCGGAACGGCTGACGTTCAGTCGGGAGGCGAGTGTGTCGTAGCTGTGCGGTGTGCGTTCCTTGAGCTCTCGCAGTGCCTCTGCCAGAGCATGCACAGGATCGTCGACTCGCTTGCCGGACATCTCATTTCCTCCCCGATCAGTCCGTCGTACGGACGTTCGGGGAACCCTACCCCGCGTGGGTGCCCGCCTTTCCTGTGGCAGTCAGGGGATGGACACCAGGCAATCCGGCCATGCGGAGAAGTCCCGCGTTCTCGACCAGATGCGTCGGGCCGCTTCGATGTTCCAGGCGGGGTTCATGGCCTGCGCGGGCGTGCCGCCGAGCTGACCGATCTGTTCCTCGGTCAGCTGGAAGACCCCCCACGTGCGGGACGCGCTCCCGTCGGACATCACGTACAGGGGATCGAGGAGCGACCGGCAGTCGGCGATCCGTACGGCTTGCTCCGGTTCTTCGGGGAAGGTCGTTCGGATGTGCCGGACGACCTGGTCGGGGCTCCATGTGGCCAGGGAGACGCCGCCCCGGTAGAGGGCTCGGGCGGTGGCTTCCTCCACCACGCCGTTGGGCGGCACACCGGCGAGAGCCTGGAAGGCCAGGACCCGGCGGCGGACGTCGTGCGTGTAGCGACCGTGGGTTTCGGTGCCGGCGGCGCCGGCAGACCGCAGGAGGCGCTGGACCTCCTTGACGCACTCGCTCTGCTGGCCCAGCCCGACCGAGCTCGGACAGGTTTCGGAGAGCAGCAGACCCCGCTCGGCGGTGTTCAGGGATGAGAGCAGCGGCGCCGTGATCAGCGTCGTGACGGTCAGGAGCGCGGCGAGGGACGTGGCCGTCCTGCGGAACCGTCGTCGTTCGGCCGGTGAGGAGAGGGGCGGCTCCGGTGCCGAGGCAGGGGACGCGGCCGGAACGGGGGACTCTGGTACGTGGGCCAGGGGATGGGCTTCCCTGTCGGTTCCCACCGTCGGTGGCGGAACGGGAGCAGAGGCGGCGGTCGGATCGGGGACCGGAACCGGGTCGGTCGCCCGTGACGGCTCTTCGGTCGCGCACACCCAGATGGTGTGCAGGGCCAGCAACCGCTGCCGGTCGGCGCCGCAGACCTTGGCGATGCGCTCCACCACGGCGAACTCCGTGGGTACGGCCGCGCCTGTGCAGTACCGGTGGAGTGAGGAGCGGCTGACGCCGGTACGGGCCGCGAGGGCTTCGAAGGTGAGCCTCGAACCGTTCTTCAGCGCGCCCAGTTCGCGGGCCAGCTCTCCTCCCTGGCCGTCGCCCCCCACCCGTCTCCGTCCTCCCGTACCGCTCCGCACCTCCCGGCAGATGTTACCGGGGACGATAACGGGCCGTCGTGTCCATCCCCATCCCACCCCCGTCCCATCACGCCGGATCGTCGCAGGTCGGAGCAAGTCTCGCGTCTCCGTGTCCCGTTGACCTTCAGGGACGTTGACCTGCCTGTCGTGCGGCTGGGAGAACTGCCCCCGGCTTGCCTCCCTCCAGGGGCGAGGGCTGCCTCGCTCGGTTTCCGGGCGAGGCCGACGACGGACGCGACAGGACGAGGCGACGATGAAGATCCAGCGCATGCTCCGCACCAGAGCGGCTCTCGCCGTGGGGGTGACCCTGCTGTCCGGCGCGGCCGTGGCCGGCACCGCCGGGCCGGCCACGGCCGCGAGTGGCTGCAATTCGACGTACATCAGCTCCAAGAGCTTCATCGAGTGGCGTGGGGAGGCGCGCATCCCCGCCTGGAGCGATGGCACGTACCTGAGTCTCAACTGTTCGATGCAGCTGGGTTCCTCCGGCGCCGGAGTGAGGGCTCTGCAGACATCACTCAACGAGTGCTATGACGAATCGCTCGATGTGGACGGGCAATTCGGGCCGCGGACTCGGGACGCGCTCAAGCGGGCCCAGGCCGAGGAGGACATCTCGGTGGACGGCGGTTACGGACCACAGACGCGCAACGCCCTCGCCTGGTACTACAAGCCCGTCACACCCATGGGCTCTGACGAATGCAGTCGGCTCTGACACGCCGGCGCTCCGTGCGCGGCGATGACCGCGCACGCCAGGGGCGGGCTCGGAACGGGTGAACCCCTTCAGCGCCGCCGTGAACGGGCGTGCAGCGTCGCTGCGGTCGAAGGACCGCGTCCCCTCACGGGCTCCCGTGCCGCGAAGGCCGGAGGCCGGCCCGTTCCCGACCCCGCCGAAGCCGCAGCCGAGCCACAGCCGGACCGCTCCCCGCGCTTCCCCACCGGCACACCGCCCATCGCGCTGGGCGACGGACTTGAACCATGGAGGATGTACATGTCAGAGGACCCCGACATTCTAGCCGCCCAGCAGTGGGTCAACGCGACCTACGCGAACGCACCCGGCTACGTGCCGTGCGAGCCGAACGGCAAAACGGGCTGGGCAACGGTGGATTGCCTCACCCAGGCACTCCAGCACGAACTGGGGATCTCCCCCACCGTAAAGAACTTCGGGCCGGGCACCGTTGCGGCGGTGAGACAGCGCCACCTGTTCCCCGACCAGGAGACCAACCAGAACATCATCCGCATCTACAGCGCCGCCTTGTGGTGCAAGGGCTACTACGGCCCGGCGCATCCCGCCATATGGGACTTGAGAGCCAGGACCTCCCTCGCCGAGCTCTACAACGACATCGGTATCGACTATCGCGAGCCCCTCGACGCAGACCTGTGGGCCCGCGTCACCCGTTCCCTGTTGCGCATGGACCAGTTCCGAACCGTGCCCGGAGGCAACAGCACCACCAAGCTCATCCAGCAGCACCTCAACCGGCGCTACGTCCAGCAGATCCGCATCCCCGCCATGAACCTGGTGCCGACCGACGGCATCTACTCGCGCGATGTGCAGCAGGGGCTGATGCTGGCCGTCCAGTACGAGCTCGGTCTGGACAAGGCCACCATCAACGGCAATTTCGGCGACGGTACCAAGCAGGCCCTGCGGACCAAGGGCACCGGCGACGACCTGCCCTACTACCTGCGAGTGCTGTTCCATGCCGCCTGCTGGTTCAACTCCCCCACCTGGGACAGCAATGGCAGCGCCGTCCACTTCCACCCAGAGAACGTGCTCGGGGACACCCTCTGGTCCGTCATCGAGGACTGGGTGCACACCTTCCAGAGGTTCTCCCAAATCCCGACCGACGCCGAGAACTACAACTTCCAGACCTGGGCCCAGCTGCTCGTCTCCTGCGGAGACACCATGCGCGATGCCTTCGGCTGCGACACCGCCGCGTACACAAGCATGGAACGCGCCCAAGCCCTCCGGAACAGTCGCTACCTGATCATCGGCCGGTACCTGGACGAGCACCTCGACCCCGACGACGAGCACTACCTCGGCAAGGCGCTCAAGCCCGGCGAGGCGCAGGACATCATCAACGGCGGGCTCCGGCTGTTCCCGCTGTTCCAGTACAACGGCACCCAGCTGTTCAACTTCAACAAGGCAAAGGGGTACGACCAGGGGCTCAAGGCCGATGCCAAGGCCAGGGAGCACGGCATCCCGCACGGCACTTGCATCTACTTCGCCGTGGACTACGACGCCCAGGACCACGAGATCACCTCGAACGTTGTCCCCTATTTCCACGGCGTACGCACAGCCCTCGAGAGGAGCGGCGCCCGCTACGTCTTCGGCGTGTACGGCACCCGCAATGTCTGCGAGCGCGTCTCCCGCGAGGCCGGTGCCCGCTGGTCGTTCGTCTCGGGCATGTCGTGGGGATACTCCGGGAACCTCGGCTACCCGATGCCGCACAACTGGTCGTTCAACCAGATCCGCGAGTACGACTTCCAGGCCGGCTACGGCCTCGACGCCAACGTCTGGCGGTGGGCAGGCGACCAAGGGGCGTCCAGACTCGACTCCGCAGGCCAGCGGGATCAGAGTCTGCGGGGGTACATCGACTTCGTGAAGAGCGTCGAGGGCGTCATCTCCACCATGGGCTCCGGTCCTCCCCGGGGTTCGGTGATCGACGCGACGCTCGCCTTCCTGCGGTCCGCCGAACCGAACTACCGCGAGCGAATATGGGCGGCCGTCCTGGGCGCCATCTGGCAGGAGGTCACGGATGCCTGCGCGGCCGAGGGCATAAGGCCGGAAGACAGGCTCACCTACTACGACCCGCGGGCGAACCACAACATCACCATCGCGCACTTCGGCGCCGCCGCCGAGGGCCACTACGCCCACCCCGGCAGCGGCACCGACGTGACGATAGGAGAAGGCTGCGGATGGGCGGGGGACATCCTCAACGCCTACACGCAGTGGCGTGAGAACCACCGCTCGATGTCCGGCGAGGACTTCTGCGTCCAGGTCGTCGGATCCGCCACGGTCGAATCCCGGTTCGGCAGTGACAACCTCATCGCCGACGTCGACGCCCACAACATCTCCCAGATCCTGTTCGGCACTGACGGCGAGCCCGGTGGCGGGGACGACCGGCTGCTGTCCGACGCCCTGTTCACGTATCACTTCTGGGATGGACCGAACCGCTCGGCGAAGCGGTTCACCCACTTCTACGAGAGCCGGTTCGGCGGCAGCGCCGCCACGTTCCGGGCGGCGGTGCGAAATGTGCTGCTGGATTTCGAGCCCTGGTCCTTCTTCGACTTGGCCAAGTGGAAGTTCCTGCCCGCCGACGAAGACCAGCATCCGGACAGGATCCCCTCGGACCAGATCGACTCGTTCGTCGAGGGAATGCACACCGTCATCACCCGACGTATGGAAGGGGAATCGGCGTGAGTCGCACCTTCACGCGGCGGAGCGTCCTCGCCGCCGGCGCAGGTACCGTCGCCGCCGCCTGGATCGGCCAGACCGCATCGGCCGCCGCCGCGCCGGACGCGTCGTCCGGGAAGCGGGCCCCGTGGACCGGGCAGCGATCCGCGAACGGCTGGAGCATCGATCCCGGTGCCGTCAGTCGGCATCAGGTGGAGGGGGCGTCGGCCGCCGTGATGCTGCGGGACGGTCCCGCGGCCGCCGTGCTGCTGCACGTCGCGCGGCGCTGGCACTACGAGATCGCACCGCTCGACACGGGCGAAGGCGGGGGCGCCAGCGGGCATACGACCAGTCGGGCCGTCGCCGCGGCGTACGAGTCGAACTATCTCTCGGGGACCGCCCTCTGCCTCCATCCCGCCGCGTATCCGCTCGGCGGGTCCGAAGGGCTGTGGCCGCATCACGAGTTGATCGTGCGGGACATCCTCCTGGACTGCGAAGGCACGGTCGTCTGGGGCGGCGACCTCTCCCCCGTGAAGCCGTCGCACTTCCACATCGCGGCGGGGCCGGACAACCATGCCCTCGCCGACATCGCCGAGCGGCTCTCCCCGCCCCCCGGCGCCGCGCGGACCCCTGTGGCGGGCGCCGGCGAAGACCCCGCCCACCCCGCCCGGCGCGTCAAGGCCCGCCGTCTCGAACGTGTCCAGAGAAGTGCGGTCTCGACGCGACACTGAGGCGCCCTCACGTACGCATAAGAGGGCCGAGACACAACCCTGAAACGTTCCGAACTCCCTTCCGGACTCCCTTACGAAAGGTTGTTCACATCAAACTCCGCAGACTCTTCTCGACGGTCGCTGCCTTCGCGGGGTTGGTCATGCTCTTCTCCACCGAAACGGCTCAGGCGTACGCCGGGGACCCTGAGGTGTACGACCTGGCGCAGAAGACCGACAACTGTCCCGATGCTGCGCGTGCCGTAGGACCACAACGGCCGGGGCCGTTTGGACGGGGCGGGACGGCCGACGCTGTTTCGTGCCGCTCTTTTCGGCTGGTCGGCGAAACGGGGATGACGACCTCCTGCTGGCGTAATGGGCGACCGCCCACCGTGCGCCGCGTGGCGGCCCACTACCTGGGCAGCTGCGCGGTGCGCTCGGGGTGGGTCGCGGTGATGTATCGCATTGCGGTCTGAGAGGAGATGCCGAACAGCGCATCAGGTGGAGCGGGTCGTCGACCTCGAACGCCTCGTCCCGGATCCGGTCATGTCGCAGCGTGGGCATCGTGAGTCCGGTGGGCCGGAAGATGGCGGTGAGCGTGGTACCGATGGGCGAGCGGGTGGTGTCTACCGCGGTCCATCGGTTGATCAGCGGATGCGGGTTGGTCGTCACCGGCCAGCGGCGGTGACGTTCGCATCCGGCGGACGGGGAAGAGCGGCAACTGCCCCGGGACGGTGGGCGGGAGGACCGCAGGGTCGTCCCGCGTGGGGGCCGCGGCCGCGCGTAGGTGTTCCACCCAGTGCAGCCGCTCGCGCTGATCGACGCCGGTGCGGCCGGTGCGCCTGCCGTACTTCTTCAGCGGCTGGGTGGGGGCGAGGCCGTAGTAGAGGAACATCAGCTGGCGGCTACGCGGGCCGGCGCCTTCAGGGTCGGTGACCCACGCGGCGTCGGCGTCGAGCCGGACAGCGTGCAGACACGCCCGGCACAGACGATCGGAGTTGAGATGTCCGGTGTGACGACAGCGCAGACATACGCCCTGCTCAGGATGCTTCCTCCGCCACTCCGTGCACCCCTGGCACACGCTCAGCCCCAGCGCCCCCCAGCCCCTGCAGTCCGGGCACTGAGCGGGATGAGGTCCTGCCCGCATCGGAGTCACCGCCGTCGTCGGAGCAGGCGCTCAGCGTGAGCGGCAGGACGGCGGGGTCGGTGCACCCGACGGGATCGGCGCCGCCGACGCCCTGGGCGCCATGACCCCCCACCACGGCGACGGTGACGGCGATGCGGCGGACGCGGGTCCGCATGCTGTTACTCCTGTGGGATTGCCCGGCTACTGCCGCCTGAGTTGAGGGGGAAGGGTGGTTGATCTGGTGAGTCACTCGGCCGTCACCACGACGGAGTGCCATCCACTGGCACCGTCGGGAACGGTGCGGGTGCGCTTCTCGGTCTGCACCTCGCCGGTGCGGTCGGTCGCCCGCACGGTGAGGGTGTGGCCGCCCTTGGCGGCCTGCCAGGCGTAGGACCACTGGCGCCAGGTGTCGCGCGAGTCCTCGGCCGTGAGGGTGGCCTCCTGCCAGGGCCCGTCGTCGACGCGCACCTCGACCTTGTCGATGCCGCGGTGCTGGGCCCAGGCGACGCCGGCCACCATGACGGTGCCCGCCTTCGGCCGGGCGAACGGCTTCGGGGTGTCGATCCGGGACTGGGTCTTGATCGGGGCCTCACGGGCCCAGTCGCGCTTGACCCAGTAGGAGTCGTACGCGTCGAACGTGGTCAGCTCGATGTCCTTGATCCACTTGCAGGCGGACACGTATCCGTACAGGCCGGGGACGAGCATGCGGACGGGGAATCCGTGGTCGAACGGGAGGGGCCGGCCGTTCATACCGATGGCGAGCATCGCGTCGCGGCCGTCCATGACGTCCTCGACCGGGCTGCCGATGGTCATGCCGTCCACGGAGCGGGCCACCAGCTGATCGGCGGGGCCGCCGGCCGACGGAGGCCGAACGCCGCACTCCTTCAGCAGGCCGTCCAGCCGCACGCCGATCCAGCGGGCGTTGCCGACGTACGGGCCGCCGACCTCGTTGGACACACAGGTGAGGGTGATGTCCCGCTCGATCAGCTCGCGGCGCAGCAGGTCGTCGAAGGTCAGGGTCTTCTCCCGGGTGACCCCCTTGCCGTGGATGCGCAGCCGCCAGGCCGTGGCGTCCACCTTGGGGACGACCAGGGCGGTGTCCACCCGGTAGAAGTCGCCGTTGGGCGTGATGAACGGGCTGACACCGGCGACCCTGGCCTGTGCGCCCCGGGGCACCGCGGGGGCGCGTGAGTCGGGCGGCGGCAGGTCGATGTTCTTGCGAGAGGCCACGGCCTCCTGGCCACTGGAACCGTTCAGGACCCGGCCCAGTGCGCCCGCCCCGGCCGAGGCGGCGGCAGCGGCCGTCGCCGCGATCACGAAACCGCGCCGGTCCCAGCCTTCACCGTGCCCTCGCGGTGCCGCGTCCGGTGCCGCCGGCACGTCCCGGGGCGGCGCCGGGAGGCGGCCCACGAGGACGTAGAGGAGCCCCGCGCCGACGACCGCCCCCAGGACTGAGGGGAGGGCGTCGGTGATGCTCGTGGAGTCGGGCCGGCTGGTGGCCGCCGTCGCTCCGACGGCCCCGAAGACCAGGACGCCCGCCGCCCCCGTACGCCGGTGCCGGAGGGCGAACATGCCGAGGGCCAGGGCGAACAGCGCCAGTACGGCGAGGATGCCGAGCTGGAGGATCAGCTTGTCGTCGGTGCCGAAGTTGCGGATCGCCCAGTCCTTCACGGCGCTCGGCGTACGGTCGATGGCCGCTGCGCCGACCGCGACGACCGGGCCCGCCTGTGGACGTACCGACCCGGCCACCGGTTCGGCGACGGCGAGCGCGGCGAAGCCCGCCAGGAGACCGCTCAGCGCACTCAGCCCGAGCCGTGTCCTGCTTCCGGGATTCCGCGGTTTCTTCTCTTCGTCGCTCACGTCGGTAATCCGGGACCGCACGGTCGGCGGATTGGCCCGGATCCCATTCCATTCCACTTTGCTTCCGGACCGATTCACGCGTTCACCGGATACGGATCATTACGCTCGCCGGTCAGTGGCCGATGCCCCGGCGGTGGCGTCACGCCGCCGGGGCGAGGCGACGTCAGGGCACGTCGCCCCGCCAGTCGAAGCGGCGGGGGTCGCCGGGCCGTGGGGAGTAGGCGGAGCGGCCGCCCGGGCCGTAGCGGCCTATCTCCGTCGCCAGCGACACCCCCCGGCCGCGCTCCAGTTCGGTGAGGTCGGTGACGTCCAGGAGCAGACCGTCCAGAGGGCCGCCCACCAGTTGTGCGTAGACACGGCCGGTCCGCGGACCGGGGTTGTCGTGATCGGCGCCGTAGACCCTGCCCCGCATGAATTCCACCTCATCCATGCCCCGCAGCCTCGCATCCGCCACTGACAACGGCGTCTGGACCGGCGGCTCGTCGAGCAGTTCCAGCAGGCAGCGGGCGCCCTCCCCGGTCACCGCGGCACCGGCGGCGCCGTGCGCGGTGGGGAACAGCCTGCCGTAGGCGCCGGCCCGGCTCAGGGCACTCAGCCGCCACGCGAGGCTCACCGCACGCCGCAGTTCCGCCGTGCTCCGGCCGCCGCCCGTCCACGGCTCCAGGTAGGCGTCACGCAGCCGCGGCAGTACGTGCGGCCCGTATCGCTCGCGGGCCTGTGCTGCATGGCGGCGTACTGGCGCAGCGGTTCCTCCCAGGCGCCGGGACCGCTGGGCTTCTTGTCGAGTACGTTCCTCAACAGCGGTCCCCCGTCGGGCAGCAGCGACCAGCCGCGGTCGGTGTCCACCGCCAGCGGCTCCAGTACGTGCTCCGGCACCCAGCGGGCCAGGGCCGCGGTCAGCGGGCCCTCGAAGGCGCTGGCCGGCGGATTCGCCTTGAACCACACCGCGCCGTGCCCCTCGACGGACAGCCGCACCAGCACGGACCAGGGCCGCAGCCGTACCCGCCGCTCCCCCGTCGCCCGCAGGCCGCGGGCGGCGAGCGCGCCCTCCGCCCAGCCGAGGGCCTCGGTCCGCCAGGCCTCGTCCTCCCAGGGAGTCACCGTGTCCTGGTACCGCCCCCGGTCCACGACCACCGGAGTCTCCGTCTCGCTCCGCATCACGCCATCTCAGCATCGCGTCCCCCGGCGGCCACCGCTTTTCGCCCCGGCAGGGGCGCCGCGGTCGCGCGCGGCCCGGTACGGCGGACGGTGAGGACGAGGAGGGCCGCCGCGGCGCATGCCGCGCCGAGGACGATCCAGACGGGGTCGTAGCCGGCGAAGGTGTCCCGGGCGACGCCGCCGAGGAAGGCGGCCAGTGCCGCGCCGACCTGGTGGGCGGCGTTGGTCCAGCCGAAGACGATGGCGCTGTCGTCGCCGTAGAACCGGCGGCACAGGGCGATGACGGGCGGCACCGTGGCGAGGTCGAGGAGGCCGAAGAGGACGACGAAGGCCATCATCGGCGGCGTCACGGTGGCGCTCATGATCACGGGCAGCGCCACCAGCAGGAGACCGCGCAGGGTGAAGACCACGGCGAGCAGCCTGCGCGCGTCGACGCGGTCGGTGAGCCATCCCGCGGCGACGGTGCCGGCGACGTTGAAGACACCGATGAGGGCGAGCAGGGTGGACGCGGTGGTGACCGGCATCCCGTGGTCGTGGGCGGCGGGGGCGAAGTGGGTCCACATGACGCCGTTGGTGGAGGCCCCGCAGACGGCGAACGCGGCGGCGAGCAGCCAGAAGGGGGCGGTGCGGGCCGCGTGGCCGAGGACGGTGACGGCGCGGCGCGCGGCGCCGGGGGCGGGTGGCGGCTTGGGGACGAAGACGGGGCTGCCGTAGGGGCGTCGGCCGCTGTCGGCGGGGTGGTCGCTCAGGGCGAGCCGGACGAGGAGCGCGGTGGCCAGTGCGGCGAGGGCGAGGGTGGCCAGGGCCGGGCGCCAGTCGTAGCGGTCGATGGTCCAGGACAGGGCGGGCAGGAAGACCATCTGGCCGAGGACACCGGCCGAGGCGAGGATGCCGGTGACCAGGCCGCGTCGCTCGGTGAACCAGCGGTTCGCCACGGTGGTGGCGAGGGTCATGGACAGGGCTCCGGTGCCCAGGCCGACGAGGAGGCCCCAGAAGAGGGTGAACTGCCAGGCGGCGGCCATGACGGTGGTGAGGAGTGCTCCCCCGGCGACCACGCCCAGGGCGGTGACGGCGATCCGCCGGATGCCGAAGCGGTCCATCAGTGCGGCGGCGAACGGGGCGGTGAGGCCGTACAGGACCATGTTCAGCGACGCGGCGAGGCCGATGGAGCCGCGGGACCAGTGGAAGTCGCGCTGCAGCGGGCCCTGGAGGATGCCGGGCATGGTGGAGAAGGCACCGGCGACGACGATCGCGATTCCGGTGACGGCTGCCACCCACCAGGCGCGGTGTCCGTGGAGGGCGCGGGGGTGCGGGGTCGGGTAGCGCATGCGTCCCACCCTTCGCCGGGCGCGGGACGCAAACCACTGGCCGGATGGACAGCGAGTGAAAGAATCTGGTCATGCGAAACACGACGGTCGAAGCGGTGCACCGGGTGGTGGTGTTCGTACGTCCCGGACTGCTGCCCATGGAGCTGGGGATCGTGCACCGCCTGTTCGGGACGGCCGCCGACGACGGCGGGCGGCCCTTGTACTCGGTCCTGACGTGCGCGTCCGCGCCGGGCGAGGTGGCCACCGACACGGACTTCAGCATCAACGTCCCCCACGGTCCGGAGGTCCTGGAGTGCGCCGACACGGTGGTCGTGCCGGCGGCCGTGGAGGACTACGGGCCGCAGGAGCGGGGGCGGCTCGCCGCGCCGGTGCGCGCGGCCCTGGCGCGGGTTCCGGCGAGGGCCCGGCTGGCGTCCATCTGCACCGGTTCGTTCGTGCTGGCCGCGGCCGGTGTGCTGGAGGGGCGCCGGGCCACCACGCACTGGAAGTCGTGCGCCGAACTGGCCTCGTTGTACCCGGAGGTCGACGTCGATCCGGACGTGCTCTACACCGACGACCGGGGTGTGCTCACCTCGGCCGGTGTCGCGGCCGGGATCGATCTGTGCCTGCACATGATCCGTGACGACCACGGGGCGGAGGTGGCGAACACGGTGGCACGCGGCACGGTGGTACCGCCCCATCGCGAGGGTGGTCAGGCGCAGTACATCGACCGGCCGATCCGGCAGGTGGACGACTCCTCGACGGCAGCCGCCCGCACGTACGCGCTCCAGCGGCTGGGCGAGCCCCTCACTCTCGAAGAGCTCGCCCGGCAGTCGGCGATGAGCGTGCGGACCCTCAACCGGAGGTTCCGGCAGGAGACCGGGGTGACGCCCATGCAGTGGCTCGGCCGGCAGCGTCTCGACTACGCCCGGCGGCTGCTGGAGCGCAGCGACGAGCCGGTCGACCGCGTCGCCGCCCGTTCCGGATTCGGCACCGGGACCGCGATGCGCCAGCACTTCCGTGAGGTCCTCGGTGTGTCACCGCGCGCGTATCGCAACACCTTCCGCGGGACGGCGTAGCACCGGGGCGTCCGGGGCGTCCGGGCCGGTCGGGTGGACCGGCCGGCCCGGACGCCGGCGGATCAGACCAGGTCGAAACGGTCGAGGTTCATGACCTTGACCCAGGCGGCGACGAAG
Source organism: Streptomyces sp. NPDC096048 (assembly GCF_044763415.1). Lineage (NCBI taxonomy): Bacteria > Bacillati > Actinomycetota > Actinomycetes > Kitasatosporales > Streptomycetaceae > Streptomyces > Streptomyces sp. NPDC096048. The sequence continues at coordinate 237,008 of NZ_JBIWGG010000005.1, forward strand.
TCGTGCACGAACTTCTCCTTCGCGTCGTCGCTCGCGTAGACCTCGGCGAGCGCCCGCAGCTCGGAGTTGGAGCCGAAGACCAGATCGGCGCGGCTGCCGGCCCACTTGATCTCGCCCGTGGCGGCGTCGCGGCCCTCGAACGTGGTCTGGTCCTCGGACGTCGACTTCCACGTCGTGCCCAGGTCGAGCAGGTTGACGAAGAAGTCGTTGGTCAGCGAGCCGGGCGTCCGGGTGAGGGCGCCGAGCTGGGACTGCTGGTAGTTGGCGCCGAGCACGCGCAGCCCGCCGATCAGGACGGTCATCTCGGGCGCGCTCAGGGTGAGCAGGTTCGCCCGGTCGAGCAGCAGGAACTCGGCCGGCAGGCGGTTGCCCTTGCCGTGGTAGTTGCGGAACCCGTCGGCGGTCGGCTCCAGGGCCTCGAAGGACTCGGCGTCGGTGTGCTCCTCCGTCGCGTCCACCCGGCCCGGGGCGAAGGGAACCTCCACCTCGAAGCCGGCTTCCTTGGCGGCCTTCTCGACGGCGGCGGTACCGCCGAGGACGATCAGGTCGGCCAGGGACACCCTCTTGGCTCCGGCGCCGGAGTTGAACTGCTGCTGGACGCCTTCCAGGACCCGAAGGACCTGCGCCAGTTCGTCGGGCTCGTTGACCTCCCAGCCGCGCTGCGGCTGCAGGCGGATGCGGGCGCCGTTGGCACCGCCGCGCTTGTCGCTGCCGCGGAAGGTGGACGCCGAGGCCCACGCGGTGGACACCAGCTGCGAGACGGACAGACCGGACTCGAGGAGCTTGGTCTTGAGGGTCGCGATGTCCTCGGCGTCGATGGCCTCGCCCTCGGGCTCGGGCAGCGGGTCCTGCCAGAGCAGGGTCTCCTCGGGGACCTCCGGGCCGAGGTACAGGGACTTCGGGCCCATGTCACGGTGGGTGAGCTTGTACCAGGCGCGGGCGAAGGCGTCCGCGAACTCCTCCGGGTTCTCGTGGAACCGGCGGGAGATCGGCTCGTAGACCGGGTCGTAGCGCAGCGACAGGTCGGTGGTGAGCATCTTCGGGCGGTGCTTCTTCGACGGGTCGTGCGCGTCGGGGATGATCTCCGGGGCGTCCTTGGCCACCCACTGGTGGGCGCCGGCGGGGCTCTGCTCCAGCTCGTACTCGTACTCGAAGAGGTTCTTGAAGAACCCGTTGCCCCACTGGGTCGGGGTCGTGGTCCAGGTGACCTCCAGGCCGGAGGTGATGGCGTCCCCGCCCTTGCCCGTGCCGTAGGTGTTCTTCCAGCCCAGGCCCATCTCCTCCATGGCGGCGGCCTCGGGGTCGTCGCCGACGTGGTCGGCCGGGCCCGCTCCGTGGGTCTTGCCGAAGGTGTGTCCGCCGGCGATCAGCGCGACGGTCTCCTCGTCGTTCATCGCCATGCGGCGGAACGTCTCACGGATGTCGCGGGCGGCGGCGATCGGGTCCGGGTTGCCGTTAGGGCCCTCCGGGTTGACGTAGATCAGGCCCATCTGGACCGCGCCGAGCGGGTTCTCCAGCTCGCGGTCGCCGGTGTAGCGCTCGTCGTCGAGCCAGGTCGTCTCGGGGCCCCAGTAGACGTCCTCCTCGGCCTCCCAGACGTCGGCGCGGCCACCGGCGAAGCCGAAGGTCTCGAAGCCCATCTGCTCCAGGGCGACGTTGCCGGTGAGGACCAGCAGGTCGGCCCAGGAGATGTTCTGGCCGTACTTCTTCTTGACGGGCCACAGCAGGCGGCGGGCCTTGTCGAGGTTGCCGTTGTCCGGCCAGCTGTTGAGCGGCGCGAACCGCTGCTGCCCGGCGCCGGCGCCGCCGCGGCCGTCGCTGATGCGGTAGGTGCCGGCACTGTGCCAGGCCATACGGATCATCAGCGGGCCGTAGTGCCCGAAGTCGGCGGGCCACCAGTCCTGCGAGGTGGTCAGTACCTCGGCGATGTCCCGTTTCACGGCCGGCAGGTCGAGCGACGCGAACGCCGCGGCGTAGTCGAACTCCTCACCGAGCGGGTTGGCCACGGCGGGGTTCTTGGCCAGGATCTTCAGGTTGAGCCGCTCCGGCCACCACTGGCGGTTTCCGCCTCCCTGCGTGGGGTGCGGGGCGCGTCCGTGGGCGACCGGGCAGCCGCCCGTCTCCTCGGTTTTCGCGTCGGTCACGATGGCGTCGTGGTTCTCGGACATGGGAGGGGAATCCTTCCGAACGGGGCGGATCAAGGTGCTGGGGAACTGCCGGTGGTGGAGCAGTCGGGGCACAGGCCCCGGTAGATGACCTCGGCCTCGTCTATCGAGAAGCCGTGGTCGTCGGAGGCGGTCAGGCAGGGCGCCTCGCCGACGGCGCAGTCGACGTCGGCGAGCGCACCGCAGGACCGGCACAGGACGTGGTGGTGGTTGTCCCCCACCCGTCCCTCGAACCGCGCCGGGCCGCCGGGCGGTTGGATGCGGCGCACGAGTCCGGCCGCGGTGAGCGCGTGCAGACCCTCGTACACGGCCTGGAGGGAGACGTGGCCCACGCGCCGGCGCACCCCGGACGCGATCGCCTCGACGCCGAGGTGATCGCCCTGCCGGACGGTCTCGAGCAGCGCGACACGGGCGGCGGTCACACGCAGGCCGGCCCCGCGCAGTTCCGAGGGTGCGGCCGGGTCCCGGGATGCGGTCATGGCGGTGAACCTACTCCCGTAAACACGAACCTCTCAAGGAAACGAACCGATCCATTTCGGTGACCGTCGGGTGCCGTGCCCGGGCTGCCCGGTGGCGGCGAACGATCGTGGTAGACAACGTCGGTGGGGGGCACTGGCAAGGAATGCCGCATACCGGCACACCGCGACCAAGGAGTGAGTGAGCAGCCCGTGCTGTTGAAGACGTTCCGTTGGGCCTTCGCCGTCACTGCCCTGGGCCTGGCCGCGGGAGTGCTGTACGAGGGATGGACCGCCTTCGGCCTCGTGGCCATCCTCGCCGTGCTGGAGATCTCGCTGTCCTTCGACAACGCGGTGATCAACGCCGGGATCCTGAAGAAGATGAGCGCCTTCTGGCAGAAGATCTTCCTCACCATCGGCATCCTGATCGCCGTCTTCGGCATGCGCCTGGTCTTCCCGGTGGTGATCGTGGCGATCAGCGCCCGGCTGAGCCCGTGGTCCGCGGTCCACCTGGCGCTCACCGACAAGCAGCGCTATCAGGAGCTGGTGACGGACGCCCATCCGTCGATCGCCGCCTTCGGCGGCATGTTCCTCCTGATGATCTTCCTCGACTTCGTCCTCACGGACCGGGAGATCAAGTGGCTGGGCCTGCTGGAGCGCCCGCTGGCCAAGCTCGGCAGGGTCGACATGCTGTCGGTCTGCATCGCCCTGATCGTGCTGCTCGTCGCGGCGATGACCGTCGGCGCCCATGCCCACCAGCACGGCGGCACCCACGTCGACAAGACGCAGACGGTCCTGCTCGCAGGGGTCGCCGGGCTGATCACCTACATGGTCGTCGGCGGGCTCTCCGGCTACTTCGAGGACAAGCTCGAACGGGAGGGGGAGCGCGAACACGCGGCCGAGGAAGAGGCCGAACGCGCCGGCAAGCCCCGGTCGGCCGTCGCCCTCACCGGCAAGGCCGCGTTCTTCATGTTCCTCTACCTGGAGGTCCTGGACGCGTCCTTCTCCTTCGACGGCGTCATCGGCGCCTTCGCCATCACCAACGACATCGTCCTGATGGCCCTCGGCCTCGGTATCGGCGCCATGTACGTCCGGTCCCTCACCGTCTACCTGGTCCGCCAGGGCACCCTCGACGACTATGTCTACCTGGAGCACGGCGCCCACTACGCCATCGGCGCCCTCGCCGCCGTCCTCCTGGTGACCATCCAGTACGAGATCAACGAGATCATCACCGGACTCATCGGCGTGATCCTGATCGGCGCCTCCTTCTGGTCGTCGGTGCGCCGCAACCGCGCGCTCGCGGCGGCCTCCTGACTCCACGTTCGGCCGGGTTCCCGGATTGTCGGACCGCGAGGGCCAAGGGGCCGAACGGGTGCGCTACATTTTGCAGCGCCTCGACCACGATCACTCACGCTACGGAGCCGGCAACCCCATGAGCGACATCGTCAACGGACTCGGCCGTGCCACCGCCTACGGCGGCCTGGGCCTGGTCCTCCTGGTCCTCGGCATCGTCCTGGTCGACGTGCTGACGCCCGGAAAGCTCGGCCGGCAGATCTGGGAGCAGCGCAACCGCAACGCGGCCATGGTGCTCAGCTCCGCGCTGCTCGGCATCGGCGGCATCGTGTTCACCTCCATCTGGACGACGTACGAGGACTTCGGCAAGGGCCTGGTGTCCACCGCGGCGTTCGGGCTTCTCGGGCTCGTGATGATGGCCGTGGCCTTCCTGGTGGTCGACCTGATCACCCCGGGGCGGCTGGGCGCGACGCTGGTCGAGCCGGAGCCCCACCCCGCGGTGTGGGTGACGGCCTCCTGCAACCTGGCCGTTTCCGCGGTCATCTCGGCCTCCATCGCTTGACGCGGTCTTCCTCGGGGTCACCGCGCCCGCGCACGTGGCACCGTGACTCAGGAGACGGTCGCGGGCGGCGGGGTCCAGCGGCGGGTGCGAGCGGCGCCACCGGAGACGCCGTAGTCCTTCCTCAGTTGTTCGGGGATGGCGTAGTGCATGACGCGTCCGCGGGTGAGGGAGGACAGTTCGAGGATCGTGGTGAGGTGCCCGAGCCGGTCCAGCGCCCACGCGCCCACGGGTGAGTGGTCCTCGATCGTCTCCAGGACGCCGAGGAGACGCGGGGCGGCCTTCACGAGGGTGTCCCAGGTGGTGCGGGGCACGTCGAGCCAGTCGGCGCACGTGTCGCCGACGAGGTAGCGGATCAGGGCCGAGACGACGGGGTCGAAGAGGGTGCCGGGGACCACTTCCTCGTACAGGTCGATCAGCTGCCGCGTCAGATGGGCGCCCTCCTCGGAGGGGCCCATGTGGCGCAGCATGTACAGGTCGAGGAACTGGCGCCCCTCGTCGAGCGTGGTGGGGACGGCCGACTGGTCGACGCCGAGGATGGCGCCGACCACACGCCAGGCGTAGAAGTAGGCGTCCGCTCCTTCCGCGGACATGTGGATGCCGAGGCGGTGCAGGCTGTCCAGGACGAGGAGGGAGAAGAACATCTGCCCCCCGATCATGTCCTCCTGGCAGATCGGTACGCCGAGGGTGTCGGCGTCCCAGCGGTTCTCCCGTTTCAGGTGGTGGCGGATGGCGGCGTGCAGCAGGCGTACCTTCTGGGCGGCGGGGATGAAGCGCCCGCCGGCCTCGAACGCGTCCGGCTGCATGAGGTAGACGGTGAACTGGCCGGTCTCCGCCATCCGTTTGGACGGATAGCTCAGCCCGTGGGTGGCCGACAGCAGTTTGGCCACGTGCGGGACGACGTAGCAGGCGGGCATCGACGCGAACGACAGCGCGGTGGAGATGTGCACGTTGTTGTCGATGAAGAACAGGCGAGCCTTCTCCATCTCGGCCCAGTCCACCCAGTCCGGTGGGGCGGCCGTCACCCGCAGATACTCCCGGGCCACCCCGGGAAGGCCCTCCGGCAGTTCCTGGCCGGTGGTGGAGACGTAGCGCATCAGGGAGTTGAACTTGCCGACCTCGCCCCGCTCGAAAAGGGTGGCGACGACGGCGTCGGCCAGTTCGTCGCCGCCGCCGCGCAGTGCGTCCATCGACGTCTCGGTGTAGGTCATCGCGGTCTCCTCGTCAGTGGATGCGGTCGGTGGCCCGCTGTGCGAGCTCGCGCAGTGCCCGGCGTGCCCGCGGTGGTGTCCCGGCGGTGTCCAGGGCGCGGGTGGCCCGCTCCACGCGGGCGACGATCATCCGCTCGACCTGTTGCGGCGCCTTCAGCTCCAGCATGAGGTCGCGTACCTCGCGCAGGTGGTCTCCGTCCAGGTCGCTGCGGCCCAGTAGGTGGCCCAGCCGCTCGCGTTGGGTCGCGTCGGCGGCCCGCCAGGTCTCGGCCAGCAGTGCGGTGGGCCGGTGGGCGCGCAGGTCGTCCAGGCCCGCCTTGCCGGTGTGCGCCGGGTCGCCGAACAGGCCGAGCAGGTCGTCGCGGAGCTGGAAGGCCTCGCCGAGCGGCAGGCCGTAGGCGGAGTAGGTGTCCCGCAGCGCGGTGGGGGCGCCGGCGAGCAGGCCGCCGATGAGCAGGGGGTGCTCGACGGTGTACTTGGCGGTCTTGTACCGGACCACCTTCAGGGAGGTTCCGGTGTCCGGCCGACCGCCGGTGTGCAGGATCTCCAGGCACTCACCGGCGATGAGTTCGCGGGCGAGCGCGGCCCACAGGCCCCGGGCGCGGGCGAGGTAGGCGGCGGGGAGACCGCTGGTGGCGAACAGCTGCCCCGCGAGGGCCATCAGGTGGTCGCCCACCAGCATGGCCAGGGACCGGGCGGCTCCGCGGGCCCGGCGGCGGCCGTCCCGGGTCAGTACGGCCTCCAGGGCGACGTGGGCGGTGGGCAGACCGTGGCGCAGTGCGCTGTCGTCGATGAGGTCGTCGTGGACGACGGCCGCGGCGTGCACCAGCTCCATGGCGGCCGCCGCCCGCACCATCGCGTCGCTGTCGGGCTGTCCGGCCGCCCGCCAGCCCCAGTAGCAGAAGGCCGCTCGCAGCCGTTTGCCGTGCCCGGCCGCGTTCCGCAGCTGCTCGGCCACGGGCGCGAGCGCGTCGTCGACGGCCACGAGGTGGCCGGCCTCCTCGTCCAGGAAGCTCCGCAGGACACCGTCGACACGGGTTCTGAAGGCGGCGGGGTCCCAGGCGTCAGACATCGCTGCCGTCGGCGGCCCGCCGCGCCCGCACATGCTGGGCGAGTACCTCCAGGTGGGCGGGCGGCACGTTGGTGCACCGGTCCAGGGCCAGCCTGCCCCGGGCCTGGAGATCCTGCTCCGCCTCCCGCACCAGGTCGGCGGTGTCCGAGCGACCGAGGAGCCCGCGCAGCCCGCCCACCGCCGAACCGATCGTGCTCACCGCCAGATCGGCGAGTCCGGCGACCAGCAGCACGGCCTGGCCGTCCAGGCCCGAACCCCGTCGCGTCGAGTGCGTCATGCTTCTCCCCCAGGGATCGCGTCGTCACCGATGCGCCTGGTCAACGGCGCACCGGTCAGAGCATGACCGGATGGCCGGGGCGGAAGATCCCGAATCACCCTTTGAGCGACATGGGGAACAGGTGTCAGACGGTCCGGTTCGGTCGGGCCGGACGCCGTCGCTCTCCCGCGGCCCGATCCGCCGGACGAGCCCCGGGGTGTGCCGTTGGGATCTTGCCGGGGTCGCGGGCTCTGGCACGTACGTCTACGGCGTTGTCGTCGGCTGCCAGGCCTCCGCCCTGTCGCCCTCCTCCGCCTTGCGGCTGCACGCACCGGGCCCCGCTCGGCCATGCCGCAAGGCGCCGTCACCTGGAGCCGACCTGATCCGAACGACCCCCCTAGTCGTCTCCCCCGCCCCCACGTCGGCCGGCGCTCTTCGAAGTGCGCGCCAGTTCGCCCACCGCCAGGGTCACGGCGGACACCGCGCGCACCCAGCGCGGACCGCCCCGCGCCGCCCACACGACGCAGACACACCCGCCGACGACGAGCACGAGGACACCGGACAGGACCAGTACCGCCATGTCATTCCCTTCCCTTGCTTCGGCTCCTTCCCGCGAGCCGCGGCAAGGCCAGGGTTTTCCCGGTTCACCCGGTCCGTTCGACGCTCCACCGCGGCAGACGCTCGAAGAAGGCGACCGCCTCCTCGCGCCACCGCGGACGCCAGCCCTCGGCCACCAGGCGGGCCTGCTCGGCGTACTCGCGCATGTCCGCACGCATCCGGTCGGCGACACCACGGCGCTCTCCGATCTCGCGGACCGCGGCGACGGTCTCCGCCGTGCAGGCGGGGTTGCCCAGCGCTTCTTCGACGACGGCGCGCTCGGCGCCGCTCACGACTGACAGCAGGCGGGCGACGGTGTAACTGTGCCTGCCCTCGCGGATGTCGGTGCCGGTCGGCTTGCCCATCGCGGCCTCGTCGCCGAACAGGTCCAGGTAGTCGTCGCGCATCTGCCCGCAGATGCCGACCAGTCGCGCGTAGCGACGCAACTCCGTGTCGTAGGAGGCCGGTTGTCCGCCCGCGGCCAGGAGTCCGAGGTACAGGGGGGCGAGGACCGAGTAGCGGGCCGACTTGTGGTCGGCCACGTTGTGCAGGACCTCGTCGTCCGGGACGTCGGAAGCGAAGTCGCGCTCCAGGTCGATGATCTGGCCCACGAACGTGTCGGTCGCGGCGCGTGTCTGGACCTCGACCATGGCCTGACGCACCTCGACCGGGAGGTCGGCGTCCAGGAGTACGCGGAGCGAGAGGGCCAGCGCGAGGTCACCCGCGAGGACGGTGAGCCCGAGGGCCGCCCGCGGGTGCCGGGGGAACCGCTCCCGGTAGGCGTAGTAGGTGGTGGGGCCGCCCCGCCTGGTGGCGCTGTCGTCGATGAGGTCGTCGTGCACCAGGCCGTGGGTCTGGAGCAGTTCGACGCTCAGCGCGGCCGCGTCCAGCCCTTCGACCGGCTCGTCACTCACCAGGCGCGCGGCCTCGTGGAGCAGCACGACCCGCATGCGCTTGCCGCCACGCAGGGACAGGTCGCGCAGCAGCTCCAGGCAGTCCGGGGTGAAGCGGCTGAACCTCGGGGCGTCCAACGTCGTGCCCAGCGTGTCGAAGTACTCCGCGAAGAGCGTGTTGAACCGTCGCTCGTACCGGGCGACACGGTCCAGCGGCTGCTCGGGCATGACGGAATCCTCCTGAGGACGGGCGAACGACACGCCAGCAGTCTGTCAGGGGCGCCGGCCCCCCGAGCAGGCGGTCGGCATGGACCTCGCCACGCCGCCGCCCTCGGTCCGTGCTCCCTCAGCAGCCCTGCCGCAGCCGGGCCACCCTCCGGGCCGGCTCCCGCGGCACCGGCCACTCCAGTAGCCCGCCGCGCACCATGCGGCGTTCAGCTCACCGTCGCCACGAGGTCACGGCCGCTGAGCACCGTGAGCCGCGCACGGTGAACTTCACGCTTCTGGAGACCTCATGAGCACGGCGGAACAGCACGAGAGCCCCGGCAGACGCACGGTACTGAGAGCGGCCGTGGCCGGCGGGGTGGCCACGGCGGCGGTCGCGGCCCTGGACGCGGTACCCGCGCGGGCCGCGGAGTCGGCCGGCGGCAGGCGGTTCGACTCCGACAGCCCGCGTTTCACGCTGGCCGTCCTGCCGGACACGCAGTACCTCTTCGACGCCGACAGCAGCGACCCGGCACCACTGCGGGAGACCTTCCGCTACCTCGCCGCCGACCGGTCCGAGGCCAACATCGCCTTCATGACCCACCTCGGCGACGTCACCGAGCACGGCACCGAGGACGAGATCCGGCGGGCTGCCCAGACCTTCCGCACCCTGCACGGCAAGGTGCCCTACAGCGTGCTCGCGGGCAACCACGACATCGCCTCGTCGACGGACGACCAGCGCGGCGACTCCGCCTATCTCAGGGAGTTCGGGCCCCGGCGCTACGCCTCGATGCCGACCTTCCGCGGCGCCTCGCCCGACGGCTACAACAGCTACCACGTCCTGCGCGCCGCGGGCCGCGAGTGGCTGGTCCTCGCCCTGGACTGGCGGATCTCCGACAAGGGGCTGGGCTGGGCGCAGGGCGTGCTCGACGCGCACCCGACCCTGCCCGCCGTCCTCACCACGCACGACCTCGCCTGGGCGGAGGAGGACGGCTCGGCGTCCCTCTCGGGCCACGGACAGCGACTGTGGGACGGCCTCGTGCGCGGCAACGACCAGATCTTCCTGGCTCTGGGCGGGCACTACTGGCCGCCCGGCCGGACGGTTCTCACCAACGACGCCGACAACGATGTCCACGTCCACATCACCAATTACCAGGACCGCTACTACGGCGGCGCCGGCATGATCCGCACCTACGGGTTCGACCTGGTGCGTGGAGTGATCGACGTGGAGACGTTCGCGCCGTGGTTCCTGGCCCGCGATCCCGAGCGGCGTGCGCCGCTCGAGGCCGAGACGGTCGAACTGACCGGCCCCGCCGACCGGTTCAGCCTGAGCATCGACTTCGACGAGCGCTTCCGGGGCTTCTCCCCCGTCGCGGTGCCCAAGCCCCGCCCCGCCTCCGCGGTGATGCCGCGCGGCACGGTCGCGTACTGGCGGTTCGACACCTCCGGCATGACCACCGCCCCGGACGGCGCCCCGGTCACGGACGGTTCCGTCGTGCGCGACCTGTCCGGCCACGGCAACGACCTCACCGTCGGCCGACTGCACGCGAGTGGCCCGGAGGCGCTCACCTGGTCGCCGGACCACCATCCCGGGCAGCCCGCGCACGCCAGCCTCCGGTTCGACGGCGGCAAGACGCCGGACCGCGGGGCCGTCCTCCGTACGGGGTCGAAGGCTCCGCTGAACAGCGAGAAGTTCCCGCGCGGATACACCATCGAGACCTTCGTGCGACTCCCCGAACCCTTCGAGGGCGATCACAGCTGGATGGGCATCCTCAGCTGGGAGGGGCGCAACGGGGACGCCGGCAAGACCACCGGGTGGTCCCCGCTGGAGCCCACGTGCAGCCTCAACCTGTCCCCGGAGCGGTTCCTGCAGTTCGTCGTCTACCCCCACCGCCAGGACGCGGATCCCACCTCGTGGAGCCACGCCGTGCCGGTGGGCCGCTGGATGCACATCGCCGTCGTGAACGACGGCCGCCGTACCGTCATGTACGTGGACGGCTCGAAGATCGCCCGCAATCCGGCGGCGCCCTCGACCGGCATCGCCACCCTCGGCAAGCCCTTCGTGCTCGGCGCCACCCAGTTCGACGAGGCGTTCGGACAGGGCTTCTACGGCTGGATCGGCGACACCCGCATCGTCGACCGGCCGCTGCGGACCCGGGACTTCCTCACCCCCTTCGACTGACGCCCGCCCCGTCCCGCGTCGGGCGTCGAAGCGCCGGGGCGCGCACCAGCGCGGTTCCGCCCCGGCCGCCGGCACCGGCCGAGGCGGGGGGGCGGGGCGGTCTGTCGGGGTCGGCGCGTCGTCAATAGCCTGGTGCGGTACGGCCGTTGTCGACCGAGGAGTCACATGTCCACCGCGCGGCAGGTCCCCGACATCCTCTCCCCCGAGTTCGCGGCGAACCCCTATCCGGCCTACCGGGTGATGCGGGAGAGCGCGCCGCTCCTGTGGCACGAGGCCACGGGGAGCTGGATCGTCTCGCGCTACGAGGACGTGGAACGCGTCTTCAAGGACCGCAACGGGCAGTTCACGACCGAGAACTACGACTGGCAGATCGAGCCCGTGCACGGCAGGACGATCCTTCAGCTGAGCGGTCGCGAACACGCGGTCCGGCGCGCCCTGGTCGCCCCGGCCTTCCGCGGGACCGATCTGCGGGAGAGGTTCCTGCCGGTGATCGAGCGCAACTCCCGTGAGCTCATCGACGCGTTCCGGCACACCGGCCGCGCCGATCTGGTGACCGACTACGCGACGCGCTTCCCCGTCAACGTCATCGCGGACATGCTGGGCCTGGACACGGCCGACCACGACCGGTTCCACGGCTGGTACACGTCGGTCATCGCCTTCCTGGGCAACCTCGCGGGCGACCCCGAGGTCGCCGCGGCCGGCGCGCGCACCCGGGTGGAGTTCGCCGAGTACATGTTCCCGGTCATCCAGGAGCGCCGCGAGAAGCCCGGCGACGACCTGCTGTCCACCCTGTGTGCCGCGGAGGTCGACGGGGTCCGGATGAGCGACGAGGACATCAAGGCGTTCTGCAGCCTGCTGCTCGCGGCGGGCGGTGAGACCACGGACAAGGCGATCGCGAGCATCTTCGCCAACCTGCTGGCCCACCCCGAGCAGTTGGCGGCCGTACGCGAGGACCGGAGCCTGATCGCCCGCGCCTTCGCCGAGACGCTCCGCTACACGCCGCCCGTCCACATGATCATGCGCCAGTCGGCGACCGAGGTCGAGCTCAGCGGCGGCACCGTACCGGCCGGAGCCACCGTCACCTGTCTGATCGGCGCGGCCAACCGGGACGGGAGCCGCTACCGCGATCCGGACCGTTTCGACATCCTCCGCGACGACCTGACCACGACGACCGCCTTCTCGGCCGCCGCCGACCATGTCGCCTTCGCCCTCGGCCGGCACTTCTGCGTCGGGGCGCTGCTGGCGAAGGCCGAGGTGGAGATCGGGGTCGGGCAGCTGCTGGACGCCATGCCCGCCCTGCGGCCGGCCGAGGGATTCGACGTGGTGGAGCGCGGCGTGTTCACCCGGGGGCCGCGGTCGCTGCCGGTGCGCTTCACGCCCGGCAACGTCTGACGACGGCGCGGGCTCCGCCTCAGTCACCCAGGTACCGCACGAGTGCCCGCGCGACCTCCTGTGCGGCCGGTGCCGCCCACCGCCGGCGGTGCCGGGCCAGCCGCACCGGCACGTCGGGGAAGCGCGGTCCGTCGACCCGTACCAGCCGCCCCCGGCGCAGCTCCTCCGCCACGGTGGTCAGCGGCAGCAGGGTCAACCCCAGCCCCGCCGCCACGCAGTTGCGCGCCGCGTCCACACTCCCGAACCGGGTCAGCCTCGGCCGCCCGCCCGGAACGTCGAGCAACCGCCGCGCCAGCGCGTCACTGTAGGAGCAGCCCTCCTCCAGGAGGAAGAAACTCTCCGCCGCCAGTTCCGGCCAGCTCGCCGCGTGCTCCCGTGCGGCAAGGGGGTGCCCGGGAGCGGATACGAGGGCGAGCGGCTCGCGAGCGACGGGTTCGCCCGTCACGTCGGGGAACTCGGTCTCCTCCTCCAGCAGCAGAGCCAGGTCGAGCCGTCCGGACCTCAGCCCTTCGAGGCACTCCGCGGTCCCGGCCGCGTACAGGTGGACGTCGACCTCGGGGTGGCTCGTCCGCAGGGCCGCGACGACGCCGGGCAGGCGGCTCGCGCACAGGGACTCCGGGCTGCCGACCACCACCCGCCCCGACACGACTCCGGCGTCGTCGCCCGCGGCGCGCAACCGCGCCACGGTGTCGAGTACCTCCTCGGCCCGCTCCAGGAGCCGGTGACCGGTGTCGGTGAGCAGCGCACCGGTGGGCAGGCGGTCGAAGAGCCGGACGCCGAGGTCCCGTTCAAGGGTGCGGATGTGCACGGTGACGGTGGACTGGGCCAGGTGCAGTTCGGTGGCGGCGGCGGTGAAGCTGCCCGTGCGGGCGAGCGTCGTGAAGGTCGTCAGCAGTCGGGTGTCCACGCGGCCAGCCTATGCATTTTTCCGATGGGAAGTATCGAGTTCGATCGTTGGACACGATCGGTACCGGGTGGCAGCGTGGGGGTCATGAGCACCGACGTGACGGGAACGAGCGACGTGACAGACCGTTCCGAGCCGACGAACGAGACCGGGATCCTGCGCTACTCCGCCTTCACCCACGACCCGGCGGGCGGGAATCCGGCGGGGGTGGTCCTCGACGCCTTTGGGCTCGACGCCACGGCGATGCGGGCGATCGCCGCCGAGGTGGGCTACTCCGAGACCGCCTTCGTCACCGGCGGCGACGCGGCGACGCGGCGGTTCCGGGTCCGCTACTTCAGTCCGCTCGCCGAGGTGGCGTTCTGCGGGCACGCCACGGTCGCGCTGGCCGTCGCCCTCGCCGAGCGGACGGGACCCGGCGAGATCCTCCTCGACACGCCCGCCGGCGAGATCCCCGTGTCCACCGCGGCCGACGACGCCGGCGCGGTGCGGGCCACCCTCACCAGTGTGCCGACGCGTTCCCGCCCGGCTCTCGCCACGGAGCTGGACGCGACGCTCCGGGCCCTCGGCTGGGCTCCGGACGACCTGGACCCCGCCCTTCCCCCGCACGTGGCGTTCGGCGGCAACGACCACCTGGTGCTCGCCGCGGCGACCCGGGCCCGACTGGCCGACCTCGACTATGACTTCGACGGGCTCGCCGAGGTCATGCGGCAACACGGCTGGACGACGGTGGACCTGGTGTGGCGCGAGTCGCCGGAGCGTTTCCACGCCCGCAACCCGTTCCCCGTCGGCGGTGTCGTGGAGGACCCTGCGACGGGAGCGGCTGCCGCCGCGTTCGGCGGGTACCTCCGCGAACTGGGCCTGGTCGCCCGCCCCGGCACGGTCGCGATCCGCCAGGGAGAGGACATGGGCCGCCCCAGCGACCTGCTCATCGACGTGAGCCCGCGGGATCCCCGCACACGGGTCACGGGCCAGGCGGTGCCCATCCCCTAGTCGCGTCGGTCGACTCGGGGGCGGGTGTGCGGGGCGGGTACGTAGGGCGGCTTCCGCATACGTCCCTTCCGGGGGCGCGTTGGCTGGGCCTGGGATTCGGTTCGCGCCGTCTGCAGCAGTCCGCCGGGGCGCGCCGGTCCGGCTCGGCGCTGTCCGTGACGGCGCTGGGCGCGGTGTACGGGCCGGCCGGCTTCTGCGCCGGCCCCGTCCTCGGCAGCGTGCCGACGGTGGCCGCGGTCGGCGGTGACCCCTGGCGCGGTGGATCGCTGCTCGCGGTGTACGCCCTGGGCATGGCCGTGCCGATGTTCGTGCCGGCGGCGTTGTGGGACCGGTTCGACCTGGGCCGGCGGCACTGGCTGCGTGGCCGGCCGGTACGACCGGGCCCGTCGCGCCCGTACTCCACGTCACTGCTCGGCTGGGCGATGTTCATCGCCCCCGGCGCGGTGTTCCTGCTCTTCGACGGGGCGCCGCCGTCGCCGATGGGCGTGGACACGGAGTTCGCGCGGGAGCAGGGCCTGTCCCACCTCGGGGACGCCGCCTCCGACCGTGCGCTGCTGGGCGTGCTCGCCCTCGTCGTGGCCGTGGGGGCCTGGCCGTCCTGGTGCGCGGGGCCCGGGAGGCACGCCGCGGTGAACGGGGAAGCTGACGGCGTCGGCTCGGCACAGAGGGGTGCCTCGCGGGGCGCCCTTCCGCTCAGGGTGTCGGTCCGCCGGCGCCCGGCGGCGGAGTGCGCCGGCTCGGCCGTCCGGGCCGCCGCCTTCCCTGCCGGTCCACGCGCACCCGTCGTACGAGGTCGTCGGCGGCGTCGGGCCACTCGGGGTGGTCGAAGGCGAATCCCGCCTCGCGCAGCCGGCCGGGGACGACGCGCCGGCTCTTGAGGAGCAACTCGGTGTCCGAGCGCAGGACGAGGGCGCCGAGTTCGGCCATCCACCGCGTCGCGGGCAGGCCCACCGGCATGCCCCACGCCTTCCGCAGGGCGCGCATGAACGCGCGCTGGGGCAGCGGAACCGGCGCGGCGAGGTTCACGGGGCCGGTGAGGTCGTCGTGGCCGACGAGGAAGTCGACCGCGCGGACGAAGTCCTGGTCGTGGATCCAGGACACGTACTGCGCACCGCCCGCGACGGAGCCGCCGAGCCCCAGTCGCGCCAGCCACAGCAGGACGTCCAGGACTCCGCCCCGGTCCGGGCTCATCACCATGGCGGAGCGCAGGGCCACCTTGCGGGTGTGCGGGGTGTCGGCCCGCTCCTGTTCGCGCTCCCACGCCTTCGCGATGTCGACGCTGTAGGACCAGTAGTCGGGAACTCCGGGTTCGGCTCCGCCGAGCAGGCCGGTGGCCTCGTCGTTGGGCGCGTCGAAGCGGTGGGCGTAGACGGTGGCGGTGCTCATCTGCAGCCAGACGCGGGGCGGTTCGGCGGCTGCCGAGATCGCCTCGCCGACGACGCGCGCGGAGTCCACGCGCGAGTCCATCATCGCCTTCAGGTTGCCGGGGGTGTAGCGGCAGCTCACGCTGCGGCCGGCCAGGTTGACGACCACGTCGCTGCCGTCGACCTCCTTGACCCACTCCCCCGGCGTCCGGCCGTCCCACGGGACTTCGCCGGGCCGCCGCGGCCGCCGGGTGAGCACGACGACCTCATGGCCGGCGGCGGTCCACGCGCGCCTCAGCACCGTACCGACCTGCCCGGTCCCCCCGGGGATCACGATCTTCATGGGACGCTCCCTCCCCCTCCTCATGTCTTCGCACGACCGAGCGTATCCCAGATTTGAACGCGTTCAAACGCCATGGACGGCGGGGGCCGGCCCCTCGGCAGCCCAGCGCCCAACACCGTCTGGGCGCCCGTGGGATGCGGTCGGGCGCGACAGCGGATCGGATGGGTGCCATGCGCAGACCCATAGCCGTGGCGTCCAGCCACTCACGCCGCCTGCTCACGTCAGGCGTCCTCCTCGCCTCCCAGTCGCTCCTGCTCTCCCTGTCCGCGGCCCCCGCGTCGGCCGACGACACGCGAACGCCCGTCCGCGGTACCGCCTACATGGGCAGCGGCGTACTCGCCCACGAGGGGGTCCAGGGGCGGCCCGCCGCCACTCGCGTCACCCAGACGGAGGGTGTGGACGTCTCCAGCCATCAGGGCAACGTCGCCTGGCCGACCCTCTGGAGCAGCGGGGTGAAGTGGGCCTACACGAAGGCCACCGAGGGAACGTCGTACCGCAATCCCTACTACTCCCAGCAGTACGACGGTTCGTACGACGTCGGCATGATCCGCGGCGCCTACCACTTCGCCATCCCGGACGGCGCCGGCGGCGCGGCCCAGGCCGACTACTTCGTCGACCACGGCGGTGGCTGGTCGAAGGACGGCAGGACACTGCCGGGCGTGCTCGACATCGAGTACAACCCGTACGGGGACACCTGCTACGGCAGGACGACGAGTCAGATGGTCGGCTGGATCCGGGACTTCCTCGGCCGGTACAAGGAGCGCACCGGCCGCCAGGCCGTGATCTACACCTCCACCAACTGGTGGAAGCAGTGCACCGGGGACTACAGCGGCTTCGGCTCGACCAACCCCTTGTGGATCGCCCGGTACGCCTCGACCGTGGGCCCTCTCCCGGCCGGCTGGGACGTCCACACGATGTGGCAGTACACCTCCTCCGGGCCGACCGTCGGGGACCACGACAAGTTCAACGGGACGCTCGATCGCGTCAAGGCGCTGGCCAACGGCTGACGCGGACCGCCGGGCCCCCGGCCGTCCGTGGCGTCAGCGGTCGGTGAGGGAGCCCAGGATGTCGGCGACCTGCTCACGCACCACGTCCCGGGCCCCGGGAGGCAGGGCGCCGACGTCCGTACGTTCCAGAGCGCCGAGCACCTCGTCGGCGCCCGCGTCGCACGGTGCGCTCTCGCTGACGACCTCGTAGCCGTCGCGGACGGCGATCCGCAGGCGGTGCCGCCCCTCGCCGTCGGCGTGCACGGCGGTGGCGACGACCAGGGGCGGCGGCCCGCCGGCTTCGGCGGACCGCTTGCGGTAGCCGCTGGCTATCGGGGTGCGCCAGCCGAGGCCCAGCAGCAGGTGACGCTTCGCCATGACCTCGGCGAGGTCGGTCTCGTAGGCCCGGTCCGGCCCCAGGACCGTGGCACGGGCGTCCAGGACGAGGGCCGCGGGCAGCAGGCAGCGCAGGCTGCTCCCGACGAGGTTGCCACCGACCGTGGCCGTCCGGCGCACCGCTCCGGTGCCCACCGTGCCGGCCGCCCCGCGCAGCACCTCGGGGACGCGGTCGTCGATGCGGTGCAGTGTCACGGCCGCCCCCAATGCCTCGGGTTCGACCGCGGTCGCCTCGGGCAGGTTCCGCAGCGACATGGCCAGTTCCGGGAAGCCGTCCCGCTGCCAGGTGGCCCACACGAGGGTGGCACCGCCGATGGGCACCGCTCCCTCGGCCATGCACTCCTGCGCTTCGGACACGGACGTGGGCAGACGCAACAGCATGGCGATCGACCTGCTTTCCCGGGAAGGCGGCGGTGGACGACCCCGCGCCTCCCGCCGCGTGATCACGGCCACTGCGCATTGTCCGTACCGCCGCGGGGGCGCGTCCAGGGCTCACTCATTCACCATGTGCGCCCTGCGCGCGCCGGACAGAGCGCTTGTAGTAGCGCCACGGGAAGGCCCCGGAGCCGACCTGTGTCCACCCCTGTTCCTCCATCCGGCGGTGCCGGGCGCCGACCGCGAAGGGAACCCTGCGGTGTTCCCAGGGGTGGTCGGACTTCTCCACGACATGGAAGAACGGGCCGAAGTCGACCACGTGCCAGCCGTCCGCGCCGGCTTCGGCGAGCGCCTGCATCTCGTTGAACGCGGTCAGCGGGGTCAGCACCCGGCGTTCCGCCGCACCGGACGCGTCAGGACCGGGTCCCCTGTCGGCGAACCTCTGCTGCGCGGCCTGCCGGCTCACGCCGAGAACACCGCCCACGGTGTCCCAGCTATGCCCAGCGGCCCGCGCGCCCTGGACCGCTTCGCGGAGCAGCCGGCTCGTCTCCTCGGCGCCGACGCGGCTGGCGGCCACCAGGCGGAGATAGCCCTCGGGATCGTGCTCCAGCGATTCGACCAGTCCGTCCGGGGCATCGAGTACGGCGGCAGCGATGCCCTCCCTGATGCGCAGGATCTCCTCCTCCGTGAGCAGTTCGGTTTCGCTCACCGCCGCGCGTCCTTCGCCTCGCCGGTGCGCAGCGGCTCCAGGCCGTCGAGCTTCTCCAGGTCCCGCTCCAGTCGCCCGGCGTCGGGGCCGACCGCGGTGTGCCTCGTCAGGGACGCGGAGAGGAGTACTCCCATGACGAGGACGACCAGGAGGTCCGCGGCGACCAGGACGAGGAAGGCCGGGGTGCCGAGGTCGTCGGCGAGTGAGGTCGACAGTGCGATCAGGGCGGTCACCACGGCGAGCAAGGGGGTGGCGACCGCGGGGACGGCTGGGGCAGGGCGGGTCGAGTGATTCATGCTGTCAAGGTTTCCTTGACAGCATGCATCTTGTCAAGGAAACCTTGACATCCCCGGGCGGGCGGCCCGCACGCGGTCACATCCGCGCGGCCAGGAAGTCCAGCAGTACGGCGTTGAAGCGCTCCGGTTGCTCGGCACCCGGCAGGTGACCGGCCTTGTCGATGACGGCGAGGGTGGAGTGCGGGACGAGGCGTCGGATGGACTCGGCCTCCGCCACGGGGGTGTAGACGTCGTCCGCGCCCACGACGATCAGGACCGGGACCTCGACGGCGGCCAGGACCTCCCGGTAGTCGGGGCGTTCGGCACGCCCCCGCAGTGCCGCCGCGGCGCCGCGCGGGTCGGTGGCGCACATCATCTCCAGGACGCGGGCGGCCACGTCCGGCATGGCGGTGACGTTGTAGGCGGCGAGCATCTTGTCGATGACCTCGTGCGCGTAACCGTCCATGCCCTCCGCGAGGAGCCGGTCGGCCAGCCGGTTGCGGAACCGCCTGCCCTCGGCGGTCTCGGCGGGCGCGGAGGTGTCGGACAGGACGAGGGCCCGCACCCGCTCCGGGTGACGCAGCTGGAACTCCATGGTGATCTGACCGCCCATGGAGACGCCGCCGACCACCGCGCGCTCGATGTCCAAGTGGTCCAGGAGCCCGGCGAGGTCGTCGGCGAAGTCGGCGAGCAGCACCTTGCCGGTGCTCACGCTGCTGCGGCCGTAGCCGCGCAGGTCGGGGGTGACGACCCGGTAGCCGGCTTCCGTCAGCGCCGTCACCTGGGGCGCCCACAGGGTCCGGTCGAAGGGGTGCCCGTGGATCAGGAGGATCGGGAACCCGGTCGAGGGACCGAGGTCGTCGTAGTCGATCGTGGCGCCGCGCACGGTTGCAGAGTCCATTCCGGGACCCTAACGGGGTGTCACCCGGCGGGGAGCACGGGGCGTGCGGATGCCTCAAGGGGCGAGCAGCGCACCGGTCAACTCCGCACGCAGTTCCTCGCCTTCCTTGCGGACCAGCGCGGGCAGCCGGCCGTTCCACTCCCGCGCCGCCTCGTCCAGCGCCTCGGCGAAGGCCCTGTGCGCGCGGCGCCCCATGACGGCCATCGCGACGGGGAGCAGGGGCCGGGCGAAGGAGCGGCCTCTGACCCGCGCCTTCACCGTCACCCGCCAGTGTCCGTCGGGGGCCGGACGCGGTACGACCGTCACGGTGGCGCGGGCGAGTGCGTGGGTGAGGCCTCCGGTCAGGGGCGCGGGCAGGGGGCGGCGACCTCGGCTCGCCGCCGACGGCCACCATGCGCCCAGATCGAGGTGCAGCCGTACGGTGCCGCCGAGGTACTTCGACCGCTTCTCCCCGCCGGTCCGCAGTGTCGCCGAGAGCCACGCCTCTCGTGGGCGTGCGGCGTTCACGAGCCCGAGTACGCAGGTCGACTCGGCGCGGTGTGCCGGGTCGTCGTCGAGGGTGACGACCTCCAGCGCCGTCTCACCGTGACGGTCCCAGGAGAGGACGGTGACTGCCTGGTCGGCGTCCGGTTGCCCGTCCTTCTCGTTCACCGGCCGGTAGCGGGCGCCCGGACGCAGGTGGCTCCCCTCGGACAGGACCAGGCCGGGCAGCGGCCGCCCGTCGGGCAGGCGCAGGCACGGTCCCTCGGCGTCCAGGCCTTCCGCGAGGTCGTGGAGCGTGGTGACGCACGACTCGAACCAGGGGCGGGGCACGGGGGCGAGCGTCACGGTGTGCTGAAGTCGGGCCATGGGCCAAGGATGGGTGCCCGGGGGCGCGGGGTCATGGGTGTGGCCCGGCAGTGAGGGGCCGCGGTCGGTTGCCGGTTCCCGGGGGCTGCCGCTCCTGGGTCACCCGGCCCGGCGTGGGGTCGGGCTCCCGGTGAACGGCCGGTCGCCCCCAGGGCGTCGTGCGACGAAGACGAACTCCCTGCCCGCGCGGTCGGGGGCGTCGCGCACCTCCTCCACCACGTAGCCCTGTGCTTCCAGGTCCGCCTCGACCTCCTGCCGCCCGCGGAAGCGCAACGTCGAGTCGGAGGTCAGCACTTCGCCGTCCGAGGCGAAGAGGTAGGTCCAGCGGAAGGAGACCAGCGGCCACCTCACCTCCACCAACCGGCACCAGCTCTCGACCGCCCCCACGCCGGGGATCTCCGTGACCCGGTGGGTCCGGTGCGGGTTCCACTCCTCCCAGGCGCGCCGGTCCGGGTCCCGCGTCTCGAACACCAGGTGCCCGCCGGGGCGCAGGGCTGCGTAGGCGCCCCTCAGCGTCCCGTGCCACGTCCGTGTGTCGGTGATCTCCTGGGGGGCGTTCGCCGTCATGGTCGCCAGGTCCACCCGCAGCGCGGGCAGTGAGGTGGCGTCGCCCTCGATCCAACGCACCCGGTCGCCGCCCGCCTTGCCCCGAGCCACCTCGATGGAGGCCCGGGCCGGGTCGACGCCGACGACCTCCACACCGCGGCCGGCCAGCAGCAGGGCGAACACCCCTGTTCCGCAGCCGATGTCCAGCACCCGCCGTGCGCCGAACTCCTCGGCCATGCGCGCGTACGCGTCGAGGTCGCCGCGATCGGGGTCGAGGGCGTCGTACACCGCGGCGAGCCGTGGATGCCGGAAGCACTCGTCAGCCATGCGGCCGACGGTAGCCGAAGCCCTCCACGAAGTCCCCGGCCCGGGACCGGACCGAGGACACGCGGGTGGCATCAGGACAGACCGTCGTAGGACCGCACGCCGTCGGCCGGGGTGGGCCCGGGTCACTCGGTGATCCGGGCCCACCGCCGTCCGGACCGGCCGTCACGCGGCGGCGGCCACCGCCACGGGGCGCTCGGCGTCGTTCAGCCACTCGATCAGGGACGTACGGGCGCGGGCGACCCGTGAACGCACCGTCCCTATCGGGCACTCGCTGACGTCGGCCGCCTCCGCGTAGGGCAGCCCCAGCAGCTGGGTGAGGACGAACGCCTCGCGGCGGTCGTCGGGCAACGCGGCCAGCAGTTCGGCGAGGGCGATGCCGTCGTCGAAGCCGGGCAGATCGCGCGGCTGGGTGCGCTCCACGGCCGACTCCCAGTCGTCCGTGGCGGCCAGGCGGGGCCGGGAGGAGTCGTAACGGATGCTGTCGACGACCGCGCGGCGGGCGATGGCGAGCAGCCAGGTGCGGGCCGAGGAGCGGCCTTCGAAGCGGTGCAGGCTGCCGAGGGCCCGCAGGAAGGTGTCCTGGGTCAGGTCCTCGGCGCTCTGCGGATCGGCGCCGAGGAAGGTCACGTAGTGGCGGACGTCCCGGTGCAGGGCGCGTACGAAGCGGTCGACGGCGACGGGGTCGCCGGTGCGCGCGGCGAGTGCCCAGGCCGTGATGGACGCCTCCCTCGCGGACGTACCCGGCTGCCGGCGTGGTGGGGGCAGGGCAGGAGTGATCACCTGTGTCTGTCCTTCTCGGGATCGTGGACCCGGTCTCCGGGCGGGGCCGGCCCGTGGGGGACGGGCCGGCGGCACGGTGGGACCGGCCAAGAGGTGGGCGGCCGGGCGCGGGAGCGCGCGGCCGGTGCCCGAGGCGCGACGCCGGCGGCTCGACGGCTCGGCGGATTCGCCGGCGGCCTCGGGGAACCTGCTGTCGTCAGACGACAGCGGTCCCGGCGGGCGGACCCCGAGAAGTGATCGCATGGGCGAGGAGAAGACGGCGCGGTGCCCGGTCCGAGGCCGCTCGGCGGGCCCCCCGGACGCGCGGGCGGTGCGGCGGCGCGGGCAGCCGGAGCAGCAGGCGCAGGGGCGCGACGAGCCGGGTGGCGAGGCACCGCAGGATGCGGAAGACGGCGCGTTCGCCGTGGGCGAGCCAGAGGCCGCACAGCAGCGCGGCCACCAGGTGTGCGGCGAGCATGCCGGTCGAGGACATGCCGCCCATGGCGTGGCCCGCGGGGTCCATGGTGGGCATGGCGTCCATGCCCGCCACGGAGTGTCCGGCGTGCCGGCCGTGGTCCGCGGTGCTCATGCTCATGGACGTCGGCATGGCGCCGTGTTCCCCGCCCGGGCCGGACGGCATCCGGCACAGCAGGATGTCCAGCCACCGACGCACGAGGGACTCGTCGCCCGGGGACCGCTGCCGCTCCGTCGCCTGGGCGAGCGAGAAGGACGTGTGCAGTACGGTCTGGGCGGCCATGGCGACGCAGACGACGGCGAGCGGTCCGCGTTCCCGGTCGGCGAGCCACCAGGCGGCGCCGCCCGTCGCCGCCGCGCCCGCCGCCATGGCCCACCAGGGCACCGCGGTCCCGGACATCAGGATGTGGCCGAGGGCGGCGAGCAGCACGCAGACGGCCGCGAACACCGCGGCCCGTACCGTGCGAGAACACCACCCTGCAGTCATGGCCGCCTCATCCTTGCATCCGGGCTCCCGTGATCGCCGGTGGGTACGGATTCCGGTGCGGCCCCCCACTCAACACGACGGGCGTGATCCACACCACACTTCACGCACATACGGTCGGACGAACGGCCCGTCCGGTTCCCGGCCGCCCCCGCCGGACCGGAGCAGCGGAAGCGGACACGGGAGCGCCGGCGCACAGGGGCCGCCCGCCGTGCCTCCGTGCCCGGCCGAGGCACGCGTCCGCGGCCGCCGTGCCGGGTATCCCCCAGTCAGTTCCCCCACGACCGCCGGTGCCGACACCGGCGCGGTCACCCGTCTCCCACGGAAGGTGCACCGGTATGACCGATCCTCACGGCCTGGAGCCCGTAGCGACGTTCTGCGGAAACTGCGACTGCGGCTGCCCCCAGCTGTTCGTCGACCCCGACGCCCCGGCGGCGCAGCGGATCGTCCTGACCGACGACTTCGGTCAGCGCGTGCAGATGAGCGCCGACCAGTTCTCGTCGCTGGTCGACGACGCCAAGCAGGGCAGACTGGACGGCATCGCCCTGCCCTGAGCGGACACCGCCGGACCGCCGTCCGGCCGCTCCCCGGCCGCCGCGCGTCCGGCCGGGTGAACGGTCCCGCGCTGGGCCGGTCGAAAGCCGCCGCCCGGGGAAGAGGGGTAGGCATGCGCGCACTCGTCATCAACTGCACTCTCAAGCCCTCCCCCCGACCGTCGAACACCGAGGCCCTGGCCGCCACGGTCATCGCGGCCCTCAAAGGCCACGGCGCGGAGGTGGATGTCGTACGGGCCGTCGACCTCGACCTGAAACCGGGGGTCGAGACCGACATGGGCGACGGCGACGACTGGCCGGGCGTGCACGAGAAGCTGCTGGCGTCACAGATCCTGATCATCGCCTCGCCGACCTGGCTCGGCCGCCCGTCCTCGGTCGCCCAGCGGGTCCTCGAACGCATGGACGCCATGCTCGGCGAGACCGACGACGAGGAGCGCCCCGTCGCCTACAACCGCGTCGCCGGGGTCCTGGTCACCGGGAACGAGGACGGCGCCCACCACGTCATCAGTGAGATCAGCGGCGCGCTCTCGGACATCGGCTACACCATCCCGGGTCAGGCCTGGACCTACTGGCACCTCGGTCCCGGACCCGGACCCGACTACCTCGACGACGACCGCGGCCACGACTGGTCGACCTCGACCGGCCGGGCCATGGCATCCAACCTCGTCCACGCGGCGCGCGCGCTCAGCGCGATGCCCCTGCCCGCTCCGCCGTCCTGACGTCGTCGGCGTTCACTCCGATCGGCGGCGTCATCGCGGACCGGTTGTCCGGTCGCGGCCGACGGTCACGGCCGACGTGCCGGGGGGCGAAGCCGTTGTCCGGGACCGAAATGACGCGCGCGCTCAGGAGCGGCACGAAGCGCTGGTCGCGCCCCAGGGGCCGCCGTCGGGGAGTTCCGGGGCATCCGTCGCGGGCAGGCACCCTAGAGCCCCGTGATCGGCGCACGCTCGGAGCCGGCCACCGCGGGACGGCGTCGGCGGTAGCAGGAGACGGTGACGGCGCCGAGCAGCGGGCCCCAGGCGATCAGGGGCAGGTAGGCGAATCCGAGGAGCGTGTCGCCGAGCGGGGTCATGTCGGGGTGGGGAGCGGCCCACCACCAGGCGAAGGGGGTCCACAGGGCGGTCAGCACGATGGCGCCCAGGCCCGCCGGGAGGACCGCCGCCATCACCGGGACCGGCCGCCCGCCGAGCAGCGGGACCCAGCGCGGGACCACCTCGCCCCAGGGCCGGACCAGGCCGAGCGTGAGCAGGGCCAGCGCCTCGATCACCACGCTCAGTCCGACCACGTACACCACGCCCCACCCGTCGATGCCCAGCGCCTCGTAGCCCGCCTCGGTGTATCCGGCGGGCTGCCCCGCCGCCAGCAGGAGGCGCCAGAGTCCGGTCGGCAGGGTGAGGAGCGCCACGGCGTGAGCGGCGAGGACCGCCCAGCGGGCGGGGGCGGGATGCAGGTGTGTCGTGGTCATGCACATCATCCTGTCGGCGGGCCGCCGCCCCGGCGTCGCTCCCGGGTACGGTCCGCGACGCGGCGCCGGAAGGACGTCCCGAGGGTTGACTCCCCCGCTCGGGGGAGACCCGTCCTCCTCAGGCACAGCGCCCGTGCATGTCTGCCGTCGCCGATGCGGGGCAGTCGTGCACGTGCGACAACGTACGAAACGCATGAGGAGCTGGTGTCCGCCATGACGCACGACCTGACCCCGAAGTACACGGTCCCCGGCATCGAGCGCGAGGCCGCCGGCCGGCTGATCGGCGCGCTGCGGATGCGCCTGCACGCTCTCAACGACCTGCATCTGACCCTCAAGCACGTGCACTGGAACGTCGTGGGACCGCAGTTCATCGCCGTGCACGAGATGATCGACCCGCAGGTCGACCAGGTGCGCGAGATGGCCGACGACGTCGCGGAGCGCATCGCCGCACTCGGAGGGGTGGCGCAGGGCACGCCCGGGGCCCTGGTGGCCGAGCGGGCCTGGGACGACTACTCCATCGGCCGGGCCGACGCCATCGCCCATCTCGGCGCGCTCGATGTCGTGTACACCGGCGTGATCGAGGGTGTGCGCGAGGCGGTGAAGGAGGCGGGCGACATCGACCCCGCAACGGAGGACCTCCTGATCGGTCAGCTCCGGGACCTGGAGCAGTTCCAGTGGTTCGTGCGGGCCCATCTGGAGAGCTCCGGCGGCACCCTGGCGACGGGCGGCGCGACGTCCGAGACAGAGGCCGCGGAGCGCGGCGCGGAACTGTAGGCCGCGGAGCGCGGCGCGGAACTGGCCTGGTCAGGTCCTGACCCTGGTCGCGCGAGGTGGGCCGACCGTGCCGGCGACGGCGCGGTCGGCCCACGTGCGTGTTCGCCCGATGTGCTGTTCAGCGTGCGGGACGTCCTCGGCGTCCGATGAGTACCCCGGCGAGGACCAGGTCGGCGACCAGCACCAGGGCGCCGATGACGAAGAGGTAGAACAGCCCTTCGGCGGCCAGTCCGACCACGCCCAGGACGAGCGCGACCAGCAACAGCAGGAGGAACAGGCTCAAGATCTTCTCCCCTCGAAGAGGCTCGTCGGACGGTTCGGCTCGGACGGTTCAGCGTCGGCCGAGCCGGCGCTCGCCGCGGCTGCCCTGCTCGTAGGGCAGGTGGTAGTGGGCGAAGACGGCGCCCTCGTCCTCGGCCGCGAGTTCACCGTCCGGGTCGATCCCGGGCGCGTCCTTGACCAGGTTCTTGTCGTAGCCCACCTTCAGGTAGCCCGGTCCGACGGTGGCCTTGTCCACCGGGACGAACACCAGACGACGGCGGGTCGGCAGACCGATCAGCACCGCGGCGAACGCGGGCCGGTCGGTGGCGGTGTCGAAGTAGATGGACTCGAGAGCCCCGATCTTGCGGCCGTCGCCGTCGACGACGTCATGTCCACGCCAGTCACGAATGTTGTCTGCTTCAAACATGGGTCTTCCCTTCCGAGGACGCTTACTGTCTTGTTCCCCGCTTCGTGTCCCCCTCGCATGTTTTGTCCCCGCACCGGCGTACGGCACCCGATCGCGATAGGCTTCCTGGTCGGACGAGGCGCCCGCGGTGCCGACGGACACCCGGCGAATTTCCGAAGGAGATCGAGTGTGGATGCCACAGGCCCCACGGGCGGGCCGCCCCGGTTACGGCGCGGGGCCCTGCTGGAGGTCGGCCCGCTGCCCGGCCGTCCCGGCCTCCGGGCCAGCGGAGAGATCAGCGTGACCACCCGCCCGTCCTGGGAGAAGGCCCTCACGGAACTGTCCAGGCGGCACACGGACGTGTCCTATGTGGAACTGTCCGGCGTGCGGTTCGTCGACGTGGCCGGGGTCACGGCGCTCGCCGTCACCGCCATGAACCTGCCCGGCGGGCGGGTCGTGGTGGAACAGCCTCCGCCGCAACTGTCCCGGGTCCTGGAGCTGTTCTGGCCGTCCCTGCACCGGATCGAGGTGGCGCCGCGATGAGCACGGTGATCCACGACGAGGCCTTCGCGCATCCGGCGCTGTTCTACCGCTCGGAGCGCGAGTACGCCGACCGGACGGTGACGTTCGTACGGGAGGGACTGGCATCGGGCGAACCCGTGGCGGTGGCCGTGCCCGCCCCCAACCTGGAGCTGATCAGGGAGGGACTGGGAACGGACGCGCGGGACGTCTCCTTCCTGGACATGACGCAGGCCGGACGCAATCCGGGGCGGATCATCCCCGGCGTGCTCAGGGCGTTCGCCGACGCGCACGCGCACGAACGGGTGCGCATCATCGGCGAGCCCGTCTGGGTCGGGCGCAGCGCGACGGAGTACCCGGCGTGCGCCCAGCACGAGGCATTGATCAACGCGGCCTTCGCGGGCCGTTCCGCGACGATCCTGTGTCCGTACGACGAGGCCGGGCTGGACGCGGACGTCCTGGCCGACGCCTTCGTCACCCATCCGACGGTCATCGCCGGAGGCAGTGAGCGGGCCAGCGGCGCCTACGACTGGCCCGCGGTCGTCGCCCGCTACAACGAGCCGCTGGCTCCCGCGCCGGACGCCGACGTCCTCGCCTTCGGCGCCGGGGAGCTGCCCGAGGTGCGGCGCTTCGTCGTCGGTCGGGCCACGTCGCTCGGGCTGGCCGAGCGACGCCTGCAGGACGCGGAATTGGCGGTGGCGGAGCTCACGACCAACAGCGTGGTGCACGGCGGCGGTCACGGGACGCTGGCGATCTGGTCCGAGGCGGGGCAGGTGGTGTGCGAGGTCCGCGACGCGGGGCGCCTCACGGACCCGCTCGCCGGCCGCCGGCCCCCCGAGCACGGGCAGATCGGCGGCCGTGGCCTGCTCCTCGTCCATTACGTGGCGGACCTGGTGCGGGTGCACACATCGGACGACGGCACCACCGTGCGCTTCTACCTCGGCCTCTGAACCGGGGTCGGGAACCGTTCGCCCGCCACGCCGATCGCGAAAGACAGGTGTGGGTGGCTTGACCCGGGGTAGGCGCTTCGTCGTTGGCCGACAAGCTGACAGCGACGGGGGCCGATCGACTGGGAGGGCACATCATGGCGACGACGACCGCACAGATCACCGAGCACACCACCACGGGCATGCCGGAGGTAGCGGACCCGTCCAAGGTGGCGCCCAAGGACGCGCGGGAGTTGTCGAAGCTGTTCTTCAAGCAGCTTGCGGTGCTCGAAGAGGGCACGCCCGAATACCAGTACGCGCGCAACACGCTGATCGAGATGAACATGTCCCTGGTCCGCTTCGCGGCCGGCCGGTTCCGCAGCCGTGGGCCGGAGGAGATGGAGGACATCGTCCAGGTCGGCATGATCGGCCTGATCAAGGCGATCGACCGGTTCGAGCTGACCCGTGAGGTCGAGTTCACCTCCTTCGCCGTGCCGTACATCGTCGGCGAGATCAAGCGGTTCTTCCGGGACACCTCGTGGGCCGTGCACGTGCCCCGGCGGCTCCAGGAGGCCCGTGTCCAGCTGGCCCGGGCCACCGAGGAGCTGCGCAGCCGTCTGGGCCGCAACCCCACCACCAAGGAACTGTCCGAGCTGATGAGCCTCCCGGAGGACGAGGTCGTCGAGGCCCGTCTGGCGGCCAACGGCTACAACTCCGCCTCCCTGGACGCGGCCATCAACGGCAGCGAGGACGGCGAATCGGCGCTGGCCGACTTCATCGGCGCGGACGACGCGGCGCTGGAGCTCGTGGACGACTTCCATGCCCTGGCCCCGATGATCGCCGAGCTGGACGAGCGCGACCGGCAGATCATCCACTGGCGGTTCGTCGAGGAGCTCACCCAGAAGGACATCGGTGAACGCCTCGGGGTCTCGCAGATGCATGTGTCCCGTCTGATCTCGCGCCTGCTGGGCCGTCTGCGGGAAGGCATGCTCAGCACCCACTGATCCGCGTCTCAGGCGGCGGCCGTCTTCTTCTTCCGGCCGCCGCCGGCACCGGTGAGGGCGGCGATGAGCTGTTCACGGCTCATCTTCGACCGTCCGGCGATGTCCTGGTCGGTGGCCCGCTGGTACAGCTCCGCCTTGCTCAGCTCCCTCAGCTCGCCCCGCTTGGGCGGCGCCTTGCGGGAGGGGGCGGTGGTCTTCTTGCGTGCCTCGGTCTTCCGCCCCTCGGTGGGCTTCCGCGCCTCGGTGGGCTTCCGGCCCCCGGTGGACTTCCGCCCCCCGGCGGGCTTCCGGCCCTCGGTGGCCTTCTCCCGCGGTGCCGAGGACCGCTTGCCGCCGGTGCCCCTCGCCTTCGCGGGTGCCTGGCTGCCGCCGGTGCCCTTGGCCTGCTCCAGGCTGCCCTGCAGGACCTCCATCAGGTCGACGACGTTGGTGGCCCGGGGTGCCTCCTCGGCGACGGCGACCTCCTTGCCCTCGGCCTTGGCCCGGACCAGCTCGCGGACCTTCTCCTGGTAGGTGTCGTGGTAGCGGGCGGGGTCCCAGGGGCCGCTGAGGGCGTCGACGAGGCGCATCGCCATGTCCAGTTCCTTGCCCCGTCCCGCCCTGCCCTCCGGCAGCTCGGGCAGCTCCTCGACCGGGTCGCGGACCTCGTCCGCCCAGTGCAGCGTCTGGAGCATCAGGACCTCGTCCTCGGCGCGGAGCGCGGTCAGGTACTGCCGGTTGCGCATGACGAAGGTGGCGACGCCGACCTTGCCGGCCTCGGCGAGGGCGGTGCGGAGCAGCTCGTAGACCTTGAGGTACTCCTTGCCGCGCGGGGCGACGTAGTAGGTGCGGCCGAAGTAGACCGGTGCGATGCGGTCGAGGTCGACGAAGTCGGTGATCTCCAGGGTCTGGGAGCGGCCCGGCGCGATCTCGTCCAGTTCCTCCGGCTCGACGACGACGTACTCGCCCTCGCCGACCTCGTAGCCCTTGACGATGTCCCCGGGGCCGACCTCCTCGCCGGTGCGCTCGTTGACCCGCCGGTTGCGGATCCGGTCCGAGGTGCCGCGCTGCAGTTGGTGGAAGTGGACCGTGTGGTCCTGGGTCGCCGTGAACAGACCGACGGGCACCGAGACCAGCCCGAACGTGATGACACCTGTCCAGATCGCCCGCGCCATGGCCGTCCGCTCCGTCCGTCCTGCCCGCACCGCCCAATCCGTCCACGCTGACACCCTCCTTGCGATCGTGCGCGCCGGACGGCGCACACGGGTCAACAGCCGGGTGACAGCGCGCGCATCGGCCTCAGTCGGTATTCCCTGTGAGGTGCGGGACGGCAACCGCACTCCGCGCCTTCGCCGCTTCCCCTGTCGGACGAAGACGAGCAACGTCGATCAAAGGGATCCCGACCCATGAGCTGTCACCTGAAGGCGATCACCCGCGAGGAGCATCTGCGCTTCGTCGCGTCCCGACCCTCCGTGAGTCACCTGCAGACGCCCTCGTGGGGCGACGTGAAACCGGACTGGCGGGCGGAGAGCCTGGGCTGGTTCGACGACGAGGGCGGCGACCTCGTGGGCGCCGGGCTGGTGCTGCTGCGGCCGTTGCCGAGGCTGAAGCGGTATCTGGCCTATCTGCCCGAGGGCCCGGTCATCGACTGGGGCACGGCGGATCTGGAGCGGTGGCTGGAGCCGATGCTCGCCTACCTCAAGAAGCGGGGCGTCTTCTCGGTGCGGATGGGGCCGCCCGTGGTGGCCCGGCGCTGGAGTGCCGAGGTGGTCAAGGCCGCGATCGCCGACCCGGGGGCCCGGCGGCTGGGGGACGTGGAGGCCACCGTGCGCGAGCCCGGGGCCGACGGCGTCGCCGAGCGGCTGCGCCGGATGGGCTGGCGGCAGACCGCGTCGGGCGGCGAGGACGGCTTCGCCGCGGGCCAGCCGCGCTACGTGTGCCAGGTACCGCTCGCCGGGCGGTCTCTGGAGCAGATCCAGAACGGCTTCAACCAGCAGTGGCGCCGCAACATCAAGAAGTCCGAGAAGGCCGGCGTCAAGGTCGTCCGGGGCGACCACGAGGACCTCCCGGTCTTCTACGACCTCTACGTCGAGACCGCCGAACGGGACCGGTTCGTCCCGCGCCCCCTCGCCTACTTCCAGCGGATGTGGACCGCGCTGACGGCCGAGGACCCGGACCGCATGCGCCTCTACCTCGCCCACCACGACGGGGAGGTGCTCGCCGGTGCCACGATGCTGACCGTCGGCGACCACGTCTGGTACTCCTACGGTGCCTCCACGAGCCGCCGGCGCGAGGTGCGGCCCAACAACGCGCTCCAGTGGCGGATGATGTGCGACGCCCATGAACTCGGCGCGGCCGTCTACGACTTCCGCGGCATCACCGACACCCTGGACGCGGACGACCACCTTCTGGGACTGCTCCGGTTCAAGGTCGGAGCGGGCGGTGAGGCCGTGGAGTACCTGGGCGAGTGGGACTACCCGCTCAACAAGGTGCTGCACAGGGCCCTGGGCCTGTACCTGACGCGGCGCTGAGCCGCCCCGGACCGGACCGGTCCCGGCCGGTCACTCGGCGGGCTTCTCCCAGACCGACACGTGGCCGCGGCTCTCGTGGGTGAACGGCTCCCGGGTCCAGCCCTCCCACCGGTCGCGCAGCCGCAGTCCGGCGAGCCGGGCCATCAGGTCGAGTTCGGAGGGCCACACGTACCGGAAGGGGTAGTGCTCGTACTCGGGGCGTCCGTCCACGATGGTGACGTAGTTCGAACTCATCGCCTGGGTGACGGTGTCATAGGTGTCGAACGCCCACCCGGTCGGGCCGATGCGGAACGGCACCGCGGTCTGCCCCGGGGGCAGCAGGCGCAGCTCCGGCACGCCCACCTCGATGACGAAGCAGCCGCCGGGCTCCAGGTGGTCGGCCGCGTTGCGGAAGCAGTCGACCTGGGCGTCCTGCGTGGTCAGGTTGTTGATGGTGTTGAAGACGAGGTAGGCGACCGTGAAGGTGCCCGGTACCCGGGTGGTCGCGAAGTCGCCGATGGTCACCCCGACGGCGTCGCCGCCCGGCTTGGCACTCAGCCGGGAGGTCATGGCCCGGGACATGTCGATGCCGTGCACCGGGACCCCGCGGCCCGCCAGGGGCAGCGCGATCCGGCCGGTGCCGACACCGAACTCCAGTGCCCGGCCGGTGCCCGCCAGTTCGGTCAGCAGGTCGACGGCGGGGTTCACCGCCTCGGGTGTGAACCTGTCCGCCACCGACTCGTCGTAGTGCGCGGCGACGCTTTCCCCGAAGTAGCCGTCCTCATCAGACATGCGAGGGACCGTACCGCTCGTCAGGCCGCCGGCGCCCGGGATTTTCCGCCGCGCGCCAGGACCGCGTACAGCAGCGAGGCGACGACGACGCCCGCCGGCAGGGCGAGGTCCAGGCCGCCCAGGGCGTGTGCGATCGGCCCGGTGTAGAGGGTGTCGACGCTCAGGGCGGCCACGGTGACGCCCCCGGCGAGGGCCAGCGCGCCCGCCGGGTTGACCCCGGCGGTGTACCAGAAGGCACTGCCGGGCGTCTCGTCCATCAGGGCCCGGCCGTCGTAGCGGTTGCGGCGCAGCACGATGTCCGTGGCGTAGACGGCCATGGCGGGGCCGAGGAGGACGACGGTGAGCTGGAGGACGTTGCTGACGGTGTCGAGGAAGCCGGAGGCCAGCAGGCCGTACAGGGTGAGGGCGACGGCCGCGGTGCCGTCGGCGAGCACGCTGAGGGAGCGGCGGATGCGGATGCCGACGGCCTGGAGGGCGAGGCCCGCGCTGTAGGCGGTCAGGGCGTTGATGGCGATCGTGCCGAGCACCAGGGCGAGCAGCAGGATCGGGCCGAACCAGCCGGGCAGGAGCTGCCGCAGACCGGCCTGCGGGTCCGTCATGTCGACGGCGGTGGCGGCGAGGGCGCCGAGGGAGCAGACGATCACGCCGGGCAGGAAGCCGCCCAGTGCGGTCCAGCCGGCGATCGCCTTGGCGGACGTCGTACGGGGCAGGTAGCGGGAGAAGTCGGCGCTGGTGGTGTACGACAACGGGCCGGATCCGATGAGGGTGACGCCGGCGATCAGGACGGCCCACAGGTCGGCGCCGGTGAGCGGTTCGGCCGGTACGTACGCGAAGTCGGTGTGCCGGAACACGCCGACCGCGACGACGGCGAAGGCGGCCGTCAGGGTGAGCGTGATCGGGAGGTACAGCTTCATGATCATGCCGTGGCCGTAGACCCCGATGGTCAGGGTGAGGGCGGCGACGACCATCACCACGGCGACCTTGACGCCGGTGTTCGCGGTGACGCCGGCCATCTCGACGAGGGCGAAGGCGGCGGTGGCGGCGGCGGCCAGGTTGAGGGCGAAGTAGCAGACGGAGATCAGCCAGCCGACGACCGCGTTGTTCACGCGGTTGCCGCGGACCCCGTACATGGCCCGCGTGATGACCTCGCTCGGCGCGCCCGCCGCCGGGCCGGATATGGCGAGCAGGCCGGTGAGCAGCCAGAACAGGTTGCCCACCACGATCACCGCGAGGGCCTGCCACAGGGTCAGGCCCATGAGGACCAGGGCGCCGCCGGTCACCAGGCTGAGATAGGTGACGTTGGCCGCCGCCCAGACGGAGAAGAGCTGTCTCGGGCTGCCGTGGCGTTCGTGGTCCGGGATGTGGTCGATGCCGTGGGCTTCGACGCGACCCGCCTTCTCCGACGGCGGCCGGGGTGGCGGAGCCTCCTGACGCACGGCGCCGGTGCCGGGGTGCGGGTCGGGGATCGTGGACGCCATGAGGCTCCTCCGGGGTGCTGGTGTCCCACCTGCTTGCTTGTTGGTCGCACACTCAATAGCATTGATTCCATGCCGTCAAGCATCCCGAACAAGCGAATCCGCAAGTCTCCAGCAGCCAGACGTGCGGAAATCGTTGCCGCAGCCTCCGGTGTCGCACTGACCGAGGGACTGGAGTGCATCACCCTGAGGCGGATCGCCGAGGAACTCGACGTCCGCTCCGGGTTGATCAGTCACTACTTCCCCGCGGTGGAGGACCTGGTGGCCGAGGCGTACGGCGACGCCGCCGGTGCCGAGCTGGACGCGCTCCTGCCGGCCGACCTGGCCGGTGCGACGCCGACGCGGCACCTGGCGCGGTTCTTCGCCCGGGCGACCGGAGCGGCGTTCGACGACATCAGCCGGCTCTGGCTCAACGCCCGGCATCTGAGCCGTTACCGGCCCACGCTGCGCGACCGTGTGGCCGTCCAGGAGGCGGCCTGGCGCGACCGGCTGGAGGCGCTCATCCGCGAAGGCGTGCGGCGGGGCGAGTTCCGCACCGAGGACCCCCTGGTGGCCGCCGTCCAGATCCTGGTCGTCCTCGACGGTCTCGGCATGCTCGTCAACAGCGCCGACACCGCTGACGATCCCCCCGCGGTCCGGCTGATGCCCGTCACCACCGCGGAACGCGAACTCGGTTTGCCCGCAGGCACGCTGCTGGCTTCCGACACCCCGAACCGACCCGCTCCCAAGGAGTGACCGTGCGCACCTCTCTGATCCTGCTCTCGGCCCGGCTGCTCGACCCGGTCACCGGCGAGTTCCTGCCGCAGACCGCGCTGGCCGCGGCCGACGGCCGGATCTCCGCCCTCGGCGACGACCGGGACATCCGCGCGCTCGCGGACGCCTCGACGACGGTGGTCGATCTCAAGGGCGCCGTGGTGACGCCCGGCCTGGTGGACGGGCACATCCACCCGGTCTCGGGCGCCGAACTGACGCACGGTCTCGACCTGTCGGGCTGCACCGATGTCGGCCAGGTGCGCGAGGCGCTGGCCCGCGCGGTACGCGGCCTCTCCCCCGGCGCGTGGCTGCACGCCTGGGGCCTCGACCCCAACGTCTTCGCCGGCCGACCCGTCGACACGACACCCTTCGACGCCGTACTCGACGGTGTGCCCGCGCTGTTGCTGCTCTTCGACGCGCACTCCATGCTCGCCAGCCGGCGCGCGTTGGAGCTGGCCGGGGTGGCCGGACCGCGCACCTTCGACCAGGCCACAGCGGAGGTGGTGTGCGACGCGGACGGCCGGCCCACCGGCCTGCTGCTGGAGGACGCCGCGTGCGAGCTGGTGGAACGGGTCGCTCCCCAGCCCACGCGCGAGGAGCGCCGCGACCGGCTCGCCGCGGCCCTGCGCGCCATGGCCGCCACCGGCCTGACGGGCGGTCACGTCATGGACGCCAACGGCGACAGCCTCGACTTCTACGCCGAACTGGACGGGACGGGGCGGCTGCCGCTGCGGCTGCGGGTGGCGCCGTGGTGCCAGCCCGGCACCGACGCCGAGGGTGTGCGCACGCTCATCGGGCGGCAGGGTGCGGGCGGGCGGCTGTGGCGGACCGCCGGCGTCAAGATCTTCATGGACGGGACGGTAGACAACGGCACCGCCTGGCTGGAACAGCCTGACCGCCAAGGCGAGTCCCGGCACGCCTTCTGGCCGGACCCGGAGGAGTACACCCGCGTCATCGGCGAGCTGCACCGGGCCGGGGTGCCCACGGCCACCCACGCGATCGGCGACGCCGCCGTACGTCATGTGCTCGATGCCGTCGAGAGGGCGCAGGCCGAGGGCGGACGCGGAGTACGGCACCGGGTCGAGCACAT
This sequence comes from Streptomyces sp. NPDC096048, assembly GCF_044763415.1. Taxonomy (NCBI): domain Bacteria; kingdom Bacillati; phylum Actinomycetota; class Actinomycetes; order Kitasatosporales; family Streptomycetaceae; genus Streptomyces; species Streptomyces sp. NPDC096048. The sequence goes on from NZ_JBIWGG010000005.1 coordinate 272,477, forward strand.
CGAGACCGTCCCGGACGACACCCTGCGCCGGTTCGCCGAACTCGGCGTCGTGGCGTCCATGCAGCCCACCCACTGCTGCGACTTCACCCGGGCCGACCACACCGACAACTGGTCCCGCCGGCTGGGCGAGCCGCGCGCCTCGCGGGCCTGGCGCTGCCGCGACCTGCACGACTCCGGTGCCGTCGTGGTCCTCGGCTCCGACTGGCCCATCGCCCCCTACCCGCCGCTGGGTGTCATGGCGGGCGCCCGCCACCGCCGCCCGACCCGCGACCTCGGCCGTGACCCGCACGGCCCGGAACAGGCACTGACGGCATTGGAGGCACTGCGCGGCATGACCTTCAACGCGGCGTACGCGGCGGGCGAGGAGGACCAGGCCGGTCGGATCGCCGTCGGGCACCGCGCCGACCTGACGGTCCTCGGCGCCGACCCGCTCACCGTGCCGGCCATCGAACTGGCCGATGTACCGGTGCTGTTGACCGTCCTCGACGGCGACCCGACGCATCGGGCCGCGAGTCTGTGATCCGGCCGGAGGGTTGCGGCCCACCCCGTCCTGGGCAGGGGGACGGTGTCCGAGGGATGTGAGGCAAGGGGTGGGCGATGTCGCGGCTGCTGGTGGTGCAGAACGGTCCGGACGGCGGGCCGGGCCGGTTCGGTGACTGGCTGGTCTCGGACGGGCTGTCGCTGGACGTGGTGCACGCGTACGCCGGTACGCCTCTCCCCAGGCGCCTGGCGCACGAGGGAGTCATGGTCCTCGGCGGCGGCTGTCTGCCCGACGACGACGTCCGCGCGCCCTGGCTCGCGCCCACCCGCGCACTCGTCGCCGAGGCGGTGGAGCGAGGCACTCCCGTGTTCGGGATCTGCCTCGGCGGACAGCTCCTCGCCCATGTCGCGGGAGGAACGGTCCGGGCCGACCACGGCGAACCGGAGCTCGGCAGCACGCCGCTCACCGTGCGGGCGGAAGCCGGGAGTGATCCCCTCTTCCGAGGGCTCCCGGAGCGGGTGACGGCGGTCGAGCATCATGTGGACGCCGTCACCGCCCTGCCGCCTGACTCCGCCTGGCTGATGGAGAGCGAGCGGTGCCCGTACCAGGCGTTCCGGGTCGGCGACCGGGCATGGGGGGTGCAGTTCCACCCCGAGGCGGGCGCGGACCGGGTCCGGTCGTGGGCTCCGGAGCGGATCCGGGCCAAGGGCCTGGACCCGGAGGAACTCACCCGCCGGGCGGAACGCGACGAGACCGCGGCCGAAGGGGTCTGGCGCGAGGTCGCGCGGCGCTTCGCCGCGGTTGTCGGGGCGTGAGGGGGCGGGAGCGCCGGAGGGGCGGAAGGGCCGTGAGCGTCGGAGGGCCGGGAGGGTCGTGAGTCAGCCCGTGAAGGGGGTCGTGAGTCGACCCGCGAAGGCGCCGTGGTCGGCGAAGACCTGCTCGGCGAAGCGTTCGCCGATGCGGCGGTGGGTGGCCGCGTCCGGGTGGAGGTCGTCGGGCAGGGGCAGCTCGGCGGAGTCGGCCTCGCCGTAGAGGTCGCGGCCGTCGAGGTAGTGCAGGTTCGGGTCGTCGGCGGATCGCTGCTCGACGATCCGGGCCAGCTCGTCCCGGATGACGTTCAGGGTCAGTTTCCCGCTCGCCCGTTCGGCCGGGTCGCCCATGGCCGTGAAGCGCAGTCGCCCCTCGGCGGCGTGGGAGAAGTCGGGGGCGCTGGGACCGGGGGTGTCCTCGTGGATGGGGCACAGGATGGGCGAGACGACCAGCAGCGGGGCGGTGGGGTGGCCGTCGCGGACGGTGTCGAGGAAGCCGTGGACGGCGGGGGCGAAGGCGCGCAGGCGCATGACGTCCGCGTTGACGATGTTGATGCCGATCTTGAGGCTGATCAGGTCGGCGGGGGTGTCGCGCAGGGCCTGCGCGGTGAAGGGGTCGAGCAGGGCGCTGCCGGCCAGGCCCAGGTTGACGAGTTCGACGCCGCCGAGGGAGGCCGCGAGCGCGGGCCAGGTGGTGGTGGGGCTCGCGGCGTCGGAGCCGTGGCTGATCGAGCTGCCGTGGTGCAGCCAGACCCTGCGGCCCGGGTCCGGGGCGGGCTCGACGGGGGCGTTCGTGCGCAGGGCGACGAGTTCGGTGGTCTCGTTGTGCGGCAGCCAGATCTCGATGTCCTTGCGGCCTTCGGGCAGGCCCGCGAAGCGGAGGGTGCCGACAGGGCCGGGTTCGACGCTCGCCGAGCCGGTGGTCATGTCGATGGTCAGGGTGTTGCCGCCCGCGACACTGCCCCGGCCGGCCGGTCGGCCGTCGACGAGCAGGTCGTACACGCCGTCCGGGCGCGGCGGGGCGCCGGCGTAGACGCGTTTGGTGGGCAGGGTGTCCAGTTCGAGGGCGGTGGCCCGGGTGCGCAGGGCCAGGCGTACACCGGAGGGCTGGGACTCGGCCATGGCCAGCTGTCCGTCGGTGTTCCGGGCGCGGGCCCGGGCGGGCAGCCGGTGCGGCAGCAGGCCCTGCTCGGTGCGCTCGAGATCGAGGGCACCACGCAGGAGGTCCCGGGTGATCGGCGTGGTGATCCAGTCGTCCGTGGTGTGCATGTCGTCTCCGGCTGTGGTGGTGTGTTCGCTCGCAGGGGCGGTGCGTTCGCCCGCTGGGGTGGCGCGTTCGCCCGCTGGGGCGGGGAGGCTCACGCTGGGGCGGGGTGGCTCACGCTGCGGGCCAGTTGCGCAGCAGGGCGTCGAGGGCGTCCACGATCCGCGTCCACGTCTCCTGGGTGTCGGGGGCGCTGTGGCTGAAGCCGCCGCCCATCTCCAGACTGACGTAGCCATGGAAGACGCTGCCCAGGAGTCGGACGGCGTGCGTCTGGTCGGGTTCCACCAGGTCGTAGCCGCGCAGGATGGCCCGGGTCATCTGTGCGTGGCGGACGCCCGCGCTGGCCGCCGCCGTCTCCGGGTCGAGACGCAGCTGGGCCGCGGCGTATCGGCCGGGGTGTTCCCTGGCGTAGTCGCGGTAGACGTTCGCGAAGGCGGCGAGGGCGTCCTTGCCGGCCCGCCCCGCCAGCGCCGTGGCGCCCCGGTCGGCGAGTTCGGCGAGGGCCAGCAGGGCGATCCGGGTCTTGAGGTCCTGGGAGTTCCTCACATGCGAGTACAGGCTCGCGACCTTGACGTCGAAGTGCCTGGCCAGCGCGGAGACCGTCACCTGGTCGAAGCCGACGTCGTCGGCCAGTTCCGCGCCCGCCCGGACCAGGCGTTCCGTGGTCAGCCCCACCCGCACCATAATCATCCTCTCGTTGTCCTGATCCAATTATGCATTTGCCTAAAGCTTTTAGGCAACTTAGCCTGAGGAGTATGAGACCGCTGACCGACAAAGAGATCCGTGCCGCCTTCGTGAACTGCACCAAGGGAGCGGCCAAACGGCTGTCCGTGCCCCACGACCTGGCCGACCGCCCGTGGGACGACCTGGACTACTTCGGCTGGCGGGATCCCCAGGCGCCGGACCGCGCCTACCTGGTGACCGAACTGGGCGGCCGTCCGACGGCCCTCGCACTGCGCTCCTCCGGCGCCGCCTCCGGGCAGGCGCGCCGCAGCATGTGCTCGATGTGCCTGACCACCCATTCCGGCGGCGTCTCCCTCATGGTCGCCCCGAAGGCGGGCAAGGCCGGGCAGCAGGGCAACTCGGTGGGCGCCTACATATGCAGCGACCTGGCCTGTTCGCTGTATGTGCGCGGCAAGCGGGAGGCGGGCGCCGGGGCGCGACTGCACGAAACGATCACGCTGGAGGAGAAGATCCGGCGGACCGTGGCGAATCTCGCGGCGTTCGTCGACAAGGTGGTCGCATGACGGACGGTTCGCGACGCGCGGCTAGGATCCCGCAATGATCGAAGGCAGGTTGACAAGGTTGCGGGCGCTGCGGTCAGAGGACGCCGCGCACCATCTCCGGTGGCGCAACGATCCGCGGGTGGTGCGCTGGGCGGCGGCCGGCGACCCGTGTTTCGGCCCCGTGACGGCGGAGGCGATCACGCTCGCCTTCGACACCATGCTGCGGCTCAGCCCGAGGGAGTCGGCCGTGTTCACCGTCGAGGACACGGCCGGCGGCGGGGTGATAGGCATGGTCGACTACCGCGACCTGGACCCGTACGCCGGGGTGGCCACCCTGGGCATCACCATCGGCGAGAAGGAGTTCTGGGGGCGCGGCCACGGCTCGGAGGCGCTGCGGCTGCTCGTGGGTCACCTGTTCGGCGCGTACGGTCTCCACCGGCTGGAGCTGGACACCTGGAGCGGCAACGAGCGTGCCATGCGTTCCTTCACGAAGCTGGGCTTTCGCGAGGAGGGCCGGCTGCGCTCCGCCGTGCTGATGGAGGGGCGGCGCTACGACCGGGTGCTGTTCGGCATCCTGCGCGAGGAGTGGTCGCAGGCCGGGACCGGCGACGACTGACCACCAGCGGTCGAGCACAGGAGGGGCGGGACGCCCGGGTGCGTCCCGCCCGGGTCACGCGGCCGTCCGCGACCGCACACAGAGGCATGAGCGCGGGCAGCGAGGGGACCCCGACGACATGTCCCAGCCTCACCTGGTCACGTTCGGGCACGGCACCGCGGGCCGCGCCGCGCTGGCCGAACTGCTGCGTGGTGCCGGCGTCGCCGCCGTGGTCGACGTCAGGACGGCGCCCGGCAGCCGCCGCGACCCCGACCTGCTGCGGGAGCGGCTCGCCGGGTGGCTGCCCGAGGAGGGCCTCGCCTACCGCTGGGAGCAGCGCCTGGGCGGTTTCCGCAAGCCGGTGCCGGACTCGCCCGACGTCATCTGGCGCAACACCTCGTTCCGCGGGTACGCCGGACACACGCGCTCACCGGAGTTCGTCACCGCCATGGACGAGCTGCTGGACCGGACGGCGCGGGAACGCACCGCGGTCATGTGCGGCGAAGCGGTGTGGTGGCGGTGCCACCGACGCCTCATCGCCGACTTCGCCGTCCTGGCCCGCGGCACCCCCGTGGACCACCTCATGCACGACGGCCGCCTGACGGCCCACTCCCCCACTCCTGGTGCGCGACTGCGGACGGACGGCCTCCTCGTCTACGACGACGAGGAGGCGGCGGCGAAGGCGGCCGCGTCGAGGTCGGGGCGGCCGTAGAGACGAGGCGGAGGCAGCGGACATGCAGCGCGAGGGCGGACGCGGTCGGGACACCGGCGAACACGACGTGGAGCCGGTGGAGTCGGTCCTCGACGAGCTGTACGCGACGCCGCCGTCCGACTTCGTCGCCCGTCGTGAGGAACACGCCGCGGCCGCCAGAACGGACGGCCGCAAGGAGGACGCCCGCGCCATCCACGCCGCCCGTCGGCCCACGCCGGCGGCCTGGGCGGCGAACCTGCTGAGGCGCTCCCGACCGGAGGAGAGCCGGCGGTTCCTGGAGCTGGGGCAGGCGCTGCGCGAGGCACACCGCACCCTGGACGCGGCCGGCCTCAAGGAGCTCTCGGCGCAGCGTCGGCACATCGTGTCCGCCCTGTCCCGGCAGGCCGCCCAGCTCGCCCGCGAGGCCGGGCACCAACTGTCGCAGGCGGCGCAGCAGGAGGTCGAGTCGACCCTGCGCGCGGTCCTCGCCGACCCGGACGCGGCCGACCAGTGGGCCGGCGGGCGCCTGGCGGGCTCCCTCACCCCGCCCTCGGAGTTCCCCTCGGACACCGCCCCCGCCGAACCCGCGCCGCGCGAGCTGCCCCGGCCGGACACCCGTCGTCGCACGCCCGCGGACCGGGGGCGGGACGAACTCGCCGAGCGGCGCCGCAAACGGCGGGAGGAACTCGTCCGGGCCGAACAGGCCGCGGAGAAGGCCGCGCGGCAACTGGCTGACAGACGCGCGGAAGAGGCCGACGCCGAGGCGTCACTGCGGCGGACCGACGAGGAGCACGACCGGGCACGCGAGGAGGTGTCCGCCGCGGAGCGACGCCTGGGACAGGCACACGAGGAGCTCGACCGGGCCGAGCGGGAGCGGCGGAAGGCCGAGGAGCGCAGGCGTGCGGCCGCCGGCGCGCTGTCCCGGGCCGAGCGGGAGGCACGTGAGACCGCACGCGAGGTCGACCGCTTGGCCGGCCGTGTCAGGTAGTAGGGCCCCCGATTGAGTACTCGTACTCATGAGGAGTTTCCCCCGCCGGGGGAGGCTTGCCGTACCAGCCACCCAGAGGGAGTCAACCGTGCGCACCACCGGCCGAGTTCACCGCCCGTCGCCCCTGCGTGTCGACCGCACCAAACGGTCCGCCCCGGGTCTCGCCCTGGCCTGCGTGACCGTCGCCGCGATCCTGACCGGCTGCTCCATGCAGGACGCGACCTGCGGAGGCGGCGAGTACCCGGTCATGGCCATCGGCAGCACCGGCAGTGCCTGTGTGCCCAACGACGAGGAGCCGCCCGAGGGTTACACCCGTTACCCCGAGGGCAAGGTTCCCGAGCATGTCGGCGACAAGTGGGACACCTACTGGCAGACGCACACCGTCGACAAGGACGGAAACATCGTCGAGGTGCCCGAAGGCGAGTGAGTGCCGGGGGGCCAGGCTCCGAACACACACGCGAGTAACCCGCGGCACATACCACGTTGGCGGCCATACGTGGTATACCGGCCCGGCAGCAAACAGGGGAACAACAGGCTCCGTCCGTCCGTACTATCTGTGTGTCAGCACAGCCGGTGGCAGTCTCCAGTTCTCCGCTGCCGGGCGCCGATCGGACATGGTCCCCATGTCCCGCGCCTGATGTCCCGCCGTTCCTCACGAGCCTTCACGGCCGCGAATCGAGGAGAGTCAACACCATGTCCGAGAGCACGATGCAGGCCGCCACCCAACTGGCATCGCAGTACAGCGTCCAGGTGACCGACGACCTGGAGCGCAACATCAAGGAGCAGGAACGCATCAGCGGGGAGATCACCGCTCTGCAGCAGCAGCTGGCCGCGCTGCAGCACGACCACGCCCTGCTGGTGAACATGCAGCAGGCGCTCGGCATCACCTCCCCGCCGGCTCCGTCCGCGACCGCCGCGGAGCCCGCCGCCGCGACCGACGCGGCCGCCGTCCCCGCTCCCCGGGACAGTGACGCCACGGAGCCGGCCGCCAAGAAGCGGACGCGGAGCAGGAAGACCGCCACCACGACCAAGCGCGCCGCCGCCCCGAAGTCGGGTGCCAAGCCGGCCCCGAAGACCGACGCCGCGCCTGCCGCCAAGCCGGCCGCCAAGTCGTCCACCAAGGCCGCCAAGAAGCCGGTGGCGAAGAAGACGCCGACGCAGGTCGCCGACCGGCCCACGCTGGTCGAGCTGGTGCGCAACCACCTCGTCGAACAGAGTGAGCCGCGCTCCGCCGCCGAGGTCACCACGGCGCTCGGCCAGGCCCACTCCGGACGCACCATCAAGACCACGGTCGTCCGCACCACCCTCGAAGGTCTCGTCGCCAAGAACCAGGCCCAGCGCTCCAAGCAGGGCACCTCGGTCTACTACACCGCCACCGAAACGCCGGAGGCGAAGCAGAAGCAGGACGCGGGAACGGAGAAGCCGGCCGCGCAGAGCGACAACTGACGGCCCCCGCACCCCGCACCCTGCGCCCTGCACCGGCGCACGGTCGCATCGTCCTCCCCCGTCGTGGCGCGGCGCGCGGTCGCGGGAAAACGGGGTGAGGATCGGTGGATGGGTGTTGTTCTGCCGGTGCTCTTCGCACTCCTCGCCGCGTTCAGCAACGCGCTGGCCACCGTGCTCCAGCGGCGTGCCGCGTTGAGTGTGCCGCAGACCCAGGGCTTCCGCCCGGGGTTGGTGCTCGACCTGTTGCGGCGGCCCGTCTGGATCGGCGGCATGCTGGCCGTCGTGGTCGCCGGTGTGGGGCAGGCGGTGGCTCTGGCGACGGGGCCGCTGTCACTCGTACAGCCGTTGTTCGTGCTGGAGCTTCCCCTGGCCCTGCTGCTGGCCTCGCTGATGACCGGCCGCCACATGACCCACGTCATGTGGCTCGCCGTGGGCGGGGTGGTCGTCGGGCTGGGTGTCGCGCTGGCGTCGGCCGCGCCGGACGGCGGCGAGGCCGACGTGCCCCTGGATCGGTGGGTGCCCGCGCTGGTGGCCTGCGCCGTGGCGGCCGTACTGCTGACCGCGGCCGGTCTGAAGCGCCCCGTCGGCAAGGCCCGCGCCGGTTGTCTCGGTGCGGCCACCGCGGTGTGCTACGCCCTGACGGCCGCTCTGATGAAGGACTCCATGCGCGTCCTGGACACCGACGGTGTGGTCGGCTTCCTGACCACGTGGCAGACGTACGGCTTCGCGGCGGCCGGTGTGGGTGCCGTGCTCCTGCTGGAGCACGCCATGCAGGGCGGCCCCCTCGTCGCCTCCCAGCCCGCCCTCACCCTGGGGGACGCCGCGGTGAGCCTCCTGCTCGGCGTCGTCCTCTACCAGGAGGACGTGCGCGCCGGCTGGTGGATCGTGCCGCAGTTGCTCGGCGTCTCCCTGATCGTCGTGGGTGTGCTCACCCTCGCCCGGCGCGGCGTCGACCTGCGCACCGGGCGCTGAACGCGCCGCGCCGAGCCGGGTGGCGAAGCTCGTCGCCGTCCCCGTCGCCGCCGCAGGACACCAGCGCCGCCGCGCCCGGGATGCCCGAAGCCGCCATGCGATGCACAGTGGTCGCAATCGCTCGGCGACCCAGAGGGACGGCATGTCACAGGCCGCTGCTTCCGACACCGACGGGGAATCCCCGCCGGCTGCCAAACTGCCGCTGTTCACCCTGACGGCCATGGTCGTCGGGTCGATGGTGGGCGCCGGGGTGTTCTCACTGCCGGGGCGGTTCGCCGAGGAGACCGGCGTCGCGGGGGCGCTGATCGCCTGGACGATCGCCGGCACGGGCATGCTGATGCTGGCCTTCGTCTTCCAGTCCCTCGCCGTACGCAGACCCGACCTCGACGCCGGTGTGTACGCGTACGCCAAGGCCGGCTTCGGTGAGTACCTGGGCTTCTTCGCCGCCTTCGGCTACTGGGCCAGCACCTGCGTCGGCAACGTGACCTACTGGGTCCTCATCATGTCGACCGTCGGCTCGATCTGGCCCGGCCTCGGCGACGGGGACACCGCCCTCGCGGTGGTCCTGTCCTCGGTCGGGCTGTGGGCGTTCTTCTGGATGATCCGGCGCGGTGTGAAGGAAGCGACCGCCATCAACAAGGTCGTCACGGTGGCCAAGCTCGTGCCCATCGTGATCTTCGTGATCCTGGCCCTGGTGTACTTCCGGCCGAGCGTGTTCGCCGACAACTTCGGCGGCGCGGACTACGCCGGTTCCCTGTTCTCGCAGGTGCGCGGCACCATGCTGGCCACGGTGTTCGTCTTCCTCGGCGTGGAGGGCGCCAGCGTCTACTCGCGGCACGCCAAACGCCGGTCCGACGTGGGCAGGGCGACGGTGCTCGGCTTCCTCAGCGTGTTCGCCGTCTTCGCGTCGGTGACCATCGTGTCGTACGGCATCATGCCGATGGCCGAGATCGCCGACCTGCGCCAGCCGTCCATGGCGGGCGTCCTGGAGGAGGCCGTCGGCACCTGGGGCAGGGTGTTCATCAGCGTCGGCCTGATCGTGTCGGTGCTGGGCGCCTATCTGGCGTGGACGCTGATGGCGGCGGAGGTGCTCTTCGTCGCGGCCAAGGACGACGACATGCCGCGCTTCCTGCGCCGTGCCAACGACGTCGACGTGCCCGTGCCGGCGCTGCTGATGACCTCGCTGCTCACCCAGGTGGTGCTGATCGCCACCAGCTTCTCGGACGACGCCTTCGACTTCGCGCTCAACCTGACCAGCGCCCTCTCCCTGATCCCGTATCTGCTGGCGGCGGGCTTCGCGGTGCGGATCGGCGCCCGTGCCGACCCGCTCACGGCGGGCGGCCGGACCTCCCGGCGCGAGCTGGCCGTCGGCGTCGTCGCCACGCTGTACACGGCGTTCCTGCTGTACGCGGCCGGACTGAAGTACGTACTGGTCTCCTTCATCCTCTACGCCCCGGCGACCGTCCTGTTCGTGATGGCCCGCAGCGAGCAGGGCCGGCGGCTGTTCTCACCCGGGGAACTCGTCGTGCTGACCGTCTCCGTGGTGGGTGCGGTGCTGGGCATCGTGGCCCTGGCGGCCGGATGGATCAGCCTGTGAGCCGCGTCCCCGTCGTTCCCCCCTCCCCCCGCCTCGTCCCGCATCCTTCAAGGAGGACGTGTGAACAGCAACGAAAGCGCCGCGATGCCCGCCCTCGGCGTCCACTCCGAGGTCGGCAGGCTGCGCAAGGTCCTGGTGTGTTCCCCCGGCCTGGCGCACCGGCGCCTCACCCCCACCAACTCCGACGACCTGCTCTTCGACGACGTGATGTGGGTGGAGAACGCCCAGCGCGACCATGCCGCGTTCGTCGGCGAACTGCGCCGGCGCGGGGTGGAGGTGGTGGAACTGCACGACCTGCTGGCGCGGATCGTGGCGATCCCGGAGGCGAAGGCGTGGCTCCTGGACCGGAAGATCGTCGCCAACCAGGTCGGTATCGGTCTCATCGACGCCACCCGCGCCTACCTGGAGACGCTGTCGCCCAGGGAACTGGCCGAGTACCTCGTCGGCGGGCTCGCCACCAGCGACCTGCCCGAGGACTTCCGCTCCCCGCACCTCACGCTCGCCCGCGAGTCCACCGGCGCGCGCGAGTACCTGATGCCGCCCCTGCCCAACACGCTGTACACCCGCGACACGACCTGCTGGCTCTACGGCGGGCTCACCCTCAACCCGCTGTACTGGCCCGCGCGGCACGACGAGACACTGCTGATGAAGGCGATCTACACCTTCCACCCCGACTTCAAGGGCTCGACGGTGTGGTGGGGCGACCCCGAACAGGACTGGGGCCAGGCCACCTTCGAGGGCGGTGACATCATGCCGGTGGGCAACGGAGTCGTCCTCATGGGCATGAGCGAGCGTACGTCGCGGCAGGCCATCACCCAGGTCGCCGCCGCGCTGTTCCGCAGCGGCGCCGCCCAGCACGTCGTCGTCGCCGGGATGCCGAAGCTGCGGTCCGCCATGCACCTCGACACGGTCTTCACCTTCGCCGACCGCGACGTGGTGACCCTCTACCCGCGGATCATGGACGGGGTGCACACCTTCTCGCTGCGCCCCGGTGACCGGGCGCCCGGCTTCGACATCGTCGACGAGGGCACCACTCCCTTCGTGGACGTCGTCGCCAAGGCGCTCGGGCTGTCCTCGCTGCGGGTGGTGGAGACGGGCGGCGACGCCTACGCCTCCGAACGCCAGCAGTGGGACAGCGGCAACAATGCCGTCGCGGTGGAACCCGGCGTGGTGTTCACCTACGACCGCAACACCCTCACCAACGCCCTGCTGCGCGAGGCCCGCATCGAGGTCGTGACCATCGTGGGCGCGGAACTGGGCCGGGGCCGCGGCGGGGGTCACTGCATGACGTGCCCGCTGGTACGGGATCCCGTCGACTTCTGAGCGTGCGCCCCCTCTCGTAGGCTGCACGCCCCGCGTCACCGGCAGAAGCCGTACGCCTGCTCCAGCCACCGGTGCAGCGCCGTGTGCACGCTGCCGGGGAGCCGGCTGAGCTGTGCGATGGCGGCGCGGTCCCCGGCGGAGGGCGCGATGCCCGCCGCGGTCAGGAGGGCGAGCAGGTCCAGGCGGCGCAGGTCGACGGGGTCGATGCGGCTGGGAACGCGTTCGGCCGGGTTGGGCGGCCGGAGCAGGAAGTCGCCCTGGGCGTCGCTGGAGTCGGAGCACGCCGGGTCGGCGGCGGTCGGGGCAGTCATCGTGTGCATACCGCGGTCCTCCACTTGATGGGTCGCCGTTCTTGCCGGCATGAGACACCGGGGCGGCGACGGTGGTTGCGGACCGGCCCGAGGACCACACGGTGGATGCAATCGGCGCCTTATCGCACGATCCGGCCCGGCACGGGCGCCGGCCGGCAGGCGTCCCGGGGGCCGGGGGCCGGTGGCCGGGCTGCTCGGCGCACCGGAGCAGCGCCCGCCACCGTCCCACCCGGGTGCTGCTCCGTACGAGTGGTGCGTCACCCGACACGGTCGTACGGTCGGTACGGGGAAAGGGAGAGCGGAGCCAAGCGACCCCGAGACGGCCGGGAGCAGACATGGGCAGAAACCCGATGAGGGCAGCGGTCACGCTCTGTGCCGCCGCCGCGCTCGCAGTACCCCTGGGCACGGCCTCCGCCGCACCGTCGACGGAACACACGACACTGACACAGCAGACGTCGGATCCCGTGCTGGTCAACTGCTCCTCGCAGCCGGAGGTGCGGCCCGAGGCGTTCCTGCTCGCCTGCGGGGACGGCAACAGCCGTCTGGTCTCGCTGCGCTGGTTCCGCTGGGACGCGAACGCCGCGGTGGGCCGGGGCAGCAACGCCATCAACGACTGCGACCCCTACTGCGCCGCGGGCACGTTCCGCTCGTATCCCGTGACCGTCCGGCTCGACCAGCCGCGGGCCTGGGAGAAGGACGCGGGCGAGCGGCACTACACCCGGATGACCCTGACCTACACCGACGGCAGGCCGGACGGAGCCCCCCGCGTCGTGAGCTACTCCCTGTGGGCCTGACGGTCCGGGCGGTCAGTCCGCGAGCGCGAGCCGGCAGGTGTCCCCCGGCTGGAGGCGCACCGCGCGATCCGGCAGCCGGACGTCGAACGGCAGGCTGCCGGACTCCGGCACGGCGATCTCCAGGCTGCTGTGCTCCAGCCGGAGCCGTACGCCCCAGTGGCCCAGGTAGCGGATGGAGAACCCGTACGACGACAACTCCGGCAGCGGCACCGGGTCCAGCCACAGGGCGCCCGCGCGGGTCTCCAGTCCGGTCAGGCCACGCTGGACGAGGTCCAGGGTGCCCGCCATGGCGCCGAGGTGGATGCCCTCGCCGGTGGTGCCGCCCTGGAGGTCGGCGACATCGCCCTTGAGCGCCTCCTGGCAGAACGCCCAGGCCTCGGCGCGGCGGGCCCGGGCCAGGATCCAGCCGTGGACGAGGCCGCTGAGGGTGGAGCCGTGGCTGGTGCGGGCCAGGTAGTAGTCGACGGTGCGCTGCCATGTCTCGTCGTCCAGGCGGTATCCCAACCGCTCGAAGAGCGAGCGGAGTTCGGCCGGGGAGAAGAGGTAGCCCAGCATCAGTACGTCGGCCTGCTTGGAGGCTTGGTAGTTGTTGACGCTGTCGTCCTCGGCCTCCAGGACGCGGTCGAGGCGCCGGATGTCGCCGTGCCGCTCGCGCAGGCCCTCCCAGTCGAGTTCGGCGAGGTCGCCGTACCCGTCGAACTGGCTGACGACGCCCTCGTGGAAGGGGACGTGGAGGGTGCGGGAGACGTCCTCCCACTGTTCGAGTTCGCCGTCGTCCAGGGCGGTGCGCTCGACGAGTTCGCGGCGGCGGGGCCCGGGCAGGTCCGCCAGGACCTCCAGGGTGCGGGTCAGGACCCAGGCGGCGGTCACGTTGGTGTACGCGTTGTCGTCGAGGCCCGGTCGCACGGCACCGGGGTAGGCCTCGTGGTACTCGTCGGGGCCGACGACGCCCCTGATGCGGTGCCTCCCCAGGTGCTCGTCCCAGGTGGCGGAGTCCGCCCAGAAGCGCGCGATCTGCAGCAGCATCTCGGCACCCTTGGTGTGCAGGAACTCCTCGTCGCCGCTCGCCTCGCAGTACTGCCACACGTTGTACGCGATCGCCGACCCCACGTGGTGCTGGAGGTGCGAGTGGTCCGGCAGCCAGCGGCCCGAGTGCGGGTTGAGGTGCAGTCGCTGGGTCTCCTCACGTCCGTCGCTGCCGCTCTGCCACGGGTACAGGGCGCCGCGCCTGCCGATCGCGCGGGCCGCGGCGCGGGCCCGTTCCAGTCGGCGGTGCCGGTAGTGGAGCAGGGCCCGGGACACCTCGGGGAAGTGCAGGTTGAGGTAGGGCAGGACGAACAGCTCGTCCCAGAAGACATGGCCGCGGTAGGCCTCCCCGTGCAGCCCGCGCGCCGGTACGCCCACGTCGAGGTCGGCGGTGTGCGGGGAGAGGGTCTGAAGTACATGGAAGAGGTGCAGGCGCAGGATGCTGCCCGCCTCGCCGGGCACGTCGAGTTCGGCGCGGCGCCACAGCTGTCCCCAGGCGGTCCGGTGCGACACCAGCAGCGCGTCGAAGCCGGGGGCGTCGGTCACCCGGTCGACGGCGGCCTGCAGCGGGTCGCTGATCGCCGGGTCGCGTGAGGTGTGCAGGGCCACGATCTTGTCGACGGTGACGGTGCGGCCCGGCTCCGCACGCAGGGTCGTGCGCTGTGTGACCCGCAGGTGCTCCCGTGCCGGTGCGACCGGCGCGTCGGCCGTCGTGCGGGCCGCCAGGCCGACCCGGATGTCCGAGGTGCGGGTGCGGCAGCGCAGCCACACCGTGCCGTCGTCGGCGCTGCCGGTGTGCACGTGGGTCAGGTGGCGGCCCTCCAGGTCCCGGTAGCGCGGCACCCCGGAATTGGTGACGCCGCCGTCGAGGGCCGCCTCCACGTCGAGGTCCGCCGTGCCCGCGTCGACCGTGAACTCCGTGCGCATCGCGGCGAGGTGGGGATCGGCCATGTGCACCAGCCGCAGCTGGCGCACGGACAGCACACGTCCCCCGCCGAGCCCGAAGTGGGTGCGGCGCTCCAGCACGCCCGAGTCAAGGTGCACGGTCTGGCGGTGGTCGAGCACGTCGGCGGTGTCCGGCGTGAGCCAGTCCCCTCCGGCGACCCGGAAGCGCAGCGGCAGCCAGTTCGGGAGGTTGACCATGTCCTCGTTCTCCACCTCTCGTCCCGCGACGGTGGAGGTGAGCCGGTTGTAGCAGCCGGCCGCATAGGTGCCCGGATAGTGCACGTCGTCCGCGGCGCACTCGGGCAGCGCGCCGCGGGTGGCGAAGTAGCCGTTGCCGAGCGTGCACAGCGACTCGCGCAGCCGCTCCTCCGCAGGGTCGTAGTGGTCGTAGTCCCAGGTCGAGGGCGTCGCGGTCACCGCGAGCCCTCCCACGACCAGTCGGCGACCTCGGGCAGGTCCACACCGTGTTCGCGGATCCAGTCGTGGTGGCGGATCCTGGTGTCCGCCATCCGCTGCCGCACGGCCGCCGCGCGCACGGCGAGACCGGGCACGCGGTCGATGACGTCCATGACCAGGCGGTAACGGTCCAGGTCGTTGCCGACCACCATGTCGAAGGGTGTGGTCGTGGTCCCGATCTCCTTGTAGCCGCGCACATGCAGATGTGCGTGGCCGGTGCGCCGGTAGGCGAGCCGATGGATCAGCCAGGGGTAGCCGTGGTAGGCGAAGACGACCGGCTTGTCGGCGGTGAACAGGCCGTCGTACTCGAAGTCGCTCATGCCGTGCGGGTGTTCCTCGCTGGGCAGCAGCCGGGCGATGTCCACGACGTTGACCACGCGTACGGCGAGATCGGGCAGGTGGCGGCGGATCAGCTGGGCGGCGGCCAGTACCTCCTGGGTCGGGACGTCGCCCGCGCAGGCGAGCACCACGTCGGGGTCGCGGCTGCTGTCCTCGGTGCCGGCCCAGTCCCAGATGCCGGCGCCGCGCGCGCAGTGCACCCGGGCCTGTTCCATGGACAGCCAGTCGAAGCAGGGCTGTTTGCCGGCGACGATCACGTTGACGTAGTCGCGGCTGCGCAGGGCGTGGTCGGCGACGGAGAGCAGGGTGTTGGCGTCCGGCGGCAGGTAGACCCGTACGGCCTCGGGGCTCTTGTTGAGGATGTGGTCGACGAAGCCGGGGTCCTGGTGGGAGAAGCCGTTGTGGTCCTGGCGCCAGACATGGGAGGTGAGCAGGTAGTTGAGGGAGGCGATGGGGGCGCGCCACGGCAGGCGGCGGGTCACGCGCAGCCATTTGACGTGCTGGTTGACCATCGAGTCGACGATGTGGACGAACGCCTCGTAGCAGGAGAACAGTCCGTGCCGGCCGGTGAGGAGGTAACCCTCCAGCCAGCCCTGGCAGGTGTGTTCGGAGAGGATCTCCATCACGCGGCCGTGCCGGTCGAGGTCCTCGTCGACGGGCAGCGTGCGGGCCTGCCATGCCTTGCCGCTGGCGCCGTAGACGGCCTGGAGGCGGTTGGATGCGGTCTCGTCCGGGCCGACGAGGCGGAAGTCGCGCCGGTCGGCGGTGGCGGCCATGACGTTCGCCAGCAGGTCGCCCAGGACCCGGGTGGGTTCGTGCGTGCTCGCGCCGGGTTCGTCGACGGGCACGGCGTACTTCTCCAGGGGCGGCAGGGGCAGCTCGCGCAGCAGCAGCCCGCCGTTGGCGAAGGGGGTGGCGCCGAGGCGGCGCGCGCCCTCGGGGACGGCGGCGAGGACGGCGGGGCGTGGCGCTCCGGCGTCGTCGAACAGTTCCTCGGGCCGGTAGGAGCGGAGCCATCGCTCCAGTTGCCTCAGGTGTTCCGGATCGGTCCGTACGGCGGGCAGGGGGACCTGGTGGGCGCGCCAGGTGTTCTCCACGGGCAGGCCGTCGACCTCGGCCGGCCCGGTCCAGCCCTTGGGGGTGCGCAGCACGATCACCGGCCAGCGGGGGCGGTCGCCGGCGCCGCCCTCGCGGGCGGCGCGCTGGATGGCGGCGATGCGGTCCAGGGCGGTGTCCATGGCGTGGGCCATCGTGCGGTGGACGGCGGCCGGTTCGTCGCCGGTGACGTGGATCGGGTCGTGGCCGTAGCCGCGCAGGAGTTCGTCGAGTTCGGCCTCGGGGAGGCGGGCGAGCACCGTCGGGTTGGCGATCTTGTAGCCGTTGAGGTGCAGGATCGGCAGGACGGCGCCGTCGTTGACCGGGTCGAGGAACTTGTTGGAGTGCCAGGAGGTCGCCAGCGGGCCGGTCTCCGCCTCGCCGTCGCCGATCACGCAGGCGACCAGCAGGCCGGGGTGGTCGAAGGCGGCGCCGTAGGCGTGCGAGAGGGCGTAGCCGAGCTCGCCGCCCTCGTGGATCGAGCCCGGCGTCTCGGGCGCGACGTGGCTCGGCACGCCGCCGGGGAACGAGAACTGCTTGAACAGCCGGCCCATTCCGCTCGCGTCCCGGGTGATGTCCGGGTAGGTCTCGGTGTACGAGCCCTCCAGCCACGAGTTGGCCAGTACGGCGGGCCCGCCGTGCCCGGGGCCCCAGACGCACAGGGCGTCGAGGTTCCGGGCCTTGATCACCCGGTTGAGGTGGGTGTGGACCAGGTTGAGGCCTGGTGAGGTGCCCCAGTGGCCGAGCAGGCGCGGCTTGACGTGCTCGGGGCGCAGCGGCTCGGTCAGGAGGGGATTGGCCATCAGGTAGATCTGGCCGACGGAGAGGTAGTTCGCGGCGCGCCAGTGGGCGTCCAGACCGGCGAGCTCGTCGTCCGTGAGCCCGGAGGGCGCCTGCTGCGTGTCACGGGACATCGGTGGTCCTTTCCGTGTCGGGACAGCGGCTCGGGCCGGGTGGGCACGAGGTGCCCCGTGCCCATCCCAACCCTGCGCGGCCCTGTCGGGTACCCGACAGGGCCGTTCGGGTCACGTCGGTTCCCGAACGGGGCCGCCGGCCGTCAGGCGCCGGCCGCGTACCCGGAGCCGCCGGACGAGCGGGCCGGCCACCGTGGTGCGGGCGAGCCGGGTCACGGAGCCTGGCCCCGCGTACGGCGCGCCCGCGCGGCTCGGCACGGGCGGCGTCTGGTCGTCGGGACGACGTACACGGCGAAGTCGTCGAGGGGCCAGGCGTCCGCCCGGGAGGACCGGTGCCACGGCGGACCACGGGCAGGGGCCGGTCCTCGTACCGGAAGGGTCGTGACGCGAACAGCGCGGCCGTCACCGGCGCCGACCCCGGTGCCGACCGCGCTTCCGCACCGCTTACCCCACCCTCTGTCTCACACACGGGGGTTGTTCGTGCCCTGGGACAGGAGCACGGGGCCGTGCGCCGCGGCTGCCCGAGGGTGGGCCGCGACGCCGCGCGCCTGCGGCCGCGCCGGCTCCCCGGCGGCGGGCCGTGTCCGGCGTCCCGCGCACTGGCTGTCCGGCGTGATCGGTGCGGGCCTGGGCTTCTCGGGGGTGACCAACACCTGCGGCCTGACCGCCGTGCCGGCCAGGCCGCCACACGACCGGCCCACCGCGGACGCCGTCCCGTCCGAGGAGACGCCGACCCGCCTGGAGAGCCGAGAACCCTAATTTTGCACGACGTGCATCTTTGCATACCATGCAACTTATGTCGGAGAAGAGTGCCGCGGGAGGCGGTCTGCGGGAGCGGAAGAAGCGGGCCACCCGGGCCGCCCTCACCGAAGCCGCGGTACGCCTCGCCGCCGAACACGGAGCGGAGAAGGTCACCGTCGAGGCCATCAGCGCCGCGGCCGGTGTGTCGGTGCGAACCTTCTTCAACTACTTCGACACCCGCGACGACGCCTTCGTCGTCATCGACGTCGACGCGGGCGTACGCCTGCGGCGCGCCGTACTCGACGCACCGGCCGGGCTCTCCCCGCTGGAAGCCCTGCGCGAGGCCATGGCGGCGGAGCTCGCCGAGGCGGAGCAGCACCACGAGCTGTGGCGGCTGCACGCCGAGGTGCTGCATGCCTCACCGCACCTCCTGGCACGCGGCGTCGGGGCGCACATGGCGGCCGAGGCGAACCTGGCGGAAGCCATCGCCGAACGCCTCCGCGGCGCCGGGGGCGATGAGGGACCCGGTTCCGGGCCCGGAGGCGGCAAGGGGCCGGGACCCGGGCCCGGAGGCGGCGGGGGGCCGGGACCCGGGCCCGGAGGCGGCGGGGGACGGCGCGCGGCGCCGGGCCTCTACCCGCGGCTGCTGGCCTCGGTGGCGAACGCCGCGGTGCGGACCAGCATGGACCACTGGTCCGCCCATCAGGAGGACGCCGCCTTCCTCGACGTGTTCCACGAGGTCTTCGCCCTCCTCGCCGCCGGACTCCCGGCACCCTCCGCGTAGTCCCCGCGCCGGAATCGCGCGACCCATCAGACCACCACCGAAAGAGATGCTGTGACCGCATCCCAGGCGCCCGCCGACGCGCCTCCCACCTCCATGACCCCACGGCAGATACTCCAGGCCATGTCCGGCCTGATGGCCGGCATGTTCGTCGCCATCCTGGCCGGCACCGTCGTCTCCAACGCGTTGCCCACGATCATCGCCGACCTGCACGCCAGCCAGTCCTCCTACACCTGGGTCGTCACCTCCGAACTGCTGGCGATGACCGCGACGGTGCCCCTGTGGGGCAAGCTGTCCGACCTCTTCAACAAGAAGCTCCTGCTGCAGCTCTCGCTGGCCATGTTCGTGGTCGGCTCGCTGCTGGCCGGCTTCTCCCACGGTGTCGGGCTGCTGATCTTCAGCCGGGTCGTACAGGGCATCGGCGCGGGCGGTCTGACCGCCCTCGCGCAGGTCGTGATGGCCTCCGTCATCCCGCCCCGCCAACTGGGCAAGTACGCCGGCATCTTCGGTGCCGTGTTCGCGGTGGGCACCGTGGCCGGCCCGCTGATCGGCGGTGTCCTGGTGGACACCTCGTGGCTCGGCTGGCGCTGGTGCTTCTTCATCGGCGTGCCGTTCGCGCTGCTCGCCATCGCGCTGCTGCAGCGCACGCTGCGGCTGCCCACCGTGTCGCGCAAGGTCCGCATCGACTGGCTCGGCGCCTTCCTGATCGTCGCCGGTGTCTGCGCGCTGCTCATCTGGGTGTCGCTGGCCGGCAACGAGTTCGACTGGGCGTCCTGGCAGACCGGTGCGCTCGCGGGGGGTGGCGTGCTGCTGCTGGTCGCCGCGGTCCTCGTCGAAGCCCGCACGCCGGAGCCGGTCATCCCGCTCGGCATCTTCCGCAACCGCACGGTCACGCTGGCCACCGTCGCCAGCCTCCTGGTCGGTGTCGCCATGTTCGGCGGAACCGTCTTCCTCTCGCAGTACTTCCAGGTCTCCCTGGGCAAGTCGCCGACCGTCGCGGGTCTGATGAGCCTGCCCATGATCCTGGGCCTGCTGGTGTCGTCCACCGTCGCCGGGCAGGTGATCAGCCGGACGGGCAAGTGGAAGCGGTACCTGGTGGCGGGCGCGGCCCTCATGGCCGTCGGCCTCGCGCTGCTCGCCACGATCGACGCGAAGACGCACTTCGGTCTGCTCAGCCTCTACATGGCGATCCTCGGCGTCGGCGTCGGCATGCTGATGCAGAACCTGGTGCTGGCCGCGCAGAACGACGTGCCCGCCGCCGACCTGGGCGCCGCGACCTCCGTACTGTCCTTCTTCCGCAGCATGGGCGGCACCATCGGCGTCAGCGTCCTCGGCGCGATCCTCGCCAACCGGGTCGCCGGTGAGATGGCCAAGGGCCTCAGCAACGCGGGCATCACCGTGCCCGGCGGCGAGGGCTCCGGCGAAAGCAGTGTCCCGGACATGTCGACGCTGCCCGCCCCGATGCGGGCCGTCGTCGAGCACGCCTACGGTGTCGCCACGGCCGACCTGTTCCTCGTCGCCACGCCGTTCGCGCTGCTGGCGCTGGTCGCCGTGGCGTTCCTGAAGGAGAAGCCGCTGAAGACCACCAGCGGCTTGGAACGCCTCGCCGAGGAGTCCGGCGAAGCCGCCGCCGTCCCGGCCGGCAAGGGCCCGGCGGCGCCGGTCGCCTGAACCGCCGGCAGGCGGATCGAACCGGCCAGGCGCTCCCCGCCTCGTGGATGACGGGGAGAATGCCGCACGGGCGGCGGGATGAATTCCCGCCGCCCGTGCGGCGTGGTGGCCCGGACCGGTTGCCGTCAGATGCCGAACGGTGCCGCGTAGCGGACGGTGCCGGCGGGCAGCGGGTGGGCGGCGTCCAGGGTGAGGGCCATCAGGGCCTCGTCCGGGACGTCGATGGTCAGGCCGATGCCGTGGGCGGAGGCCCGGCCGAAGCCGAACCGCGGGTAGTACTCCGGGTGTCCGAGGACGACGACATGGTGCTCGCCCAGACGCTCGGCCGCGGCGAGCGCCGCCCGGACGGCCGCCGAGCCTGCGCCGCCGTTCTGCCGGTCGGGCCGGACGGCGACGGGTGCCAGGCAGAGGGCCGGGCTGTCCCCGATGTGGCAGCGGGTCAGCAGGGCGTGGCCCACGGGGCGGTCGTGGTCGTCCACCGCGACGAGGGACAGACCGTCGATCCAGGCCTCGGGGTCGGCACGCAGGGCGTCCACGAGGGCGGCCTCTTCCGGGGTGGGAAAGGCGGTGCGGACGATGTCACGGACGGCGGGGACGTCGGCGCCGGTCTCGGCGCGCGTGTTCCAGGTGTGGGACATGACGGGATGAGGATCCGTTTCCTAGGTTGCGTTCGACTGGGTCAGGCCACGGCCCGGGACGCGAGGGAGACCCGGGCGCCGCGAAGAGCGGCTTCGAGCACGGTCATCAACCCCACCTCCCTTTCGTCCTGGTCCCAACGGTCCTGATCGAACGCGAACCGGTCTCAATCTACCCCGTACGAGGACCGGCGTTACCCCGTTGTACGAGGACCGGCGTTACCCCGTTCGAGAGCCGGTGGGGTCGCCGTGCTCACTCGCTGGGGGAAGGGCTGGAGTCGTAGAGCTCCGCGTCGGGACTGCCTGGGTTGCTCCGGGACCGGCGGTCGGCGCGGTGGTCCGCATGGGAGGGTGGGGATCCGGCGTGTCGTACGGGACCCCGTGCCCGGCCCCCGGCCGAGGTGACCCGGGCCTTCGGGAGGCGTCCCGACCAATCCGCGAGCCGCGCGGCCCCGGATTACGTGGGGACATCCCCGCCCGTCGCATTCTTTTGGAGAATCTTCGTGAAGGAAGCCGTACACATCGGCAGAAATCCATCGGCCCGGCCAGACCTGCAGAAGCTCATCCATGAGGTGGCCCTGGGCGATCAGAATTCCTTCGCCGCGCTCTACGACGCCGTGGCGGGGTCCGTTCTCGGTGTCGCCCGGGCCGTGCTGCGGGACCAGGCGCAGTCGGAGGAGGTCGCGCAGGAGGTGCTGGTGGAGGTGTGGCGCACGGCGCCCCGTTACCGGCCCGAGCGCGGCACGGTGGTCAACTGGATCCTGACCCTGGCCCACCGTCGCGCCGTGGACCGGGTGCGGTCGGTCGAGGCGGCGGCGGCCCGCGACCACAAGGCCGCGCTGCTCGACCGTACGCCCGAGTACGACGAAGTGACCGAACAGGTGGAGGCACGGCTGGAACGGGAGCAGGTGCGGCGATGTCTGCGCACCCTGACCGAGATCCAGCGCCAGTCCGTCACCCTGGCCTACTACCGCGGCCTGACCTACCGGCAGGTCGCCGAGGCGCTCGCGCTACCGCTCGGCACGGTCAAGACGCGACTGCGCGACGGTCTCGTCCGGCTCCGTGACTGCCTGGGGGTGAGCGCGTGACGCGCACCGAGGACCTGCACAGCCTGACGGGCGCCTACGCCCTGCACGCGCTGCCCGACGACGAGCGGGCCGCCTTCGAGCGCCATCTGACGGACTGCGGCTCCTGCGAGCAGGAGAGCATGGAGTTCGCCGCCGCGGCGGCGCGGCTGGGGCTGGCCGCCACGGTCTCGCCCGGTCCCGTGCTCAAGGACCGGGTGCTGCACCGCATCACGACCGTGCGCCAGGTGCCGCCGGGCGGCAGCGGCACGGTGGAGCGGGCGCGTCGCGTCGTGCCCCGGGCCCGCGGCCTGGCCCGGTGGGCGCTGGCGGCGTGTGTGGCCGCGGCGGCCGGGCTCGGTGGCACGGCGGTGTGGCAGTACGAGCGGGCGCAGGACGCCGGGGACCGGGCCGCGCAGGCCCAGCAGCGGGCCGAGGAACTGGCCGGAGTGCTGGCCGCGCCCGACGCCGCCTCACGCACCGTGCGCCTGGCCGGCGGGGCGAGCGGGACACTGGTCGTCTCCGACCGTCAGGGCCGCGCCGTCTTCCTGGCCTCGGGCATGGCCGAGCCGCCGGACGGCAAGGTCTACCAGCTCTGGTTCGACGACCACGGCACCATGCGGCCGGCGGGCCTGATGGAGCCCGGTCGTGGCAGCCAGGCGGTACTGATGGAGGGGGACGTGGACGGCGCGGCGGGTGTCGGCATCACCGTGGAGCCGGCGGGTGGCTCGGAGCAGCCGACCACCACGCCGATCGCGCTGATGAGCATGCCGGCGTGAGCGAGGGTGGGAGCCCACGGGCCCCCACCCTCCGGAGAGACCCGCTACGGGTTCCGACGCGGCGGGCGCGGGAAGAAGCCGCTGGTGCGTGCGGCGTACTCCGCCCAGCCGGGGCGGCCGGCCGTGTGCCGTTCCAGCAGCCGCTTCCCGCTGCCGCCGATCAGCAGACGACCACGCCATGCTCCGCCACCACGACGGCTGGCACCGCACCGCTTCCTCGGCCGTCGCCCATCTGGTCTCCCCCGAGGCGTCGCCCTCCCCTCTTTTCACGCTCGCCACTTCGGCCGTCGAACCGCCGGTGCCGCACCGGGGCCTCGTGATCGTCGCTCGCGAGTGACCGCCTGATAAGATCATCAGAGAAGTGACGCCTTCCCGCGCTCGGACACGTATCCGCCGGGGAGGCTTTTTTCATGCCCTGGAGGGCTTGCCCGCCGCCGAGCATCGCCGACGCGAGTGCGGCCGCCCGCCACGATCAGTCCCCGCGAAGGAGTCCCATGCCAGTCGTTGTGCGTCCCGCGACCGCCGCCGACCGTCCCACGGTGGAGCGGTTGTGGCTGATGTTCCGCCATGACATGTCGGAGACGGACGGCCTGCTCCCCGGCCCGGACGGAACCTTCCGCGCCGATCGGCTCCGGGCGGCCTTCACCGACGCCGACTGGGCGCCGTACCTGTTGACGAGTGGAGACCGCCCCGCCGGTTTCGCGTTCGCGCGCGGCCTGACCGGCCGGGTCCGCGTGCTGAACAGCTTCTTCGTCGTCCGTGGAGCGCGCAGGAGAGGGATCGGGCTGCGGGCCGTCCAGGAGGTCGTGGCCGGGCACCCGGGGCGGTGGGAAGTCGCCTTCCAGGACGCCAACCTCGGCGCGGCGCGTTTCTGGCGCCACGTCGCCGCCGAGATCGCGGGCGAGGCATGGACCGAGGAGCGCAGGCCGGTACCCCATCGCCCGGAACTGCCGCCGGACGTCTGGATCTCCTTCAGTTCCTAGGGCGGCAGGCCCGCCTGCCCGGCCGGGTGGGATGCGTCGACGTCGCTCCCCAACACCCTTCTGCTTCAAGGCGGTTGGCGCGAAAAGCAAGCTTGCGTCTCGCATAAACGTTCTGCAAACCTCCGTTCGACTCGGTTGTCGCATGACTAACGGAGGGGTCCCCACATGCCCGAACGTCGAATACGCCGCGCTCTGTTCACGGCAGCCGCCGCGGCCATGCTCGCGGTCACCGGCCTTGCGGCACCGGCCCAGGCGGAGGACCTTCCGCCGGATGTACCGGAGTCCTGGATCCAGGAACCCCGCGCGACGGAGGGCGCCCCCTCGCCGTACAGCGCCCGCGACTGGACAGCTCCCGGTGACGCGGCCTCACCCGGTGACTTCACGCTGTCGCCCGGCGGGATGAACGCCGAGACCACCGCCCGGGTCACCCGCCTGGACTCGGTACTGCCCAAATCCGGCGTACAGAACCTGCTGGCCGGGGCGAACCGCACCGTCCAGCCGTGGTGCTCACGCGACTCGTTCGGCACCGCCCCGGACCCCGACGTCAAGTACTGCCTGCAGAACGACGACTCCGTCTCCCGCGAGTGGGTCCCGCAGGGCTTCACCGGCGTCTCCGACGCCAAGAACAACGAGCTGTGGGGCTCAGCCGGCAACATCCAGCTGTTCGCCTCCTACGACAGCTGGGACCCGGGCCGGGAGGACGACCCGGACCCGTCGACCGGTGACTGCACGGCGAGCGAGACGGAGGCCAACGACGCCTGCAACCAGAAGGGCGTCCGGATCACCTTCGTACAGAGCCGGACCAACCCTGCCACGGGCAGCCCCGAGATCAAGTACCGGCACGTCCTGCTTGGCTGGACCTACGTGAACTCCGCCGACCACATCTCCTTCGACGGGCTGCACGCCGCCGAGTACCCGATCCAGAAGGGCGTCCACGCCGGCGGGATCGTCTGGTACGGCAACTACCTCTACGTCGCGGACACCCGCAACGGCCTGCGCGTCTTCGACATGCGCTACATCATGGACCTGGACCCGGACAGCGACCCCAGCACACACGACGCGATGGGATCCGACACCGACGGTGTGAAGACCACCGCCAACGTCCAGGACAAGACGAGGGTCGGCCGGCACAACAACGTCTGGTACAGCTTCGGTTACCGCTACGTGATGCCGCAGGTGGCCGCGTGGAGGTTCAAGGCGACGCAGAGCAACCCCAAGGGCTCGTACGCCTGTGTCGCCACCGGCGCCCCGAAGAGCTCCTACATCTCGCTGGACCGCAGCACCGTCCCGGACCGCCTGATCATGGGTGAGTACTGCCGTCCGGAGAGCGGCTATCCCTCCACCGGCCGCATCGCCTCGTACCCGGTCGCGGCCCTGGAGGGGCGTTCCGCCGACGTGACCGCGGAAGGCTGGGCCAACTACCTGCCGATGGCCAACGGCGGCGCCCAGGGCGCGGCGGCGTACAACGGCACGCTGTACGTGAACGAGTCCAAGGGCACGGACGAGCCGGGCAACCTGTGGCGCTACCGCTGGAGCGACGGCCGGCTGGTCCAGGACGGCCAGGCCGTCAAGACCGCGCGGGGCGCCGAGGACCTCTACGTCGAGCGGGGCGCGGGACGGCTCTGGTCCGTCTCCGAACACCGCCCGGGGGTGGCGTCCGACTGCACGGCGAACCGGGATCTCACCGATCCGCTGGGCACGGACTACTGCCAGCGGCTGCTCTACGGGCACGAGTTGAGCCGGCTGGACGGCCGGCCGTGACCCGACGGCATCGGCGAGTGCGGGAGGGGAGAGATCGGGGGGTGCGGGTCACAGGAACCGGCGGATGGGCCGGACGGCGACCTCACGCGCCCGCTGGACGGCGGAGCGTCTCTTCCAGCGGCCCGCCCGGATCTGTGTGCTGACCGCGATGTCCGCCTCGAAGTGCTCGTCCAGTGTCGCGGTGA
The DNA here is from genome assembly GCF_044763415.1 of Streptomyces sp. NPDC096048. Taxonomy (NCBI): domain Bacteria; kingdom Bacillati; phylum Actinomycetota; class Actinomycetes; order Kitasatosporales; family Streptomycetaceae; genus Streptomyces; species Streptomyces sp. NPDC096048. The sequence goes on from NZ_JBIWGG010000005.1 coordinate 298,349, forward strand.
ACTCCGGGTTCAGCACGGCCAGCATGACCTCCTCGTCGTGGTCGAGGGAGCGGCGGTTGAAGTTGGTCGAGCCGATCAGGGCGGCCACGCGGTCGACGGTGATGACCTTGGCGTGCATCATCGTCGGCTGGTACTGGTAGATCCTGACCCCGCACGCGGTGAGGTCCTCGTAGTAGTGCTGTCCGGCCAGCTGGCAGACCCGCTTGTCGGTGTGCGGCCCGGGCAGCACGATCTCCACCTCGACGCCGCGGCGCGCGGTGGCGCACAGCAGCTCGACGAAGTACTCGTCGGGTGAGAAGTACGCGGTGGCCAGGCGGACGCGCTCCTCGGCCGACTCCAGCATCACGCGGAGCAGGGTCTGCATGTCCTGCCAGCCGAAGCTCGCCGAACCGCGCACCACCTGGACGACCGCGTCGCCCTGGCGTGGGTGTGTGACGAACCTGTCCCGGTCGTCGAAGAGCTCGTCGTGGCACTCCGCCCAGTTCTGCGCGAAGGCCGCGGCCACGCCGTCCACCGCGGGACCCCGGACCTCCACGTGGGTGTCACGCCACTCGTGCGGGTTGCGCGCGTCGCCGCACCACTCCTCGGCGATCCCCACCCCGCCGGTGAAGGCCGTCTCCTCGTCGACGACGAGGACCTTGCGGTGACAACGGTGGTTCTGCTTGAACGGCGACAGGTACAGCGGCTTGCGGAACCACGCCACCTGCACCCCGGCCCGCTCCATCGTACGAAGCTGTTCGGCCTCGATCAGCCTGCTGCCGAAACCGTCCAGCAGCAGCCGAACCCGCACCCCGGCACGGGCCCGCTCCGCGAGGGCCTCGGCGAACCGACGGGCGATGTCGCCCTTCCAGTACACGAACGTCATCATGTCCACCGTGTGCTCGGCACGGCGGATACCGGCCAGCATCGCGGCGAAGATCTCGTCCCCGTTGCGCAGGGCGGTGAGCGCGTTGCCCTCCGTCGCCGCGATCCCGATCAACCGCTCCAGACGCCGCCGTATCCGCGTGACGCGGGCATCGACCGAGGCAGAGGCCGTGGTGGTGGCCGACCCCGACGCCTTCGGAGCCGACGGGGTCATTTCGGGCGGTTCCTGCGTACTGGTCATGGTATTCCCTGGCCGGATCACGACGAGGAGACGTCGGGCCGCGGCGCCCGGTCCGGCGCGGGCTGAGCGGCGAGCCGACTGTACCCGGGGCCACCGGGCCGGCGCGGACCCCGCCCGTTCACCCTCCCCGGCCCGCGAGGGCCTGATCGGTGCGGCGGGCCGGGTGGTGCTTCTTGCGGTCGGCGGGTGCCGGACGGCAGGCTTCGTGGTGTGGCCACTTTGCTCATCGTGCATCACACGCCGTCGCCGAACTGCCAGGCGATGCTGGAAGCCGTCCTGTCCGGGGCGACCGCGCCGGAGATCGAGGGGGTGCGGGTGGTCCGGCGCGCTGCGCTGGCGGCCACCGCCGTCGACGTGCTGGAGGCGGACGGATACCTGCTGGGCACCCCCGCGAACCTCGGCTACATGTCCGGGGCTCTGAAGCACTTCTTCGACCAGGTCTACTACCCCTGCCTGGACCAGACCCGCGGCCGGCCCTTCGGCTACTGGGTACACGGCGGCAGCGACACCACCGGCGCGGTACGCGCCGTCGAGTCGGTCACGACGGGCCTCGCCTGGCAGCGCGCGGCGCCGGCGGTGAGCGTGGCCGGTGAGCCCGGCAAGGCCGATCTGGAGGCCTGCTGGGAACTGGGGGCCACGCTCGCCGCCGGGCTGATGGACTGACCCGCTGTCGGCCTGCGCGGTGATGCCGACTGGACGGTGACGCGCCCGCCCGACGGGACGGTGACGCGGCCGGCCGTCCCGACCGCGATGCCGAGGGGCCGGTCGAGCCCGGTCGCCCGGGTCCGGGAATTCCGGCGTGCGGGGTCGTACGTGGAGGCGCCGCCCGCACCAGGACGACCAGTAGCCCGCCAGCCGAAGCGTGCGCCGCGGCAGGGCCGCGGTGGGGTCGTCGCTGTCGGTGAGCGGGACGTGCGTACGCCCGCACGGCGTGCCGGTTCCCCGCCGTGGGACGCACGCGTACGGGTCGGCCGGGGCCACGGGGGCCCACGGCGGCTTGGGCATGCGCGCCGTCTTCGCCATCGCTCGCCATCGCTCGCGTTACTCAAGCAATGCGGTCGTTCTCGACCGCCCCGACGGGCGGGGTCGACCAGGCGACCCCGCCGGGGCGGCGTCCGGGAGCCCTGCCGGGGGCGGCCGTCTGCCCGACCGCCCCCGACGCCGTCCGCCCGCTCGTCCGTCAGCTCTTGGGCATCAGGACGGTGTCGATGATGTACACGTTGGCGTTGGCGGTCTTGACGTTGCCGCAGACGACCTTGGCCGAGTCGTCGACCGTGTAGGACTCGTCCGAGCCTGACGTGGTCAGCTTGGACTTCTGCAGCGTCTCGAAGGAGCCGTTCTCCAGATCCTTGGGGGCGAGCTTCTGGCCCACGACGTGGTAGGTCAGGATGTCGGTAAGCATCGCCTTGTCGCCCAGGACCTTGTCCAGGTCCGCCTTCGGGATCTTGGCGAAGGCGTCGTCGGTCGGCGCGAACACCGTGATGTTCTCGGCGTTGTTCAGCGTGTCGACCAGACCGGCCTTCTTCACCGCCGTCACCAGCGTGGACAGCGCCGGATTGTTCGAGGCGGCGGTGGCGACCGGGTCCTTGGCCATGCCGTCGAACGAACCGGCACCGTCCGTCGGCACCGACGAACACGCCGGACCGAACGGCTCGTCCGCGTCGGCCATGTCGGCGCCGCTGTCGGCGGACTGGTCGCCGGTGGCCGCGGGAGCCGAGGAGGCCGCCTGGGCGGAGTCCGACGAGCCGCTGTCGCCGTCGTCGGAGCAGGCGACCAGGGCCAGGGGCAGGATGGCGGCCGCGGCGACGGCGACGGCGGAACGGCGAATACGGGCGTTCATGGATTCTCCAGGATAAAAGGGCAGCACCAAGGCTGCGTCGGTACGGATCACGTCGGTGAAGTAGTGGTCGGTCGACGGGGTGCGCGGCCCCGGTCGTCGTCAGTCGTCGGACCCGCGCCGGTCCCGGTCGGTATCCCTCGTCGCGGCGAGCACGCTCGGAGAATCCGTGCTCGCCGCGGGGGCGTCCCCGCTCGACCGGGGGCCCGGCGCGGGCGTGTGGGGGTCGAGCCGTCCCGCGCCTGTGGACAGCGGAGTACCTGGGCGGGCGGGCCGCTGTCGGTTTGTCCTCGGTTCTTCCCTCACATGGGGAATCCGGAGCCGGCCCGGCTCCGGATTGGCCGATCACCCGATTGAGTGAAGGTGTTTCACAAGTACGCCTGTGAACTGCGGTTTTACCCGGCGGTGGAGGGTGCCTAGAGGGGTGTCGCGGCGCGGAGGATGAGGAACATCGTGACGGCGGCGTTCGCGGACGACATCGCCGACACGGCGGTCCCGGCGGCCGCGGCCCAGGCCGCCAGGCCCACCGAGGTGAAGACCGAGGGCCAGGTGCGGACCGCGGGAGCGGGACCCAGCAGGGCCGCCACCCGGCGCGGTACCGGGCCGGGGGCCGCCAGGCCGGCGAGGGTGGCGACCGGGGTGCCCCGGGAGACGAGGGCCGCCTTGCCGATCGCGGTCGCCACCGCGCGGCGGCTGCCGACCGCCCGCGCGGCCGCCTCGTCCGCCCACCGCTCCGCCGTGAAGGAGACGGCGGTACGCAGGGGCCGCAGGAACGGGTTGGCCAGGGCGGCGAGCCGGACGGCGAGCAGGAAGCGATGGTGCCGGGCGGTCAGATGGGCCCGCTCGTGGGCGAACAGCGCGCGCCGCTCGGCCGGTGCGAGGCGGTCGAGCAGGCCCGTGGTCACCACCACACGGTCCCGGCGTCCGCCGGGCAGCGCGTACGCGTAGGGCACGTCGTCCGGCAGTACAGCCACCTCGGTGCCCGGCAGGCCGGCCAGCGCGCGGTGGGCACGGCGGCGCACCCTGCCGTGCCGCCACAGGGCTCGTGCCGAGGCCATGACCACCGCGCACAGCGCGGGGATCGCCGCCTTGCCGACGACCTCGTCGTACGGCACCGCCGCCCGCACCTCCGGGTCGGACCAGCCGTCCGGCAGGGGGTTGCCCGGGAGCTGGGCGGTGCCGACCACCATCACCAGGGCCAGGCACACCGAGCTGCACAGGGCCATCACCGCGGCCACGGCGGTGAGCAGCCGGGTCGCGGTCCGCGGGTGCAGACGCTGTTCCGCCAGCCGGGCGATCGGCCATGCCGTCAACGGCAGGACCAGCGGCAGAAAGACGAACATCCCCATGCGGCGTCAGCCGTCCACCGCGTCACCCGCGTCACCCAGCAGTTCGCGCAGCAGCCGCTCGTCGTCCGGGTCGAGGCCGGTGACGAAGCTGGCCAGCACCGCTTCCCGGTCGCTCTCGGCGTCCAGGACCTTGCGCATCTTCCGGGCGGCCAGGCCGGCCTGGTCCGAGGCGGGTGTCCAGGCGAAGGAACGGCCCACGCGCTCGCGACCGACCACGCCCTTCTCCAGCAGCCGGGTCAGGATCGTGATCACCGTGGTGTAGGCGAGGTCGCCGCCCAGGCGCTCCTGCACCCAGCCGGCCGTCGCGGGGCCTTCCGCCTCGCGCAGCGCCGACAGCACCAGCGCCTCCAGCTCGCCCTGCCCCCGCCGCCGCGGACGCCGGTGATCGGTCACGGCCCGTCTCCTTCCGCCGCTGTGCGTCTTCCGAGGCCACATCGTATAGAAGGCCTGCTTCAGCGGTCCGTGGCGCAGCAACCGCCCGTCCCTCCGCTGGCCGGCGCGGGGTCGAGGCGGCAGTAGCAGGAGGCCTCGACCGGGACGTCCGCCAGCGCGGTGGCGAGCTTCAGCTGTTGTGCCACGATCCGCGCCTCCCCCTCCTTGCCCAGGCGCACCAGGCACTCGTGGAGTCCGTGCAGGGCCCAGACGTTGCCGGGGTGCTGCAGGGCGCGGGGCAGGGTGTCGTCCAGGCCGAGGTCGGCCCGGTAGACCGCCTCGGCCTCCGCGACCCGGCCCTGTTCCAGGAGCAGGGCGCCGTAGGCGTGCCGGGTGGGCTGCATCCAGCCCCACGGTTCGTCGTAGGGGAGGCTGTCGTCGAGTGCGATCGACCGCTCCAGGGCGGCGAAGGCGGCGGTGTGGTCGCCCTTGCGGTACTCCAGTTCGCCGTCGAGCATGGCGGAGGCGATGGCGAGGATGTCGGCGCAGGTGTTGTTGTACAGCGTGCGCGTCTCCGGCACCCGGGCGACCGCCTCGCGGAACAGGACGCGTTCGGCCTCCGCCTCGGCGACCTTGCCGGTGGCGGAGAGGGCGACCCCGCGGGCGTAGTGGAGCATCGCGGTCGTCACGCAGTACAGGCGCGGGTCGGCGGGCAGCGGCAGCCCGAGGATGTCCGCCCAGCGGCCGAACCGGATCAGGACATGCACCCGCATGGCCACGAAACCCTCCAGCCAGTCGGCCATCGGCGGGCTTTCGACGCGCAGCAGTTCCTCGGGGACGGACGACTCCAGCTGTGCCGCGGTGTCCAGGGCGATCTCGTACCGGCCGAGGAACATCGCGCCGTAGATCCGGAAGTGGTAGTTGTGCGAGCGGTAGAGGGAGTAGAAGTTCATCACCCCGGCCCGCGCGCGGTACTTCTCGTCGGCGGCGATCGCGGCGCTGTTGTCCGACACGACGCGCCGGTAGTCGCCGCACAGCACTTCGAGGTGCGACGGCATGTGGTTGAGGTGCCCGGCGTCGGGGACCAGGCCGCGCAGCCGGTCGGCGACATCGAGGGCCGCCTCGGGGGTGGCGGACATCTCCATCAGGTGGACGTACAGGTGCAGGACACCGGGGTGCTCGCGTCCGCCGTCGGTGGCCAGGGCCCGGTCGAGGACGTCCTTCGCCTCCAGGGTGCGGGCGCCCTCGGCGGGCAGTCCGGTGCGCAGGTCCCAGAGCTGCCAGGGCGTCAGGTTCATGAGGGCGTCAGCGTAGAGGGCGGCCACGTCCAGGTCGTCGGGGGCGAGCTGGTGGACGGCCCGCATGCTCTCGGCGTACGGCCCGTTCCACACCGAGCAGTCCTCGACGGCGCGCGCCTGCGGGTAGCGGGCGCGCAGGGCGCCGATCAGGGCGCGTTCGAGCGGGGTGGCGGAGCGGGCCGCCTTCTCGTGGGCGCGTTCGACGGCGGCGTGGGTGCGGTCGACGGTGCGCGTCAGCTCCGCGGCGTCGAAGACCTCCCACGGCTTGTTGTAGTTCGGTCCGAGGGCGTAGGCGATGCCCCAGTGGGCCATGGCGCAGTCCGGGTCGGCCGCGGCGGCGGCCTCGAAGCAGGCGACGGCCTCCTCGTGGTGGAAGCCGTACGTCCACACCAGCCCGCGGTCGAACCAGCGCTGGGCCTCTGGGGACGCTGTCGTCACCGGACGACCGTGGGTGCCGAGGTCGTAGTAGTCCGTGGGGTCCATGAGGGGACGTATACCGCACTTCGGGACGGCCACGAAGTACTTCGCGGGACGGTCACACCGATCGGTGTCCCCGCCGGACACGGCGCGCCCGGCGGGGGTGGGGGGACGGGATGGCGCGGATCAGCCGAAGTCGACGTCGCTGCACAGGAAGTACGTCTGGTCCATGTGCGACGCCTGCCAGATCGTGTAGACGACGTGCCGGCCGCTCAGGCCCGAGGTGCTCACCGGGATCTCGTAGTTCTGGCTGGGCGCGTACCTGCCGGTGGTCGCGACCAGCTGGAGGTCGTCCCAGCCCATGGGCTGGGTGGCGGGGTCGAAGCCCTGCCGGGTGACGTAGACCCTGAAGTAGTCGGCGCCGTGGCTGGCCTGGTCGTACAGCTTGACGGTGAAGTTGTCGGTGACGTCCGTGGTCTGCCAGGAGCCCACGGTGTCCAGGGAGTTGTAGCGCCCGCCTTCGGTCCGGCCGCCGCTGCACAGCTGGCCGTCGGGAACGACGGCCTCGAAGTTGCCCGCGGAGCCGTTGCGGTACAGGCCGTTCCAGTTCCACATGGCGTTGGGGTTGTCCTGCCAGGCCTGCCAGCACATGGGGTCTTCCTGGGCCATGGCGGGGTTCTGGAAGTCGTCGCCCCAGCGCTGCCAGCAGCCGTAGTTGCGGGAGGCGGGGTCGACGACCGAGCCGTGGGCGACGGCCGTGCCGCTCCAGGGGATCAGGGTGAGCAGTGCCGCGGCCAGGGTGCCGACGGCGACGGTCGACGCACGCCGGACCCGCTCGGGCTTGTTGTGATCATGACAAGTCATGATGTCCTTCTTTCGCATGGGGGGACTGCGATGGAGGATCGGGAACCGGAAGCACCAATGGGAGCGCTCCCAGAGTCTTTCGGTGAACAGGCTGCGCCCGGGGAAACGGAATGGCAATAGTTGAAATGCGCCAGTTCCCGCCGGGCGATGGCGTGTTCGCCGCGGTCGTGACGACGGGCGGACCGGGCCCGGCCCTGCCCGCCCGTCGTCACGACGACGTCATGCCGGTGTCACAGCGCACGCCGCCTGGAGCGGATCAGCAGCACACAGCCGCCGGCGAAGAGAACGCCTCCGACGGCCGCGGGCCACAGACCGAGGCCGGAACCCGTCTCCGCGAGGCCGCCCTGCGTCGTCTGGGGCTCGGTCGCCGACCCGGCCGCGACGTCGTCACCGCCGCCCGTGCCCTGTGTCGCCGCGGGTGCGGACGAGGCGCTGCTCACGTCGGCCGGTGTGTCGGCGGCCGGTGTCGTGGCGGCCCTGGGCTCGGCGCGCGGGGAGGCGGCGTCGTCCTGTTCCCGGGCTGGGGGCGCGGCCGCCTCCCCGTCGTTCTGTCCGGCGTCGTTCCCTCCGGTCCTCTCTTCGTCCTTGCCTGCGTCCTTGCCTTCGTTCTTTCCTGCGTCCTTGCCTTCGTTCCCTCCGTCGTCCCTGCCGTCCCGGCCGTCCTGCCCGGAGTCCACGGGTGCCGAGGCGGTGGCGGTCTGCCCGGCCGGGGGCTCGGAGGCGTCAGGGTTCTCGGTCGGCTGCTCCTGCGGAGCCTTCGTGGGGTTCTCGGTCGGCTGCTCCTGCGGGTCCTCCCCCTGGCCGGGGTCCGATCCCGGGGGCGTGTCCGGACCGCACTCGCGGCCGCTGTTGATGCAGTCGGCCATCTCCCGCATCAGGTCCTCGTCGAAGACGTTGATGAAGTCGCTGTGGTCCGTGACCGGCTTGTGCAGCTGCTCGGGGAAGGAGTCCACGGCGAACAGCGGAACGGTCCTGCCCCCGTCCTGGAGGCTGGGCGCGTCCACGTCGTACACGACGCGCTGGACCAGCCGCGGGATGGCCCGGAACCCGTCGGGGCAGCTGCCGTCGGCGGCGGCGAAGGCCACGTGGGTGCGGTGGTTGGCGCTGTCGATGTTGCGGCCGTCCCAGCAGCTCTGGAAGGTGAAGGTGCGCACCACGTCACTGCCGGACGGACAGAGCGGGTACTTGTCCTTGAGCTGCCGGTCCTCGAAACCGGTGCAGCTCCAAGAGGCGTTCGCGTTGGTGTTGCCGTTGACGAACGCCTTGGCGTCGCCGGTGATGATGCGCAGCAGCCGCGGCATCTCCGTGACCTTGGCACGCTCGTTGCCCTCGAAGGTCAGCGTGACCTCGGCGGGCGTGACGATCTCGCCGGCGTTGCCCTCGATGCCGCCGCCGGGTGACTCGGCGTCCTGTTCGACGGTGCCGTTCTGGAGCCGGAGCACGGGCCAGTAGTACGAGGACTTGTCGCCCTGGTCGGCGCAGCTCGTGTCGGCGGCGGCCAGGTCCTCGTCGCTGGAGAAGGCGTCGTTGTCCTGGTTGCCGACGTAGTCGTGGAAGTGGTGGGCTCCGTTGCCGACGCCGGGGGCGGCGATCAGGTTGTCCGAGTTGAACAGTCCCTCGGCGTTGACGCCGCAGCTGGTGGCGAAGGAACCGGTCGAGGCGTTCTTCTGCCGGGGTGCCTTCACGACGTTCGGCTTCACGGAGTTGATGTCGACGTAGTCGGCGGCCACGGGTCCGTTGCCCGCCTGTCCGCCGTTGCCGGGCGGCTGCTGCCCCTCACCGGGCTGACCGCCGTCCCCGCTGCTTCCGCCGTCCCCGCTGCTTCCGCCGTCCCCGCTGCTTCCGGGTTCTTCGCCCTTGCCGTCCTGCTGCTGTCGCTGCTCGTCGGGGCTGCCGCTCGGTGCGTCCGCCGTGGCGACCTCGGTGCGGCGCAGCGTGCATTCGGCCAGGGTGTCCAGGCCCTCGGGGCGATCGCCGGCCTTGCCGATGGCGGCGGCGATGCGCTCGATCGTCCCGGCCCGCTCCTTCCTCAACGGGCCGAGGATGGCGCCCTCGTCGAGCTTGCCGTCGTCCGCGGTGCGGGCGGCTTCCTGGAGTTGCCGGTAGGCCGCGGCGATCTGCTCGTCGAGGCGCGCGAGTTCGGTGTCGACGTCCGGCCTCGCCTGCTCCGGAACCGTCGTCAGCCGCTCGCTCAGGTCGGGGCAGTCGACGGTGGCCGCCACACCGGAACTGCCCAGGGGAACAGCGGTGTCACCGGCTTCGGTCGCCGAGGCGAACACGTTCGCGGCCACCAGGCCGCCGCCTCCCAGTATCAGCGCGAATGCTCCGAAGGTCGCGCGGCGCGCCCCGGTCGGGCGTCTGCGCCTGTTGTGTCCCAAGACGTGCTCCTGTGTCGTGGCGGACTCGGACAAGAAATGCCCCCGGCTTCATACGGAGTCGGGGGCCGGAGCGTTCAAACGCCTCGCGGATTCTCAGGGATCCCTCACCTCACGGGCGCAGGATCAGCCGGATCGGGGCGCCCTCCTTCTTCTCCAGCCGTGCGGCCGTCTCGGCGGCCCCTGGACGACGCGCTCGTGCCGAGGCTGGTCGATCCGGCCCTGGACGGGGCCCGGGGCCGCTCGCGGCGCGGTGCGTGCGGGGGCCTGGTGCGACCGTCGACCGTGACCGTGCCGGCGTCGGGGCGCACCAGGCCGACGAGCATGCGGGCCACGGTCGTCTTCCCCGACCCGGACTCCCCCACGATGCCGAGGGAGCCGCCCGCCGCCACGGCGAGCGACACGTCGGCGGCGGCGGTGAGCCGTCCGCGCCCGGGGAGGCGGCAGGTCTTGCGCAGCCGCTCGACGACGAGCAGGGCACCGTCGCCGTCGGAGACGGGGATCTCGCTCAGGGGGGACGCGGGGCGCCCACTCACTGGGTCCTCCTCTTGGCGGTCAAGGACCGGGCGGATACCGACTCGGCGGTCACGGACGGGGGGATTCCGGGCACGGAGGCGCTCACGGCCCTCGTCCTGGCGGACGTGCTGCTGCTCGCCCTCACGACGCTCGAGGAGACGGGTGCGGTGGACGCCTCCCACCGGCTGACCCTGTTGCGCGACAGTCGCTGTCACCACCGGAAGCAGGCGGGCGCAAGGGCCGAGGGGGCCGGGGGTCGACGCGGGGCGCGAGGGCTGAGGGACCAGGGGATCGACGCGCGGCGCGAGGGAGGCTCTGTTAGGAGCCGGGGTTCGGGGAACCCGGGGCCCGCCGTATCCACCGCGCGCCAGCGCCCACGCCGAGGGAGTCACCGGATGTCACTGACCAAAGGCCTCGTCGCCGGAGCGGCCGGCACCGTCGCGCTGAACCTCACCACGTACGGCGACATGCTGCTGCGCGGCCGGGGGTCCAGTGACATGCCGACCCAGGTCGCTGACCGGTTCGTCAACCGGGCGGGCCTGGACCTGGGCGACGAGGAGACCACGTCCAACCGTGAGCAGGCCGCCGGGGCGCTCCTCGGCTACGTCACCGGCCTCGGCGTCGGGGCCGCCTACGGGCTGCTGCGGCGCGGGCGCGGCGCGCTGCCGGACTGGGTGGCCGGTCCGCTGCTGGGCGCGGCCGCCATGGCGGGCAGCGATCTGCCGGCCACGGTGCTCGGGGTGACCGACCCGGCATCCTGGGACCGGACGTCGTGGGTGTCGGACATCGTGCCGCACCTGGTGTACGGCTTCACGACGGCATCGGTCTACCAGGCACTGCGTTGACGGAGGAACCATGGCCGGCAGCAGGCCGCTCGCCCTGGTCACCGGGGCGTCCAGCGGAATCGGGTACGAACTCGCCGCACTGTTCGGAGAACACGGCTACGACCTCGTGGTCAACGCCGAGGACGACCGGCTGGAGCACGCCGCCCAGCGGCTGCGGGAGACCGGCGCCGAGGTACGGGCGGTACGCGCGGATCTGCGCACCGCCGAGGGCGTGGACCGGCTGGTCGCCGCCCTGACCGGGCTCACCGTGGACGTCGCGGCGCTCAACGCGGGGGTGGGGCAGGGCGGCGCCTTCGTCGACACCGACCCGGCCGACGACCAGTCCGTCATCGACCTCAACGTGACGTCGACCGTGCGGCTCGCCAAGCCGCTGCTGCGGGACATGGTGGCGCGCGGGGTGGGCCGGCTGATGTTCACCTCGTCGGTGGCCGCCACGATGCCGGGCTCCTTCCAGTCGGTGTACAACGCGTCGAAGTCGTTCGTGCAGTCCTTCGCCCAGGCGTTGCAGGAGGAGGTCGAGGACACGGGCGTCACGGTCACCTCCTTCATGCCGGGCCCGACGGAGACCGACTTCTTCCGGCGCGCCGGGATGCAGGACACCAAGGTCGGCACCATGGACAAGGACGACCCCGCGCAGGTCGCCCGGCAGGCGTACGACGCCGTCATGAAGGGCCGCGGGAAGCTGGTGACCGGCTCGGCGAAGACCAAGGCGCAGGGCGTGGCGGACAAGGTGCTGCCGGACCGCGTCAAGGCCGCCGTGCACCGCCGGATGGCGGAGCCGGGGACGGCGCCGGACGACGACGGGCGGTAGGACGGTGGCGGGCGGTAGGACGGCGCGCAGGCCGGTCGTCCGGCGGGCGGGCCGGTCGCCCGGAGGGCCCCTTGTCGGTGACTCGTTTCCGGTGGAACGATGCTCGCGGCACCGGCTCACCCCACCGGCTCGCCCACCGAAGGGACCGTCGTGACCGACGAGCAGCAACGGCCGCAGGCCGCCGTCACGTTCGACGCGCTGGGCGCCGAGTACGAGAAGGCGTTCGCCGGCTCCAAGACGCACCGGCACTCGCTGGAGTGGCTGCTCGGGCGGCTCGCGCCGGGCAGCAGGGTGCTGGACGTGGGCAGCGGCACGGGCCGGCCCACCGCCGAGACCCTCGCGGCGGCCGGGCACGACGTGCTGGGCGTCGACGTGTCCCCCGTGATGGTGGACCTGGCGACGCGGCAGGTACCGGCCGCGACCTTCCGGTGCGCCGACGTCCGTGACGTACCGCTCGCGGACGGCTCGTTCGACGCGGTCTGCGTGTACTTCTCGCTGCTCCAGCTGGACCGGCGGGAGCAGGCGGACCTGGTCCGGCTCCTGGCACGGGCGCTGAGGCCGGAGGGGTACCTGGTCCTGGCCACCGTGCCGTTGGACGTGGAGGGCGTCGACGCCACCTTCATGGGACAGCCGGTGCGCGTGACCAGCTTCACCGCGCAGGGCCTCACCGCCGTGGCCGAGGAGTCCGGCCTGGAGGTACTGGCGCAGGAGGCGACGCTGTTCACCCCGGCCCACCCGGACGCACAGCCGGAGCCGCACCTGTTCCTGCACTGCCGGCGCCGGTCCGCCGGCGCGCCGGGCGCCTGACTCCCGCGGGCGGGCGGCCTCCCCAGCCCCGGATGGGGTAACTGCGCACGCGCCGGCCCGGGTCCGCGGCAAGAGTGGGCAGCATGACAGAACCTGGCGAGCGACGGCGCGGCACGACTTCCACGACCACGCGCGCGCGTGCCGTGCGGGGCGCTCGGGATGCCGCCCAGCGCGCCGCGGACGCCCTGTCCGAGCTGATCCGGCACCGCCTGGAGGGAGTCTCCGCGGTGTGCCGGAGCGAGGACGACGGCTGGATCGTCCACGTGGACGTGCTGGAGGTGTCCCGTATCCCCGACACCACGAGCCTGCTCGCCACCTACGAGGTCGAGCTGGATTCGGCGGGCGACCTGCTCCAGTACCGCAGGGTCGCCCGCTACCGGCGCGGTGCCCAGGACCAGTGAACGGGCCGCGCGGCCCGCACCCGGAAGGACCACCGCATGATCACCTACGACGACGAGGTCGTCTGCGCGCCCCGCGCCGGAACCCTCTACGACGTCCTCGAACTCATCCTCGACCGCGGCATGGTGATCGACGTCTTCGTACGCGTCTCGCTGGTCGGCATCGAGATCCTCAAGGTGGACGCCCGCATCGTGGTCGCGAGCGTCGACACGTACCTGAGGTTCGCCGAGGCCTGCAACCGCCTGGACCTGGAGCACGACGTGCGTTCCAAGACCGTTCCCGAGCTGTTCGGCGGCCCGGTCGCCAAGACCATAGGCAGGGCGGGCGCCAAGCGGACGGCGCGCTCACTGACCGACAAGGTGCGGGACGTCCTCACGCCCGAGGAGGAGGCGGTGGAAGAGGTGGAGGCCCTCCCCCGCGAACACACCCGTGAGCGCGCGGAACGCGGCCGGAGCCCGCAGCGGTCCCGTAGCCGACCGACCGCACGACCCCGTGACGAGGACGACCGTCCGCGCAGCCGCCCCCGCCGGCGCACGGAGACGGAGGACGAATGACCGCGCCCACCACCGCCGCCGGCCCCACCGGCACCACCACTCCCGCCCCGGAGGCCCTGTACGTCTACGGCATCACCCCCGCCGGCGCCCGTGCTCCCCGCTTCCCCGGGGTCGGCGGCGCCTCCGTACGGCTGCTGACCGAGTCCGGCCTGTGCGCGGCGGTGTCGGCCGCGCCGCCACGGCTCCGGCCCCGGCGCCGCGACCTGCTGGCCCACCAGGCCGTACTGGACGAACTGGCGGCACAGGGACCGCTGCTGCCCATGCGGTTCGCGGTGCTCAGTCCCCGGCCGGATGTCCTGCTCTCCCAACTGCGTGCCGACGCTGTCCACTTGTCACGGCAGCTCGACGAGGTCCAGGGGTGCGTCGAACTCAACGTCAAGGGAGCGGTCGTGCCCGGCCACTTCGCCGATCTGGTGCGCCGGGACGAAGGCCTGCGGAACCTGGCCCTGCGGACGCGGCGCCGTCCGGACTACGAGGCCAACGTCCGGCTGGGCGAGGCGATCGCCCGCGGGGTCCGCCGCGAGGCGCGGCGCGCGGCCCGTGAGGTCCTCGACCACCTGACGCCGCTCGCCGTTCGCACGGTGCAGGGCGTGACCGACGACGAGCAGGTGCTGAGCGCGTCATTCCTGCTGCGCTCCGCCGACGAGCGGCGGTTCCGGCAGGCGGTCGACGTGCTGGCACGTGACCGCGGGGACCGGTTGGCACTCAGCGTGACCGGCCCCCTGCCGTGCTACAGCTTCGTCGACTCCCGTCCCGCGCCGGCCGGGCGGTGACGCGGTGGGCATCGTGAGCGGTCTCCTGCTGCTGCCCCTCGCCCCGGTGCGCGGCACGGCGTGGATCGCCGACCACCTGCTCCAGGAGGCCCGGCGCCAGGCCCACGACCCGCGCGCGGTCCAGGCGCGTCTGGCCGCACTCAACCGGGCCCTGGACGAGGGCGCCATCGACGAAGCGGCCTTCGAGCGGGAGGAGGAGCGCCTGCTCACCCTCCTCGAACGGCCGCACCGGCCCACCGGCCGCACCACCACTACGGATCGAGCGCAGAGAAGGCACGTATGAGCGACAGCAAGGCGGTCATGGCGGCGGCCGTGGCGGGCGGATATCTCCTGGGCCGCACGAAGAAGGCCAAACTCGCCTTCGTGGTCGGCTCGTACCTCATGGGCCGGCGCATCGGCGTGTCCCCCGGCCAGGTGCTGTCCCAGGGCCTGGCCGGCCTCCAGCGGACACCGCAGCTCCAGGAACTGACGGACCAGGTGCGCGGCGAGCTGCTGACCGCCGGACGCACCGCCGTCACCGCCGCGGCGAACCGCAGGCTCACCGGCCTCGCGGACACCCTTCGCGACCGTACCGACGCGCTCACCGGCGCGGGCCGACGGAGCGACGGCGGCTACGACTACGACGGCGACCACGAGGACGATGACGCTCCGGACGAGGACGTCCACTACGACGACGAGGCCCGGGAGGAGGCCCGGCGGGCCGCTCCGGCGCCGCCCCGGAAGACGGCCAAGAAGGCTCCCCCGCGCAAGGCGGCACCTCCCCCGAAGACCGCGAAGAAGGCGGCCAAGAAGACGGCCAGGAAGACGGTGCCCGCGAAGAAGACCATGGGCTCGGGCCGGCGCGGAGGTGAGCGCGGATGAGCCCCGACCGGCAGGGCAAGGGCGGAGCGTCCCCTTTGGACGATCTCAAGGACGCGCTCGGCGGCTACCTCGCCGCCACGGGGCACAGCCTCGTCGGCAAGGCGGGGGAACGGATCGGGGACCTGACGGACCGTCTGGCCGGATCCGCCGACGACGGTGGCTCCGGCGGTGGCTCCGGCGGTGAAGGCGGTTCCGGTAGCGGGGGCGATTCCGGCGGTCGGGGCGGTTCCGGGAGCAGCGGCGGCAGTGTCAAGGCGACGCACATCATGGAGACCGTCGACATCGGCGTCCCCCTGCGCACCGTCTACGACCAGTGGACGCGGCTCCAGGACTTCAGCGGCTTCACCAAGGGCGTCCGAAGCGTCAGCGCCAACGACGAGGTGACCTCCGACTGGAACGTCAAGGTCGGTCCGTCGAGTCGCAGTTGGAAGGCGACCGTCCAGGAACAGGTACCCGACGAACGGATCGTCTGGACCTCCGAGGGCGCCAAGGGCAGTACCCGCGGCGCGGTCACCTTCCACGAACTGGCGCCCCGGCTGACCCGGGTCGTCGTGGTCGTCGAGTACTACCCGGCGGGCTTCTTCGAGAAGACCGGAAACCTCTGGCGCGCCCAGGGGCGGCGGCTACGGCTCGACCTGAAGCACTTCGCCCGCCACGTGACCCTGATGGGTGACGAGGAGGTGGAGGGCTGGCGCGGCGAGATCCGTGACGGCGAGGTCGTGCGGAGCCACGAGGAAGCGCTGGAGGAGGAGAACGCCTCCGACGACGAAGCCGAGTACGAGCACGACGAGGAAGGCTCCGAGTACGACGAGGACTACGAGGGCGACGAGGAAGGCTCCGAGTACGACGACGAGGGCGACGACGAGGAAGGTGAGTACGACGACGAGGACGAGGCGTATGAGGACGACGAACGTGCCCGCCCGCATCGCTGACGCCCCCGGGAGCGCCCGGTGACCGACGTCGACCACCGGTTCGCGAGCCCGGAGACACAGCCCTACGCGCCTGTCACCGGCAACCTCGCCGACCTCCTCGAACGGGTCCTCGACAAGGGCATCGTCATCGCCGGCGACATCAAGATCGACCTGCTCGACATCGAACTGCTCACCATCCGCCTGCGCCTGTTCATCGCCTCGGTGGACACGGCGAAGAAGGCGGGCATCGACTGGTGGGAGACCGACCCGGCGCTTTCGTCCAGGGCCGCGCGGGACGCGCTCGCCGAGGAGAACGAGCGGTTGCGGGCCCGACTCGACGCCCTGGAGGGGGCCGCCGAGGAGACGCAGGGAGCCGTCCGGTGAACGCGTCCCCGGCCGGACCGGCGGCCCCCGTCCTCGTCTGCGCGTTCGCCGTCACCCGCACGCCACCGGACCTCGCCGCGTCGGCCGCGGTGGTCGGCCACGAGGAGGGCGGTCCGCTGCGCGTGCTGCGCGCGGGCGGCCTGTGCCTGGTCGTCCAGGACGTCCCCGCGGCGCTGTTCGACGAGGCGGCGCTGGCGGAGCGGCTCAACCGGCCCGACGACCTGGAACGCTGCGCCCGTGCCCATCACCGGGGCGTCGAGGCCGCGGCCCGGCGGGGCCCCGTCGTTCCGCTGCCGATGGCGACCCTGTACCGCGGGGACCGGAGCGCGGAGCAGGCCGTCGCCGCCCGGGAAGCGGTACTGGGCGCGCTGCTCGACCATCTGCGGGGCCGTACGGAATGGGCCGTGAAGGTGCACGCCACCCACGGTGCGACCAACCCCGCCGCCGGTGCCGACGCCCCCGTCGGCTCCGGAACCGGCGCGGGCACGCGTGGGCGTGCCTATCTCAGCCGGGCCAGCGCACGGCGGCGCGACCGGCAGGACGCGCACGGGAGGGCCCTGGCCGAGGCGGAGGCCGTCGACGCGGAACTGCGGCGGTACGCCGTCGACGCGACGCGGCACCGCCCGCAGAGCGAGCGGCTGACGGGCCGGCGCGCCCCGCAACTGATCAACGCCGCCTACCTGGTGGAGGACGCGGACACCGCTGCCTTCAAGCGCGCCCTGGCCCGGCTCGCCGCCGACGGCCGGCACACGGCCGTGGAGGTCAGCGTTTCGGGCCCGTGGATCCCGTACTCCTTCGCCCGCTGGGACGAGGACCCGGCCACCATGGATACGGACGCCGTGGACCCGGCCGCCCTGAGTACGGACGTCGAGAACCCGGACGCCACGGCACCGGACACCACGGTTCCGAGCACCACGGTTCCGGACACCACGGCACCGGACGCCACGGAACGACGCCGCACGGAACCACCCCGCACCGGGCCGGACCGCACGGCACGGGAACGGCGCCCCATGGAGCAGGAGGCGCGCGCATGACCGCCCCGGACACCCGTACGCCGGGCCCGGCCGCCGTACCCTGGGGCGGGCCGGAGCCGTACGCACCGGTCGGTGTGCCCCTGGTCGACCTCCTCGACCGGGTGCTGGCGACCGGTGTCGTCGTCAGCGGGGACCTGGTCCTGGCGATCGCCGACGTGCCGCTGGTGCGGATCTCCCTGCACGCCCTGCTGTCGTCGGTGAACGAGCGGGTGCCCGCCCCCTGGCCGGACAGCGGGCCGCTGTGACCGCGCCCCGGGCCCACGCCCTCGACCTGGACCCCGAACGGGTCACGAACGACCTGGCCGCCCTGGTCCTCACCGTCGTGGAGCTGCTGCGCCAGCTCATGGAGCGCCAGGCCGTGCGCCGCTTCGACGAGGGCACACTGAGCACGGAGCAGGAGGACCGGCTCGGCACGGCGCTCATGCTGCTCGACGAGCGCATGGACGACCTGTGCGCGCAGCACGGCCTGAGCCGCGGCGACCTGAACCTCGATCTGGGCCCGCTGGGACCGCTCCTGGCGGACCCGGAGCCGTAGGGGCCGCCCGCGGGGCCGCGAGAGGGCGCACACCCGGGACGAGCGATCGCTATGATGGCGGCGAATCGCTCAAACGAACATTCTCGGGTGGGGAGACCTGATGCGGGAGCCGGTCGATCTCAGGCGCCAGCGGATCCTGGCGGCGGTCCAGGCGCGCGGTACCGCGCGGGTGCGCGATCTCGCCGACGAGTTGCAGGTCTCCGTGGTGACGGTGCGCCGTGACGTGGAGGAGCTGACGCGCGAGGGCAGGCTGCGCCGCGGGCACGGAGTCGTCCGCTCCACACTGCCCGCCCAGGAGGTGCCCGCGAGGGAGGCCGCCGACGGGGACCGGGTGGCCGTGGTGGTGCCGGAGCGGCACTCGTACCTGACCGAGACGCTGCACGGCGCGCGTACGGTGCTGGAGGAGGCCGGGGTGCGCCTCGCGCTGCACATCGCGCCCCAGGCGGCCGGCGCCGAACGGCCGTTGGTCGAACAGGCCCTCGCGGACGGCGCGCGCGGTCTGCTGCTGGCGCCCCGGTGGAACAGTCTCGCCGCCGAGGAGGCCGACTACGGGTGGCTGTCCGCGCTGGAGGTGCCGACGGTCCTCATGGAACGGCGCCCGCGCCGGGGCAGCGCGCCGCACGTGCTGGACTCGGTGTGCTCGGACCACTGGTACGGCGCGCACCTCGCGGTGGAGCACCTGGTGGGACTCGGACACCGGCGCATCGTGTTCGCGACCCGGGACGACAGTCCGACCGCGCGTACGCTGCGGTCCGCGTCGGCCGAGATCGCCGACGCGCATCCGCTGGTGGAGGAGTGGGCGTGGGCGCTCAGTACGCCGGAGTCGGGGCCCGAGGGGCCGTACTCCGCGGACGAGACGGCGGAACTGCCGGTGCTGCTGCGCAAGACGGGGGCGACCGCGGTGGTGCTGCACGGTGACGTGGACGCGCTGATGATCGTGCAGCGGCTCGCGGCCGACGCGGTGCGGGTACCGCAGGACTGCTCGGTCGTGGCGTACGACGACGTGGTGGCCGGGCTCGCCACCCCGCCGCTGACCGCCGTGTCCCCGCCGAGGGCCGAGGTCGGCCGGGTGGCCGCCGAGCTGCTGCTCGAACGCCTGAAGGAGGCCGGCGGCCGTCCCGCGCGGCACGTCGAGCTGCTGCCGCGGCTGATGGTGCGGGGCTCGACCCTGCGGGTGGACGGGGCCCGGGGCGCCATGATCGATCCGAGCGAATGAGCGTTTGAACGCTTTATTTTCTTCTGATCGATCTATTGACCGTTTCGGATGGAGCAATCAGGATTCCCGTGTCCCGAACAGTCGCGTCCGCATCCACGCGGACCCGCAGGAGCCGCGGGAGGCGCCATGCCCGGACGACCCAGCCGTCGGTCCGTGCTCGCCGCGATGGCCGCCGTACCCCTGACAGGAGCCGTGAGCGCCTGCAGCGGGGGGAACGGCGCCTCGTCGGCCCGCACGAGCACCACCACACGCGTCACCTTCTGGTCCGCCCTGCGCGGCAGCCAGGAGGTGGTCGACGCCTTCAACCGCACGCACCGGCACATCCAGGTGGAGTTCCAGCAGATCCCCTCCGGCGGGCAGGGCGGCTACGCCAAGCTCAGCAACGCCGCCCGGGCCGGGAACGCGCCCGACGTCGCCACCATCGAGTATCCGCAGGTGCCGGGGTACGCCATCGACGGCGTCGCGCGTGACATCACCGACCTCGTCAGCGACGGCCTGCGCCGCAAGCTGCTGCCGCAGGCACTCGGGCTGACCACCTTCGAGGGCCGGGTGTTCAGCGTGCCGCTGGACGTCGAGCCCATGGTGATGCACTACCGCGCCGACCTGTTCGACCACTACGGCCTGGAGGTCGCGCGCACCTGGGACGAGTTCGCCGAGCAGGCCGCGACCGTGCACCGCGAGGCACCCGGCCGGCGGTTGGTGCTGTTCCCCTCCGACGGGATGACGCAGTTCGCCTGCTACGCCTGGCAGGCGGGCGCCCAGTGGTTCGACACCTCGCGGGGCGCCTGGAACGTGTCCCTCGCCGACGCTCCCTCCCGGCGGGTCGCGGACTACTGGCAGGGGCTCATCGACCGGGACGACGTCTTCATGAACGCCGTCGAGAGCAGGCAGTCCGACGCGCAGATCGGCGACGGCCTGGTCCTCACGCGGCTCAGCGGCGCCTGGGACGCCGGCGCGCAGATGAACGCGCGGCCCGGACAGAAGGGCCAGTGGCGGATCGCGCCGCTGCCCCAGTGGGACACCGCCAACCCGTCCACCGGCACGCACGGCGGTTCGACCTTCGCGGTCACCAAGGACAGCCGCCACCCCGAGGCGGCGATGGAGTTCATCGAGTGGCAGGTCTCCCACCCCGACGCCCTGCGCGCCCGCCTCTCCAGCGGCACCAGCAGCCAGTACCCGGCCGCTCCCGGCCTGGTCTCCGTGGGCCGCGACGCCTTCGACCGGTCGTACTACGGCGGGCAGGACATCTACACCCTGTTCGAGCGGGAGGCCGAGAAGATCGGCGAGCAGTGGCTGTGGGGGCCGCGGATGAGCGCCACCCAGAAGGTCATGCAGGACTCCTTCGCCCGCGTCGGCGCCGGCCAGGGCTCCCTCGTCGAGTCGCTGCGCACCGCGCAGGAGGGCACCATGCCCGACCTCAAGGCCCTCGGCCTGTCCACCACCCAGCACAGCACCTGAGCCGACGAAAGGCAGGTGACACCCCATGACCACGACCGCCCAGCCCCGGATGCCGACCGGCGCGTCCCGCACCACCGCCCCGGCGCCCTCCGCGTCCGGCCTGCGCGCCCGCAGAGCGGCGAAGCGACGGCAACTGACCGCCGCCGGCGTCCTGATGACGCCGTTCTTCGCCCTGCTGGTCACCGTCTTCCTGATCCCCGTCGGCACGGCCGTCTACCTGAGCTTCTTCAGTGACGACCAACCCGGCCTCGGCTTCGGCCCCGAGCGCCAGGTCTTCGTCGGACTGCGCTCCTACACGGCCGTACTCACCGACCCGACCTTCCTCGGCGGGCTCGGCACGGTCGCGCTGTACTGCCTGATCTACATCCCGCTGATGGTCGTGGGCGCGCTCGCCCTCGCCCTGCTGCTGGACTCCGGCGTGGTCCGGCTGCGCGCCTTCGCCCAGCTCGGCCTGTTCCTGCCGCACGCGGTGCCCGGCATCATCGCCGCGCTGATCTGGCTGTACCTGTACACGCCCGGTATCAGCCCGGTCATCGAACTCTTCGCGCAGGGCGACATCACCATCGACTTCCTCGGCGTGCACACGGTGATCCCGTCCATCGTGAACATCGCGCTGTGGAGCAACCTCGGCTACAACATGGTGGTCTTCTACGCCGCCCTGCAGGCCGTGCCCCGCGAGGTGATCGAGGCGTCCGTCGTCGACGGCGCCGGGCCGGTGCGCACGGCGCTCCAGGTGAAGACGCCGCTGGTGCGCGCCTCGATCGTCATGGTCGCCATCTTCACCCTGATCTGGGCGCTCCAGCTCTTCACGGAGCCGATGCTGCTCAACCAGTCCTCCCCCATGGTCAGCTCCCGTTTCTCGCCGAGCATGTACATCTACGACGCGGCCTTCACCCGCAACAACTACAGCCTCGCGGCGGCCGCCTCGGTGGTCCTGCTGGTGTGCACCATCGCCCTGTCCTACGGCGTCACCCGCTTCACCGGCCGCGCCGACTCCGAGGAGGCCCGATGAGCGCCACCGACAGCTCCCCGCTCCGCCCGAAGCTGCTGGGCCGGGCCACGGTCAACGTGGTCGTCGCGATCTCCGTCCTCTACACGCTGCTGCCCGTACTGTGGCTGGTGCTCGCCGCGACCAAGGACCGGGACGCGCTGTTCAGCAGCGACCTGCTGTCCCTGGACGGCTTCTCCTTCGGGCAGAACCTCACGGACCTGTTCGCCATGGACGGCGGGCTGTACGGCCGCTGGTACGTCAACAGCCTGCTGTACGCGGTGCTCGGCGCCGCCGTCGGTGCGCTGGTGAGCGTGGCCTGCGGCTACGCCTTCGACAAGTACCGCTTCCGGCACAAGGAGAAGCTGTTCGGCCTGGTGCTGGCGGCGGTCATGGTGCCGCAGACGGTCCTCGCGCTGCCGCTGTACCTGATGGCCTCCGAGGCCGGCCTGGTCAACACCTTCTGGGCGGTGTTCATCCCGGTGCTGTTCAACCCGTTCGGCGTCTACCTCGGCCGTATCTTCGCGCGGGGCTATGTGCCCGACGAGGTGCTGGAGGCGGCGCGCGTGGACGGGGCGGGCGAGCTGACCACGTACGTCCGGGTGGCGCTCAGGATGCTCGGTCCCGGCCTGATCACTGTCTTCCTCTTCCAGCTCACCGCGATCTGGAACAACTTCTTCCTGCCCATGGTGATGCTGTCCGACCAGGACCTGTATCCCGTCAGTCTCGGCCTGTACCAGTGGAACAGCGCGGCGTCCGTCTCGCCGGAGTACTACCCCGTGGTGATCATGGGTTCACTGCTCGCCGTACTGCCCCTCATCCTCGCCTTCGTCCTGCTCCAGCGCTTCTGGCGGAGCGGGCTGACCGCCGGAGCCGTCAAGTGACCCCGTACGCCCCCGGTCCCGGCTTCCGGCCCCGTGCCGCCGTGGCCATGTCCCCGGACGCCGCCTCGGCCGTCCTCGACCCGCAGTCGCTCGGCGCCTTCCGCCGGGTCTGCGACCTGGCGCCCTTCCCGGTGCTGGACGACCTCACCACACCGCGGGCCGGGTCCGTACTGGCGGACGTCGACCTGCTCATCACCGGCTGGGGCTGTCCCCGGCTGGACGCCGACGTGCTGCGGGCGGCGCCCCGGCTGCGGGCGGTGGTGCACACGGCGGGCAGCGTCCGCGGGCATGTCACCGACGCGTGCTGGGACCGGGGGATCGAGGTCTCCTCGGCCGCCGCGGCCAACGCGCTGCCGGTGGCCGAGTACACGCTCGGGATGATCCTGCTCACCGGCAAGCGGGTGCTGGAGCGGGCCCGTGACTTCGAAGTGTCCCGGACGCGCGGCAACTGGCTGCGCACCCCGCGCGGCATCGGCAACTACCGCCGCACGGTGGGCATCCTGTCGGCCTCGCTGATCGGCCGCCGGGTCGTCGAGCTGCTGCGGCCGCACGACATCGAGGTCCTCCTGCACGACCCGTACGTCAGCGACGCGGACGCCGCCGAACTGGGCGTCGAACGCGTCGAGCTGCCGGAGCTGTTCGCGCGCTGCGACACCGTCAGCGTGCACACGCCGCTGCTGCCCACGACCCGCCATCTGGTCGGCCGCTCGCTGATCGACGCCATGCCGGCGGACGCCGTGCTGATCAACACCTCCCGCGGGGCGGTCGTCGACCAGGGGGCGCTCACCGACGCCGTCCTGGCGGGCCGGATCCGGGCGGTGCTGGACGTCACCGACCCCGAGGTGCTGCCGCCGGACCACCCGCTGTGGGAATGCGAGAACGCGCTGATCACCCCGCACCTCGCCGGCTCCGAGGGCAACGAGTGGCGCCGCCTGGCCGACCTCGCGCTCGCCGAGACGACCCGCTGGGCGTCAGGTGCCGGTTTCCTCCATCCCGTACGACGCGAAAGGCTGGCGTTCCTGGCATGAGCATCCCGTTCGAACTGCCCACCGAGGACCGTGCGCTGAGCCCGTACACCGGTTACACCCGGGCCCACTGGGAGGCCGTCGCGGATGGGCTCCTGTGGGCCGCGTGGCGCTGGGGCACCCCGGGCTGCGCCCTGCTCGACCTGCCGGGACGCCCCTCGCGCTCGGGCCCGCGCTCCGACGGGCTGGAGGGGTTCGCCCGGACGTTCCTCGCGGCGGCCTTCCGCGTCGCGGGCGCCGACGGCGAGGACCCGCACGGCTGGCTGGACCGCTACGCGCGCGGCCTGGCCTCGGGCACGCTCGCTCCCGGCCGCGACGACGCCGAGTCCTGGCCGCTGATCCTCGACCACGACGTGCAGGGCCAGCCCATGGTCGAGTCGGCGTCGGTCGCGCTCGGGCTGCGGCTCACCGCGCCGTGGCTGTGGAAGCACCTCGACTCCGGGGTCCAGGACCGGGTGGAGGAGTGGCTGCGCGGGGCGCTGCGGCACGTGCCGGCGCCGAACAACTGGTACCTGTTCCCGTACACGGTCGCCGGGTTCCTGGAGTCGGTCGGCCGCGGCGACGACGGGACGGCCGCCGTCCGGGAGCGGGCGCTGGAGCTGATGGAGGGCTGGTACCGGGGTGGGGGGTGGTACGCCGACGGCGACGGACGCGCCTTCGACCACTACAACGGCTGGGCGCTGCACCTGTACCCGGTGCTCGACGCCCACCTCTCCGACGACACCGGGCAGCTCTCCCGGTACGGCGACCGGTTGCGCGCGCACCTCGACGGCTTCGGTCTGATGTTCGGCGGGGACGGGGCGCCGCTGCACTACGGCCGTTCGCTGTCGTACCGGTTCGCCGCCTCCGCCGCTGTGAGCCTGGGCGCGGTCACCGGGCACACGCCGCTGACGCCGGGTGCCTCGCGGCGGCTGGCGAGCGGCAGTCTGCGCTACTTCGTGGAGCGCGGCGCGCTGACCGACGACGGGCTGCTGAGCCTCGGCTGGCACGGTCCGCACGAGGCCACCCTGCAGTCCTACTCCGGCCCGGCCTCCCCCTACTGGGCGTCCAAGGCCTTCGTCTCCCTCCTCGCCCCCGCCGGCCACCCACTGTGGACGGCCGCCGAGGAGCCGGCGCCGGTGGAGGAGGCCGACCGGGTGCTGGCCCTGCCCGCGCCCGGGCTGCTGGTCCAGGCGACGCGCGGCGACGGGATCGTACGGCTGCACAACCACGGCAGCGACCATGTCCGTCCGCACGAGGGCGAGTCGGCCGCCGAGGACGACCCGCACTACGGGCGGCAGGCCTACTCCACCCGGACCGGCCCCACGGCGCCCGGAAACGTCGCGGACAACCACCTGTCGGTGGAGGTGAACGGCCGGCGCAGCGTCCGGCGTCGCGTCCACCCCCTCGGCGCGGGGCACGGCGACGGCTGGGGCTGGGCGGCGTCCTGGCACCGGCCCGCCTTCGCAGGCGGGCCCCCGATGGTGCCGGGGCTGCGAGTGGAGAGCGTGACGGTGGCGCGAGGGGCGTGCGAGCTGCGGGTGCACCGGGTGGTCGGGGCACCGGCCAAGGCCCGCGTCACGCACACCGGGTGGGCCACCGGCCCGCAGGAGCCCCTGGTCTCGGCACTGCACGGCCTGCACGGCTGGCGCCCCGGGCCGGAGACCGTCCGCGCCCCGCAGGGCACCGCCTTCGCGCCGTGGGCCGAGCTGCCCCGCCTGTCCGGCGACGCGGGCGGTACCTCCCTGCATGTCTGCCTGGCCGCGCTCACGGGTGAGCCCGGTCCCGGCCCGCTCGCGGAGGCGGTCACGGAGGTCGTGGCCGCTGACACCGGCGTCGAGGTGGTCTGGGCGGACGGCGGGGGGCGCACCCGGGTCTCGTTCGAACCGGTAGAAGTGACGCACGCGGCGAACTAGAGCGTCCGGCGCACGTCAAGCCGCCGAGGGCCCCGACCGGTACTCCACCGGCCCGGGGCCCTCCCTCGTGTGCCCTCCCCCGGGACGCTCTCCCGTGGCCCTCCCCCGTGCGCGCTGCTCCGGTGGCGCGGCGCCCCCGGCCCGGTGACGCTGGTACGGCACCGGTGAGAAGGAGTCCCCCATGCGCAAGTCGTCGTGGGCCGCGGTCGCGGCCCTGGCCCTGTCGGTACTGTGCGCCGCTCCGGCGGAGGCCGCCGTCTCCCGCGCCGCGCGCCTTCCGGTCGACGTGACGGCGACCGAGTGCATCCAGGGCGGCGGAGTGATCATCATCTCGGTGGACGGGTCGTCGGGGACAGGCTCCTTCACGAAGCGCTGTCAGGGCGGCACCCACGACGGGGAGACCGTCACCTGAGACGGCCGGCTCCGTTCCCCCGCGCCCATGCCTTGAGTCCCGCTCGCTGGGTACGCGGTCACGGCCCATCACGGCAGTCGGTACTCGAACACGACCGGCCGCGTGCAGCGGCCCGCCCAGAACGGAGAAAGAGGCTGATGAGCGAGGCCAACCCCCTCAAGCGGGTAGCCCACAAGGTCACCGAGAGCCTGCAGGGCGACGGTGGCGGACCGGCGGACGGTATTCCCGGTAAGCCCGGCCCCGAGTCGCCCCCCGTCGCCGAGCCCACCGAGCCCCGGGAGCCGCTGCCCCCGAAGCCGGACCAGAGCGGTCCGGACACCGTGTCGCCGACCGGTCAGCCCACGGGAGCCGACCAGGCCCGGGTGGCGCAGTCCGGCAGCTACCTGACGAACGCTCAGGGCACCCGGCTGTACGACACGGACCACTCGCTGAAGGCCGGGCCGCGCGGGCCCGTGCTGCTGCAGGACCACCACCTGCGCGAGAAGATCATGCACTTCGACCACGAGCGCATCCCGGAGCGCGTGGTGCACGCCCGGGGCGCGGGCGCCCACGGGGTCTTCCAGAGCTACGGCACGGCGGCCTCCGTGACCAAGGCGGGGTTCCTCGCCGCGGACGTGGAGACGCCGGTGTTCACGCGGTTCTCCACGGTGGTCGGCTCGCGGGGGTCGTCGGACACGGTGCGGGACACCCGCGGTTTCGCGACGAAGTTCTACACCAGCGAGGGCGTCTTCGACCTGGTCGGCAACAACATCCCGGTCTTCTTCATCCAGGACGCCATCAAGTTCCCGGACGTCGTGCACGCCGCGAAGCCGCACCCCGACCGGGAGATCCCGCAGGCGCAGAGCGCGCACGACACCTTCTGGGACTTCGTCTCGATGCACACCGAGGCGACGCACCACACCATCTTCTTCATGGGCGACCGGGGCATTCCGCGCTCCTACCGGATGATGGAGGGCTTCGGCGTCCACACCTTCCGGCTGGTGAACGCCGCGGGCGAGACCACGCTGGTCAAGTTCCACTGGAAGCCCAAGCTTGGCGTGCACTCCCTGGTGTGGGACGAGGCACAGATGATCAACGGCATCGACCCGGACTTCCACCGCCGGGACCTCGCCGACGCGATCGAGGCGGGCGCGTACCCGCAGTGGGAGCTGGGCATCCAGACCTTCCCCGACAACCCGGAGCAGACCTTCGAGGGCATCGACCTGCTGGACCCGACGAACATCGTCCCGGAGGAGCTGGCTCCGGTGCAGCCGGTCGGACTGCTGACCCTGAACCGGAACCCGTCGAACTTCTTCGCCGAGACCGAGCAGATCGCCTTCCACGTCGGCCACCTCGTCCCCGGCATCGACGTCACCGACGACCCGCTGCTCGCGGGGCGGCTGTTCTCGTACCTGGACACGCAGATCACGCGTCTGGGCGGCCCCAACTTCCCGCAGCT
Organism: Streptomyces sp. NPDC096048; assembly: GCF_044763415.1. Classification (NCBI taxonomy): domain Bacteria; kingdom Bacillati; phylum Actinomycetota; class Actinomycetes; order Kitasatosporales; family Streptomycetaceae; genus Streptomyces; species Streptomyces sp. NPDC096048. The sequence continues at coordinate 325,712 of NZ_JBIWGG010000005.1, forward strand.
GCCCATCAACCGCCCCCAGGCTCCGGTCAACGACATGCTGCGCGACGGCATGCACCAGACGGCCGTGCACCGGGGCGTGGCGCCCTACCGGCCCAACTCCCTCGACGGCGGCTGCCCGTTCACCGCCGGGGCGGACATGAGTGCCTTCGTCGAGGCGCCGGTCCGGGTCCCGGAGGCGACCAAGGTCCGTCAGGCGCCGGAGTCGTTCGCGGACCACTTCAGTCAGCCGCGCCGCTTCTGGCTGAGCATGAGCCCGGTGGAGCGCGAGCACATCATCGGGGCCTACACCTTCGAGCTGGGCAAGTGCTACGAACAGGCCATCAGGGAGCGGACCCTCCAGGTCCTGGCCAACATCGACCCGGAGCTCTGCGCGGGCGTCGCCGAGGGTCTCGGCCTGCCCGCCCCGGCACCGACCGTGCCACTGGCCGACGTCGAGCCCAGCCCGGCGCTGTCCCAGGTCGGCGGGACCTGGCCCCTCGACGGCCGGGTCGTCGGCATCGTCACCGGGGGCGCGGACCTGGAGGGCGTGACGGCCGTACGGGAGGCGGTGCTGAACGCCGGCATGGTGCCGCTGGTCGTGGCGCCGACCGGCGGCACCATCGGCGCGGGCGACGGGGCGCTGACCGTGCAGCGCAGCTACGTCACCGCACGGTCCGTCGAGTTCGACGCCGTTCTGGTGGCGGGGACGCCCGACATGGGCGGCGACGCCCACACCCCGCGGGACTACAAGGCCACTCCGCCGCCCGCACGGCCGGGGACGATCGACCCGCGGGTGAGCCTGCTGGTGTCGGAGGCGTACCGGCACGGCAAGGCGATCGGCGTGTGGGCGGGCGGCGAGGCCGCGCTCGACGCGTCGGGGGTGCCCGCCGACGCCGCCGGCGTGGTCGTCGCGGCGTCCGGCACCGCGGCCCTGGAGCAGGTCACGGAGTTGATGGGCGCCCACCGGGTGTGGGAACGCTTCACCACGCCCCGCGGCTGATCCGCGTACCCGCCGGGCCGGTCGCCGAAGTCGGTGGCCGGCCCGGCGGCGTGCTCAGTCGCGTGTTGGGCACAGGACGCGCAGCGCCCCCGGCAGCACTCTCGCAGTGACGGGGACGACGGCCTCGACCTCTCCGTCGGCGCCGTAGGGTATCGCCCGGTCGGCCTCGATGCGGATCTCCCGGCCCCGCAGGACGCGCACCTGCGGCCTGCGGACGTGGGCGCCCGAGCCCAGCTCGTTCATGAGGGCGAAGAAGAGCCGCCGCGGCGCGTGGTGGATCATCACGACCTCCAGCAGGCCGTCGTCCACCCGGGCGGAAGGTGCGATGAGGCGGTTGGACCCGTAGTAGCCGGAGTTGGCGGCCACGGCGGTGTAGCCGGTGAACGCGTGCTCCTCGCCGTCGACGGTGACGCGGTAGCGCGTCGGACGCCAGGTGGTGATCGCGCGCAGTGCACCGGCGTAGTAGGAAGCGGTGCCGCGCAGCAGGCGCGCGTGGTTGGCGTGGTGGTTGGCGAGCGCGTCGACCCCGGCGTAGACGCTGCCGAGCACGACGGTGCGGTCGTGGACGGCCGAGGTGACCTCGATGGTGTCCACGGGGCGCGCCTCGCCCCGCAGCAGCACCTCGGCGAGGGCGGCGGGCTCGGTGGGCAGCTCCAGCGCGCGGGCGAAGTCGTTGCCGCGACCCGCCGGGACCAGGCCGAGAAGGGCCCCGGTGCCGCTGAGGGCGCCGCCGATCCCGCCGGCCATCCCGTCGCCGCCGACGGCGAGCACCACCCGGCCCCGCTCCCCGGCGTGCCGGGCGAGTTCCCGGGCGTGCGCGAGGCTGCTGCTGTACTCCGTCTCCAGCTCCGCCCCCGCCTCCCGCAGCAGCCGCGCCACCCCGAGCAGCGCGGCGGCCGAGGTGGCGCCGCCCGCGGTGGGGTTGACGACGGCGGTGAACTGTCGCATCGATGTGCCTCCGGGCTGACGGGTGGTGCCGGACTGTTGTCCCACGGGGTCGCTGCGCGCTGTCGTGCGGGGTCAGTCCTCGGGCAGGAGGACGCCCGGGCTGAGGAGTCCGGCGGGATCCAGGGTCCGCTTGACGGCGCGCAGGGCCTCGACGCCGAGGGGGCCCGCCTCCCGGACGTACCAGTCGCGGTGGTCGGTGCCGACGCCGTGGTGGTGGGTGATGGTGCCGCCCGCGGCGAGGATCGCCTCGTTGGCGGCGTGCTTGGCCCGGGCCCAGTGCGCCAGGACGTCGTCGCCCTGGGCCGAGACGACGGTGAAGTACAGGGAGGCGCCGTTCTCGTAGACGTGCGAGATGTGGCACATGACCAGCGGCGGGGTGCCGGCCTCGGTGAGGGTGCCGGTGAGCGCGTCACGGACGGCGGCGTACAGCGCGGGGAGGCGGGACCAGTAGGTCGCCGTCTCCAGGGTCTCCGCGAGCGCCCCGGCGTCCAGCAGGGAGTCGCGCAGGTACGGCGCCGAGTAACGGCCGTGGGCCCAGCGCTCCCCCGGTTCCTGGCCGGCGAAGGTGCCGCCGCTGTCGCGCAGTACGGCGGCGGCGCCGTCGCGGCGGCGCGCGGTGTCCTCCTCGGTGCCCTCGAAGCCGACGACGGCCAGGCATCCGGCGTCCTGCCGGTCGAGTGCGGCACCGATGGCGTCGGGCTGGGCGAGGCCGATCAGCGTCTCCGTCTCGTCGGACAGCCGCAGCACCGTGGGGCGCGGGCCGTCCTGGGCGAGCCGGCGCAGGGCCGCGGCGCCCTCGTCGAAGGAGGCGAAGCGCCAGCCCTCGTAGCGGCGGACCCGCGGCACCGGCTTCACCCGCACGGTGACGGAGGTGATGACGCCGAAGGCGCCCTCGGAGCCCAGCACCAACTGGCGCAGGTCGGGGCCGGCCGCCGAGCGCGGGGCGCGGCCCGTGTCGAGGGTGCCCTCGGGGGTGGCGAGGGTGAGGCCGAGGACCATCTCGTCGAAGCGTCCGTATCCGGCGGAGGCCTGTCCGCTGGAGCGGGTCGCGGCGAAGCCGCCGATGGTGGCCCACTCGTAGGACTGGGGGAAGTGGCCGAGGGTGTAGCCGTGCTCGGCGAGGAGCGCCTCCGCCTCGGGGGCGCGCAGGCCGGGTTGCAGCGTGGCGGTCCGGGAGACCTCGTCGAGGTCGAGCAGGCGGTTCATGCGGCGCAGGTCGAGGGCGACGAAGGCGCCGTCGCGGCCGGGGGCGAGGCCGCCGACCACGGAGGTGCCGCCGCCGAACGGGACGAGGGTCAGACCGTGCGCGGCGCAGGCCTCCAGTACGGCGAGCACCTCGTCGTGGCCGTCCGGGAGGACGACGGCGGCCGGGGTGTCGGCGGTGTCGCCGGTCCGCATGCGCAGGAGGTCGGGGGTGGACTTGCCGCGGGTGTGGCGTACGCGGGTCACCGCGTCCGTGCACACGCCGTCCGCGCGGTCGCCGACGGCGGCCTCCAGCGCGCGGCGGGCGGCCTCGTCCAGCGGCGAGGCGGGTACGTCGATCTCCTCCAGCGGGACGGAGGCGGCGTCGCGCGGCTTGACGCCGAGCAGCTCGCGCAGCAGCCCGGTCACCGTGTCGGGCAGCGGGGTCGCCCGGGCCGGGTCGCCCCAGCCGTTCCACAGCATGTCCATTGCCTGTCGTCCTCACGGTCGGTTCGGGGAGGTGCCTTCGGGACGCCGCCGGGATACGGGCGGGACGCCGTCCGCACGGCCCCACTGGCGTTACACTGTTACACATGACGCCTATTCGTCACAACAACTCGGGCCGACCGAACACCTCGGACAACGACGCGGTGCTGGACGCCGTGCGCGACTGCGTCCTGGCCGTCGGGGTCCGCCGTACGACGATGACCGACGTCGCCCGCCGCGCCGGCGTCTCCCGGATGACGCTGTACCGGCGCTATCCGGACGTGCGGACCCTGGTCGGCGACCTGATGACCCGCGAGTGGATCGCGGTGGCCACCGGCGCCATCCCCGAGCCCGGGCCGGGGGTGGACACGCGCCCGCGCATCGTCGAAGGGCTCGTGACCGGGGTGGAGGCGTTCCGCGCTCATCCGCTCTTCCGCAAGATCGTCGACGTCGACCCCGAACTGCTCCTGCCCTACGTCCTCGACCGGCGCGGGGCGAGCCAGGAGGCCCTGCTGGGACTGCTGGCCGAGGCGCTCGGCGAGGGCCACGCCGACGGGTCGGTGCGCCCGGCCCACACCGGGCGGCAGGCACGCTCCGTGCTGCTGATCGTCCAGTCCTTCGCGCTGTCGCTGCGCACCATGACCGACGAGGACGACGCCGAGCTGACCCCCGCGGCCTTCCTCGGGGAGCTGCGCACGATCCTGGAGAGGACCCTCACACCATGAGCACCGTCAGCAGCGCCCCCGCCGCCGGGGCCTCCCTGTCCGCCGGGCGGCGCTCGCGCGAGCTGACCGACACCGTCGGCGGCCCCGTCGTGGACGTCCTGGTCGTCGGTCTCGGCGCCACCGGCGCCGGCGCGGCCCTGGACGCCGCGGCCCGCGGGCTGAGCGTCGTCGCGGTGGACGCCCACGACCTGGCCTTCGGCACCTCACGCTGGAGCTCCAAGCTCATCCACGGCGGCCTGCGCTACCTCGCCTCCGCCCAGTTCGACGTCGCCCACGAGAGCGCGGTGGAGCGCGGTGTGCTCATGGAGCGCACCGCACCCCATCTGGTGCGCGCGCAGCCGTTCGTGCTGCCGCTGACGCCCATGGTCTCCCGCGGTCAGGCCGCCCTGGCCTGGGCCGGGTTCCGGGCCGGCGACACCCTGCGGCTGGCGGCGCGCACCGCCCGGGCCACGCTGCCCGCGCCACGCCGGCTGTCCGCCGTGGAGGCCCGCCACCTCGCGCCGGCGCTGCGCTCCGACCGGCTGCGCGGCGGCCTGCTGTCCTGGGACGGACGGCTCACCGACGACGCCCGGCTGGTGACCGCGCTCGCCCGGACCGCCGCCGCGCGCGGTGCCCGGATACTGACCCGGGTGAGGGCCCTGGAGCTGGCCTCGTCCGGCGCCCGGATACGCGACGAGCTCACCGGCGAGGAGGGCGTGATCCGTGCCCGAGCGGTGGTCAACGCCTCCGGCGTGTGGGCCGGTGACCTCGTGGACGGCATCCGGGTCCGGCCCTCCCGCGGCACGCACCTGGTCATGCGCTCCGACCGGCTCGGCCCGCTGCCCGCCGGCCTGCACGTGCCGGTCCCCGGGGAGACCAACCGCTTCGTCCTCGTCCTGCCCCAGGGCGACGGCCGCGTGTACGTCGGCCTGACCGACGAGCCCGTCGACGGAGGGATCCCGGACGTGCCCGAGGTGCCCGAGACCGACGTCGGTTTCCTGCTCGACGTGCTCGGCTCCGTGCTGGACGTGCCGGTCCACCGGGAGGACGTGGTGGGCGCCTTCGCGGGCCTGCGCCCCCTGCTGGACACCACGTCCGAGGACCGGCCCGGCAGCGGGGCCCGCACGGCGGACGTCTCGCGCCGGCACGCCGTGCTCACCTCGTCCGAGGGCGTGATCACGGTGGTCGGCGGCAAGCTCACCACGTACCGCCGCATGGCCGAGGACGCCGTGGACGCCGCCGTCGCCGCCCGCCGCCTCGGCGCCGGCCCGTCCCCCACCGCCGCGCTGCCGCTGGTCGGCGCCGCCGCACCGCACGCCCTGGCCGCGCTGCGGGCGCCGCGCCGCCTGGTGCGGCGCTACGGCACCGAGGCACCGGCCGTGCAGGCGCTCGCCGACCGCGACCCCCGGCTCGGCGAGCGCGTCCTCCCGGACCACCCCGTCACCGGGGCCGAGCTGCTCTGGGCGCTGCGCCACGAGGGAGCCCTGGACGAGGCCGACCTGCTCGACCGCCGCACCCGCATCGGGCTGGTACCCGAGGACCGGGCGGCGGCCCTGGAGACCGCGCGCGGCCTCCTCGGCGAGACCACGGCCCGACGGGACTGAAACCCGGCCCGAACCGGTACCGGCCGGGTCGGATGCCGGCCCGGCTTTGTGCCGACCCCGCCCGGCGCCGGCCCCGCCCGGCGCCGGGCCCGCCCGGTGCCGGGCCCGCCGGTTGCCGGGCCCGCCGGTTGCCGACCCGGCCCCGCACCGACTCCGCAGACGCATGCCTGCGGACAACGGCCGGTCCGGTGCCGGTCCCGTCGCGGGCCGGTCAGGTGCCCTGTCCGCCGTCCTGGACGGCCTTGCGGACCTTCGCCTCCAGCTTGTGCCGGGACTGACCCCCCTCCTTGACGTACTCCGTCATCGCGGTCTGCGCGTCCCTGTCCAGGTCGCGCCAGGCCCGTACGGCGGTCTCGTACGTATGGGACTGCCGTTGGGTCCACCGATGCTGCGTGGGAGGCCCGTACGAGTCCCGCAGCTCCTCGACCCGGTGCCGGGCCAGGTCCGCCGCGCGACGCTTGTGCACGAGCTCTTCGAATGTGTGAGCCACCACCATTCGACCGTAGTCAGAGGAGCGCCGTCGCGCGCGTCGAGCGCTCGACGGCCGGTCCGGGCGCAGCCGGTCTGCGCAAGTGGCCCCCGCGAGCCTCCAAGAGCCTTAGCATCAAGCCACCGACGACGGCCGGGCATATGCGAGAAGTGAGGGAAGCGTGGCGGACATCGAGGGAGCTGCGGTACCGGAGCGGCTGCTGATCACCCGTACCACCACGGGCGACGGCGTCAGCCTCGTCCTGCTCGCCGGAGAAGTCGATCTCGACGGCAGCAGTCAGCTCCACGACGTCCTGCTGTCCTGTGTGCAGACGGCGCCGGGCACGGTGGTCGACTTCGGCGAGGTGGCCTTCCTGGACTCCAGCGGCATAAACGTGCTCATCTCCGCGCACCGGGCCGCCGAGTCCCGCGGCGTCTGGCTGCGACTCGCCGCACCGCAGCACGCCGTCGAGCGCGTGCTGCAGCTCGTCGGCGTGGACACACTCATCGGCTGCTACCCGACCGTCGAGCAGGCCCTCGCGGCCTGACCCGGGTCAGCGCAGCGGCAGGCGCGCGTACACCGTCTTCCCCGTCGCGTGCGGCTTGGTGATGACCTCGTCGCACAGGCGGGTCACGATCTCCAGACCGTGCCGGCCGACCCGTAGGGGATCGCGGGGCAGGAACGTGGGGAACGCGTCCCCCGTGTCCGACACCGCGATCTCCACTCCGTCGTCCAGCAGGGTCAGTTCCAGGCGGCAGGGACCGGGCGCGTGCCGGAGCGCGTTCGTCACCAGCTCGCTGGCGACCAGGCGGGCGGCGTCCGGGAAGCTGTCGGCCAGGTCCACGCCCCTCTCGCCCAGTCGCGCGACGAATCCGTGCACGACGTCCCGGGAGGCCGGGATCATCGCCGATCCTCCCCTGAACTCCACCGCCGTGGACACGACCGAGGCGTCCGTGGCATCGGGTCTGTGCGCCGGAGTCATACAGAGCCTCACCGTCCGGTCCGGGTCCGACTAGGGGGAGCACATGTCCCCGGCCCTTCACGATACGCACCGGGGCGGATTCCACGATCCCTTTGCCCCAACTTCCGCCGGACGCGCCGTTCTTCGGACAGGTCCGGGCCGGGAGCGCCGGTAAGGACGCCGTCCCGGTCCGCGACGGGCACGGCCGGGTTGCCCGACGATCCCTTCCACGAGTCGACGCCCGTCGCGGTCACCCGTGCGGCCCGACCGCGTGCGCGACCCGGGTGTCGTGGCGCATTCTTGCTGTGTCGCCCGCGTGACGGCGCACGGACGAGGTGGGGCCGATGAGTGCAGGCGCCGAGGACGCAGACCGCATGCCCGGGCGGCTGGCGGCGCTGCTGATCGACGCCTGCGCCCAGGCCGTCGGCGCGACCGACGGCCGTGTGGGCGGGATCTACCTGCGCTCGCGCACCCCCGGCCTGCTGCGGCTGGCCGTCCTCGCCGGACTGCCCGGGCCACTGTTCCGGCCCTGGTGGCGACTGCACTCCGACAGCCCGTTCCCGGTCGCCGACGCCTATCGGCTGGGCGTCCGGGTGGTGCTGCCCAACGCGACGGAGACGATGCGCCGGTATCCGCAGTTCGCGGCCGGTCTGCCGTTCCCGTTCGGGTCCCTGTACGTGCCCGTCACCGGCGCGGCGGGGACGTACGGCGTCCTGACCGTCCTGCGCCCCTCCGCCTCCGACACCGCGGAGGCGCTGGACGGCCTCGACCGGATGGAGCGGCTGGCGCAGGAGCTCGGCTCGGCCCTGGAACGGCTGGACGAGGACCCGGGCGCCCCGCCGGTCGTCTGGGACGGCGAACCGCTGTGCCTGAGGCCGCCCCCGGCCGCACGACACGCGGCGCGTGCCGGAAGCTTCGCCTGGGATCCGGCCTCGGGTGCCGTCACCGTCGACGGACCGCTGTGCGACCTGCTCGGCGTGGCCGCGGCCACCAACGCACCCGCCGCCGACTCGCTCACCGGCGTACCCGCCGCCACGTCACTGGGCACACTCACCGACGCCCTGGCGCCCGACGACGGGCACCGGCTCGCCGCGGCGCTGCGTCAGACGGCCGCCGGCCGGCCTCCCCCGCTGCCCCTGCACGTACGCGCCGCGGACGGTGCGCTGCTCCTGGTGGAGCTGTGGAAACCGCAGGCCGCGCCACCCGTCGGCGGCCCGGTGCGCGGCGTCGTACGCGACACGTCCGCCGGCGCCGTGGCGGACGCGGCCGCCGACCTGCTTCCGGACGGCGTGTTCTGCGTGGACCGGCTGGGCACGATCGTCTACGCCAATCCGCGCGCCGCCGCGCTGCTGGGGCAGCCCCGGGCGCGGCTGCTCGGCCACTCCCTGTGGGAGGCCGTGCCCTGGCTGGACCAGGCGGCCTACGAGGATCATCTGCGCGGTGCCCTGCTGTCGCCCGAGCCGGTCCACTTCCATGTCCGGCGCCCGCCCGACGGCAGCCTCCGGACCACGCCGCAGCCCTACGAAGGGGACTGGCTCGCCGTCTCCATGCATCCCGGTCCGGATTTCCTGACGGGCACGCTCCGCCCCGCCAACCGGGTGGCCGACGCGTCCGCCGGTCTCACGCCCGAGCACGGCGCACCGCAGACGGCGTCCAACACCGGCGATCCCGGCCCGGCCGTCGTCGCCACGGCGGCGCCCGTGTACCGCCCGATCGTCCTGGCCGTGGCCCTGACCGAGGCGGTCACCGCCCGCCAGGTGGCCGCCGTGGTCGTGCGGGAGCTGCTGCCGGCGTTCGGGGGCCGCCGGCTCGCCCTCTACCTGCTCCAGGACCGGCATCTGTACCTGGCCTGGGAGACCGGCTTCCCGCCGGGCTTCCTCGCGCCTTTCGAGGGGGTTGCCCTGGATGCCCGGCTGCCCGGGGTGGAGACGCTGACCAGCGGCCGGCCGCTCTTCTTCGACTCGATGCAGGCACTGGCCGCCGCGTACCCGGGCATCCCGCTGGACGCCACGGAGGGCGCCCGCGCCTTCCTGCCGCTGATCGCCTCCGGACGACCGGTCGGCTCCTGCATCCTCGGCTTCGACCGTGCCCGCGGCTTCGGCACCGAGGAACGCGCGGTCCTCACCGCCCTCGCCGGCGTGATCGCCCACGCCATGGAGAAGGCGCGGCGCTACGAGACCGAGACCGCGCTCGCCCGCGGACTCCAGCGGGCCCTGCTCCCCCGCCGGCTGCCCGTACATCCCCTGCTGGAGACCGCGGGGCGCTATCTGCCGGGGACCCAGGGCATGGACGTGGGCGGCGACTGGTACGACGTCGTCGCCTCCGGGAGCGGCATGGCCCTGGTCATCGGCGACGTGCAGGGGCACGGTGTGCAGGCGGCGGCCACGATGGGGCAACTGCGCAGCGCCGTGCGCGCCTTCGCCCTCGGCGACCGTCCGCCCGACGAGGTGCTGAGCGGCGTCAACCACCTGCTGACCGATCTGGACCCGGGTCTGTTCGCGAGCTGCTGCTACATCCGGCTCGACCCGGCCACCGGACAGGCGTGCGCGGCCCGCGCGGGGCACCCGCCGCCGCTCCTGCGCCACCCGGACGGACGCACCGAGGCACTGGACCTGCCCGGCGGGGTGGTGCTCGGTGTGGACCCCGGCGCGCCGTACCCGCTGACGGAGTTCCGCGTCGAGCCCGGCGCCGTCCTCGCCCTCTACACGGACGGGCTGGTGGAGCGGCCCGGCACCGACATCGACGACGGCATCACCGCCCTGCGGCTGGCCCTGGCCAGGGCCGGTGCGCCCGCCGCACGGCCGGGAAGCCGTTCGCTGGCGGGCGTCGCCGACCGGATCGTCGTCACCGCCCGCCACGCCACGGACCGTCCCGACGACATCGCCCTGCTGCTCGCCACCCGCCGCCACCGGCACGGGAATCCCCGGTGAGGGCCGCTCCGGGCCCGGTCCGGTGGGCCCCTCCGTTCACCGGGAGTGCCCCTCGCCTCCTCGGGCCCGGCAGTGTAGACATGGGCACATGGTCCGACTGATGGGTCGATCGGGAGAGCGGTCACCCCGTCGTCCCAGCGGCCCGCTCGCCCGGCATCTGCGCGACGCGGACCGGTCGCGGCGGGGGACGGGCAAGGGAGGGCGGCGGCGCGCCGCGGCATTGCGCTCGGCCATGTCCGGACGCAGCGTCGCCGGCCAGGTCTTCGCCATGAACGTGGTCATCGTGCTGCTGCTCGTCGTGGCCGCGGCCATCGCGCTGGTGCTCCAGGTACGGCACGACAGCACCGTCGAGGCCCGCAACCGGTCCGTCGCCGTGGCCGCGACGCTCGCGAACTCCCCCGGCATCCGCGAGGCCCTGCGCGCTCCCGACCCCACGGAGCTGCTCCAGCCCCGGGCCGAGGCGGTGCGCAAGGCGACGGGCGTGGACTTCGTCGTCGTCATGAACACCGACGGCATCCGCTACACCCATCCCAAGCCCGACCGCATCGGCAAGGAGTTCGTGGGGAACATCGCCCCCGCGCTGGCCGGGGAGACGGTGACCGAGGAGATCGAGGGGACCATCGGCCCGCTGGTCCAGGCCGTCGTGCCCGTCGAGGCGCCCGACGGGACGGTCGTGGGCCTGGTGTCGGCCGGCATCACCACGGAGAACGTGGGCGGCGCCGCCGACCGGCAGCTGCCTCTGGTGCTGATCGTGGCGGGCGTCGGGCTGGCCCTGGCGACGGCGGGCACGGCGCTCGTCAGCCGGCGGCTGCTGCGCCAGACGCACGGCCTGGGACCGCACGAGATGACCCGGATGTACGAACACCACGACGCGGTCCTGCACAGCGTCCGGGAGGGCGTGCTCATCGCCGGCGGGGAGGGCAGGCTGCTGCTCGCCAACGACGAGGCACAGCGCCTGCTCGACCTGCCCGACGACGCGGAGGGACGACACGTCCTCGACCTCGGGCTCCCGGACGACACGGCGGAGCTGCTCGCCTCCGGACGGGTCGCCACCGACGAGGTGCACCTGGTCAAGGACCGGCTGCTGGCGGTCAACCAGCGGCCCACGGACGTACGGGGCGGCCCGGCGGGCAGCGTCGCCACGCTCCGCGACTCCACGGAGCTGCGCGCCCTGTCCGGCCGGGCCGAAACCGCCCGGGAACGCCTGGACATCCTGTACGCCGCCGGCGTGGGCATCGGCACGAGCCTGGACGTCACCCGTACCGCCGAGGAGCTGGCGGAGCTGGCCGTACCCAGGTTCGCGGACTACGTCAGCGTGGACCTGTTCGACACCGTGCTGGCCGGCGGCCAGCCGGGAGGCGTGACCCCGCTGCGCCGCGCCGCGCTCGGCGGCATCCGTGAAGAGGTCCCGCTCTACCCCGTGGGGCGTCAGATCCGCTTCGTCACCTCCTCTCCGCAGGGCCGCTCCCTGCAGACCGGCCGGCCCGTGCTGGAGCCCCGCCTCGGCGAGGCCCGGGGCTGGCAGGCGCAGGACCTCGAACGCTCGGCGCAGGTGGTGGAGTACGGCGTCCACTCCCTGATCACCGCACCGCTGCGCGCGGGCACCCTGGTGCTCGGGGTGGTCAGCTTCTGGCGTTCGGAGAAGCCCGAGCCCTTCGACGAGGACGAGCTGGTGCTCGCCGAGGAACTGGTCGCGCGCGCCGCGGTCTCCATCGACAACGCGCGCCGCTACACCCGCGAACACAGCATGGCGGTGACCCTCCAGCGCAGTCTGCTGCCCCGCAGGATGCCCGAGCAGAACGCCCTGGACATCGCCTACCGGTACCTGCCCGCGCAGGCCGGGGTCGGCGGGGACTGGTTCGACGTGCTGCCGCTGTCGGGTGCCCGGGTGGCGCTCGTGGTCGGTGACGTCGTCGGCCACGGACTGCACGCCGCGGCCACCATGGGGCGGCTGCGGACGGCGGTGCACAACTTCACCGCCCTCGACCTGCCGCCCGACGAGCTGCTCGGTCTGCTGGACGAGCTGGTCGGCCGCATCGACCAGGACGAGGCCGACGACGGTACCGCCCCGGTCACCGGCGCGACCTGCCTCTACGCGATCTACGACCCGGTCTCCAGCACCTGTGTGATCGCGCGGGCGGGCCACCCGCCGCCCGCGCTGATCCGGCCGGACGGAGGTGTGGAGTTCCCCGAGGTGCCCGCGGGGCCCCCGCTGGGCCTGGGCGGCCTGCCGTTCGAGACGACCGAGCTGCGCCTGGCGGAGGGCAGCCGGCTGGTCCTGTACACCGACGGGCTCGTCGAGGACCGGGAGCACGACATCGACGTCGGCCTCGAACACCTGCGCCAGGCGCTGGAGACGGCCGGCGAGTCGCCCGAGGAGACCTGCCGGACCGTCCTGGACGCCCGGCTTCCGGACCGGCCGGGCGACGACATCGCCCTGCTCGTCGCCCGCACCCACGCGCTCGGTCCGGACCGGGTCGCCGAGTGGCAGGTGCCGAACGACCCGGCGGCGGTCGGCGAGGTACGCGCCCAGGTCACCCGGCGACTGGCCGAGTGGGGGCTGGACGAGCTGGCGTTCACGACGGAGCTGATCCTGAGCGAGCTGGTCACCAACGCGATCCGGTACGGCGGCGAGACCGTCCATGTCCGGGTGCTGCGCGACCGCAGCCTGGTCTGCGAGGTCTTCGACAGCAGCAGCACCTCGCCCCACCTGCGCTACGCGGCCATGACGGACGAGGGCGGGCGGGGACTGTTCCTCGTCGCGCAGCTCGCGGAGCGCTGGGGCACCCGCTACACGCCGGGCGGGAAGGTCATCTGGGCGGAACAGCCGGTGCCCTGACGGACTCGGGCGTCCGCCCTCGCTCCGTACCGATACCGCGCACGGTGGGTGCCCAGCGGGCCGATTTTCTGGTAGGAAACTTTCCTATCAGTGCCCGGTACTTCCACCCCCCACCATCACCTGGAGATCCCGTGAGGCACCCGCCCCCCGACCCGGCGCGCCCGTCAGGCCCCTCGCGCCGTACCGTGCTCGCCATGGCATGTGCGTCCCTGGCGGCAGTCCCCCTCATCAGCCCCTCACGCGCCACGGCGACACCCGTGCGCGCGGCGGGGCTGGACGACCCGGCGAAGAAGGACATCGCCATGCGGCTGGTGTCGAGCGCGGAGAACTCCTCGCTCGACTGAAAGGCGCAGTACCAGTACATCGAGGACATCGGTGACGGCCGCGGCTACACCGCCGGCATCATCGGCTTCTGCTCCGGCACCGGCGACATGCTCGACCTGGTGGAGCGCTAAACCGACCGCGGCCCCGGCAACGTGCTCGCGCGCTACCTGCCGGCGCTGCGCGAGGTCGACGGCTCCGACTCGCACGAGGGGCTCGACCCCGGCTTCCCCGGCGACTGGCGCCGGGCCGCCCGCGACCCGGAGTTCCGCCGGGCGCAGGACCACGCGCGCGACCGCGTCTACTTCGGTCCGGCCGTACGGCGGGCGAAGGCGGACGGGCTGCGGACGCTCGGGCAGTTCGCGTACTACGACGCGATCGTCATGCACGGCGACGGCGGCGACTCGGCGAGCTTCGGCAGCATCCGGGACCGGGCCCTCGGCCGGGCCCGGCCCCCGGCCCGGGGCGGCGACGAGGTGACGTACCTGCACGCCTTCCTCGACGCACGGGTGTGGGCCATGAGGCAGGAGGAGGCGCACAGCGACACCAGCCGGGTCGACACCGCGCAGCGCGTCTTCCTGCGCGAGGGCAACCTGGACCTCGACCCGCCGCTGGACTGGCACGTGTACGGGGACGCGTACCACATCGGCTGACCCCCGCGTCCCCCAGAGGCGGCCCCACCGGCACGGCGCGGGCCGCGGAACCGGCCTGTGCCGGGTTCCGCGGCCCGTGTGCCGCCCGTCGGTTCCGGAGTCAGTGCCGGAACGCGTCCTTGCCCTTCTCCTTGGCCTGCCGGGCGTCGCCCTTGGACTGCTCGGCGCGTCCTTCGGCGGTCATCCGCTCGTTGCCGACGGCCCGGCCGGCCGCTTCCTTGGCCTTCCCCTCGGCCTGCTCCATCTTGGCCTTGGACTTCTGATTGCCGGCCACAACTGCTCACCTCACGGGGTTCGCTTCCGATGTCCTGCACAGCGGGTCGCCCGTGACGGCGGGATCAAACCCGGCGACGGCCGCCGGGGTGAGCGGAGGGCCGCGGGGTAGGAGGACGGACAAGCAGGACCATCGTCGACTCGGAGGAACGTCATGGCCGGAATGCTGGACCGGATCAAGCGCTTCGCGCGCAGCCCGCAGGGCCGCAGGGCGACGGAGCAGGTGCGCCGGGCCGCCTCGGACCCCCGCCGCCGCGCGCAGGCCCAGCAGATGCTGCGAAAGTTCGGCAAGCGCCGCTGAGCGCGCCGGGCCGGTACGCCGTCGTGTCGGGAGCGTCTCAGCCCTGCCCCGCGTGGGTATGGCCGTGGGGCGCCTCCGACGGGCAGCGTCCGGCGCTCTCGGAGCGGTCCCGTCGCCAGTCGAGGACCGCGACGGTCAGCGCGCACAGCATGACGGCGACCCCCGACCCGACCGACAGGGCCACGGCCTCGCGGTAGTCGCCGCGGGTGGCGTTGAGCGTCAGGTAGAACAGCCCCGGCAGCGCGGCGGTGCCCACGGCGCCGCCGAGGCGCTGCCCCGTCTGCAGCGCGCCCCCGGCGGCGCCCGCCATCCGCACCGGGACGTCCCGCAGCGTCATCGTGATGTTCGGGGAGATCACACAGCCACTGCCGAGCCCGCCGACCAGCAGCGCCGGGGCCGCGATCCAGGCCGCCCGGTCGGCGGGCGCGAGCCAGAGCACCATCGCGGTCGCGCCGAGTCCCAGCATGACGGCGACGAGCCCCCAGACCGTCAGCGACCGCCCCAGCCGGTCGACCAGCCGCCCCGCCACGGCCGCGGCCAGGGCGGAGCCCACGGCGAACGGGGTCACCGCCAGGCCGGACATGAGGGGTGAGAAGCCCAGCCCGTTCTGGAAGAAGAGCGCGAACACGAGCCACACGCCGCTGAACCCGACGAAGTACAGAGCGGCCAGGCCCGCGCCCGTGACGTAGCCGCGGGTCTCGGTGAACAGCCCGGGTTCCAGCAGCGGCTGCCCGTCGCGACGGGCGACGCGGCGCTCCCACCGTACGAAGACGAACAGGACGAGCACGCCCACCGGGAACAGCCACCACACCCTGCCCACCCCGCCACCCTCGGCGAGGACCAGCGGCAGCATGAGGGCCAGGATCCCGGCCCCGAGGAGCGCCACCCCGATCGGGTCCAGCCGCCCCCGGCCGCCGGGGGCCGCCCGGGGCAGCAGGCGGAAGCCGAGCAGGAGGGCGAGAACGCCGACCGGCACGTTCACGTAGAAGATCCATCGCCAGCCCTCGGGGCCCGCCAGCGCCAGGATCACCCCTCCGATGATCGGCCCCACGGCGCTGGACACCCCCACGGTGGCTCCGAACAGCCCGAACGCGCGCCCGCGCTCCGCGCCGCGGAACATCTGCTGGATCAGTGCCGAGTTCTGCGGTGCGAGGCTGCCGGCGGCGACCCCCTGGGCGAGCCGGGCGACCACCAGCAGTTCGATGCCCGGCGCGGCCCCCGCCGCGGCGCTGCAGAGCACGAAGGCGGCCAGCGCGACGAGGAAGACGCGGCGCCTGCCGAACGTGTCACCGATCCGGCCGGCCGTCACCAGGGTCAGGGCGAAGGCGAGGGCGTAGCCGGACACGACCCACTGCACGGACGCCGCCGAGGCGTGCAGCCCTCGCTGCATGGAGGGCAGGGCGACGGCGACGATCGTCACGTCCAGCAGGGTCATGAATCCGGCGACCAGGGTCACCCAGAGGGCCCGCCACCGGTTCGGATCCGGGTGGCCGTCCGGACGGTGCACGCGGGCTCCCCTCGTGAGGCTGGACGCGGTACGCGTTCGCCGCGCCTCACGCCTGCGTCACCCGTCCCCCGGGGTTCAAACCCGGGCCGCCGGGGTCGCAAAGTCGAACCATGAGAACCCATAAGCCGCCCTTATGGCCTCATAGACCGGACCCGCGTACCGACTTAGGCTTCCCTTAGCTTAGGCTTCCCGGAGAGTCGATCTGTTGCCGCTCGAAGGGAACCTGAACATGCCCCGCCCCCTGCGGGTAGCCATCGTCGGATCCGGCCCCGCCGGAATCTACGCGGCCGACGCCCTGCTCAAGTCCGAGGTGGCCGCCGACCCCGGTGTCTCCATCGACATCTTCGAGCGCATGCCCGCCCCGTTCGGCCTGATCCGGTACGGCGTCGCCCCCGACCACCCGCGGATCAAGGGCATCATCACGGCCCTGCACCAGGTGCTCGACAAGCCGCAGATCCGTCTCTTCGGCAACGTGGACTACCCGACCGACGTCAGCCTGGACGATCTGCGCGCCTTCTACGACGGTGTGATCTTCGCCACGGGCGCCACGGCGGACCGGGCGCTCTCCGTCCCCGGCATCGAGCTCGACGGCTCGTACGGGGCCGCCGACTTCGTCGCCTGGTACGACGGCCACCCCGACTTCCCGCGCACCTGGCCGCTGGAGGCGGAGAAGGTCGCCGTGCTCGGCGTCGGCAACGTCGCCCTGGACATCGCGCGCGTCCTCGCCAAGACGGCGGACGAGCTGCTGCCGACCGAGATCCCGCCGAACGTCTACGAGGGCCTCAAGGCCAACAAGGCGCTGGAGGTCCACGTCTTCGGCCGCCGCGGCCCGGCGCAGGCGAAGTTCAGCCCGATGGAGCTGCGGGAGCTGGACCACTCCCCCAACATCGAGGTCATCGTCGACCCCGAGGACATCGACTACGACGAGGGCTCGATCGCCACCCGGCGCGGCAACAAGCAGGCCGACATGGTCGCCAAGACCCTGGAGAACTGGGCGATCCGCGACGTCGGCGACCGGCCGCACAAGCTGTTCCTGCACTTCTTCGAGTCGCCCTCGGAGATCCTCGGCGAGGACGGCAAGGTCGTCGGCCTGCGCACCGAGCGCACCGAGCTGGACGGCACCGGCAACGTCAAGGGCACCGGCGAGTTCAAGGACTGGGATGTCCAGGCGGTCTACCGGGCCGTCGGCTACCTGTCCGACCAGCTCCCCAAGCTGCCCTGGGACATCGACTCGGGCACGGTCCCGGACGAGGGCGGCCGGGTGATCCAGGAGTCCGGCGAGCACCTGCAGTCGACCTACGTCACCGGCTGGATCCGGCGCGGCCCGGTCGGTCTGATCGGCCACACCAAGGGCGACGCCAACGAGACGGTGTCCAACCTGCTGGACGACTTCGCCAACGGACGGCTGCAGACTCCCGTCTCGCCCGCTCCGGAGGCCGTGGACGCCTTCCTCGCCGAGCGGAACGTCCGCTTCACCACCTGGGACGGCTGGTACAAGCTCGACGCCGCGGAGAAGGCGCTGGGCGAGCCGCAGGGACGCGAGCGCGTGAAGCTGGTCGAGCGCGAGGACATGCTCCGGGAGAGCGGCGCCTGAGCCTCGGTGACCGGCGCGGGCCCGGCGGGAGCAACTCCCGCCGGGCCCGCGCCGGTTGTGCGGTGGCCGGTTCAGACCTCCAGCTCGGTCTCGATCCGGCGCAGTTGGTGGCGGGCCATCGCCAGGTTGGCGCGGCTCGCGTCGAGCACGAGGTAGAGGAAGAGCCCGTTGCTGCCACGGCCCTTGAGCAGGCGGATCATGTGGTACTGGGTGCTCAGGGTGATCAGGATGTCCTCGATCTCCTCCTTCAGGCCGAGGTGCTCCATCGTGCGCAGCTTGGACCGCACGACGTCGGTGTTGCCGGCGGCGGCGACTTCCAGATTGAAGTCCTTGGTGCCGCCCAGCGTGCCGAGGGCCATCCCGCTGGTGTAGTCGACCAGCGCGGCGGCTTTCGCTCCGTCGATGGAGCTGAGGCATTCCTTGAGTGAGGTCTCCAGGTTGGCCATGCGTGGGTTCCTTTCCGGACGTGATCGGTACGTGATCGGTAGTGCTCGGTTGATCAGGTCGGCCGGCGTTGGCCGCCGATCTGGGGACTCGGTCGGTGTGTGGGCCGCTGCGGGGTGCGCACCGGCAGGGTGCCGATCGGGCGGGCCGCTTCCCCGAGAGGCGTCGTGTCGTGTTCGGCGGCCGAGGGGCGGCCCCGGTCCTGGCCGATGCGGTCGACGACCAGCTCCCCGATCCGGGCGCCGCTGCGCCGGCCCTCCAGGTGCAGCCGGCCCACGTTGACCCGGCCGTCGGCGAGCAGGGTGAGCACGGCGGCCGGACCGGCCGCGTAGGTCGCGACGTAGCCGTCGGTCCCGCGCAGCAGCAGTTCCCGGAACCCGCCGCGCGAGGTGGCGTCGGCCATGCGCTGGGCGACGCCGAGGGCGGCGGCGGTGAGCGCGGCGAGGCCCTCGGGTTCGGTGCCCGGTGCGTCGTGGGCCAGCACGAGCCCGTCGACGGTGGCCGCGAGCGATCCGGTCAACTGGGGCACGCGGTTGCGCAGTCGGTGCAGTTCGTCCAGGACGTCGCTCTCGACGGCCATGAGCAGTCTCCTTTCGGCACGCTGTCGACGCGCGCGTATCACAGGGCCTCCAAGGCGTCTCGAAGCCGTCGCAGCAGGGCCGTGTCCGGGTCGTCCCACACCACGTCGCGGGGGCCCGGGCCCGGCGCGACGGGGACGTGGGCGGGCGGCGTGGCGGCGACGAGGCCGTCGGCGGCCAGGCGGCGCAGTTCGACGAGGGTGTGGTACGTGCGGCAGGCGAGCGCCGAGGCGATCTCCGCCGCGGTGCGGACACCGTCGACCTGGGTGAGGGTCCGGCTGCGCCGTACCGGCAGGCCGGCGGCGCCCGCGTCGGGCACCCGTGTGAGGGGGACGGTGTCGATGTCGGGGTCCGGCCAGATGCGGTCCAGCAGGGCGCGCCGGCGTCCGCACTCGCGGACGACGACGTCCACCGGTACGGACCGGACCGCGCCGAGCCAGTGCACCGCGCCGGGCCGGAAGCGGTGGGCGCGCGTGTCGTGGGCGAGGACGAAGTACGCGGCGTCGAACAGGGCGCCCAGGTGGCAGACCTCCAGCGCCCCGGCGGCGAGCCGGCCGCTGTCCACGAGCCGGTGTCCGACCCGGGCCTGCGTGCCGCCGCGGTCGACCGCGTCCCACCAGCCGTCCGGCGCGACGGCGCCGCTGCGGGTGAGCAGCGCGCCGAGGTCCGGGGTGAAGGCGGACTCCACGTGCACGACCCGGCCCGCCGCGAGGTAGACGATGCCCCGCTCGCCCGACAGGGCGCCGGTCGCCCCCTCTGCCGCGAGCGCGCCCAGGGCCGCCGACGTCGTCTCGTGCGTGGTCCAGGTGGTCGTCACCCTGGTCATCCGAGCACCAGACGATCCGCCATCTCGGACAGCCGGATGCGCGCCAGGGCGAGGTTTCCGTCGTTGCGGTCCAGCCACAGGTGGAGGAAGACGGTGCTGTCGAACGGAGTGCTGACGAACCTGAGCAGGTGATAGGCGTCGGCGGTGGTGGCGATCATGTCCTCGACCGGCGGTTCCTTCTCCGGCGCGACGGCGGGTCGGGGGGCGCCCGCGGTGCCGGGCGCGCCGACCGCTGCGAGGGAGCCGCTCTCCGCGACGTACCGGGCCAGTTCCGCGGTCTCCGCCGCGGTCGCCTCCCAGTCGCCGCCCGGCGCCTCGCCGACGGCGCCCAGGGCGAGCCCGCTGATCCAGTCGACCAGGGACGCGCCCCGTGCGCCGGGCAGCCGCATGGCTTCCAGCAGACTCTCGTCGATTCCGGGCACGCCGGATCCCCTCTCCCCGCACGGCTGTACCGCGAACGTGACGCCGAGACTACGGAAAGTGCACGCATCTGGTGAGCGCTTTGGCATTTTCCAGAGGAACGTGCGCGCGCTCCGGCATACTGCTGTATTTCGACCGTGCGCGGGCCCGTCGGGCGAGAGGTTGGCGCGGGCAGGCCCGCCCCGACGCGGATGGCGGGCGGGACCTGTCCGCGCCGACCAGTGTGGGGACGGCGCGCCGCCCCGGACCACGAGTGAACGGCGCGGTCTCGGGTGGCGGCCGCACACCGGGCGCGCTTCCCGCGCACGGGTGCGTGGGTACGCCGAGACGGGCAACCCGGGGTCCATGGCCCGACTGCATCTTCCCCATCGCGGGAAGCACCCGAAGGACGACACCACGGACGAGACGGCGCCCGGGGAGTACGGACCGGACGCCTCCACCGAGAGCGCCGCTCCGGACTCCCCCACCGAGTTGCCGAAGCGCTCGTGGTTCTCGCTGCTGCGGCGCGTGATCGCCGAGTTCAAGGACGACGAGCTGACCGACCGCGCCGCCGCCCTCACCTACTACGGGATCCTGTCGCTGTTCCCGGCCCTGCTGGTGCTGGTCTCCCTGCTGGGGATCGCCGGGCAGTCCGCCACCCAGCAGGTGCTCGACAACATCCAGAAGCTGGCGCCCGGGGCCGCACGGGACGTCATCACCAACGCGGTCGAACAGTTGCAGGCCAAGTCCGGGCTGGGTTCCGTGCTGGCGGTGGTCGGCCTGGTCGGCGCGATCTGGTCGGCGTCCGGCTATGTGGCCGCGTTCATCCGCGCGGCGAACGCGGTCTACGACGTGCCCGAGGGGCGCCCGGTGTGGAAGGTGCTGCCGTTGCGGGTGGCCCTGACCGTGGTGCTGCTGGTGCTCGCCGTGGTCAGCGCGCTGATCGTCGTGTTCACCGGCAGCCTGGCCCAGCAGGTGGGCACCGCGCTCGGCGTCGGTGACACCGCGCTGACCGTGTGGTCGATCGCCAAGTGGCCGGTGCTGGTCGTGCTCGTCACGTCCATGATCGCGATCCTGTACTGGGCCACCCCGAACGCCCGGGTCAAGGGCTTCAAGTGGATCTCGCCGGGCAGCTTCCTCGCCCTGCTGATCTGGCTGGTCGCCTCGGCCGGCTTCGCGTTCTACGTGGCCAATTTCGGCTCGTACAACAAGACGTACGGCACCCTGGCCGGTGTCATCATCTTCCTGGTGTGGCTGTGGGTGACGAACCTGGCCATCCTGCTAGGCCTCGAGTTCGACGCCGAACTCGCCCGCCAGCGTGTGATCGACGGCGGCCACCCGCCCGAGGACGAGCCGTACGTGGAGCCGCGCGACACCCGGGCCTGGGACGAGGCGGACCGGCGGCGCGCGGCGCCGGGAGAGTGACCACGAGCCCGGGAGAGTGACTACGGGAGAATCGAGTCCACGTACCCGCCGTCGACGCGGACGGCCGCGCCGGTCGTGGCGGACGCCTGGGGCGAACTCAGGTACACCACGAGATTGGCGATCTCCTCGGGCTCGATCAGCCGCTGGAGCAGCGACTGCGGGCGGTGTTCGCGCATGAAGGCGCGCTGTGCCTCGTCCCAGGGCAGGTCGCGGTCGACCAGCTGGTACACGAAGTCCTCGACGCCCTCGGTGTGGGTGGGTCCGGCGATGACGGAGTTCACCGTGACGCCGCTGCCCGCCGCCTCCTTGGCGAAGCCGCGGCTCACGGCGAGCAGTGCCGTCTTGGAGACGCCGTAGTGGATCATCTCGACCGGCACGACGACGGCCGAGTCACTCGCGATGTACAGCACCCGGCCCCAGCCCCGTTCCCTCATCCGAGGGAGATGGGCGCGCGTCAGCCTGACGCCCGCGAGGACGTTGATCTCGAAGTAGCGGCGCCACTCGTCGTCGCTGATCTCCAGCGCGGGCACCGCGCCGAACACGCCGAGGTTGTTCACGAGGATGTCCACGTCGGGCAGCGTCTCCAAGGCCCGCTCGGCGCCCTCCGCGGTGCCGAGGTCGGCGGCGACCGGCACGAACGCCCCGGCCGGCACCTCGGCCCGCAGTTTCCCGACGCTCTCCTCCAGGCGGTCGGCGTCGCGTCCGTTGACGCCCACCGTGGCGCCGGCCCTGGCCAGTCCGGCGGCGATCGCCGCTCCGATGCCCTGTGAGGATCCGGTCACCAGCGCGGTTCGTCCGCCGAGGTCGAGGTTCATCGGTCGCTCCTTCTCGTGCCGTACGGTCGGTCGCCGTGCTCCTGTCCACCCTCGCCCACGGCGCACCTCGTACGCCGCCCGGCCGCACCGCGAACCGTGCCGCGGCACGCCCGGTCGGCGGACCCCGGGTGCTCTCCGCTGACCTGCGGCGACGATACTTGCGTCTGTCCGTGCCCCCGCCTCTGCCTCCCGATGGACTCATGCCGACCTCTGCCACCGCACGCCCCACGACTCCGCCCACGGTGTGGGCCGCCCGCGGCCGCCACGTCGGTTCCGCGGCGGAGGACACCGTCCGGCACACCCTGCAGCGGCTGAAGGACAGCCGCGTCATCGACGACTTCCTGGAACTGCCCGCCGAGGAGCAGCCGGGCGACGAGGCCACCGCCCACCGGATCTTCGAGGCGCGCTGGAAGGCCGCAGGGGCCGTCACCGTGCGGGCCAGACTGGTCCTGGCGGCCGGTTCGGCCGGCGGGCAGGAGTGGACCCTGCTCGCGGAGGCCGAGGAGGCCTGGGATCCCGCCTGGCCCTCCCCCGCCACGATGTTCTGGCCCGACGACCCGGACGTCACCTGGGACCGCGACGCCGCCACGGGGCTGCGGCTGCGGGGCATCAACACCCTGCCCGACGACGACAAGACCCTGCGCCGGCTGCTGAAGGAGGCCGGGCGCGGCCCGTGGAACATCCACGTCGTGGTGCACGAGGCGATGACCCCCGACCATCGCGGCCGGGTGCCGCTGGCGGACCGGCTGCCTCCCGGCCTGCGGCACCGTGTGGTCGAGCACCGCGCCGCGCCGCAGCAGCTGCGGGTGGTCAACTGGGCCCTGGAAGACTTCGGCGTCCAGGTGCCGCGCGGCGGCGCCGTGGTGCTGCCCGGCTCCCCGCCCCCGGCCGGTTACGACGCATCGGACTTCTCCGTCCGCTCCGTGTTCCTGGACGGCTCCGAGCCCACCGCCCTGATCGCGGCGGTGACGGCCTTCGCCGCGCTGCCGAGGCCGCTGCCGGACGGAGCGGAGGAGGCCCTCACCGCGCTGCGGGAGGACTGGCGGCTGCTGACCATGGCGGAGGAACTGGACCGCGAGCGCAGGCTGGTGGCCATGTACGCCGAGGCGCTGGAGGCCATGACGCGGTCCCGGGACCTGTACCGGGAGGCGGCCGAACGCGCGGGCGAGGCCCTGGCCGCGTACCGGGAGTCCGCCGCGTCCGCCCCGGCCGGCCTCCCGCCCGCCGCGGCGCCACAGGTGTCGCCGCTGCGGAGTCTGACCCGCACGCTGGAGAGGTTCAGGAGCCCGGGCCGGACACCACGTCCCGAGGCCGACGGCCCGGGCACCGCTCGACAGACCGCCGCACACGACGACTGACCGCCGCCGGGCCCGGCGAGCGGCGCCGTCCGGACCGTCGGCCGGGCGGCTCGGTCAGCCGAAGAGCGGGAGGCGGTCCGCGTCGGATCCCAGGACGTGCCGTTCCCTCTCGGTGAGCGGTGTGCGGCCGGTGGCGGCGCGGGCGTAGTGCTCGTCGCTCCAGTCCAGCGGCACCGGGCGCCCCAGGAGTCCGTCGAGTGTGGCGCGGACCGCGGTCAGCCCGGCGCGTGACGGTCCCGGTGCGGTGGGCAGCGCCACGGTCAGATCGAGGTGGTGGACGGTCGCCTCGACGCCGAGGGTGGTGAGCAGGTCGGCGACGGTCAGGACGTGACCCTGGGTGCCCACTCGGCTCCGGGGCTCGGCCGTCGACGCGGCCGCGACCGTGGCCGCCGCCGTCTCCAGGTACAGGTCTTTCAGCCGGCCGAAGTCGGAGAACATGGCGGCGCAGGCCCGGTTCCAGCGCCGTCCCTGGGCCGCGCCGTCGGTATCGGGCGTCCAGTCCCGCCAGTAGGTGACGGCGTCCCGATCAGGGAGGTCGCCGGCGGGCGTGTGCAGGGCCACCAGGGCCCGCTGGGCGTCCGCGAGCAGGTGGAACACCAGATCGCGCACCGCCCATCCGGTGCAGTCGGTCGGCAGCCACGAATCGTCCTCCCCCAGCGGACGGACCACCGCCGCCAGGGCTTCGTAGGCGTCGCGCACGACGTGAGCCGGGTGTGTGCGTTCCTCGGATCCCGTGGTCATGGCGCCACCCTAGGGCGGGCCCGGCGACGGTCCGCCGACTGAGGGCACCCTCACGTGTCAGCCGGCCCGACCTGGATACGCGGACGGCACGGCAGCACGGCCCGTCCCGGAAGGTCATCGACGCCATGGACAGCCAGTACGACGAGGGCACCACCCCCGCTCCCCCACCCCAGACGTCCCAGACGTCCCGTTCGGAGACGACGCTCCGCGTCAACGGCAAACCGCACACCCTCACCGTCGACCACCGCCGGGTCCTGCTGGACCTCCTGAGGGAGGATCTCGGGCTCGCGGGCGCCAAGAAGGGCTGCGACCACGGGCAGTGCGGCGCCTGTACGGTCCTGGTCGACGGGCGGCGGGTCAACAGCTGCCTGCTGTTCGCCGTCGCCCTGGACGGCTGCGAGATCACCACCGTCGAGGGCCTCGCCGGCGACGGGGAGGAACTGCATCCGATGCAGCGGGCCTTCCTGGAGCGCGACGCCTTCCAGTGCGGGTACTGCACCCCGGGCCAGATCTGCTCCGCGGTCGGCGTGCTCGCCGAGGCCGCGGCCGGACACCCGTCCCACGTCACCGACCCGGCGACCCCCTCCGGTGAGCCCGTTCCGCTGGTCCGGGAGGAGATCCGCGAGCGGCTGAGCGGAAACATCTGCCGGTGCGGTGCGTATCCGCGCATCGCCGACGCCGTCGAGGACGTGATCCCGTGAAGCCCTTCGCCTACGTACGGGCCGGCAGCGTCGAGGAGGCCACCGACGCGTTCGCCGCCCATCCCGGCGCCCGTTACCTCGGCGGCGGCACCAACCTGGTCGACCTGATGAAGCTCGGCGTGGAGACGCCCGCCGCCCTCGTCGACGTCACCCGCCTCCCGCTGGACACGGTGGAGGAACTGCCCGACGGCGCGCTGCGGGTCGGCGCGATGGTCCGCAACAGCGACCTCGCGGCGCACCCCGCCGTCCGCGACCGCTACCCCGCGCTGTCCCAGGCCCTGCTGGCGGGCGCCTCGGGACAGCTGCGCAACGCCGCCACCACGGGCGGCAACCTGCTCCAGCGCACCCGCTGCCCCTACTTCCAGGACCTGTCCAAGCCCTGCAACAAGCGCGAGCCCGGCACCGGCTGCGGCGCGCTGGAGGGCGTGCACCGCGACCACGCGGTGCTCGGCCACTCCGAGCAGTGCATCGCCACCCACCCCTCGGACATGGCGGTGGCGCTCGCCGCCCTGGACGCGCGCGTCGAGCTGCACGGCCCCGAGGGGACGCGGAACGTACCCGCCGCCGACTTCCACCGGCTGCCGGGGCAGCACCCGGAGCGGGATACGGAGATCCACCCCGGCGAGCTGATCACCGCGGTGGTGCTGCCGTCCGCCACGGCCGGGCTGCCGTCGGCGTACCGCAAGGCCCGCGACCGGGCCTCGTACGCCTTCGCCCTGGCCTCCGTCGCCGTCGTCCTGCACCTGCGGGACGGGGTGGTGGACCGCGCCGGCATCGCCTTCGGGGCGCTGGCGCACCGGCCCTGGCGGGCGCGGCGGGCCGAGGACGCGCTGGTGGGCGCGGCGCCCACCACGGCGGCGTTCGAGCACGCCGTCGACCTGGAGCTGGCCGCCGCCGAGCCGCTGCGGGACAACGCCTACAAGGTGCCGCTGGCCCGCCGGCTGGCCCTGGACGTACTGGGCCGCCTCGCGCCGCCCGCCACCACCTGAAATCGGCGTCCACGAGGAGGACCCCCATGACCGGCACCGAAACCGTCCTGGGCGCTCCGGTCGAGCGCCGGGAGGGGCGGGAGAAGGTCACCGGCACCGCCCGGTACGCCGCCGAGTACGACGCCCCCCGCGCCCAGGCCTGGCCCGTGCCCGCGGCGGTCGCGCGGGGCCGGGTGACCGGCGTCGACCCGGCCCCCGCGCTCGCCCTGCCCGGCGTACTCGCGGTGCTCACGCACGAGAACGCGCCCCGGCTCGGGGACCCGGACGACCCCACCCTCGCCCTGCTGCAGAGCCCGCACGTCCCGCACCGGGGCTGGTTCGTGGGCCTGGTGGTGGCGGAGACCCTGGAGGCGGCGCGGGCCGGTGCCGCCGCCGTCCGCGTCACGTACGAGGCGGAGGACCACGACGTGACGCTCACCGCCTCTCATCCGCAGGCGTACGTCCCCGAGTCCGCCAACGGAGGGTTTCCGGCCGTCACCGAACACGGTGACCCCGACGGTGCCTTCGCCTCGTCGGCGACGCGGCTCGACGTCGAGTACCGGGTACCTCCGCTGCACAACCACCCGATGGAGCCGCACACCAGCACGGCGCGGTGGGACGGCGACCGGCTGACCGTGCACTCCTCCAGCCAGGGCACCAGTGCCGTGCGTGCGGAGCTGGCCAGGATGTTCGAGATGCCCGAGGACCGCATCACGGTCCTCGCCGAGCACGTGGGCGGCGGCTTCGGGTCGAAGGGTACGCCCCGCCCCGACGTGGTGCTGGCCGCGATGGCGGCACGCGAGACCGGCAGGCCGGTCACCGTCGCGCTGCCGCGCCGCTACCTGCCCGCCGTCGTCGGCCACCGCGCGCCGACCCTGCACCGGCTGCGCCTCGGCGCCGACGCGGGCGGCCGGCTCACGTCCCTCGTGCACGAGGTGACGACACACACCTCCCGGGTGAAGGAGTTCGTGGAACAGGCGGCGGTCCCCGCGCGCGTCATGTACGCCACCCCCGCCCTGCGCACGCTCCACCGCGTGGCCCGGCTCGATGTGCCCACACCGTCCTGGATGCGCGCCCCCGGCGAGTGCCCCGGCATGTACGCCCTGGAGTCCGCGGTGGACGAACTGGCCGTCGAACTGGGTATGGACCCGGTGGAGCTGCGGATCCGCAACGAGCCGGAGACCGAGCCCGACAGCGGCAAGCCGTTCAGCAGCAGGCATCTGGTGGAGTGTTTGCGCGAGGGGGCTCGCCGCTTCGGGTGGGAGGGCCGTGATCCGCGGCCGGGACCCCGCGGCACCGGTCCCCTGCTGGTCGGCAGCGGGGTGGCCGCGGCCACGTATCCGGTACTGGTGTCGCCGTGCGCGGCGTCCGCGCGGGCCCTGCCGGACGGCGGCTTCCTGGTGCGAGTCAACGCCACCGACATCGGCACGGGCGCCCGCACGGTCTGCGCCCAGGTGGCGGCCGACGCCCTCGGGGTCCCGCTGGACCGGGTCCGTATCGAAGTCGCCGACAGCGACATCGGTTTCGCGCCCATGGCCGGCGGCTCCTCGGGTACCGCCTCCTGGGGATGGGCCGTGCACGAGGCGTGTGTGCGGCTGACCGGCCGGCTGGCCGAGCATGCGGGGCCGCTGCCCGACGAGGGGATCGCGGCCGGCGCGGACACCTCCGGCACCGCAGACGCCGAGAGCCCCTACGCACGCCACGCGTTCGGCGCGCACTTCGCCGAGGTCACCGTCGACACGGTCACCGGCGAGGTCCGGGTGACGCGGCTGCTCGGTGTCTTCGCCGCGGGGCGCATCCTCAACGCCCGTACGGCGCGCTCGCAGTTCATCGGGGGCATGACGATGGGCCTGGGCATGGCGCTGACCGAGGACAGCACGGTGGACCCGGCGTTCGGTGACTTCACCGAGTCCGACCTGGCCTCGTACCACGTGCCCGCGCACGCCGACGTCGCGACGGTGGAGGCGCACTGGGTCGACGAGGAGGACGCCCACCTCAACCCCATGGGCAGCAAGGGCATCGGCGAGATCGGCATCGTCGGCTCGGCCGCGGCCGTCGGGAACGCGGTCCACCACGCCACGGGCATCCGCTTCCGGGAACTCCCGCTCACCCCGGACCGGGTGCTCACCGGCCTGCTCGAACACGAGCATCCCGCGGGCATGTTGGGGACCTGAGCGCGCACGTGGCCCGCGCCGGCTGTCCGGCGCGGACCACGTGCCGCACGGGGCGGACCGGGTGATCGGTCCGGGAGTGGTCAGTCCGCGGCGCGGCTCGCCCCGGTCATCGGGCGGGCCGACCAGCGCCTGACGGGCGCCTGCGAGGCCACCCGTACGCACAGGGCCAGAAGCGCGACCAGCGACGCGAGTACGGCGACCGCGACGGCGATCCAGGTGGGCGCCAGGGCCAGGTCCACAACCGGGGACACCCGAGCCGACGGGGTCACGCTGCCGTAGAGCTTGGCCGCGGCCAGCACCGCCGGTGCCACGACCGCCAACGCGAGCAGCGGTACGGCGGGCCGCACGGTGAGCAGCAGGGCCAGCACCAGGCAGAACGCCGACAGGCCGAGGGCGACCCCGTAGGCGCGGGCGGAGGCGTCGTTCTGGTGCAGCGGGAAGTAGGCCACCCCGCATCCGGCCAGGAGGGCGACGGTGAGCCAGGCCGGCCAGGCCGCACCCCGGGCGGCCCGGCGCCCCGTACGGTCGCGGTCACGTGAGGCAGGGTCCCGGTCACGGTCACGCGAGGCATGGTTCTGATCCCGGTGACGCGACGCGGGGTCCTGGTCGCGGTCACGCGACGCCTGCTCCTGGTCGCGGTCACGGCCCCGGCGGCGCAGGCGCGGTGTCCTGCGGCGTTCGCGGCCACCGCGGTCCGTCGCGCCGAAGGCGCCGGCCAGTCCCGCCGGGCGGGCGGCGGAATCCGGTCCGTCGTCCTCGCCGACCCCGTCCAGTGCCGCCCGCAGGTGCCGGGCGTCGGGGCGGTCCGGGCGTACCCGCCCGTCCTCGGCCAGCCGACCGATCAGCTCGACCAGCTCCTCGACGGGCCGGCCGGTGGCGGCGGCCCGGACGGCCTCCTGTCCGCAGTGCGGTTCCAGGGGTGTGCGGTGCAGCATTTCCATCAGCCGGGTGACGTCCTCGACCGAGCGGCACTCCGCCGCGGCCCGGATCGCCTCGTCCGCGCTGTCCGAATGGCGCGGCGGCCGGGTCAGCAGGCCGACCAGCCGGGTGACGTCCTCCACGGAGCGGTTCACGCCGACCGCGCGCAGGGCGTCGATCGTGGCCTGCGCGTACCGGGGGGACTGCTCCAGCATCGTGATCAGGTCGACGACCTCCTCCAGCGGCCGGTCGGCCACGGCGGCACGCACCAGGTCGCCGACGGGATCGCCGTACTCACGCACCGCTCCGTCGTGGGTGGCGGGTTCCTGGACGGAGGTCTCCTGAACGAAGGGCTCCTGCGGGACGGGTGCCGGTTCGTGAGGGACGGGTGCCGGTTGCTGGAGGACGGACGGTTGGGGGTCGGGCGGCTGAGGGGCGGGCGAGCGGGCGGCCGAGGGGTGGACGGTCGGCATCTCGGCGTCGGCCTGTGCGGCCGACGGACGCACCGGGTGCGTGCCGGTGGCCGTGGTCGTCTCCCCCGTGGGCAGGTCCACGGCGGATATGGCGTACTCGGGCGAACGAGGTGATGAAGAGCCGGTAGTCATGATCTCTCCGTGTGGTGGGGGTGCGGCCGCCCTGCGTCCCCGACATGCGACTCGCGCTGTGTGCTGACCATTACTAAGCACGTCCACCGCACCGTGCCACTGGAGTGGGCCACAGGGATGAGAGACCCTTGCGTGCGGACTTGTCGCCGCCCCGAGCGGGCATCCGGGGAGAGACGGCGTGTGCCGCGCAGCACGAGCACGCACCATGAGGAGGGGCGGGTGGATACGACCACAGTGGTGATCGTCGCGGCGGTGTTGCTCGCGGCGGTCGTCCTCGCGACGGCGGTCGGCGTCCTGGTGCGGCTGGTCCGCACCCGACGGGATCTCAGGCGGGCCGGTCTCCCCACCGGTCCGAGGTGGGTCTTCTGGGGCGCCGTCCTCTACTTGGTACTGCCGACCGACCTGGTGCCCGATCCCGTCTACCTGGACGACATCGGTGTACTGCTGCTCGCCCTGCGTTCGGCGCGCGGCTCTCTCGGCGGGCGGCGTAGCGCCCTGGAGCGGCGGGAAAGCACCGGTCCGCCCCATGACTACGCTGCGTAAGGAAACCAATCACCCGTTCGATTCGTATAAGTCTCTGGAAGCCGAAGGCAGTCGGCGGACCAGGCGACGGCACAAAGGAACCATCGCCTGCTCGGCGCAGCACCGACCAGGGAGAGACGATGAAACCGTTCGCCCTCGACTACGCACGTCCGGCGGTGGAGTTGGAAGCCACGACTCCCTACGTCTACGACTCCGGGCTGCAGTTGAACGTGCTTCTGGACGGGCGGGCGGCCGCCTGTGACCACGCGCTGCTGAGAGAACTGGGGACCACGACCTCCACCGCGGGGTCGAAGACTCACTTCGACGACTGAACACGGGCCGTCGAAAATGACCGTCCTGATCCTGACCTGTGAAGAGGACGTCACCGCGGACATGGTGGTCGTACACCTGAACGCGTCGGGAGTCCCGGTGGTCCGCCTGGACCCCGCCGACCTGACCGACTCCGTCGCGCTCTCCGGTGAGTTCGCGCACGGCTCCTTCCGGGGCCATCTGTCCTCGGGGGGCCGCCTGGTGAGCATCGGCGGTCTGCGGTCCGTCTGGGTACGCAGGCCGGGCCGCGCGGCCGCGCGGGCCGCCGAGCCCTCCGCGTGGCTGACCGAGGAGTCCGGACAGGCGCTCTACGGCATGCTCCGCGGCTGCGGGGCACGCTGGATGAACCAGCCCGACGCGGCGCACCGCGCCCGGTACAAGCCCTGGCAGCTGCGTCTCGCCCAGCAGTGCGGGCTGCCCGTGCCGGCCACGCTCATCACGACGTTCCCACGGGCGGCACGCGAGTTCGCCGAGCGCTACCCGGACCTGGTGGTCAAGCCCGTCTCGGGCGCCCATCCGCAGGACCCGCCCCTGGCGGTGCCGACCAGCAGGGTTCCGCCCGAGGCCGACTTCTCCGCCGTCGCCCACGGCCCGACCCTGCTGCAACGCCGGGTCGCCAAGCGTGCCGACATCCGCCTCACGGCCGTCGGCGACGAGTTGCTGGCCGCGCGGAAGGCGACCCTCGCGGGCTCGGACCCCGACGAGGTGGACGTCCGCTTCACGGCGTCCGCCGAGCCCTGGCGGCCCGCCGAGGTGCCGCCGCGTGTCGCCGAGGCCGTACGCGCCTACCTCCGCGCGGCGGGACTGGCCTACGGCGCCCTCGACTTCGCCGAGGACGGCGACGGAACCTGGTGGTTCCTGGAGTGCAATCAGTCGGGGCAGTTCGGCTTCGTCGAGGTGGACACGGGCCAGCCCATCGCCCGCACCATCGCCGAGTGGCTGTCCCGGCCCGGCCCCGAGGATCCGGTGGACGCGGGAGGCCCCGGCACGATGGTCGCCGGTTGAGGTGCGGTGTGCCCTGGCCGCCGGCCCTCAGTGCGGGCGCGGGCCGGGCAGCAGGGCGGTACGTTGCCAGCCGGCGCCGGGGGACGGCGGCCGTTCGGCGCCGGGCAGGTGGCCGGGTGAGCGCAGCGGGCGCATGACGACCTCCAGCTCCCTGCTCACGCGCTCGGCGTCCCGCCGCACCTGCTCGGGGACGTCACCGCGTTCGGCGACGAGTCGGTCGTAGATGGGGGAATCCTGGAACACCCGTCAACGTGCCTTTCGTGTCGTCCGCCCCCGTACGGAGGCGCGACTGAGCAGTCTAGGCGCCCGTTCACCCGGTGGTGCGCATTCCACCCACAAGGTGACGACGGCTCACGCGCCGGTGGTGGAGCCGGGCCGGACGATCATGAGGACCGTGACCGTGGCCCACAGCAGGTTGAACAGGCCGGTGAACATGGCGAGCCGGGCGGTACGGGCGGGCTCGACGGGCTGCCGGTCGGTCAGCTGCTCCAGGAGTTCCTCCTGACGGGGCAGGACGAAGGCGATCAGGAGGCCGGCGGCGGCCGCGGTCAGCGCGATGGATGTGATGAGCCAAGCGTCTCCCAGGACGCCCATCGCCGCGGCGGTGGCGAAGCCGAGGACCGGCACCGCGATGCCGAGACCGGCGTAGACCCGGCAGATGCGGTGCAGCAGCCGGACGGTGCCCACGTCCTCGGCATCGGTTCCCTCCCCCGCCCCCGCACCCGCCCCCGCAGGCACCGGCACCGTCACCCGCCGGGCGGCAGGCGGGAACATGCTGGCCGCGACGGTGACGGGCCCGATGGCGATGATGGCGGCCAGGACGTGGAGGGACAGCAGGATCTTGGTCATCGGTCGGGGCTCCGGGAGGCGGTTCGGGCGATGCGGTCGGAGCCAGGCTAGAAAGACGGCGGGCGATCGCACAGAGGCGGAAACGACAGCTTCCAACGGAATCTCGCCAACGTCTTCACCAGGGGAGATCCGGCAGAGGTAGGGGAAGTGAGGGCTGCGCCAGGGGTTCTGCCCCCGGCGGGAATCCGTCTATCGTGGCGGCCATGCACTCGGTGGCGATCCTGGTCCTCGACGACGTGGTGCCGTTCGACATGGCGGCGCCCATGCAGACGTTCGACTGGACGCGGCTGCCCGACGGGCGCAGGCCGTACCGGGTCCGGCTGTGCGCGGAGTCGTCCGAGGTGCGCACGGAGGGGCTCGCCCTCCGTATCGACCGAGGCCTGGAGGCGCTGGAGTCCGCCGACACGATCATCGTGCCGGGCCGCTCCGAGGAGCACGGCCCTCCCTCGGAGCGCGTCCTCGCGGCGCTGCGGCGGGCGGCCGGTGCCGGTACGCGGATCGCCTCGGTGTGCGTGGGCGCCTTCGTGCTCGCGGAAGCCGGGCTGCTGGACGGGCTGCGGGCCACCACCCACTGGGTCGCCGCGGCGGAACTGGCCCGCCGCTACCCGCGCGTGGAGGTGCAGCCGGACGTGCTCTACGTCGACAACGGGCAGATCCTCACGTCCGCGGGCGCCGCCGCCGGTCTGGACATGTGCCTGCACATGATCCGCCGGGATCTGGGATCGGCCGTCGCCGCGCACGCCGCCCGGATGTGTGTCGTGCCGCTGGAACGGGAGGGCGGCCAGGCCCAGTTCATCGTGCACGAGCGCCCGCCCGTGCCGCGGGGCTCGGATCTGGAGCCGCTGCTGGAGTGGATCGAGGACAACCTGGCCGGGGAGGTCACCCTCGGGGCGATGGCGGCGCGCTCGGGCATGAGCGAGCG
This sequence comes from Streptomyces sp. NPDC096048, assembly GCF_044763415.1. Taxonomy (NCBI): domain Bacteria; kingdom Bacillati; phylum Actinomycetota; class Actinomycetes; order Kitasatosporales; family Streptomycetaceae; genus Streptomyces; species Streptomyces sp. NPDC096048. Next base: position 359,043 of record NZ_JBIWGG010000005.1, read on the forward strand.
CACCTTCAGCCGACGGTTCCGCGAACAGACGGGCACCACGCCGCTGCAGTGGCTGCTGCGGGCACGGGTGCGGCGCGCCCAGTACCTGCTGGAGAACGGCGACCACTCGATCGAACGGATCGCGCGGCAGGCAGGATTCGGCTCACCCACCGCCTTCCGGGAGCGGTTCCGCCGGGTGGTCGGCACCACTCCGTACGCCTATCGCGCCGCGTTCCACGGGAAGCGGGCCGCGTCGGCGGGCCCCGCGTAGGGCCCGCCTGGCGGATCGTCCCGGCGCCTTCGGCCCGACGCGGGCACCGGCTCGGACGGGGTCACACGGCCAGCGACAGGCCGCTCTCCCCGTCCGGGTCCGCCGCGCGGACGGCGTCCGGAGTCCGTCCCTTGGCGAGCAGCAGCGCGTCCGCCTTGGCCACCGCGTCGTGGATGCTGGTCGTCGCCGTCATCACGCAGAGCGTGTAGCTGACGTCCGCCAGCTCCCGAGCCGTCGCCGGACTCCCCCTCTCCGCCTGAGCGATCCGCAGCGACGCGTACCGCGTCAGCAACTCCCTGACGACCTTCGGGTCCGGTTCGAGCACGAAGCGCCCCTCTCTCGAGTTTCGCTGCGTATGCCCGAACCCGTCCGGAGCAATCACACCGTGCGTTCTCCTGCTCGCAATTGACGAAAATCCATCGCTTCGTGTCCGACCGTCATCGCGTGCGGGCGACGACTTGGTTGAAAAGAGACAGAACGGGAGCGCGCCCTGCCCGTTCACATGTCACTCACCGCGCACCGAACTCCCGTCCCAGCACCTCCCGAAACCCGCGCGGCGCTCGGCCGGTGACGCGCTGCACAGTGTCGGTGGTGCGGTCCTCGGCCCCCCGGGCGATGGCGCGGTCCATGTCGGCCAGCATCGCGGCGAATTCCGGCGGCACCAGTGTCCTGACACCCCGTCCGCGCCCGACACCCCGACGGTGGCCTGATGCCCCCGACCGGAGCCTGACGCCCGGGGCGCGGCCCGCCGGGCCCCGGTATCAGGCGACCTGGCCGCTGTGCAGTGCCGCGTACGCCCCTCCCCTGCCCAGCAGTTCCTCGTGGGTACCGGTCTCCTGGATCCGGCCGTCGCCCATCACCACGATCCGGTCCGCACCCCGCACGGTGGACAGCCGGTGCGCGACGACGAACGTGGTGCGCCCGCGCAGCAGCCTGGCCAGCGCCTGCTGGACGAGCGCCTCCGATCGGGTGTCCAGCGCCGAGGTGGCCTCGTCCAGGATGAGCACCCTGGGGTCCCGGATCAGGGCGCGGGCGATGGCCAGGCGCTGCCGCTGGCCGCCGGACAGCCGTGCGCCGTGCTCCCCGACCAGGGCGTCGAGGCCGCGCGGCAGCCGGTCGACGAACTCCAGCGCGTTGGCGTCCCGCAGAGCGGCGCGCACCGTCTCCTCGTCGGCGTCGTCCATGCCGTAGGCGACGTTCTCCCGGATCGTGCCGTCGAAGAGGATGGACTCCTGCGGCACCACCGAGACGAAGCGCCGGTACGTGCGCAGGTCGAGGGTGCTGATGTCGGTGCCGTCGAGCAGCAGCCGGCCCGAGGTCGGACGCAGGAAGCCGATGACCAGGTTGAGGACGGTGGACTTGCCGGCGCCGGACGCGCCCACCAGGGCGATGGTCTCGCCGGGGCGGACCGCGAGCGTGAAGTCGCTCACCGCGGGCCGCCCGTCACTCTCGTAGACGTGCCCGACGCCCTCGAAGGTGACGGCCCCGCGCAGCGAGGTCAGCTCCGCCTTGCCCTCGTTGTCCTCCAGTTCGGGAGCCTGGAGGACCTCGCCGACCGAACGGACGGACTCCAGGCCCTTGGTGATCACCGGAGCCAGTCCTGCCAACGTTGTCGTGGAGTTGGTGAGGGTGGTCAGGAAGGCGCTGAGCATGACGACATCGCCGGCGGTGACGCCCCAGACGTCGTGGTACGAGATCAGCGCGGCGCCCGCGAGGACCAGTACGCCGACCACGTTGAGCACGACCCAGGACAGCGAGCCGAAGCGGCCGTTGACCAGGTCCAGGCGGTTGCCGGAGGTCAGCAGGCGGTCCAGGGTGCCGTCCATGCGGCGCAGCGCCTTGCCCTCCAGGCCGTGCGCACGGGTGACCGGGATGAGCCGGGTCATCTCCGTGACCCTGGAGGACAGGGTCTCGACCTCGTGACGGAAGTGCTCGTTGTGGCTGCGCAGCCGGGCGCGGAGGCGGGCCACGAGGAGGGAGGCGGCGGGCACGACGACGAGGAAGACCGGCAGGAACTCGGGTGTGCGCACGGCGATGATGACCAGGCCGCCGGTGAGGACGGTGAACGCGCCCAGCCCCGTCTCCGCGGTCTGTTGCACCATCTGCTCCACCGTCTCCACGTCCCGGACGACCTTGGCCTGCAGGACCCCGGCGCTGACGCGCGAGTGGTAGCCGATGGAGAGCTGCTGCATGCGGGTGCACAGCGCGGAGCGCAGGGCGGTGCCCATGCGGCGCACGCTGCCGTACAGGAGACGGACGTACAGAAGGTGCAGTGGGTAGTTGACCACCAGGATGAACATGATGATCCCGGTGGCGGCCCACAGGTCGCCGATCGGTCCGTGCTGGACGACGGTGTCGATGATCGACGCGGTGATGAGGGGCAGCAGCCAGACGGGGCTGTGCTTGACGGTGAAGACGGCGACCGCTCCCGCCAGACGGCGGCGGTCGGCGCGGAACAGGTAGACGAGCGTGCGTATCGGGTGTTCGCCCCGGTAGCGGTGATCGAGTGGCTTTTCGGGCGGCGACGCCATCGGCGTGGTCCTCCTGGTGACCGAGTGGGGCAAGCGCTTTCTCCCGCGCTTTCCTACCCCCTCGGCGAGGAGTACGCCACACCGTTCCGAAGGCCGGTACGCCGGTACGCGTGCACCTCGGCGAGTCGGAAGGAGACCCGCGCCTTCTCCCCCGCGGAGGGGCGGGCCTCAGTCTCCGAGTGTGCGGGCCAGTTCGGTGGTGGCCCGCGCGATCTCGCTGTCGCCCTCGGCCAGCAGCCGCTCCAGCCCGTCCCGCCGGGCGCGGACGGCCTGCCGCGCCGCGCGCTCCCACGCCACGGGGTTCTCCCGGTGGTTGAGCAGCTTGGGGTAGGCGGTGGCGGTGGTCTCCCACTGGCGGGCGTCGGCGATGTTCTTGAGCAGCTGGATGATCTGCGCCCGGCAGCTCACCTGGGGCCGCTGCGCCAGTTCCCACAGGAAGGGGACGGTCGCGGCGGTGGCCTGTTCGACGACGAAGCCGTACTGGCAGATGCGTTTCCGCAGATCGCCGAGGGCGGCACGGGCGGTCTCGGCGTCACCCCAGGCGACCTTGCGCAGCAGCCGGGGAATGGCCGCGGCGGAGCCGCTGGAGTCCTGGATCTCGCTCCAGGGCACACCGTCCAGCCCCGCGAGGGGGCCGGCGGCCCGGGGCGAGCCGGGCGGCTGCGTCTGACGGTCGGTGCGCCGGGTGCTCGGCTCGGGTGTCGGAGCGCTGCGCATGGTGTGGGGCCCTTCCGCGGCAGTCGGATCAGGTGAGGGGGCGGGTCGACAACTTGACCCAGACGGTCTTCCCCGCCGGAGGCCTCGGGGTCCAGCCCCATTCCTCCGCGAGGGCGTCGACGATGCACAGGCCGCGTCCGTGCTCCTGGAGAGCGGAGATTCCGGACGGGGCGAACACGGGCGCGTTGTCCCCGGGATCGGAGACGGTCAGCGTCAGGTGGTCGGAGTCCAGGGCGAGTCCCAGCCTGACCTCGGGTGCGCCGGCCGCCGCTGACGGCACCGCGTGCCGCACGGCGTTGGAGACGAGTTCGGTGATCACGAGGACCGCGTCGTCGGCGTGCCGGTCCAGGGACCAGCCGCTCAGCGTGTCCCGCGTGAAGCCCCGGGCCCGGGCGAACCCCTCGCCGCTGCACGCGACGCGCAGCACCGCGGAAGCGGGTCGGCCGCCTGGGGCCTGGTGCTTCGCGTGGTGAGCGAGGGACGGCCACTCGCCTCGGCGGGCGGCCGGTCGCGCCGTGCGCGGGAGCTCTCCGAACCGGCTCGCCGGGCCTGCCTCCGATACGGGCTCGCCGGGCGACCGGAGCGTTGGATGCGCAGGTGACGACACGGCATCTCCCTGATGCGACGTCAGAACGGGGCGCTAACCGAGGGGTTGACGCCACGGCTATTATCCACGCTGACAGCGCTCGTGTGCAATTGCACGAGAAATTGCGCGAAAAAAATCGGATGGGAGCGCACGGGGACCGACAGGGCTCGGTCCGCTCCCCCGAACGGCAAGGAGACCGCGGTGCCACCAGTGTGCAACGGAGTGCAGGCCAGCCTGTTGGACGCCTGTTGGAAGAAGAGTCGGCACAGCAACGCCGAGGGCAACTGCGTCGAGGTCGCCCTCGTGGACGGAGGCATCGCGATGCGCAACTCCCGCGATCCGGACGGTCCCGCGCTCGTCTACACCTCCGCGGAGGTGGCCGCCTTCCTGGCCGGGGCGAAGGAGGGCGAGTTCGACCATCTGCTGTGAAGCGGGCTGCTGGGCAGCGGGGCCGGGAGCGGCCGGCGACGCGGGCGGCCATCGTGAAGCGGAGGCCAACTACCCGTTTTCCACGGGCCGATGCGGCGGGCACATGCGGGATGAGATAGTGTGGTTTCTCAAGTCTGCCGGTCTGCTGGGAGTCAGGATGTCCGCCGCATCGCATCGCATCTCCCGTCTCGAACCTTATCTGGACCGGGCCGAGCCGGCTCCGACTCTCCTGAAGATGCTCGTCGGCGTTCAGCTGGCGGGCTTCCGCGAGGACGCCGGCCTCTCCCAGGAACAGGCGGCGCGCGACATCGGGTTCAGCCCGGCGAAGCTCTCCCGCATCGAGTCGGGCAAGGGCCGCAAACCTCCGTCGGAGACGGACGTCCGCGCGCTCCTGGAGCGGTACGGCACCGACGCCTACGAGGCCTCGGTCCTGGTCAAGCTGTTGCAGCGGGCCGGCGAACCGGGCTGGTGGCAGCGGTACGACAAGCGCCTCATGCCCGAGTGGTTCGACCGTCTGGTCGGACTCCAGGAGGCCGCGGCGACCATCCGGACCTTCGAGATCCAGTACGTCCCCGGCCTGCTCCAGACCGCGGACTACACCCGGGCCGTGGTCGAGCGGGGCCTGCCGAACGCTCCCGCCGGCGAGGTCCAGCGTCGTGTCGAACTGCGTATGCGGCGCGCCGAGTTGCTGGGCCGCGGTGACGCACCTCAGTTGTGGGCGATCATCGACGAGTCCGTGCTGCTGCGGGTACTGGGCAGCCGCGAGGTCATGCGCGCGCAGCTCGCCCACCTCGTCGAGATGGCCGGGAAGCCCCATGTGACGCTGCAGATCGTGCCGCTGGACGTGACGAACGCGTCGGCGCCCGCGATCCCGGTGACCTATCTGCGTTTCGGCGGCATCGACCTGCCCGACGTGGTCTACCTGGAGCACATCAAGAGCGCCAACTTCCTCGAGGACCGCGACGAGACCGAGGAGTACCGGGTCGCGCTGGACCGCCTGGCCGACGAGGCGCTCACTCCGCGCGAGTCCCGAGATCTGCTGCGCGAGACGATGGCGCAGCGCTACGCCGAGAAGTAGCGAGGCCACGACGCGAACGCGCCAGAGAAGGGCCGCACGCGTGGCGCGCGGCCCTGACGTTCTCCTCGCTAGCGGATGCGGCCCAGGCCGCCGAACTCGATCCACTCGTCGGTGAGCTGGCGCGGAGCCACCTCACTGTCCGGACGCCAGGTCGAGACCTCCACCAGGCCCGGCTCCAGGATGTCCATGCCCTCGAAGTAGGCCTCGACGTCCTTGGGCTCGCGGACCCGGCCCCAGTTCCCCTGCGTCGCCTGGTCCATGAAGGCCGTGACGGATTCCCGCACCTCGGCGTCCTCACTGACCAACTGGCACATCACGGCGTAACTCCCGGGCACCAGCCGCTCGGTGACGCGGCGGATCACGGCCATCGGACCGTCGGTGTCGCTGTCCGGGATGCAGTGGAAGACCGAGTTGAACAGCACGGCCACCGGCTGCGAGAAGTCGATCAGGCGCTGGGTGTCCGGGTGGGAGAAGATCTCCTCCGTCGCACGCATGTCGGCGTGGATGACGGCGGTCCGGTCGTTCTGGTCGAGCAGCGCGCGGCCGTGGACCAGCACCATCGGGTCGTTGTCCACGTAGACGACCCGGGAGTCGGGGGCGACACGCTGAGCGACCTGGTGGACGTTGTCCTGCGTGGGCAAGCCGGAACCGTGGTCCAGGAACTGGCGGATGCCGTAGTCCTCCGCGAGGGTCCTGACGACGCGCTGCAGGAAACGCCGGTTGTTCAGCGCGAGCCGACGGGTGCTGGGGACGACCTTGTCGAGCTCCCCGACCGCCGCCCGGTCGGCCGCGTAGTTGTCCTTGCCGCCCAGGTAGTAGTCGTACATACGTGCGGCCGTTGGCACGTTGGCGTCGATCTCCGTGGACAACCGCTTGTCGGCTTGCATCGTTCCCCCAGCTCTGTACCGCGCCAACTGCACTGGCATGACCGAGAGTACATCCTAGAGACCTGGTGGTCAGGGAAACCAGTACGCAGGTCAGGTGGCCGTCAAGACGACTGCTGTGCGGTCGAGTTGACGGCCACCCGTATCGGTCAGCCGCGTCCGGCCAGGTACGCGTCGACGCCGGGTGCCTTGTGGGCCTCCTCCACGCCGACCAGGCCGCCGGCCGCCTCGGCGTCGGGCTTCAGGACGTAGGTGGACCGGCTGGCCGGCTCGGTCACCAGGGTGAAGTTCTGCGGGGTGCCGAGGCCGGTGTCGGCGTTCTTCTGCGAGCGGTGCGCCTTGACCACGTCCTGCCGGGTGAGGCTGCCGCCCTCGCACGCCTTCTTCAGGTCGGCGCCCATTAGCTGGGCGGCGTTGTAGCCCGAGAGCACGCCGGAGTCGACCGGCTCGCCCGGGTACTTCTTGTTGTAGGAGGCGACCATCTTCTTGACGCCGGGCAGGTCGGAGCTGACCGCCGGTGCGGCGCTGACCACGTGGACCATGGCCTCCAGCGCCGGCGCCGCGGGCGTCTTCATCAGCTGCGGGGAGTACCCGGGAGCGCTGCTGACGATCGGCACCTTCAGGCCCCGGGCGGCGGCCACGCCGGCGAGGGAGGCGGTCTGGGCGGGGCCCGCGCTGATCAGGATCGCCTTCACCCCGGCCTTGCTCAGCGCCGACACCTGCGCGGTCAGATCGGTGTCCGTGGCCTTGATCTTCTGACCCACCACCTTCATCCCCGCCTGCTCCGCGGCCCACTCGGAGCCCTCCAGCGCGTTGGCGCCGTAGTCGCCCTCGAAGTACACGTGGCCGATCGTGTCGCCCTTGGCGATCTTCTTGGTGCGGGTGAGGAAGTCGACGGCGGCGATCATGTCGACGTCGTAGGTGGTGCCGAGGACCTGGACGGGGTCCATGCCGAGCAGGGAGGCGGCCCAGGCCTGCGGGAAGGTCAGCATGTGGTCCCGCTCGATGTCGTCGAGCAGCGCCGCGACCACCGGCGAGCCGATGACCTGCGGCAGGGCGACGACGTCCGGGGAGATGTCGGCGTAGGCGGTGACCGCCTTCTGCACGTCGTAGCCGTGGTCCTTGACGACGATCTCGACCTTGCGCCCGCAGATGCCGCCCGCGGCGTTGGTCTCGTCGGCCCACATCTGCTGGGCCTGCACGATGCTCTTGCCGAGGGTGGCGTAGGGGCCGGTGAGGTCGGTCAGCGCGCCCAGCTTGATGGCCTTGTCGCTGACTCCGGGGCCGGTCTTGACGCCGTCGGCGGCGTCGTCGGTGCTCCCGCCGTCCGCCTTGGAGCTGCATGCGGTGCCCGCGAGCAGCACGGCGGCCAGTGCCGCGGCCAGGGCGGCGGTCCGGGTGGTGCGGGGCCTGGGGTGCGTGACGTTCACGGGGTGTGCTCCTTGGTTCGTGCGGCGTTGGCGGTGGTGGCGGAGGGTCGGGGCGTGGGCCCGGCGTCGGGAGGGCCGGTGACGGGTGGCTTGCGGCGCAGGCGTGCGCGGGTCCGTCGGGCCAGTCCGTGCAGGCCGTCCGGGGCGTAGAGCAGGATCACGACGATCGCCGCGCCGTAGAGGTAGCGGGACGCCTCGGTCGGGCCGATGGAGCCGTCGCCGGAGCCCGGGGTCGCCACCAGCGGCAGCTGGTCGGCGTAGCGGGTCATCAGCAGGGGCAGGGCGGTGACGAAGACGGCACCGGCCGTGGCGCCCGCCACCGAGCCGAGGCCGCCGATGACGATCATGGCGAGGTAGTCGACGGAGAGGAGGAGGGAGAAGTAGTCGGGCACGACGCGGCGGAAGGAGAGCGCGAGGAGGACTCCGGCGAGGCCCGCGTACATCGAGGAGACGACGAACGCGGCCGAGCGGTACCGGGCCACGTGCACGCCCATCACGGACGCCGCGGTCTCGCTGTCGCGCAGCGCCACCAGGGCGCGTCCGGGGCGCCCGCGCAGCAGTCCCCGCGCGGTGAACCAGGTCAGCGCGAACAGGACGAGCCCCAGGTACCAGAGCCGTTCCTCGGCACCGAACGGCACGCCCATGACCGTCAGTTCCGGGTCGGTCTCGGCGAAGGTGAACCCGCCGATCTCCAGGGGCGGCACCGAGCGTCCGTTGAAGCCGCCGGTGACGGAGTCGGCGGTGAGCAGGACGTGGTGGCCCAGGAAGACCAGGGCGAGGGTGGCCACGCCGAGGTAGATGCCCTTCACCCGGCCCGCGACGGGGCTGAACAGGCCGCCCGCTGCTCCGGCGAGCAGCACGGCGAGGACGGCGGCGACGGCCGGCGGCAGCCCCGGTCCGGGCTCGCCCGCCAGCCATACGTACCCGTAGGCGCCTACGGCGAGGAAGAAGGCGTGCCCGAGGGAGAGCTGACCCGCGGTGCCGCTGAGCAGGCCGAGTCCGACGGCGCCGATGGCCGCGGCCATGGAGAACAGGCCGATGCGCAGCCAGAAGGCGTCCAGGTAGAAGGGCAGGGCGCACAGGAGGAGTGCCGGCAGCAGGAGTCCGCCACGCTTGAGGAGGGCACTGCCCTTGAGAAGGTCAGACACGTGCCGCTCCCTTCGCCGCGAAGAGCCCGGCGGGGCGTATCAGGAGGACCAGCACCATCACGGCGTACGGGGCCACATCGCCGAAGCCCTCGCCGAGGACGTGCAGGTCGGACTGGTAGCCCGCGACGAAGGCCTCGGTGAGGCCGATCAGCATGCTGCCGACCAGGGCGCCGACCGGGGAGGCCATGCCGCCGAGGATGGCGGCCGGGAAGGCCTTCAGGGCGATCTGCCCGGTCGTGCGCTCCAGTCCCGGTGCCGGGAAGGCGACCAGGAAGACCGCGGCGAGCGCGGCGAGTCCGCCGGCCAGGCACCAGGCGACGGTGCGTACCCGGGTCAGCCGTACGCCCATGAGGGCGGCGGCCTCGCCGTCCTCGGCCGCCGCGCGCAGCGACAGGCCCCACGGGGTGAACCGGAAGAGGGCGAAGGCGCCGCCGATGGCCACGGCGGACACCAGGATCGCGGCGATGCGGCTGTCGGCGACGGTCACCGGGCCCAGGTCGGTCACCGAGTTGCCCCAGGGGTCGCCGAGCGGCAGCAGGTCTCCGCCGATGCGCCGGGCCAGGTCGGTGACCAGGACGATGTCTATGCCGATGGTGACGATGGTCTGTACGTGAGCGGCGTGCGGGTCGGTCCCCCCGACCCGCTGGAGCACCAATCGGTCCAGCGCCCCCGCGACGGCGGCCGTCACGAGGACCGCGACGGCCAGCGCCCCGGCGAAGCCGATGTCGTCGTGGAGGACGGCGACGAGGTACCCGCCGAGCAGCAGGAGCGAGCCGTGAGTGAAGCTCAGCACGCCCGACGCCTTGAAGATGGTGACGAAGCCGAGGGCGATCAGGGCGTAGACGGACCCCAGGGCGAGGCCGTTGAGGAGGTTGTCGAGGAAGCCGGTCATGCCGCGTCCTCCCCCTTGGTGCCGGTACCGAGGTAGGCGCGCAGCACCTCGGGGTCGCGTCGGACCTCGGCCGGGGTGCCGTGGGCGATGGCCTTGCCGAAGTCGAGGACGGTGACCTCGTCGGCGAGCCGCATGACCAGTCCCATGTCGTGCTCGACCAGCACGACGGACAGGCCGAGTTCGGCGCGGATCTCCCGGACGACCTCGGTCATGCGGGTGCGTTCGGCGGCGTTCATGCCGGCCACGGGTTCGTCGAGCAGCAGTACACGGGGCTCCAGACAGAGGGCGCGGGCGAGTTCGACCCGCTTGCGGTCGCCGTAGGACAGCAGGGCGACGGGTGCGTCGAAGTGGGCGCCGAGGCCCGTGAGTTCGGCGATCTCACGGGCCTTGGCGAGGTGTTCGCGCTGTTCGCGCACGGCGCGCGGCAGACGCAGGGCGCTGGCGGCGAAACCGGCGTGGGACAGGGCGTGGCGGCCGAGCATCAGGTTGTCGGCGACGGTGCCCTGGGTGGTGACGATGTTCTGGAAGGTGCGGGCCACTCCGAGAGCGGCGATCTTGTGCGGCGCGAGCCGGGTCAGCTCGGCGTCGCCGAGCCGTACCGTGCCGGCGGTGGGCCGGTACAGCCCCGACAGGACGTTGAAGCAGGTGGACTTGCCCGCGCCGTTGGGGCCGATGACGGCGTGCACGGTGCCCGGGGCGACGGTGAAGGAGACGTCGTCGAGAGCGACGAGGCCGGCGAAGCGCACGGTCACGCTCCGGACCTCGAGCGCGGGGGGTGCGGAGGTGCGGGTGGTCACGCGGCCCCCTGACCGTCAGTGGTGTCGCCCAGGTAGAGGCGGCGTACGGCGTCCGTACGCGCGAGTTCGTCGGCGGCACCGGACAGCCCGATCTCACCGACCTCCAGGACGTAGGCGTGTTCGGCGAGGGACAGCGCCATGCCGGCGTTCTGTTCCACGAGGAGCACGGCGGTGCCCTGGGTGTTGATCTCGCGGACGACCTCGGCGATGCGGTCCACCATCAGGGGGGCGAGTCCGAGGGAGGGTTCGTCGAGGAGGAGCAGGCGGGGTGCGGCCATCAGGGCGCGGCCGATGGCCAGCATCTGCTGCTCGCCGCCGGACAGCAGGCCGGCGGCCTGGCGGGTGCGTTCGGCGAGCCGCGGGAAGAGGGTGAAGACCCGGTCCCGGGCCTCGCGGACCTGGGCCGGGGCGCGTCGGCCCAGGCCGAGCCCGCCGGCCCGCAGGTTCTCGTCGACGCTGAGTCCGGCGAACACCCGCCTGCCCTCGGGTACCTGCACGACTCCGGCGCGTACGGCGGCGACCGGGTCCCGGCCGTCCAGGGCCGTGTCGCCGTAGCGGACGCGGCCGGCCGTGATCGCGCCGCGGTGCAGGCGCAGTGTGCCCGACACGGCCCGCAGCAGCGTCGTCTTGCCGGCGCCGTTGGCGCCGAGCAGCGCGACCACGCCGCCGTGGGGGACGGTCAGGGACACGGAACGGAGGGCGGACAGTGCGCGCCCGTACGTCACGTCGAGGCTCTCGACGTGCAGGGCGGGCTCACCGTCCGGTGGTGCTGCGGGCATCGCGGCTCCTTGGGACCGTGCCGAGGCCGGCACGGTGACGGGAAAGGGGGAGCTCACGACAGCACGCATGCCGGTGCCGGTACAGAGCCCGCGGCCTGGGTCGCTGCGGCGTCCCAGTCCCGGGCCGGAGAGTCTGTGCGGATGCCCAGACCCGGGCTGCGGGGGCGCGCAGGGGGCGGCGGCGTGGATGCGGATGCCCATTCTGCCGGGGGGGTAGACCGTGGCGGGGGAGACGGCGCGGCCTTCGTAGGGGTGGGTCGCCGTGCTTGTGCCCATGCCCGTGCCCGTGCCCGTGCCTGCGCCCGCGCCTGTGCCTGTGCCCGCGCCCGCGCCTGTGCCTGTGCCCGGAGCCAGGCCGGCAGGACGACGCCCGACGTACCGCCAGGAGCCCGGAGGCCCGGAGGCCCGGGGGCTCCGGGGGCTCCGGGGGCTCCGGAGGCTCCGGAGGCTCCGGAGGCTCCGGAGGCCCCAGGGGTCGGAGACCCGGAGCCCCCGGAGACCTTGAATCGATACCGAACCGCGCAGCGCAAGGCCGCCGCCCAAGGGCGGATCACGCCGCGGCCGGGCACCAGGGGCGTCGCGCGACCGTCAGCGCACAGAACGCGCGAGGAGCAGCGCGGGTCCGCCACCCGGTATCCGATCCGACCCGAGGCCGGACACCCAGGACATCGCGCGACCGACAACCGCACAGAACGCGCGCCGGGCAGCGCGAGGCCGCCACCCGGCACCCGACCCGAACCGAGGCCGGGCACCAGGGGCGCCGTGTGTCCGTCAGTCGCGCAGGACGCGCCGGGCGGTGAGGGCCAGGCTCATTTCGACCACGTCGGCCGGGCGGGCCAGTGACCGGCCGGTCAGCTGCTCGCACCGGCGGAGGCGGTTGAGGACCGTGTTGCGGTGGCAGTAGAGGCGTTCGCCGGCCCGCTGCGCCGAGCCGTCGCAGTCGAGCCAGGTGGTGAGGGTGTCCAGCAGCACCTCACGGTCGGCCGGCTCCAGCCGCAGCAGGGAGCCGAGCACCTTGTCGGCGAGGGCCCGGCCCAGCTCGGGGCTGGCGACGACGAGGGCGGCGGGAAGGTGGTCGGCGAGCCGGACCGTGCCGCCGGTCTCGGGGCAGATGTCCAGGGCCGTGTCGGCGTGCCGGCGGGCGTCGCCGACGGAGGCGAGTCCGTCGACCGGGGTGCCGACGCCGATCCGGATGCCGGGAAGCACGGCACGCGGCCCGGACTCGGCGTCCTCCGGCCCCGGGAGTCCGTCGTCGCCGGTGCCGACCAGGACGATGCCGTAGTCGACCTCGTCCCCGGCGTGCCAGTGAACGCGTACACCCGGCGCCACGGCGGCGGCGCGGGCGGCGTCGGATCGCGCGGGGTGCCGGCCGTTGACGGCGACGACGACGTAGCAGCCCTGCTCCGGCAGCCCCAGCACCTGCGCGGCCTCGGGCAGGTCGGCGATGCGGGTGGTGCCGTCGAGCAGACCGGCCGCCAGCAGCCGGGCCCGGTTCTCGCGGCGCCGGGCGAGCTGCCACTCGGTCTGCCGGTAGGCGTCCGCGACGAGGGTGCAGTGCTCGTCGACGAAGTTCCACACGTCGGCGGCCACGTGCACGAGGAGACGCACGTCCTCCGGTGCGGTCCGGGAGGTCTCCTCGATCAACCGCTGCCACACCAGTGAGCCGCCGAGACGGAAGGCGTGCAGCAGCGCGTCCAGCGGAAGCCCCTGCTCGGCACGGGTGACGCCGATCCGCCAGGAGCAGCGGCGGGCCGCGTCCCGCGCGCCGCGCGGGTCGAGCAGCGAGGCCACGCTGTGCCGCAGCGAGCGGTGGGCCTCCTGCCAGGTGGCGGTCGGATCCCTCGTGATGACCGCGCGGTACGCCGGCTCCTGCTCCTGCAGCAGGGCCACCAGCCGGTCGGCCAGGTCGGGCAGGTCGTCGAGCAGGGCGTGGGCGGCCCGGTGCAGGACACGCAGGGCGTCGGCGTCCATCAACGACGCGACGCTCGGTGTCCGCGGGCGTGGTACGGGCGTCAGTCCGGTGCGGATCGCTGCTCGTGACCGTACGGCGTGCTGCATCGCGGTCCTCCCCAGGCCAGGGCTTGCGGAGGCGCCCCGCGGCGGGCTGTCCGCCCGCGCCGGGCCTGCCCCCTGACTCGTCCTGCCCCGAAGGATGGCATACCGTCCGGTCGGTCCCTAGGGTTGTGCACCGGTCTTTTCGCCCCGTCCGGCCCGTCCGGCGTGCTCGACCACGCGGGCCAGCTCCAGGCGGGACCGTACACCGAGCGCCGCGAAGACCTTGCGGAGGTGGTAGTCGACGGTGCGGGTGCTCACCGCGAGGGTCAGCGCGACCTCGCGGTTGGTGGCACCCTCGGCGACCTGCCGGGCGATGCGCAACTGCTGCGGCGTCAGGCGCGACAGCGCTCCGGCGCCTCCGTCGTGCGGGGCCGCTCCGAGCGCCCGCAGCTCGCCGCGCGCCTGGGCCGCCCAGACGCCGGCCCCGCAGCGGTCGAAGCCGGCCAGCGCGGTGCCCAGGCGGCCGCGGGCCTCGCGGGGCCTGCGCCGCCGGCGCAGCCACTTGCCGTACAGGAGCGCGGTACGGGCCCGTTCGAAGTCGCCGCCCGCCTCGTCGTGCCGGGCGAGCGCGCGCCGGTAGAGGTCGTCGGTGCGGTCCGGCGGGGCGAGGAGGGCGTGGCAGCGGGCCAGCTGCGCGGCGGCCTGCGGATCGGCGCCGAACGCCGCCCAGCCGGCGAAGTCCTTGAGGACCGCACGGGTCTCCTCATGACGTCCGGCGAGGACAGCGGCCTCGACGAAGCACGGCACGGCGAGCCGCCACACCGCGAAGTGTCCGCGCCCGGGTCCGGGCAGGACCAGGAGCCCGAGCCGGTCGGCGGCGTCGAAGGGGCGTCCCCGGCCGAGGTCGGCCCGGGCCGCCGCCCACTCCGCGAGGGTGGCCGCCTGTGCGAGTCCGTGGCGCCGGGCGGTGGTCAGCGCGGCCGTCACATGCCGGGCGACGACGTCCGGTTCCTCCTCGATCGACGCCGCGAGGGCCAGCACCGCCCGGTGGTGGGCCGCCGTGTTGCGCTGGCCGGCCCGCAGCGCGGTGCGCAGTCCCTCCTCCGCGTGGGTGCGGGCCTGCGGGTGCCGTCCGGCGCGCAGTTCGGCGTAGGCCAGGTACTCCAGGGCCTGCGGCACCAGCGCGTCCGCCCCCAGCTGCCGGGCTGCGGCCAGGGCCCGTGCCCCGGCCCGGCGCGCGGCGTCCACGTCACCGAGCAGCAGCGCGGCCGACGCCGACCGCAGCAGTCCCTGAGGCCGCTCCTCGGTCCTGGCCCGCTCCACCACCTGCCCGAGCGGTACGACGGCCCGGTCCAGTCGCCCTTCGAGCAGCGCCCGCATGCCGACCCGGTGGTCGCGCACGGCGCCGGCCACGTGCTCCGTGGGGCACCGGGCGTCGGCGCCCCGGGCAGCCGTGGTCTTCGCCTGGGGTCCGGGCGCGAGGGTGGCCAGGCACGCCGGCAGGTCTCCCGCCGCCCAGGCCGCGTCGGCGGCGGCCAGGGCGGCGGTCGCGGCGTCGCCGGGGGCATCCTCGGCGAGCAGGGACGCGGCCAGCAGCAGCGACTGGTGGGCGTCGCCCACGGGGCCGTCCCGGAGTTCCGTCAGGCCGCGTACCAGTTCGGCCCGTCCCCGTACGCCGGCGGGGGCGGCGCAGCCGCGGGCCGCGGCGAGCAGCGGGCGTGCCCGGTCGGGGCGGCCGGCGAGCAGGGCCTGCTCGGCCGCGGCCGTGTACCGCTCCGCGCGGGCGGGGCCGTCGGCCGTCAGCTCGGCGGCACGGGCGTACACCGTGGCGCGCAGCCGGGACGAGACCGGCACGGTGCCGTCGGCCGCGACCGCCGCGAGCCGGTCCGCGAGCGGTGGCGCGGGTGACGAGCCGGTCAGGGACCAGGAGCGGTGCAGCAGCGCCGGGAGCCGCCGGCCGCCTGCCTCCAGCACGTCGGCCAGCGCGCGGTGCGCGGCGCGGCGCCGGTCCGGCGCGGCGGTGGCGTGGACCGTTCGGCGGACCAGGGGGCCGTGGAAGCGGAGCCGGTCGTCGGCCAGGGCGAGAAGCGCGGGAAGCGGTCCCGGGAAAGGGGCGGTGGGCGGCGCGGAGGCCTGCCGCGGGCGCCGTACGGCGTCCGGGAGCGGCGCGGAGGCCTGCCGCGGGTGCCGTACGGCGTCCGGGAGCGGCGCGGAGGCCTGCCGCGGGTGCCGTACGGCGTCCGGGAGCGGCGCGGAGGCCTGCCGCAGGTGCCGTACGGCGTCGGCGACCAGGCCCGCATCGACGTCCGGTCCGTCCGAGGCGCGTACGGCCGCCGCCACCGTCAGCAGCAGGTCGTGTGCGTCCGGGGACAGCCCGGTCAGGGCCTCCCCCGCCACCTCCGCCAGGGTCGCGGCGTCGGCCAGGGGCCTGGGCGGGGGCCGGTGACCGCGCAGTTCGGCCGGTGAGAGCCGGCGGACGAGGGCGAGGAGCAGCGCCGGGTTCCCCTCCGCCTCGGCGAGCAGCTGCTCGCGGACGGCCGGGTCGGCGGCGCCGTCGGTCACGTCGTCGAGCAGGGCGTCGGCCTGCGGCGGCGTGAGCGGGTCCAGGCGTACGACGGGCAGGTGGGCGTACTCCGGGTCGACGGCGCGGTGTCCGGCGACGGAGAGGAGCACACCGACGCGGCCCGTGGGACCCAGGTGTTCGGCCGCGCGGCCCAGAGCGGTCCGGGCCGGGGCGTCCCACAGATGCGCGTCATCGACGCACACGAGCAGAGGTGCCTCGCCGGCCGCCGCCCGCAGGGTGCCGAGCAGTTCCCCGGCGGTGACGCGTGCGGTTCCGGCCCGGTCGGGCCCGAGGTGGAGTACGGGGCCGGACCGGAAGGAGCGGGCGGCCCAGTGGAGGAGGGTGGTCCGGCCGAGTCCCGGTTCGCCGGTCACGACGAGTTGGCCGCTGTGGGTGCGCAGGCCCTCCAAGAGGGCGCGCACCTCCTGCCGTTGTGCGCTCCGGCCGTGGATCCGCACGGCCGCGGGTACGGTCGTCTCTCCGGTCATTCCCGGGAGGTTACGCGCGCGTAACCTGACGCGGAAGCCATCGGTCCGCCGCGGCCCGCCGGGGCTTCGGCCGTGTCACCTGCGGTTGTGCACCGTGTGGCCGGGGCACGTACTGTGCCGCTGCCCAGCGGCGCCGGTCCGGGGTCGTGCGGCGGCACAACGCGCCGGCGGCGGCCGCGACGTGCTCGCGACCACCGCCGGATGGTGCCGTGAGGAGGGTCAGGAGCCGTGCGGGCAGTTGCCCCGGTACTCCTCGATGGTCAGGCTCGGCCGGGGCAGCGGGCACAGGAACTGCTCGTAACGGGTGTCGTTGTCGATGAACCGCTTGAGCCAGGAAATGCTGTACTTCGCGATCGTCGTGTTGGACGAGTTCGGCGAGAAGTGGGACGCGTTGTTCAGCTCCAGGTAGGCGCGGTCCGTTCGGGACGGCAGGCTGGAGTAGAACGGCTCGGCGTGCGAGGAGACCGGGGCGACGGTGTCGCCGTCGGCCCCCACGATCAGTGTCGGAGTGCTGACCTCGGGCCAGGTCTTGTCCGTGTTCCAGGGGGTGAGGGGGATCGCGGCCTGGAGGGACGGACGGGACTTCGCCGCCTCCAGAGAGCCGCCGCCGCCCATGGAGTGGCCCATGACGCCGAGTCGGCTGCTGTCGATCCGACCGCGGACGGAGCTGCGCTCGGTGAGGTAGTCCAGGGCCGCCAGCAGCTGCCGGCCGCGGGAGTCGGGCTGGTCCAGCGTGGTGTTGGTGTCGATCGTGAAGACGACGAAGCCCTGCGAGGCCAGCCGCGGACCGAGCCAGGCCATGGAGGACTGGTACGCGGTGAAGCCGGGCGAGATCACGACGGCGCCGAACGTGCCGTCGCTGGTGCTGGTCGGGTAGTAGATCGTGCCGCCGCCGAAGCCGCTGACCACGAGCGAGGAGACGCTGGTGTCCGCCACGGAGTACGGGCCGCGCAGTGCCTCGATGCTGGACTCGGTGGGCGCCGGGCCGCGCTCGTAGGGATTGTCGGCGGCGGCGTGGGCGCCGGGGCCGGTGAGGGTGCTGAGCGCGGCGACGGCGGCCACGGCCGCCGTGACGCCGGCGAGCCGCCGCCGCGCTCCGCGGAACGCCGGGCGTGCGGCCCGGGAGGCGGTGCGGGTGTGGGGATTCTGCTGCACGAGGGTGGTCCTCTCTGTCGTGGCGAGGGGGCCCGGCCGGTGATCGCACACGGTCCGGAACACGTGGGGTCGCGTCCCGGGACATCCGCCGGACGGGCGTCGCCGATGTGCTGGCGGTGCCACTGTCGGCGGGGGGTGCGGTCCGGGGGATCGGTAGAATCACCGGCCTCGTGCGACGCGTGGCTGTTCAGCGCGGTGACCTGCTGTCTCGCTTGAGAGGAGCTGACCCGGGTTGACCTTGGGTGACCCGGGTTGACCCTGGTGGGCAAGATCTGTCTCCCATGTGTCTCCCATGGGGGGACAGCGAGCGGCCCCCGACGCGCGTGGCGTCGGGGGCCGCTCGTGTAGACCAGGGTGGGGCGTGCCACCCGGGGAGGCGACGGTGCCCCACCCTGGCTGTCCTGATTTAACGCGTGTACTGTGCAATAGTCACGAGGTAATCGTTCACTCGTTCGAGTGAGTTTACTCGTCCTTTGCCAGGGGACGGAGTGGACCGCCCACCCGCCGACGAGGGGGTACTCACGACGAGTGGGCGGACCCATCGACGCGGGCCGGCTCAGGGTCCGCGTCGAGCCTCACGCGGGGGCGAATCTTCCACCCTCGCGGTCGTTCGCTCCGTGACGTAACCGGGTGCAGTACGCACGTTGGTGTGGCCGGTTCGCACGGGGCACGGAATGCTTACGCTCTGTTCAGCTATGGCGAGGGGTCTGCCCTCTGACCTGCGGGTCGGGTGCCCACCGTAGATCAGAAAATGTACGGTCGGCTATACAGACACAAGATCGAATCGGCGGAAGCGTTACCCGAGTGCCATCCGCTCCGCCGCCCGACTGGGTCATCGCCCGGCGCCGCCTCGTCGGAGACCGCATCCGCGCCACCCGGCGCGACCAGAAACTCACCCAGGAGATGCTCGCCGAGTTAGCCGGCCTTGACCGGCAAGCCATCAACCGGATCGAGCAGGCACACGCCTCGCCGCTGCTGGACAACCTGTTCCGGATCGCCGACGCCCTCGGTGTCCCCCTCGCCGACCTCGTGAGGTGAGCGGCCCGCCCCCGACGGGGAACGGCGACGGGCCACGCGGGAGCCACCGGCGCGATCGGCGACACACGTGCACGCCGGTGACGTTGGGCCCGCTGGTGCCCGTTCGCCCTGCGGCACCAGCGGGGGTCATTGGGCGGAGCGCTTTTCATGCGGGTGCTGGCGAATGATCACGTTGGCGTCCGATACGGCGGACGGGTCGTCCCGCCTCCGCGCTGCCTCCCGCTGCCGCGCCGCCCCATTGCACACCCGACAGTGGATGACGGGCTCCGGCTCGCCGAGCGGCATGCCCAGGTACACCGGGTCGTCCATGGTCTTCCGAGGGGCGGTCATCGTCGTGTCTCCAAGGCGATGCGTCGCAGGCCCTGCGAGGTGTCGCAGTGGTCGCCGCGGTTGCAGGTGAGGCAGGTGCGGGGGTGGGTGGCGTAGTCGCGGCGGGCGGCCTTGTTGGTGCAGGGGCGGCAGCCGATCGGGTGGAAGCTACTGGCGAGCGTGACGAGCGGCCGCTCCCCGAGGTCGACGGCCGTCTCGGGGCTGAGAGGCGTGTTGCACCAGGCGCAAGACTCGCCCTCGCGCTGCGCGTCGGTCATCAGCTGGTACATGCCCGCCAAGGAGATGAGCACCGCGCCGGTCTCGATCGGGCCCGGCACCTGCGTAGCGCTCACGAGGCGAGTTCCTTGCCGACCCGCGGCCCGAACGCATCCTCGATCGCGGCGACCAGCGCGGCCGGATCCGTGTGCCAGCTGCGGTCGCCCGGGCACATCCGCCAGTGCGGGCCCGGGCCGGACGTCCGCCGCTCCGGCGGGACCGGTACCCGCTCTCCACCAGCGATCGCGCGGGTGTTCTCCACCTCCCAGCCCTCGGCGGTGCCCACCGGCACGAAGAAGAACAGCGCGCCGGCCACCGGATCCTCGACGACCGCGCCGGCCCGCGCGCCGAGGATGCTCATCGCGGCGAGGCCGAGCTGACGGGGGACGCGGATGACGTCCCACTCGTCGTCCGACACGCTGGCCGGAAGGTGCTGCGAAGGAGAAGTCACCGGACGGCCCCCGCCTTCGCGTGGCAGCCGCACGAGACGACGTCCCACACCCGGGCGCGGCCCGCCCGCTGGACGCGCCCCACGACGGACAGGCCCCGTGCCACAGCACCGCAGTACCAGCACGCCCGCCCGTGAAGCCGAGCGATACTCACCGGGCCGGCCACCCGCAGTAACTCCGCACACCTGCGACTCATCCCCGTCTCCCATCTGCCTGTTTGCTGCGGACAGACAGATCATGGACCGCTACAAGGGGTGCAAGGGATACAGCGTGTATCCCGTCAGACGGCGCCGATCCACTCGGCGAAGCTGGTCAGGCTCTCGGCGTCCGCACGCTTCAGACGGCGGATCGTCGCCGCAGCCTCCCGTGCCCACGGATGCTCCCGCGTGTGCTGCGGGGCGATGAACCGGGCGACCTTCAGCGACTCGAACGCGTCGTCCGGGCGGCCGGCCCACACCTGCGCGCGGGCCAGCTCGATCCAGAATCCGGACTGCCGTTCCTGGGGCAGCGAGTCAGGGGGTGTCCACTCGTCGGCGATGTCGAGGGCCCGCTGCACGTGGTCCTGCCCGAGGCTGACCGCGACGGACACCTCGTGCGCGCGCACAGAGTCCGGCCCGAACTGGGTGCCGTCGTAAGCGGCTTCCGGGACCGCGTCGCCGAGGCCTCGGGCTTCGTCCAGGTGCATTGTGGCGGCGTCCTCATTTCCGCATCGTCCGGCGATGACGGCCGCGCGCATGTGCAGCGCACCGCGGGCGGCGGTCGACGCGCGGCCGATCGGGGCCGGGCTGGCGTCGATGGCCTGCTCCAGGGCACGGAGCCCGGGGACGTGCGCGCGGGCGGCAAAGAACGTTTCGGTGCGGACGTAGGCGGCGGTCGCCTCGGCGAGCGGGTTGTCGGTTTGTGCGGCGGCCCAGCGCATCAGCTCGACCAGGCGGGCGGAGAGGTCCCGGGCGCCGAATTTGTAGGCCACGGCGTCGGCTGAGCGGGCGGTGGTGGCGAGGAGGCGGGCGGCGTGCAGCTGCTCGGCGCCGGTCGCGTGGTGTAGCGCGGTCAGGGTGTCGGTGAGGAGCTGCGGGGCTCGTTCGGCGATGCGGGCGTACTGGGCGGCGAGGCGCCACTGCACCAGCGCGTCGGCGGCCGTGCGAAGTTCGTCGAGCGGGCGGGGTGGGGTGTCGGTGGGGATGTCGTAGGCGCTGATCGCGGCGGAGATGCCGGGGAGGGCGGCGTGGACGCGGCTGTCGGTGCGGGTGCTGCCGGTGATGATGCGGCTCGGGTCGACGTTGAGGGCGGCGGCGATCGAGTCGAGGGTGTCGTCGCTGGGTGAGCGTGCGCCGCGTTCGATGCCCTTGATGGTGGCGAGGGAGACGTAGGCGGTGCGGGCGAGGTCGGCCTGGGTCATCCGTCGTGCGCGGCGGATGGTGGCGATGTGCTGGCCTACTTCGCGCCTGCTGGCGGTGGGCATGCTGGCACCGTACCGATTTGTCCGTGCTACGGGGACGTGAACGAGCTAGGTCAGCAGTGGCACAAGGTCGGTGAGGCTGTCGATCCGCCAGTCCGCAGTCCCGACGACCTCCGGCGTGTCCGCCCAGAGATGCCCCCACGGCCCGCGCCGGAGGTGCGCGGTGCGGAGCCCGGCCGCCGCCGCGGGCAGGGTGTCGTTGGCGGGGTGGTCGCCGACGTACAGAGTCTCGCTTGGCGCAGCCTGCCCGGCCTCGACCGCGCGGCGGAAGAACTCGGGTTCGGGCTTGGCGACGCCCCACTCTCCGGACGTGGCGACCACGTCCGCCGACAGGTCGAGGGCGCGGAGGAGTTCACCCGCGCGGGCGGTCTGGTTCCCGGCGATGACGACGCGCAGGCCCAGGTCGCGCAGCGCGGCGAGGGCGGGCCGGACGTCGTCGTACAGGTCCGTCTCGTCCAGGTCTTCACCGCGGCCGGCGGTCTCGCGCGCGGCGTACTCGGTCGGGATGTCGATGCCGGGCCGGATGAGGCGCAGGGCGTCGGCGTTGTCTCGGCCCTGGGCGACGACGGCGCCGACTAGCGCGGAGACGGTGTGGCGTGGGGCGCCGAGCCAGTCGGCCCAGGCGGCCCAGTACCGGTCGTCGCGGACGAGGGTCTCGCCGACGTCGAAGATCACAGCGCGAATCATGCGGTTGAGCGTAGCCGGGGCTCGTACCCTTGATCTATGTCCCCCTCCCCTGCCGCTGCTGGCGTGCGTTCTGCCGCCGAGTTGAATGCGGCGATCCGCGCGTTGTGGTCGCATCCGCAGGTGCCGTTGACGGATGGGCAGCGGGAGGAGTACGCGCGGCTGTGCGCCGAACTCGCGGCCGTACAGCGGCGGACCGTTACGGCGGCGTGATTCAGCAGCCCCGGCATTCCTCCGGCGGGTGGAAGTCGCCACGGCACCCGCACGGGCATCCGTGCAGCAACTTCCTGCCGCAGAGCCGCCGCGCCTTTGCAAGGAACAGGTTGTACGGCACCGGGCCAACGACCGCCGCCAGCTCCGACTCAACCTTCCAGGACATGCGCCACGATCCCGGCTCTCCAGCGCGCCGGACCGCGTCGATGAAGGCCTCGTCGGGGATGTCCTTGCACTGCATACGGCGGTCGCCAACCATGCGGATCGTGACCGGAGGCTCCGGCTCGACGGCCACAGGCGCCTGCGGCGGCAGCCACAGCCCTCCCGTGCGCTGGAAGGCAGACATGGGTAGCAGGTCCATGGGGTCAGCATGCCAGAGGGCCCCGCCCGCGTGCTGCGGACAGGGCCCTCACGCGCGCCAGGTCAGTTCAGGACATGATCGAGGTACCAGGCCCCGAATCCCGTCCACGCGACGGCGAACACGATCGCGCCCGCCTTCGTGTTGACGCGGAACCAGCGGCGGGTCGCCGCCGAGAACGTCGCCTCCTGCCGGGCCGTGCGCAGCGCCCACGTCTCGAACACTGCACCCGCCAGGATCAGGCCGCCCCAGACGGCGTCGCCGGTACTCACCGGCCGACCGCCTGCCACAGCCCGAGCGCCAGCCCCGACGCGCCGACCAGCGCCGCGATCGACGGCAGCGGCCACCGGGACTTCTCCAGCGCCGCCACGCGCTGCTCCAACTCCCCGAGATCCTTCTCCGTCCGGTTCGACCGCTCGACGAGGACCGCACACGCGGTCTTGATCTCGCCGAGGTCCCGTCCGAATCCCGCAAAATCCCCCCTGAGATGCGCGAGTTCCGCAGTGAGCGCCGTAGTTTCCGGCGGCGTCACTCACGCACCGCCTCGACGACCTGCCGGTTCGGCACCGCCCACGTGAAGCCCAGAGCAGCCAGCACTGCGAGACCCGCAGCCCAGCCCTCTGCCGCGCTCACCGTGTCGTCGACCAGCGCGGTCGACAGCGTGCCCGCTCCGGCCACGACCGCCGCGACAACGGCCTTCCACGCCTTCGATACCTTCATGCTCAGCTCTCCTTCTTCAGCTCGGCGACCGCCGCGAGCAGCGCGTCGACCTTCTCTTCCGTGCGGACGGCCGCGTTGTAGATCGACCGCAGGTACGACTGCGGCGTCCAGTTGGGGTTCGTCTGAACGTCCGGCGCGTCCGTCGGGGCCTGGATGATGTCCGTGAACCAGGCCGCAGTCGCGACGTCGTGCTTGGTCAGGTCCGCCATGGGGGCTTCCTCCTGCTCGGTGTTGGTGCTCTTGGGGCGCGGCGCCCCTGCCTTGACCCAGGCGTAGACCGCGGTGCCGGGGCAGGATGTGGCGTAGCCGTCGCGGTGCCCGCCGAGCCAGGAGCCGGCCGGGCCCTCGCGGCGGACGTAGTCGATCGCGTCACGAGCGCCGTGCAGCTGCGCGTCGGTCGGCCGGGTCAGTCCGGACGATCCGACCAGCAGCAGGACGGCGTAGTCCTGGTTGTTCAGGGTGGTGTTGCCGTTCGCCGAGTTGCGGCGGCGCAGGCCACGCCCCTCGTACACGTAGCCGTGCGTGCAGACGACGAAGCTGTAGCCGATGTCCGACCAGCCGTTGCCGTCCATGTGCTGCGCCTGGATCTGCCGCACGTAGTCATCGCACTGGGCGTGCGGCCTGTCCGCGTAGGCCGTACCGAGGTAGTGCAGCTTGATGCCGCCCCGCTTGCCGCTGTACAGCGTGCCGCCGTTCGGCATGCGGTACGCGCGCGCTCCCCACTGGGACCGGGATACGAGCTTCAGGGCCATCTGCTATACCTCCTGCTCGGGGATGACGACGGGCGCAGCG
Organism: Streptomyces sp. NPDC096048; assembly: GCF_044763415.1. Lineage (NCBI taxonomy): Bacteria > Bacillati > Actinomycetota > Actinomycetes > Kitasatosporales > Streptomycetaceae > Streptomyces > Streptomyces sp. NPDC096048. Next base: position 383,063 of record NZ_JBIWGG010000005.1, read on the forward strand.
TGCACGGTCAGGTACATGGCCGTCGTGACCGACGCACCCGCCGCCTTCATCGCATCGACGAGAACCTGCGCCACCTCGTCCGCCGTCGCCAGCCCCGGCAGCCCCCCGCCCGGCGCCACATCGATCCGCATCTCCACGTCGAAGCCGGCCTCGCCGATCTCGGAATGGACCATGTACCTCGGGTAATCCTGCATGCTGGTGTCCTCTCAGCCGATCCGCTTGGCGCGGCCATACGAGCCGGAGCACACCTGCACCCCGGTCAGTCCGCTGGTGGCCTGCGCCCACTGGAAGGCGACCGTCCCCGCCGCCGTGGTCTCGACCTGCCCCGTCTCGACGAGCATCGACTGGCTGGCGGAGGACCGGGTGCCGTAGGTGCAGGTCGTGGTGAACGCGTGGATGCCCCAACGTCCGTCACCGCTGGGGTCGGCGGAGACAACACCGGAGGCGACACCCCACGCGGACCGTAGGCCGATCGCACCGGACGGAACTGACCAAGTCGTTTTGATCAGCTCCGCGGAAGGGGCCTGGTAGTGGACGTAGAACTCGACGAAGTAGATCGCGTTCGCCTCCAACGTGAAGGCGAGGTCCGGGTCGTCGGCGGTGGTCGTCGTCGCCGTCCTCGTGGTGGTGACGCGCTTGTACGCCTCCGTCGGCAGCATCGACGAGAGCAGCCCCGTCTGGAGGCGCCGCCCGGCGTAGAGGACTGGGTACTGGGACAAGACGGCCTCCTACAGGGCAGTCACGGAGGGGTAGGCGAGCGCGACCGCGGTGCCCGCTGTGTGGGTTTTGGTGACGCCGTTCTGTGAGCGGGTGACGGTGTACGTCTGCGGGTTGGTCACGTCGAAGTCGTCGTAGCGGATCTCCGGGTTGACGTTCGTGTTCGTGCTGGCGGAGATCGACCGCAGCCCCACATAGGTGGACGTGGTGATCGACGTGTCCTCGACCTCGGCCTGCCACACGTTCGGCTCGAACCCGGTAGCTGGCCAGGCTTTCGCCCGAAGTGTGCTGCCTGACGCCTGGAATCGGAGGCGGTACAGGGTGCCTGCGGTGTAGCCGCCTTCAACGGTGTGCGAGTCGAGTTCGGTCTCCGTCCCGGTGACGCGTTTCCGGATGGTCAGCGTCAGCGACCCGGTGGAGTTGAATGCCAGCCTGGCCATGTACATGTTGTCGCTGTCGACGTACCGTCCAGCGAGCATCCCGGACAGGAACCCGCCCGTCGCCGTCGCAGATGGGGTGAGGGAGACGTAGGCGTCGAAGTCCGTGTACGGGAAGTCGGTGAAGCTGCGGCGGGAGACGTTGGCGCTGGCCAGTCGGTGCGCACCGTACCCGCCGGTCACGTTGAAGTCCGCCGAGGTGCCGCCGCTCGTCGACCACGCCGCACCTGATCCGGCGCGCCCCCAGCTGGATGCCGCAGTCCGGCCGAAGCGGTCGTACAGCACCGACGACGACACCCGAGTGATCCGGGCAGCCCACACGTAGTAGACGTCCGACGAGGACGGCGTGCCCCCGTGCCGGACCCGCGCCCGCGCCCGCCCTGCTGTCGCCGGGGCGGTGACGGTCTCCTCCATGTACGTCCACACCCCGGCCGCCGCCGACTGCGCGGCCGTGACCGCGGTCGAGTCGAAGGAGCCCGCGTTGGTGTACCAGTACGCCGACGGCCGGATGTCCGATGAGCCGCCGGGCGAGTACACCCACATCGACACCACGTACTGCGCGCCCGGCGTGATGCTGTCGACGCTGGTCATGTCACAGACGGCGCCACCCGTAGACGACGTCCCGTCCGGGGTGATGAGGAGCGAGCCGGCCGCCCGCGGGTGCGGGTTTACCTGGTCCTGCGACCAGGCGAGGGTGGCGTTCTCCCCGGTCCAGGACGTGATGTTGCTGTCGAAGAACGGATTGGCGTTGAGGAGGCCGCCGGGGGCGGTGACCGTCATGACCTCGCCGCCGACCCGCCAGTCCAGCGGGGTGTCGGCAACGTAGGGCGTCCACCGGTAGCCGCTGATGGTGTACACGTCGACGGCGGTTTCGGTGGTGTCCAGGGCTTCGGCGAGCTGGGAACCGTCGGTGTCCAGCCACGCGAACTCGACCGGGCTGGTGGCCGTGGCGGCGGCACCAGTCCAGGCCACGTCGAGCGGTCGGGCGGGCGTGCAGTTGTAGGTGATCTTCCATTCGAACTGGTCGAGGGTCTCCGTGTAGCCCTGCACCAGGAGATCGATTGTGTCCGGCGGCAGCCACGCCGGCGGGTTCGTGATCTGGATGCGCGAGCCGGTGTCCACGGCCGCCGCGTCCTCGATCATGTGGGGGGCGGTCGCCAGGTTCACCGTGACCTGCGGGAAGCGGGTCTCGTCCCACGTCCCCAGGTGCAGGCGCCAACCCGCGTGCTGCAACGGCTGGTCGTCGTCGAGCAAGTTGAGCGTGGCGGAGGTGTCGTACAGGCCGATCCCGTCCGGTGGCTGCTGCGTCGACAACGGGCCCGTGTCCTGCGTCAGCCGCGCCGACGAGCCGTTCGTCCGCGCGACGGTGACATCGTTGGTGACGGACTGGTCGTCGTCGACCGGCTCCAGCGGTGTGACGAGCCCATCATCCCCCGTGTAGTCCAAGACCAGCGTCGGCGGCTGGTTGTACATGCTGGCCCGGGTCACGTACCGGATGCCGAGGATGCTCCGCTGCTCCGCGAGGATCCCCTCGTCAACGTCGCCGGCGCCCCGCATCACGTCCAACGCGGTCCCGGCTGGCTGGGTGCCGCACTGCTCGTCGCCCGGGCCTGTGGCGTAGGAGTGGATGGACTCCTCGATCCCGAGGCGTGACACGCGGGAGGGGGCTTCCTCCCCGTTCCAGCCGACGAGGGCGCCGCCGGTGGCGTTGTAGGAGGTGAGGCGGCGGCCGATGGTGAGGTGGCCTATGGCCGTGCCGTTCATTCCGGCGTCTTCGCCCATGCGGACCTGGGTGATGATGCCCGGGGTGTAGCCGGTTACCGTGCCGTCGACCTCGGTTGCGGACGCGGTGTTGTCGGGGACGGCGGTCGGCAGCGACTTGGCGATGTCGACGATGAGGATCTCGTAGTCGCTGTCGCCGAGGTCTTGGACGGTCTGGACGATGATGTACACCTCGCGGCCGTTGATGGCCTGCGTCCCAAACCCAGAGTCGTGTACCTGGGTGGCGTCCTCGTCGTAGGCTCGCAAGGCGAGCGCGCCGGAGGTGTTGACGTACAGGGACCAGATCTCCGCCGTGCCGGTCGTCGACCAGGACACGAGGCGTTGCGTCGACACCGTGCCCGCCTCGGGGATCCGGCAGAAGAACCCGACCTGTGACGTCGACCCGATCCGCGTATACGGAGGCACGGACACGCGGAGGCTGCCGCTGGTGATCGTCGGAACCGGCTGGGAGGCCACCCAGCCGTCGTAGGCCGCGAGCGTCACCCCCGCCGTGTACGACATCGGAGGATGCCCCGACATCGCCGAGGCGAGCTTCGTCGCCTCCGTACCATCCTCCATCGGCCAGTACGCGTGAATCCCCGTCTCCATCCGGCCCGGGCTCGTGAACTCCCGGTACATCGGCGACTTGGTGGGAATGGACCCGACGCCGAGCCGGCGCAGCACGCCAGCCGCATCGACCTGGGTGACAACGTGGTCGCCGCCGGTGTCCCAGCGGGGTATCCAGGAGGCGACCTCCCCGACGAACCGCACCTTCCGGTTGGTGACCTCCGCGTTCCCGGCGATCGTCCAGGTGAGGCCAGCGCTGTCGGCGAAGCTGGTCGTGCCGCTCGTCTGGGCGGTGAAGTCGGGGTCGGTGACGATCGTGCCGTCAATACCGGAGCGGAGTTCGGCGGCGTGCACGAGGCCGGTGGCGCGGTTGTTGTCGAGGTACTTCGCGTCACCGATCCGGAGCGGGGCGGTGCCCGCGTGGATGCTGGTGCTGCCGCTGTCGGTGATGGAGTCGCCGAGCTGCGTCCAAGGCCCGTCGATCGTGGGCGCGGTGTAGAAGGTGACGGTGTGCCCGCCGGCCCCGTTGTCGGCGTCGATGGTGACGCGGATGGTGATCCGTCCCGACGTCGTCAGCGGCAGGTCAGCGGTGGCCAGGGCGCCGTTCGTCATGAACGAACCGTTGCTGGACCACTCCAGGTAGGGGCGGCTGCGGTATGTCGACATCACCCACGACCTGGCGGCGGAGTCGTCCTTGCCGATGAGGTTGGTCTGCGGGAACGCGGTCTCCCCGGCGCTGGGGTAGTCGGGCAGGCACCAGTTGACGAGGGTCGCGTCGACGCGGATGTCGATATCGCCGGTGATGTCGAGGGCGGCCGTGTCCGGGGTCGACGCGTAGTCGCCTTCCCCGCCCGGCAGGTCGAGGGCCACGCTGCCCGTGCTCACCGACACGCGGATCGGGGTGTTGCGGCCGATCTGCCCGTACAGGGGGCTCTCCGGGTTCTGCGGCGAGTACTTCCCGTCCCCGTTCTTGAACGCCAGCGAGCAGCGGCCGGCATCGACCTGCTGCCCCCAATCGCGGCGGCCCCGGGTGATCTGGATGCGGTCCTCGTACAGCACGTCGGAGGACACATCGGTCCAGGTGGCGCCGTCGAGAGACAGGTCGACCTGGAGTGGGAGGAGGGTCTCGGGGAACGCCATCTCAGTTGTCTCCCAGGGTTGCGCGGAGGCCGCCGCGGGTGGATACGGCACGGCGTCCGGTGTCGACCCAGATCTGTTCGAACTCGCGGCCGCCAACGGACAGGTTGATCACGATGGGCTTGTCCGGGCGCCCCACCGCCGGCGTCGCCGCCTGCCGCGCGCCAGCCCCGCGGGGGGTGTTGAGCATGGAGGTCCAGGCCTGCTGCTGCATGCGGCGGGTGTCCGGGCCGGAGTACACGCGGGAGCCGTAGGGGAGGCGGACGAGTTCGGGTTCGTGTTCGCCGACCATCGTCCACGAGCCGCGCGCCCCGCCTGTCGCGGCGCCGCCGATGATGCCGCCCGTGGCTTTCATGCCGAAGCCCTTCTCGATGGCCTTCTCCATCGCGGCGGTGAGCTTCTTCATCCGGTCACCGAGGATGTCGACGGTCCGCTCCCAGGCTTTCACCAGCTGCTCCTGGCCCTTGATCTGCGAGCCGTACACGGCGTCCGAGGTGGTCTTCCCCGCGCTGATCGCCCGGTCCTGGATCTGCCGTTGGAGCACGTTCATCATCGCGATGTCCTTCGCGGACGCCTTCAGCATCGCGGACGCCGTCTCCAGGCCCCCGCCGTCGATGCCGGCCTCGGCGATCTGCTCGATGAGGTCGCTGCGGACGCCCTTCTTCTGGAGCTGCTGGAGAGCGGACGCGAACGCGCCCGCCTTGTCGCGGCTCCCGATCAGATTCGCCATGATCGACTGGGGGGTGACCGGGCCATCCCCACGGTTCTTCGTGATGTTCGCCGACGCCAGGACACCGTTCATGATGGACTCGCGCAGCTGCGACGCCGCGCGCCGCAGCTCATCGAGACGGTCCTTCGACTTCTGCAGCGACGACGACGCCTTCGTCAGCTGCCGCTCGTAGGTCATGAGCTTCTTGCCGGTGGAGTCCAGCTGCTTGAGCAGCCGCGATTCTGTCTTCCCGCTCGTCGCCTTCTGGATGATCGACCGCCATTGATTCAGCGCCGACACCAGCGACGAGATGCTGTCGGGGTTGCTGAGGGCGTTTCCGAACTCCGACGACCGCCAGCCGGCCATCCACCCGAACCGCGACAGAGTGAGGTCGGAACGGGCCTTGTTCCGCGCGTCCCGCTGCCCCTTCGTCGCCCCGCCCCCGGCCAACTTGAGCGTGCCCCTGTTCAGGGCGTCGAGGAGCGGGAGCCCGTACTTCTTCACCGCGGAGGACTGGACGACGTACTCGGTGTCCGACACCATGGCGGTCGCCCCAGACGCGAACGTCGCGAGGATGCTGTCCGAGCGGGGGCCGCCCGGGCCCTCGATGAGGCCGCCGTTCGGGAAGTGCTGCAGCGCGCCACCGTCGGCGCGGCGCTGCACCGGACCGCCGGCAGACCGGAATGGCTTCGCTGCCTGGTTGTCGATGTACCGGTTGTAGACGTTGACGTAAGCCGAAGCGATGGTACGGCCGTTGAGCCCTCCCGCGACAGCCCAGAACGGGGACGCGTTGGCCCTGATCTGCCCCGTCTTTGCAGGGATCTTGATGGCGCGGACCTGCCCGAGGGCGCCCATGAAGTGCGAAATGTTGCCCTTGAACTTGCCGGTGGCCGTCTGTCCGTCGAAGGTCTTCAGTGCCGCCTTGGCCTCAGCGAGCGCCCGCTCCGCGTCCTTCTTGTCGGCCTTCAGCTTCGCCTCGCGCGTGGCCGTCAGGCTCGGGTCCTGCAGCTTCGCCTTGATGTCGGCCAGGTTCGCCTTGGCCTGGTCGACGTTCATCTTCAGCTTCGCCCGGTTCAGACGCGGCACGGCCTCATCGACGAAGCTGTTGATGCCTGCGCCGACCGCAGCGAGATTTTCCTGCGCGTTCCCCGAGAACTCGTCCCACCGCGCGTTGGCTTCCTGCAGCCAGCCCATGCCGGGCAGGTGACCGAACGTGTTCGCCAGGGCGGAGATGAGGCCATCGATCGCCGTCATCACGCCCCGCGCCATGAGGTTGAAGACGGTGTAGAGCTTCGGCGCCCACTCGATGCCCGTGGTCACCATGTCGATGATCCCGCGGGACATCGCGAAGAACGCGGCCCGGATGATCTCGCGGTTGCGGTCCACCCAGTCGCTCAGCTTGGTGAAGCCGCCCGCCATGTCGTCGATCTTCGACGTGTCGATTCCGGTGACAGCCAGCAGCGAGTCGAAGAGGGCGCCGCCCAGATTCGAAGCCAGCGACCAGGCAGCATCCGCGCCGATGGTCAGGATCTCGGAGAACGCCCGCCAGGCATCCGCCGCGATCAGGGCCAGTGGCTCTATGCCCTCCATGGCCCCTTCGAAAATGGTGCCGATGCGGAGCATCTGCTCCCCGGCTGTTTCCAGCATCGCCCCGAGCAGCGGCCCGAACGCCTCCGCGAACGATCCGGCGACCTTGCCCAGCCCGGGCAGCAGGCCCTCATTCAAGAACGACGCCAGGCCCTCGATGACCTTCGCCGATCCGCCGATGCCCTGCTCCAGCTCCTCGAACATGCCGGGCAGTCCCGTGTCGAGGAACCCTCCGAGGAGCTCTTGCATGGCGTCCAGCGACGGCTGGGACTTCGCGCCGAACTCGAAGAACGCCTGCGTGAACTTGCCGACGCTCTCGGCGAACTGTTCGACGAAGACGACGCCCATCTGCGCGTTCTTCTGGAACGTCGACTGGAATGCTGGGCTGGCGGCGAACGCACTCGCGCGCTCGGTGATCGTCCCGAAGGTTTCCGCACCCAGGACGAGCGACGGCTCAAGATCCTTCATGGCGGACTTGAGGGACTTCACCGCGCGTTCCGTGTGCGGAGCGACCGCCTTCTCCGCCGCCTTCTTCCAGTCCTCGAACGCCGGCTTGAGCTCCTTCGCCTTCTTCTTCAAGTCGTCCATCGCGAGCGCGGCGCCGCCACCGACGACGGACAGGCCGGCGATCATGGGTGCGAGGGAGCCGATGGCGGGGAGCAGCGACGTGCCGATGGCCGCGCCCACCCCGATGAGCTGGCCTGTCAGCCCGCCGCCGCTCTTACCCAGGCTTCGGCCGGCGTCCTGGGCGGATGAGGCAACGTCGTCGAGGTCTCCGCCGACGATGCGCAGCGACCCTCCGAGCGCGGCGGCGCTGCGCTGCAGCTGGTTGATGTTCCGGGACACGGACTGGAAGCCGGGGCCCGTCAGGTCCCGGACGTGCACGGTGATCGTTACGTCGTCAGCCATCAGGGGCCCCTCCCTCCGTGTCAGGTGTGCCGAGTTCTTCGATGGTGATCAGTTGCAGCAGCTCCGCCGGCTCATCCATGAGCTGCGACGGCAGGCAGTGGAATCGTTCGCAGAGCTGCAGGATCAGGCGGGCACGGCTGAGTTCTCCGGGCTCTCGGAGTGGGGCGCCATGGGAATCGGTACCGCCGGGGACGGCTCGCCATCGGGCGAGCTCTGCGGCAAAGGGTCGGACACTCCGGAGGCCGCCTTCTGTCCGGCGTCAAGGATCGCGGAGACCATCGCCGTGTCCTGGCTGCACACGCCCTCGAACGTGCAGGGCACCGGCTGGCCCTCGTCGTCCTCGACGTTCCAGGAGACGAGGAGCCGGGTGAGAAGGGTGAAGAATTCGGGCCCGGAGCCTTCCTTGTTGCGCAGCTGGTAGAACTCCAGTTCCTCGCCGACGGTGAGGCCGCGCATGCTGGCCTCCAGCCCTTCCCACTCGGTGCCGGTGAAGTCGAGCTCGAAGATGCGGCGCTTGGGTCGGTATCCCATGAGTGGTCTCCTTTCTTAGGCTGCGGTCCACTGGGGGACAGTTCCGTCGCTGAGGACTCCTGGCACCGAGAACGTGAGTTCGCCGCTGTCGGCGCGGGTGAGGGGGTAGTCCGTGTACAGGCACTCGTTGGCGAGGGTCTGCCCGGACACCGTGAGCGTCGTGGTGCGCGCCACCGAGGTGGACGGCACCGTCTTGAACACGTCGTGCGACATGTTCGCGGCGTCGTTGAAGACCCCGTTGAGCGTCACGCTGAAGTCGGCGAGGAGGAGGATCCGCTCGTAAGCGGACTTGTCGATGCCGGTCGCGTCCTGAACGCCGCGGGGGGTGGCGAACTGGACGTTCGTGATGTCGTTGACGATGGCGCGGGCGGTGCCTGCTGCATCGTCAACGGAGCAGACAGACCATCCCAATCCGGACTCTTTGGCCATGACAGCTATCCCTTCTTCTGCTGGTCGACGAGCCGGAGCTGGTTCTCGCCGAAGTCCTCCACCCATTCGGCCGCGCGGGTATGCATGCGCTTACGGCCGGTGGGGTTCCCGCGCCAGTCCCCGTCGCGGACGAGATATAGCTCGGGGACGGTCTGGTGGTCCGCGAAGCAGCGCTGGCCGGACTCGAACCGGAAGACGGTCAGGCCCTCGCCGGTCTTCGTCTCGCGGAAGGTGCGCCGCGACTGGCCCCGGATGTACGCGGCCTGCGCCTTACCCAGCTCGGTCCGCTCGTCGATCACGGAGTCCCAGCCCTGGCGCCACTGCGGGCAGTCGACCTGCTCGCACACGGCGCGCACCGTCGTGTCCCGGCGGCGGGTGATCTGGTACGTCTGGTACGCGCCGACCGGCAGATTCGGGTCGATCCTTGTCACGGGTCGCATCAGTAGGTGACCTCCACATCGTTTCGGATCACCGACACCGCGAAGATCGCCTCGGTGAACGTGCCGCTGGTGACCACCCGCAGATACCGCTCCACCGTCTGATCCCGCGCCGTCTGCAGTCGCTGCGCCCCCACACCAGTCGCCGCAGTGAACCCGCCGCCGGTGACGTCCGCCCACGCATCCGCGGCAGCGTCGTCCGACGACTCCTGGAGCTTCACGGTGATGTCCGTGCCGGTGAGGCTGAAGACGTGCAGGTACGCCTGCAGACCGAAGCTCGTCGACCCGGTACCGAAGTCCACCGACGCGCCGTTCGTGCCAGTCGTATCCGTCCGCAGCCCTGCCGTCAGGAGCCGGCCCCACTCCAGCGTGTAGGTGTTGGACTGGGCTTCGACGGTGAAGGTGAAGGCGCCGTCGTCGCCGCGGGTGCCGTCGTAGCCGATCTGCTTGGCGATCAGGTTCGCCGACGGCGCACCGAGGGTGGTGCCGCGGCAGTACATGCCGGTCACGTCCGTGCGGGGCAGGACGGACAGCACCGCGTGCGCAGCGTCCGCCGCCGGGCCCGGGTTGAAGAAGGTCGTGACCTGCATGCGCCCGTCCTTCTTGCCGCCCTTCCGCTCGTGCGCGGACTTGTTGATCGCGGTGAAGTCCAAGGGCGACGGTCCGCCGCCGATGTTGCCGACGGTCTGAATGTCGCCGGAGAGGTCGTAGCCGGAGATGAACAGCGCATCTCCGAGACCAGCTTGTTTCACGGCTACGCCTCCTGGTTCCAGAGATCGTCAACGATGAGGGGCAGCAGGATCGTCATGCAGCGGTACTCCGCGTCGGACTCCTGCAAGTAGCCGGCGCGTGCCGAGAGCGGTTCGCCGTAGGCGCCGAGCAGGTCGACGTGGCGGACGAGACCGTCGAGGGTGAAGTCGCCGGAGTAGGCGGCCATCAGCCAGTCCAGGGCGTCCATCAGATCGGGGTCGATGCTGTCGGGGACCTTGCCGTTGATCGGCGCGTACAGGCGGACGAACAGGGCGAGGCGCGCCGACGTCTTGCCGAGGCCGGAGCCGCCGCGTGCGGGCCCGATCTGCTCAACCCAGACGGCACACGTGAGGCCGGAGACCGGCGGGGACTTCGGCTCGTGGCCGTTGACGGCGGCGAAGTAGCCGGACGCCAGGGCGTGGGACTGTGCGGCGTCGAGGACCGTGGTCGCGTTGAGGGCCATGTCAGATCAGCCCCCTCGATCGGTAGCGGGCGAGGAGGTCGCGGGCGATCTGCGGGGCCTTGCGGTCCAGCAGCGGCTTGGTCCGCCGGAACGTGAAGTACCCAGGGAAGATCGTGACGGGCGAGTTCCGGGAGCCGGTGCCCTCAAGCCACGGCCCGTAGATGACGCGCTGGTCGTGGACCTGGTACCGGCCCGTCGACGTGCGGTCCACCGAGATCTTCGACTGGTAGTAGCCCGTCGGCTGACGCAGCACCTGCCGCAGACGCTGGTGCACCATCCGCTCGCCCTCGATGGCGACCTGGTACTCGACGTCGTCCGCGTAGTCGTGCAGGGCGCGCCCCGCCCGGCCCGTAGCCCACGGGCCCGAGGCGTTGCTGTTGACGCGTACATCGAAGCCAGGCATCGCTCACACTCCCCTGTGGCGGGCTTTACGCCCGTGCGCGTCGTAGGTCTGGGTACGCAGCGACTCCAGCGACAGCGTCTCCACCGACACGGACTTCGCGCCCGAGCTGGTCTTGCTCGTGCGGGCGTAGCCGGCCTGCTCCTGCAGGAGTCGGTTCATGGCGTTGGCGATGACCAGGTCCCGGACGAGGCCGGGCGGTTCCCATCGGTGGACGGTGGTGCTGGTGGTGTGGGTGGCTGCGGTGGTGCCGAGGGCGCCGCGGGTGACGGTGAGGGTGCGGGCCGCGTAGATGGTGGCGCCGGTGGTGTGGGCGGCGAGGGTGCTGCCGTCCACTGACCGCTCGACGACGAGGGTGCTGCCGGCGATGTCGGTGATGAGCATGCGTTCGCCGTCGATGAGGAGGGTCTCGTCGACCGCGAAGCCGGACGCGTCGGCCACCGCGACGGTGGTGCCGTTCTTCTGCACGGTCAGGTCCGTGGCGAGGGTCTGCCCGGTCGCGGCCATGGTGCGGCCGGTGACGATCAGGCGTTCGGAGTCGATGCGGAGCAGGGAGCCGACGCCCACGCTGGCGGACGTGTCGCCGTCCACTGTGAGCGTGGTGGCCGTCGTGGTGGCCAGGGCCGTCGTGGTGGCGCCGAGGGTGGTCTCGGTGTTGCGGTAGCCCCACAGGCCGGTGATGGCGATGTCCCGTTGGTGGGTGTCGCCGCCGCCGTAGGTCGCGCTGGTGCCGATGTTGATCTCAACCCTGCTGTAGGGCGGGCCGGACCGGTTGGGTTCCAGGAGCACGTCGGCAGGGTCGATCGCTGCGCCGCCCGACGTGATCGCGGTGAGGGAGATCAGTTCGTTGTCGTCCAGCCAGATCCGCCACGACGGCCGGTACTGGCTGGCGGGCCAGTCGAAGAACCTCGTCGCCTGCACCGGGTAAAAGCGGCGGTGGCACAGGCCCTCGGCGTCCCGGGACGCGGACTCCAGCGCGCGATCGATCTGCCGGGAGGACCGGGCCGACGGCTGCACGTCCAAGGCCCGCTGCACGTCCTCGCGGGTGGCGTACCAGACGCCGGCCGGGCTGGTGTTCGTCGCCTCCGCCGAGGCGGGTGCGATGACGGTGACGGTCTCCGTGGCCGTGACCGCGGTCCCGTCGCCGAGGCCAGACCAGGTGGCGAGGTAGGCGCCGGCCGCGAGTGCTGCGGTGGGGGTCCAGGTGTAGCCGTAGGAACCGGCGGCGGGGTGCGTGACGCCCGTCGTGGTCGCTGCGAGTGCGGTGGTGCCGGTGCCGATGTTGACGATGCTGATCGTGGGGGTGGTGTCGAGGTCGGTGAGGGTGCCGCCCTCGAAGTCGTACCACTGCGACAGGAGCGCGACGGACTGTCCTGCGGTGACGTCGGTCATGCGGTGCTCCCGTCCACGATCAGCCCGAGCGTGTCGAGGGCGGTGAGCAGGTTGGCGAGGGCGGTGCCGTCCGTGCGGGAGCCGGTCACCGTCTGCTGCGCCACCGGCGTTGCGCCGTGGAAACCGACCGTGTTCGCCGCGCCGTCCAGGACGTGCCGCGTGGCCCCGTACAGGGCTTGCACGAACTCGACCTTCCCGGCGACCTGCACGTTCTGTGCGTCGGCGGACAGCCGGAAGTAGGAGCGCTGCGTGCCCTCACCGACCGCCGCGCCGGACCAGTTGGAGATGAGGAAGTCGGCGCCCGCGGCTTCGAGGTCGAGGGCGCTGCCGGTGGGCCGGAAGCGGAAGCCCTTGCCTGTGCCGAGGATGACGAAGTCGGTGTCGTCGATCGTGACGACACCGGTGAACGTGGCCCCGGTGAGAGCGGCGAGCAGCGCGACGAGCGCGTCAACGTAGCCCTTCGACGCCGCCGACTCGTCCGTGTCCGGGGAGGAGTCGGACAGGACGAGGTCACCGGTCATCGTGTCCCCGGCAACGTCGACCTTGCGGCTGTCGCCGGTGGTGCTGGTGTAGCCAGTCGCCGTCATGCTCTCCTCCTCCCTCAGACTTCGGTGTACGGGTGTTACTCAGCGGAGCCGTCGGTCTCCGACCCGGCGTCCGCCTGGCCGCCAGCCGTCGAACCGGCAGAAGAGGTCTCCGTCCGGTCCTGTCGTGAGCGGCTCCCCGTCTTCCGGGCACGCGACCGGGGGCCGGTCTCGCTCTTCACGGGCGAGGTCGACGGCTTCACGGACGATGTCTCGCCACTGCTCCCAGCTGATGACTCCTCACCGCCCTCCGTCTGGCCGGCCGCCGTGGCGTTCCGGTCGCTGGTCCCGCCGTGGCGGGTGATCTTCGGCATGTGCTCCTCCTCCACCGGGACCGCCGACTGAATGCCCAGCGCCAGCGCTGTGCCCTGCTCCGCGTGACGCTCCGACCCGCAGTGAGGGCACCGGGGCGCCCCCACTGCGAAGGCCGTCGTGCAGTCCAGGCAGACCCGCAAAGTCACTGCCGCGCCGCCAGCAGTTCCGGCGCACGCTGCACGACCAGGTCGTGAGGCAGGTACTCCGCAGACGCGAGGCGCGCCACGGTGCCCGGGTCCGCGGCGTCCAGCGAGATGTGCGTGAAGCCGTCCGACAGGGAGGCCGCGTTGACCGGGATCACGACCAGGACTTCCTGTGCCGCGTAGGTCGCGCCGGCCAGGGTTACCGTGGCCGCTGCGGTCTGGGTGACCTTCGTCCACGTCTCGTCGTTGTCGAGGGTGGCCTCGGCCTTGATCCAGTAGTGGTCGATCACCGCCAGGTTCTGGCTGGTGCCCGCCGACGCCGCTGTGTGCTCCTTGAGGGTGAGCGTCACGGCCTCGGTGCCGGAGCCGGCAGCCGCCAGGGAGACCTTGATGGCGGTGGCGCTGGCCCCCTTGAGAGCCAGCCGCTTGCCCGTGGCGCCCGCCGTGGCGAGATCCACGGGGGCGAAGCAGGTGTTGACGTCGAAGAGCCTTGCGAGCCCGTCCATGATGTTCTCCTCTGGAGGCGCCGGTCAGGCGGCGAGCTTGACGATCGGGGACACGGAGGCGCCGCCGTTGGCGGGGGTGATCGCGGACTGCAGCCACGGCCGGCCGTCGACGCGCGAGATGATCCGGAAGGCGACCTCGTCGGTGTCGAACTTGAAGTCGTCGGACTGCTTGGCCTGCATGGCCTGCCGGTCACCGACCAGGTAGAACCCGAAGTCGACGAGCGAGAGGTCACCAGCCTGTCCGAGAGAGGGAACCTTTTCGGACCGGATGACCGGCAGGCCCATGAGGGTGAGGGGCGGGGCGTCGATGGCCTGGCCGCCGGTCATCCACATGGCCGGGGAGGCGATGCCGTCGGTGCCGCGGGTCATCGCGAGCTGCGCCAGTTGCCCCCAGGCGTCCTGACCCACCAGCCAGACCGCCCGAGAGATGGACTGCGGCAGCATCCGCGAGTACATGTTGATCACGTCTTCGAACTTGATCTGCGACGACGTGGTCCGCGTGACCGAGATGGCGGCGGCACCGTTGAGGACACCGAGGGGCTTGCCGACACCGTCGCCGGTGAGAAACGCCTGGTCCTCGGCGAACGCCATCGCCTCGGGGAACGCCTCGTCCACGAAGCTGGTGAGACTGATCAGGGAGTCCGTGAGCAGCTCGCTCGGGATCTCCGTGTACGCGGTCAGCTTCTTCGCGTCGAGGACGATCCGCCCGAACTTGGGCTTGCTGCCCTGGAGCCTGCCGCCCTCCTCGGTCCAGTACGTGGTGATGCCGCCGTACACGGAGCCCACGTTGCTGGTGGAGTCGATCGCCGGGAACGGAACCCGCAGCGTCTCCATCGGGATGACCCGCGCCTTCGGACGCACCACGGACTGCTCCAGTGCGACCTTCAGCATCTCGGAGCGCAGGGTCTCGGGGATGAGGAACCCGCCGTCGGCCGGCACGTCGCTGCTGAAGTTCTTCAGCTGCGCGAGTTTGGCCTGGGCCTCGGCGGTATCGCGGTTGCCGTTGCCGCGCCAGATGGTGTGGAAGTACTCGCCCGAGCTGGCGAACAGGCCGTCGACCTTGGCGCCGAGCGCGGCCTTGTTGTACAGGCCCTTGGACCGCTCGGCCTTCGTCGCGTGCGCGTAGGGGTCCGGGGCCGCGTTCCGCAGGTCGGGGCGCTTGATGTCCTCGACGCCGTTCTCCCGCAGGAGGTTCGCGAAGCCCGCCTGCACGGCCTCGTCGACCTGCCGCTTGAGGTCGGTTCCCTCGCCCTGCTGCTTCTCGGCGTAGGCGGTGATGAAGTTCTTCAGGTCGTCGGGTGAGCCGACGACGTCCTTGGCCTTGGCCGGGTCCGCGAGCATCTCCGCCAGTTCGTCGGCGTTGCGCGGGATGGTGGGTGTTGCCACTGGTGCCTCCTTCAGGCTTCCGTCGCCGCGCTGGACGACGCCGTGGTGGTGAGGGTGGAGACCAGCACCGACCACGCGTCGGGCTCGTCCTGGGTGAGGTGAGCGGTCATCGCCGCCCACTCGTCTACGGCGGCGGGCTCCTCCGCCTCCGGCTCGGTGGCCGGGGGCTCGGGTTCGGGCTCGACGGGCGTGGTCTCGACGACCGGCTCGGCGGGCGGGGCCACCGCGGCGGCGAGCTGCGTCGCGACCTCTTCGCCGATCAGGGTCCGGATGTCCCCGTGCAGCGTGTGCGACTCCCGCTCCAGAGCCACCGGCTCCGGTGCGGGGGCCTGCTCGCGACCGGCGTACCGGAACACGGAGAGGTCCCAGGAGGCCGCCACGGCCAGCTCTCCGGGGGCGCGCTCGCTCTCGCGGGTCGGTTGGTCGACCTCGTCCGCGAGGCCCGCGTCGACGGCTTCCTGCGCACTGAACCACGTCTCGCGCTTCATCGCCGCGCGCCAGTCCTCGACGCTGCCGCCTGCGCGGGCCGCATAGATTCCGGCGATCTTGTCGGACTGGCGATCGAGGAGTTCGGCCATCTCGCGCATCTCGTCGGCATTACCGACGGAGAGCCCGGCCGCCTCGTGGATCATGAACTCGGCGCCCTGCCGGGCCACGATTCGATCGCCCGCCATGGCGATCACCGAGGCGATCGACGCGGCAAGGGAGTCGACGTAGACGGTGACGGGCGCGGGGTGGGCGCGCAGCGCATTCATGATCGCAATTCCGTCGAACACCGAACCGCCAGGGCTCGACAGGTGGAGGTTGATCTGCGACGCGCTCAACGCCTTGATGTCCGCGACGAACTCGTCGGCGGTGGTGCCGAGCCAGCCGATCTCGCCGTAGAGCATGACGTCGGCCTCGCCGCCTGCGAGGTTACGGATGCTGTACGGCTTCTTCTCGGACGCGAGTCTCGCCCGGATCTTGGACGGGTCAAACGGCATCAGCCTGTGCCCCCTTCCGGGCCTGCTTCCGCTGGTGGGTTCGTTCGGCGTGGCAGTTCGCGCAGACCACTTCACACTTGGCGATCTCGACCATGAGGCGCTCGTAGCTCGCCCGCGTGATCCCCGCGCTGACGTTGAACTCTTTGGCCTCGGAGTCGAGGTGATCGAACTCCATGACGTAGTACGGGTAGCGGACATCGCAGTCTGTGCACGGCTGGTTCTTCGCAGCCCGCACAGCAGCACGGTTCCGGCCGATGATGCGGTGAGCTGCCTCGCGGGCCTCGCCTGGGTTCCGCTCCCGCCACTTCTTGGTCGCGACCCTGTTCCCTACCCGGACGACTTGCCGCTCGTCCTCCGACAGGCTGCGGTGACGCTCTTGGCACTTCTCGGCGTGCGCAGCCGCGCACGGTGCGCAGGCTTCTTCACCGTGCACGTAGTGCGCCTGGTAGCCAGCGGCCGTGCCGGTTCGTCCGCCAGGGAAGTCGAGGGTGGGGAGTGCGCATGCCAGGCCGGGCTCGGGGGCGAGGGCGCGACGGCAGTCCGAGCACGGGCGCTGCCCAGCGCCGAGGTGCGCCTTGTAGCCGTCGAGGGTTCCCTGGATGCCGCCGGGGAAGCAGGCGAGGGAGCGCGCCCTCTCCTCAGCGCGGATCCGGCGCCGCGTCGTGGCACAGGACTCGCATACGGGTTCACCTGCGTGGCGGTGCGCTCCGTACCCGGCGATCGTCCCGGTGCGCCCCTGGGGGTAACCAGGAGTGGGTTTCGCGCAGGCAGGGGTAACGTAGGTCATGTCGATCTGCTCTCTCAGGTCGGCCATGCCCCGGGAGCGTTGGCGCGCTCGCCGGGGTCCATTGTTGTCACGGCTGATTCTACCGTTTACGCAGGTCAAGCCCCTTGTAGAATCGGCGAGTTGAAGCGTGAGGAGCGTCATGATTCGTCGCCCCCCTTGCGTCCCCGCTTGACGACCTTGCAGCGGCAGTCGTTGCCGTATGCGACGCCCTCGCAGCGGACGTAGCCCTCGCCGCCGGGGTAGTCCTTGTACGCCTGCTCGCGGTTCTTGTACGTGCGGCCGTCCTGCTCGCGGCAGTTGTGGCAGGTGTCGCCGTCGTCGGTGATCTGCACGACCCAGCGCTGCGCGTTCTCGAAGTCGTCCGTGAGCGCGGCCGTGGCCTCAGCCCACCCAGTCGGCGCAGGAGCGGGCGCACCGGAGTACGGGATGTCCGGCAGGCCGACTGCGGACAGGACCCCTGCCGGCTCCCAGCCCGCCGTGCGCAGCGCCGCCGCAGCTTCCGCCCGGGCGGTGAGCGTCGCGGCCTCGGTCTCGGGATCGGGGGGTACGGGGTCGCAGTAGTCGAATTCGAGGCCGTCGGCGGTCGGGCCGAAGAGCGGCAGCAACTCGTGGTTGAGCGCGGCCTTGATGCGTTCCAGGCGGGGCACGGTCTGCTGCTCCGCGAACCACGCCTTGGCCGCAAGGGCGGACGCGCGGTTGATGTCCTCGAAGTCACCGATGGCCGTCTTGCTGATGCCGTAGGCCTCACGGACGCGGTCGGCGGTCGCGCCGCGGAGCTCGACGAACTGCATGTCCCGCTGGCTGATGGTGCGGTCGACCCACTTGCCGTGCTCCAGGATCGCCACCCGGTGGGCGTTGCCGACGCCGCGGTGCTGCTCGTTCCAGCGTTCCCGCAGCTCGTCGAACTGGTCGTCCGACAGTGGGTCGGCAACCTCAATGATCCCGCCGGGCTGTGCGCTGTTGATGAAGAACGCGCGTGACCACTCGGCGGCGTACCGGCTGGTGTCCAGGTCCGGCAGGATCGACAGCACCGGCGACAGGCCCCGGTACGGGTCCCATGGGCACGGCCTGCGGAGCTGGATAACCTCGTCCAGGCCGAGGGGGATCTGCTCCCCGTCGGGGCTCGTGTACGTGTAGCCGGCGAGGAAGTTCGTGGTGGACGGCACCGGAGTCATGCGGTCGGGGCGGACGGGCCACATCTCCAGCGGCAGGTTCACGCCGGGCCGTCGGGCGATAACCCACCAGGCTTCGCCGGTGAGGTCGTAGTGCTGCTGCTGCGCCTCGACGAACTCCTGCCTGGGCATGAAGCCGTTGGGCTTGTTCCACAGGGTGAGAGCAGCGTGGTTGGTGACCTCGACGCGGTCCTCGTCCCGGCCGGACTTGGCCTTGCGCCAGAGTTTCCAGTCGACGAGGGCGGTGGCGTTGCTGGTGCGGTCGACGATGGCGAAGAGGGTGCCGACGGCGGACATGGCGCGCATCTGGGCTTCGGCGTCGCGGCGCTGCCCGAAGCGGGAGTACGCGGCGGCGCGGGAGGTGAACGGTACGGGGGTGTTGGCGGTGGCCGTGCGCGCCGCGTTGGAGAGCGCGCCGAGGAGGGTTCTGGCCAACGCCCCTCCTTACGTCACCCGCGTTCGTAGATCCGCCAGTTCAGGACGAAGCAGCCGAGACCGGCAGCGACGAGACCAGCGATCAGATGCCACACCATGGCGGCACCCGACAACAGAATGATCCCAGTCATGTCAAGCAGGATCGGCATACTTCTATTCACAGCCTGCGCCCATCTGCGGACACGTGCCCTGAACTGGGTCTTCTGCTTCATCGTCACGATCTCGTCCCCTCGGTGGCGGCCTGTAGGTTCACGACAATCTCACAACCAACGCACCCGAGGACGCCCACCCAGATCACGGGCCGCCACCATGTACCGCAGCGCGTCCATCGCATGGTCGTCCTTCTTCACCGGCTCCTCTTTCAGCCCGCCGGCGTTGCCCGGCTTCACAGCCCAGACGTAGCCGCCGACCTCATCCGTGGTGCACGTCGGCAGGGACGCTTCCACCAGCAGCGGGTCCCGCTCGGCCAGCGCATCCCGCACCACGAACAGGCGCGGCTTGCCGTCCCCCGCTGCCTTGAGCCGCGACTGCACAGCCTGGATGCCGTCGGAGACGCTCTTGTGCGCGGCCTGCGTACCCATGCCGAGGTGCTTCTCCAGCGTGGCCCTGTCCTCCGCGTCGTGGTCACAGATCACAGCGCGCGGCCGGGGCTCGGTCCACTCCATCGCGCAGCGGTCACAGGTGTGACAGTCGTGGTCGCTGCCCTTCGAGTCGCAGCACTCGGCACACTGGCGCACGAGACGCAGGATGTGCCGGGCGTGATCCTCGACGAGGCGCTTCGTCCGGTAGATCTCCCTGTACAGGAACAGCCGGCCGTCGCCGTCCTCTGCCCAGCATTGGAGGACGAAGGGGTTCGTGAAGCCGAAGTCGACGGTCCACCAGCGGGTCCACGAGTCGGGGATGGTGAACGGGTCGACGAGGTGGACGGCGTCGTCCCACGTCTCGTAGATCTGCCCTTCGGCGGCGGCCCACTGGCCGTTGAGCAGGCGGAGTTTCCTGACGCCGGTGAGCTTGTCGAGCTTCGCGAAGTAGTCGGCGCCCTTGGCGGTGGGCGTGCCGTCGGCGTTGACGTAGGCGGGGTTGTCCTTGTGGCGGGAGGTGAGCATCGTGGCTTCGCCGGAGTCGCAGCGCTGCTTCAGCCAGTGCGCGGGGTGGGCGGGGTTGCAGGCGGCGATCTGCTGCTGCCAGGACAGGACTCCGTTGCGGAGGCGGGTGGCGATCGCTTCCCAGTCGGCGATGGTCAGCTCGGTCGCTTCGTCTGCGAACACGAGGTCGTACTCCGCTGACATGATCTTCTCTGGCTTGTCCATGCCGCCGACGACGATGACGCTGCCGTTGCTGTACCGGTACCCGGCGGCCTCGCGGGCGCTGCCACCGAACCAGGTGACGATGCCCCGGGCGAGGGCGTCGGCTGCGACCTTCTTGTCGAACGTGACCAGCGTGGTCGAGGTCAGCGACACGGCGGTCTTGCGGACGATCAGGCAGCGGATGTTCGGGTTGTGGAGCGCGGCCAGGTGCACGCGGAACAGGGAGGCCAGGCTCTTCCCTGTCCCCGCCGGGCCGGCCATCACCACCTCGGAGTCCCGGTTCTTGAACAGCTGCCGGGCTGCGCCGCGGGGCTCGTAGCGGACGATGACGTCCTGGTCGAGCGCGGTTGTCACGTGAGGTCTTCGGGGTCGACGCCGACGACCTCGTAGCGGACGCCGCCGGAGTGCTCGACCTTCGCCGGCTGCTGCAGGCCGTGCAGCTTCTGGTACTGGTCGCGGATGCGGAGCGCGGTCTGGATGGCCTGCAACCGGGGGCCGTCGTCTTGGAGGGGTTTGCCGTCGTCGCCGCAGACGACGCGGCCGTGGGAGACGACGACGTGGTTGCGTTCGATGATCTCCATGGCGAGGACGTACAGGGTGTCGAGCTGTTCGGCTTCCGTCTGCCGGAGCTTGGTCACGGCGGGCAGGGCGACGTCGCGTTTGGCGGCTTGGATGCCGCGCCAGGCTTGGGAGCGGTCGTAGTAGCCGAAGCGGTCGGCGATTTCTTGGTAGGAGCAGCGGTGTTCGGCCCAGTATTCGGCGGCGGCGGCGTCGCGGCGGACGTTGTCGAGGCTGCGGACGTATTTGCCGTTTCCGTTGCGGGGGCGGTCGAGGTACTCGTGTTCGTTGGGCTCGGGTTGCTCGTCGTTGGCCACCGTTGCCCCCTCTCGTTGGTGGTGGTGTTACTGGTTGGCGTGCTTTGATGGTAACGATGCGTGCAACCGGGGTGGCGGCCCTTGCGGGTGGCGCGCAGGACGAAGGCCCGTCCCAGGGCGTGGGACGGGCCTTCAGTTACGTCGGCGGTCAGGCGGTTCGGGCCTGCCCCTTGATCGCCTCGATGAACTTGGAAGCAGTGGGTGCCGTCTGCGCGAGGAGAGCCGGGGCGCTCGCAGCCATCTGCATCATCGCCTCGTGCAGCGGGCTCATGGTGCGGCCCGCCGCCTCCAGAGCAACACGGGCATCCTCGGCCATCTTCACCTGCCGCTCGGACGGCTTCGGGGTGGTGCGGTGGCGGTCGAGCTGGCTCAGGGCCCGCTCGCGGTCGGGAAAGCACTGGTAGGTCATGGTTCATTCTCCCGCAGGTTGGGTGCCCACGTCAGCAGGCCTGGCATTCTCGGACAGTTCCAACGCCACGGCGGGTTCCTTTCGGTGGCGGTGGGTTGAGCGTATGGCGGAGGTCAAGCAGCCAGCGCGTCGGCCAGCAGGTCGATGCGGGCGGTGATGGGGAGGTCGACCGGGTAGAGGACGGTGACGGTGGCGAGGCCGCGCGCGGGGCGGGCCTTGGGCTCCGCGCCTCTCATCGGTCCGCCTTCCGTGCGGCAACCCGAGCGCGGTAGCGCGCCTTCTCCGCGTTCTTGCAGGTGCGGCAGAGCCGCGCGCCGTTCGGGCGCCGATAGGTGTTCTCTGGGGTGTACTCGTGCCCTTCCTGACAGTGGGTCGGAAGGCCGGCGGGGTGCCTGCGCTGAAGGTTTTCACTGTGAGTTACCGCTTCGAGGTGCTCAGGGTTGATGCAGCTCCTCTCGCGGCAGAGGTGGTCGATCTCAAGCCCATCGCCGATAGGACCGACGAGCACCACGTAGGCGAAGCGGTGGGCGTGTCCGACGTTGCTCGCGAAGCGGAACCGCCCGTAGCCCTTGTGGCTGATGAAGCCGGTCCAACGCCAGCATCCGCTCTCGTCGATCTCCACCTTCTCCAGCAGCCGGCGAAGGTCGGTGACCTGCGCGGTGCGGCTGGTTCCATCCGGGAGGGCCACCGCAACCGGGGCCCAGTCCCGCAGGACCGCTTCGAGTTCGAGGTGCATGGGCGGCTCCTGGTGGGTCTGGCTGGCGGTCTTGGTCGTCTGATGCGCCGTGAAGTTGGTTCAGGCGGCCTCCGTGTAGGTGCCGCGCAGGAGGTGCTGGGTGCCCTTGTAGGAGCGGAGGCCGGCGTACAGGGCGGGGTCGATGGGCCCGTAGACGTGCACGTGGATCCACTTGCCGGTGGTGCGGTGCTGCACCCATACCTTGAGGGCGTCGCGACCGGTGGCGGCGCGGTATGCCTTGGCGACGTGGCGGCCGAACCAGCTCTTCTTACCGTCGGGGAGGTCGCTGCCGCCGATGCGGTCGAGGAAGTCGCCGGTGCGGATGAGCCGGCCGGTCTCGATGAGGGCGCCGATGGTGCCGGAGAGGGTGCGGTAGCCGAGGGCCTTGGCGGTGGCGACTGCGGCGTAAAGGCCGTTGCGGCGGGTGCGGGTCACGGCGTTCATCTCAGGGTCCCCCTCGGTCGGTGTGCTGTGACTCCAGCATGAGGCCTACGCGTAGCCCTGTCAATAGGGCTACGCATAGCTCTTACCGTAGGGCTACCCGTTGTGGGAGGATGGCGGTATGCCTACCGACTACGAGCCACCCCGAGACGCCGCCGACACCTTCGCCCGCTACAAGGCCCACTACGAAGGCGAGCGCGCACTGAAGCCCGAGATGCTGGAGTACGCCGACCGCGAGCTGAAGGCCGGCGCCACCGTCGGCCAGCTCGCCGCATGGACCGGGCTCACGCCCGAGGTGTTCCGCCGTCGCGCCCGCGCGCTCGGCGTCGAGCGGAAGAGGCCGCCGACCGTGGGCAAGCTCGCCCGCCCGGCGAGCAGCGAGGAGACGACCGCATGAGCGCCCGAGACGCGTTGATCGCCTACCTGCGCCAGGCCGGGCTGAGCACAGCACGCGCTGAGGCCAACCTCGACGCCTTTGCTCACGAGCTGGCGGAGGAGCAGCGGACCTACGCGCGCGAGCGCGGCGTGATGCTGGAGGACGAGCGGTACGTCACGGCGGGCGACGTCATCGACCTGATCGACCCGCACGTGGGCCCGGCGCGCCCGGACGAGGAGCCCACGCCGTGACCGACGACGGCCGGCACCGCGATGAACTGTGCCCGGCCTGCCTGGCGTTCCCCGGCGAACACGACCGGCGGATCATCATCGGGCGTCCGGACGGGACGACGCTGCAGACGTGGCACAAGGACGACTGCCCGCTCGCCGACCAGCCACCCCAAACCGACGAGGAGCCCACGACATGAGCAGCGAGTGGCTGACGCCAGAGCAGATCCGCCAGCAGCGGGCGGCCGAGGTGATGGAGGGTCCGCTCGGGCGGGCCATCTACGACGTGATCATGTGGACGCGCAAGCAGTGGCCGCCGCAGCGCGCTGACGATGAACTGTGGCTCAACCCCACCGACGATGGCGCCGCCGTGCTGATCGGCGGCAAGGTGCTCGGCTACCAGGTGTGCGCCTCCGAGAAGGTACCGGCAGGAAAGGCGCTGATCTACTGCCAGTCGTTCGGCGTGTACGTGGCAGACGGCCAGATGCCGGACGCTCGGTTCGCCCTCTACCAACTGCCCGAAGTCACTGCATGACGGAGGCCCCGCCCGGAATCCGGTGCGGGGCCGACGTGCGCCTACTTCACGTTGCCCGCGAAGATCGCCACCTCGGAGTCCAGCGTCGGCGCCATCTCCACCTGCAGGTACTCCTCGTCCTTCGGCATCGCGCACGCCATCTTCCCCGTCGCCGTCCGGCCCGGCCGGAGCTTCATCGGCGGCACGCCCTCCAGTCCCCGCTCCGAGTCGAAGACCTGCTCGGCCTGCTGAGACTCGGCGCCGTAGTAGCACATGACGTACCCGGTAGCGATGTCCGCGACCGCATCCGACTGGTTGTCGATCTTCACGGTGAAGGACACGAACGGCTCCCCGCCCGGCGCCGCCCACTCCGACGACACGCCCCGCTTGTAGCCGGACAGCTTCACCTCGATGCCGTCCTCGTAGGACACCCCGTCCGTCAGCCCCATGATCTCCGGCTCCGAGTCGTCCGGTGTCGGCTCCGGTTCCTCCTCGGCGAAGACGGTCTCGTCGGCGGGCGCGCTGCTCTCGGCGGCCGGCTTGGCGTCCGTGTCGTCGTCGCGGTCCTGCACGACGACGATGCCGGTTCCGATGATCGCGGCGATGACGGCGACTGCTGCTCCGATGATGATCGCGTTGGTGCGGTTCTTCTTCGGCGCCGGTGAGGGCGGGAAGTCGGGCATCGGCGGCGGAGTGTGGCTCATGGGTCCCCCAGGTGGCGGCGTTGTCTGGGGTGCATGATGCGCCGTTGCGGAGGCGGCGTGAAGGTGATGTTCCTGATCTGTGACCCGAAACTGGGCGAACCGGTAGCAGCGCCCTGCCGGTAACAGCCACACTGCGGGCATGGACGACGTGGTGTACATGGTGCGCGGCACGACCCGCGAGGTCTGCCAGCGCGAGCTGGACCGGGTCTGCCGACTCCTTGGCGCTGTCCCGACGAACCCGCCGTCCGACAGTGTCGGCCGCGGCTGGGTCGCCCGCGCCGTCCCCTCCCCCACCACCCCGCTACGGGAGCCGGTCGAGGGATAGGCGAAACCCCCGCCGGGGGGGTGGCGGGGGCTTCTCGGGGGTGCAACTCGGCGCTCGAAACCCAGGTGCACGACCAGTGTCGCAGCGCTGTCAACTAGGGTCAGGCGGGCACTTCCTGGCTGATCTGCCGGTGGATGATCCGGCCGATGTCCTCCCACTCCCCATCCGTGATCAGCCGCCCGGGCTCGCCGGTGGGCACGCCGGTCGCCTGGTTCGTGGGGAGCAGCAGCGGCACCTCTGCAGTCGGGTCCGCGCAGGCCCACACGGTGGACCGCGGGTCGTAGGTGGACCCGGCCGGGAGGAACCGGTCGCGGAGGTCGAACTCCTCGCCGGACTCGGGGTGGACCCAGCGGTTCGCCTCGTCGGCCTTGGCCGCGCACGACTCGCACTGGTTGTCGCCGTACAGGTGGTTTTCGCAGAGGTAGGCGCCGCAGCCGTGGTCATCGCCGCGCGGGTCCTTCCCGCAGAGATGGGCGAGGCCGCGATCGATCTGCGCCTCGCAGCCGTCCCCCTCGCACTGAGCTTGGACGGCGTATCCGGCTTCGATACGGTCCCCGTTCGGGCGGGTGATCTCGTAGCGGGCGTATCCCATTGCGTGCTCCTCGGGTGTTGGAGGGGTCGGATTCAGGGTCGGATGGGCGTCAAGCGGGGCCGGTCCGGTCGACCGTTCGTGCCGCTGTTTCCGACCCCTTCCCCGACCCCGTGAACTAGCGGCTGACCTGCGGTGTTACTGATGGGCGACGGCCTGCGCCTCCCACGCTTCGGCGGGCACGATCCGCCACGTTCCCGTGTCTTCGCAGCGCTCAACCTCGGGGCGCAGCGCGCGGGCCGCGTCGAGCACCTGCTTCTCCTCCAGCCCGGTCGCCTGCTCCAGCTCCCGCCGGGTGGCGTTCCCGTACTTGGTGAGCGCGGCCTTCACCCGCTCCTGGTTGGAGGCGCCGCCGACCGGCAGGATCAGCCGCTTCCCCACCGGCGGCCGTACTGTCGTCGCCCCGATCCTCGCGACCTCGGCACGGAACTCGTCGCCGGTCAGCCACATCCCCTTGTACGGGGTGGCGACCTGGTGGACCGGGGACTGCAGCAGGAACTTCCCGGGCTGGTCCAGCTTGCCAGGCTCCCAGCCTGGGGTGTTGCCGAAGATGAACCGGCGGTGGTCCGCGTCGTTCATGCGGGTGGACAGGCGGTTCGCGTAGTTCCCGCGGGCGTCCGTTGTCCCCCCGAACACCTTCCGCGACGGCTGCTGGGTGGCGGACAGGAAGTGCATGCCGGCGAACCGCATCAGGGCGAGGAGGGACTCCTGCTTTTTGGAGGCGGGGGTCTTCTTCCAGGGGCCGTCGTCGCCCTGGCGGACCAGTTCGGCGAGCTCGTCTTCGAGGATCCACATGGCGGGCCGGCCGTGTTTCTGCGGGTCCCATTCCTGGTCGCCCGCGACGGCGAGGATTTCGCCGCGTTCTTCCATCTCCTGCTTCAGCCAGTCGAGGAGGGCGTGGGCCTGCTCGGGGGTGGCGGCGAGGTCTTGGAGGATCGGCAGCATCGGGGTGAGTTCAGGCGCGCCGGGCTTGAGGTCCATGCCGTAGAGGACGGTGTCGGGCCGGTCCGCGAGCTGGACCGCGATGGACCGGGTGAGGGTGGATTTCCCGAACTTGGATGATCCGGCGACGAGGGTGTGGCTGTAGGCCATGTCGAGCCAGACCGGGTTCAGGAACCGGTCCACGCCGAGGAGGACCGGGTCGGTGAACCGGGCGCCCTGGGTTCGCGTGTAGGGGACCACCGCGGTGAGGGGGTCGCCGTCGACGAACCGGGCGATGAGCTGGTTCGTGAGGGCGCCGTCTTCCAGCATGAACTCCCCGGCCACGCCCATCCCGGAGGCGACCTTGTCCCAGGCGGACCGCAGCTTGGTCCTGTCCAGGTTCACGGGCAGGTCCAACACGGCGGTCCATCCGGTCCTGGTCCGTTCCACGGTGCAGCCCGGCAGTTCAGCGGCGAACAGCTCGTGGACCACGGTCCTGATCCGGGTCTCTTCCACGGTCCGCCCAGTGAGGTCTGGCCCGGACTGGACCGGGTCCGGGGTGGTCTTCTGGACGAGGGCGTGGTGGGCCATTTGCTGCCGGATCATGGCGGTCTGGAGTTTCACGGACTCCTGGTCCAGTTTGATCTCGTCGTGCCGGGTGTGGTGCTTATACACCAGCCGCGCGGCCATGGCTGCGGCGGAGGCGACGAGCCACGCGTAGGCGGTGGCGCCTATCCCGCCGACGGTGGTGACGCCGGCCTGGGTGAAGAGGCCAGCGACGGTGAGGCTGGACCAGGAGAGCGTGGGGCTCCACTTCTTCGCGAAGGACACGAAGGCCAGCTTGCCCGCGGCCAGAGCGGAGACGAACTCGGTGACGGCTGCGGTGGTGCCGTACTGCCATTCGGCGATGAGGGCGGCGCCGGTGACGATGCTGGGCACGGTGAGGCTGGTGGCAAGGTCCACGGGGGTGATCTTCACTGGCGGGCTCCGGCGGGGTGACGAGCGGCCCCCGCGAGTGCGGGGGCCGGACGGCGGACGGTCAGCGGTACTGGTGGAGCTTCGACTCGGCGTCCTTCAGCCGGCGGTACGCGGTCGACTCGGAGACGCCGAGGATTGTGGCGGCGCCCTTCTTGGTGATGTGGTCGCCGTTGCGGAGGCGGCGGAACAGTTCGTCGACCTGGTCCTCGGGGCGGACCGGGCGGTCCACGGCGCGGCCCACGGCTTGGACCAGGACGGGTTCGGGCGTGGTCTCAATCTGCTCCGTGGACTGGTCAGCGGACTGAACCGGCGTGGACTCGGTGCGGTCCGCCGGCTGGTCCGTGGGCCGGTCCACCGGCTCGACGACCGGGGGCGGCGTCGGGCGACGGGCTTCGAGAGCGAGGCGCAGCCCGACGGTACGGTCCGCGGTGACCAGCCGGTCCCGCTCCCCCAGCGCGAGCGCGAGCTCGGTGCCGGTCTGCTGCTGCAGCGTCCGGAGGTACGCCTCGTACCGCGGCTCCAGCTTGATGCGGATGGTGTGCATGCCGATCGCCCACACGCCCTTCGCGGCGGCGGAGACGAGCGCGCCGACGATCCCGACGATCCACCCCCACGATCCGGAGAGTGCACCGTGGGTGACGATCGCGGCCATGGAGACGACGAGGAGCGCTACGCCCACGTTGCGGGGGGTGGCGGCGCGCTTGCTGTCGTAGCGCAGCAGCCATTCGGCGATGAGGCAGGCGGCCCAGCCTGCGTCGAACACTCCGGCGACGAGGTAGGCGGCCCAGGCGGGGGCGAGGAGGGAGAGCATGCTGCCGATGGCGACGGTGCCCCAGACGATCGCGCCGATGGTCATGAGGATCGCGGCGGCGAACAGCGTGCGGCGGAGGGTGGCGTCGAGGTTGAACGGCAGCCGCCGGACGGGGGTGGTGTCGGGGACGTCGTACTGGACGGGGACGCCGTTCACCTGTTCGGTGATGGTGCGCGTGCGCTGGCGGAACTTGCCGTTCATGGCGGTGGTCTCCGGGTTCAGGCGTGGGCTCGGGCGCGCGCCGGGCGGGGCCGGTGGTTGCGGGTCTGCACGGCGAGGTAGACGGCGCCGGCGAGGAGGAGGGCGGCTTCGGGCTGCTGGCTGGCGGCGTCGGCGATGCCGGTCACGACGCCGAGGAGCATGGCGGTGGCGATCTCGGCGAGGTGCGCGGTCGCCGCGGGGTGCATGAGGGCGAGGATGATCAGGGTGGCGAGCAGGAGTTGGCGGAGGATGCGGTCGGGGCGGCGGCGCATGGCGGGCCTCCTGGGCTGCGGGTCGGATGGGGCGGGTGTGGTGCTGGCCGGATCTCCAGGGCCCGCGTGCGAGACGCGGACCGAGGGCTACCGGTCAGCTGTCGTCGCCGTCGTCGGCGGGCTGCGGAAGCGCCATGGAGAAGGTGACGGTGTAGTCGCCGTCGTCCTCGATCTCGATGTTGCTGCCGGTCTCCGGGTTGGTCTGGCCCATGTCGGGCTCCTCTCGGTTGGGGTGACGGTTCGGGCTACTGGTCAGTGCGGGATGCGGTTCTCGTGGAGCTCGACGTGCGCCTCGTGGGCGAGGCCGGTGAGGTGGTCGATCTGGTTGTCGGTGAGCTCGGCCGGGCGGGTCAGGACTTCGGCGTCGGCGAGGGCGTCGCGGAGTTGCTCGATGGCGGTGGTGTCGGGCAC
Source organism: Streptomyces sp. NPDC096048 (assembly GCF_044763415.1). Lineage (NCBI taxonomy): Bacteria > Bacillati > Actinomycetota > Actinomycetes > Kitasatosporales > Streptomycetaceae > Streptomyces > Streptomyces sp. NPDC096048. The sequence continues at coordinate 411,697 of NZ_JBIWGG010000005.1, forward strand.
GGGCGTGACCCCTTTCGGGGTGGTGCTGCCGCGCGGGACGGGGGGATGGTCGTACCGCGCGGCAGCGGTCTGCGGGGGGTCAGGCGGGGGTGGTCCAGCCGAGGCGGGCGCGGACGTCGGCGGCTTGCGCGTAGTCGGCTTGGCAGGTGGCGGGGGTGGCTGGCTCGGCGAGGATCGGGTTCGGTTGCGGCGCGAGCGTGGGGGTGGGCTGCTGTGGTTGTTGCCCGTTACGATCGGTCACGGTCTCTCCTGGTGATGTCAGGTGGGCCGGCCCCGACGGGAGGTGCAACTCCCGCCGGGGCGTTTCTTTGTTGCGCGACAGCTTGGGCTGCCTGATGCGACTGTACGGGATACCCCGTACACTGGCAACAGCGGCCCGCCCGACGGAAAGGGACGGGGCATGGACGAGGAGGTGCAGCGCGTGTTCGACGCTCTCTCAGGTCTCTCGGAGATCGAGGACCCGAAGGCGCGCGCGCTCGCTGTGGCACGGGTGCTCAAGGAGTGGCCGGATCACAGCAAGGCGCTGCGGGAGGTCCGGCGACGGGCCGTGCTCGAACTGCTGGCGCCGGAGGACGCCTCCGTCCGGAAGATCGCCAAGGAGCTGGGCGTGTCGCCCACGACCATCCAAGACATCACGGCGGGCTACTCGAAGTCCGGCAAGGCCCGGCCGAAGAAGACCACCTCGGAGGAGTAGCGATGGATGATCTCGTGCAGTTCCTGCGCGCCCGGCTCGACGATGAGATCGAGCACGCTCGGTGGAGTGGCAACGCGCTGATCACGCATGGCGCGCCCACCATGAACATCCCCGTCGAGATGGCGGAGCGCCGCGCGCGACTCCAGCTCAATGCGGCCGAGGCGCAGCGGACCCTGTTCGAGGAGACAGTGTTCCCCTATCTGGGTACGGCGGGGCCGACGGGTCGCATCGCTGAGCAGCAAGCGCGCATCATGGCGTCGATGCACGAGGGCCACGAGGACTACCGCGAGGAGTGGCGGCCGTAACCCCCGGACATAGCTGCGCCCCCGGCCGTCGTGACACGGTCCGGGGGCGCCTTGCTGTAGCAGGCCGGATCGTCGGCAGCAGCGGTGCGGCGGCCCGGCACTCCCATCATGCCGACGACGTCAAGCGGGGGCCGGCCACTCCGTCAGCAGGGCGCCGGTCTCCTCGTCCGTGAGGGTGAGGCGCGCCCGGTCCCGACCGTAGGCGCCGACCCAGGAGGCGAACTTGCGGCGGGCCACGCTCTCGTCCGCCCACCAGCCGTGCATGGTCGGCTGGCCGTCGAGATGGAGGGTGAGGTGGTAGCGGGCGGGGCGCACGTCACCAGCATGGCCCGCCCACCGCGCCCCCGCTGCCGGGCGCGCGCAGGCTGGGGGTATGAGTCCGCCGCCTGTGATCGTGTATCCGCCGGATGAGGATGGTGGCCGACGTGTCCGGATCGACGGAACGCTGTCGGGGCGGGCGTTCTCGGTGCGGGATGTGGCGGCGTTCTTGCAGGAGGCGGGGTTGCAGTCGTTCGATGAGATGGACGTGGTGCGCGCGGAGTGGATCACGTGGCGTGGTGGCGGGCCGGACGTGTGGACGCATTGAGGGCGGTCCGGGCGGGCTCCCGTATCCCACCGGCGCCGGTCGCTACCCGGCCTTCCGGACCGCCATCGTCAGGGTGGCACAGCGGTCAAGCCGGGCCGGGCTGCATGTACACGGGCCAGTCGTTCGGGGGCTCGACGACCAGGGGCGTGGTGTGCTCCTCCATCAGCGGCTGGCCGGACCGGTTGGGGTCGACGAGCTTCGTGCCTCCCTCCTCGGTGACGTAGGCCCGGTACCGGATGACGGGCCCGTCGGGGGTGTCCGCGATGGTGAGGTCGTGCTCGATAGGGACGAGGTCGGGGTCAATGCCGTTGGCGCGCACCCAGGCGCAGAGGTCTTCGCTGCGACCTTGGGTGACGTGGAGGTGCCAGAGGGTGGCGCTGGAGATGAGGCGCGCGGTCATCGTTGCTCCTTGGGCTGGTGCTGGCTGGCATGGAGGTGCTGGAGGGGGAATCGGCCGCCGCAGGTGCACGGAGCACTGCTGTCGCCGGTGGGGTCGTACCACCAGCGGCACCCGACGTCGTCGGCGTGGCTGCCTTGGTGGCCGGGGCGGAGGACGCATTCGGTGCGCACCGTGGTGAGGCCGGTGTCTGGGGAGAGGTGGCCGCAGTGCTCGCGGGGCTGGGCCGGAATGGTGAGCCCGGCGTTTCGGCCGGTGCGCTCGCGGTCTTCGGAGCAGGTGACGGCGTGCTTGAAGGCGCCGGTAGTCGGGTCACATTGGCCGGTGCACGGCTCGGTCGCTTGGGTCGCTGCCGGGGTGGCCGTGTCGGTGTGACAGGAGCAGGTGCAGGGCGCAGCACAGAACTTGCACGTGGCGGGTCTCTTGGCTCCGGCTTGCCCGGTGCGCCCCTGGCAGTAGGCGTGCTCGCCGTGGAGGCAGCCGGTGGACAGGTAGGTGTGGCCGGTCGCTGCCGGGACGGGCTCGGGCTGCTCCCCGTCGAGCGCGGCATGGATGCGGCGAGCGATCTCCTCCTCGTTACCGGTCCACGTCGCCGTGCAAGAGCCGATCACGTCAGCGACGGCGCGCACTCGGGCGATGGCGGCCTCGGCGCGTTGGGCATCGTTGCGGTAGCGGTGGCTGAGCTGCGCCGCCTCCGCCCGTTCCCGCTCCGCCCGGTTGGACGTCTCATGCGCCACGCGGTTGGACGTCTCATGCGCCACGCGCAGGAGGTCTTCGAGCTGCTGGACGCGCGTGTCGTAGTCGGCGAGGCGCGCCTCGTGGTTCATCTCAAAGCAGGTCGCGGCGCGGGCGGAGGCGTCGAGCATGCGCGCGATGACGTCGAGGCGTTCCTCCGTGGGGGCTTGGTTGAACCGTCGGAGCCACTGACCGGGTGTGGGCACGGCGTGCGGGTCGTAGCCGTCTTCCTCGCCAGCGCCGTGCATGAGGTCGTCGGCGGCGGTGGGGTTGGGGCAGTCGAGGCGGGAGCAGGTGACGTGCCCGCCGGAGCCGAGGAAGAGGCTGGCGCCTCGGCAGGCGGGGCAGCGGCCTTGGACGTCGGTCATCGGTTCCTCCGGGTGGCGCGCTTGAGGGCGCGTCGTGTGGCTCGGTTCGGTCGGGGGTCGGGCGCGGTGTCGTCGATGACGGTCTCAACGTGCACCAGTTCGGTCTGCCAGGTGACGCCCGGGGCGGGCGTGTGCTCGCCCCGGGGTGTGGTCGGGCGGGTCATGTGGTGCTGCTCCTGGGGTCGTCGGGGTGGTCGAGGTTGAGGCCGTCGACGACCTGCCAGAACCGGTCAACTTCTGCGGTGGCGATCGCGGCCTGGTCCTGCTGCGGGGTGGCGCCGATGACGATCACGCGGACGCGGGCGGTGCGGTGGCCCCAGCACCAGCCGGCGGAGAGGGTGAGGACGGCGATGAGGACGTGGGTCACGGTTTCCTCCGGTTGCGGATGGTGTGGGCGGCGGCCCAGACGGCGCCGGCGGTGAGGGCGAGGAGGGCGAGGGTGGGGAGGATGAGGCCGGGCAGGCGGGCGATCACGGGGCGGTGCCCCCGATCAGGTCGCGGATGGCTTCGAAGGCGACCTGTCCGGCCTCCTGCGCCGTGACCGCGCGCGTCCGCTCCTCTCCGTCGGCGAGGTGGTAGACGGCGTACATGTCGGCCTCGGTCGCGCCGTCGGCGAACTTGGCGGCCAGGGCTTCGGTGATCCGGTCCTGGGCTTCGGCCAGGACGGTGCGTCGACAGCAGCTTCGGTCTTGGGTGTGGACGTTGCGGTCGTGGAAGGCGGCGACGATGGCGGGGTCGTCGAGGAAGTCCTCCAGGGACTCGTCTCCGGTGTCCCAGTCGCCTTCCTGGAGTTCACCGATGAGGTCGCCGAGGACTTTCCGTTTGGTGTTGTCGTCGGCGCCGGTGTTGATGAGGGCGCGGGCGACGGGGTCGAAGATGCGGTTGGCACTGTTCCAGCCCATGTCAGTTCTCCTCGTAGGTGTGTGGTTGGCTGCGCGCCCACAGGGGCGTGCGTGAAGCCCGTTGGCGGGTGCGGTGGATGCGAGGGGCGGACGCAGTCTGTGAGGGGCGCACGCGGGCGTACAGCCACCCGCACGCCCGTCCGAGAGGGAGCCGCTGGGCCTGGTGGCCGCACATCCACGCGGACAGCGCGGCCACCAGAACCACGAACGCGGCGAGGTCGGTCACTGCGCCCCGTCCTGCCGCTTGGCGGTGCAGCTCGGGCACACGTCCTCGGTCCGGCCGGGCGCGCGTCGGGTGGTCCAGCCGTCGCTTCGGCCGTCGGCGCGGACCTGTCGGGCGGTGACCGAGTCGAAGCTGGCGCGGATCGCGGCGGACTCTGGGCAGTCGGTGCGCTCGTCGGGGCCGTCGCACGAGACTTCGACACCGATCGGACGGGCGGTCATCGATGGGCCTCGTCCTGCCGCGCCCCGGCGGCGGGCTCGGTGCTGTAGCCGGGGCACCAGATCTGCGGCTGGTCGGCCCACTCGTGCGGGTCGTGGTAGTCGTCGTGGCCGCACTGGCGAGTCCCGCTGGTCAGGTCGGCGACCGGCTCGGTCTCGGTGGTTGCCGTCTCGTCGGCCATACGGCGCAGTCGCCGGGCGAGTCCCGCAGCGATGTCGAGAGACCGGGCGCGGGCGTTCGGGTGGAAGTCGATCCCGGCGATCTCGTCGGCGGCTTCGCGGAGGATGGCGGCCTGGTCGGCGGGCGCGGGCAGCACGGCCAGCACCGCCTCGGCGCGTGCCAGGTACGTGTCCCGCTGCTCCTGGTCGAGGTCCGGGAAGCTGATCGCCCAGCCGGGGTGGCTGTGGGCGTACAGGGTGGCGGCGATGCGGTCGCGGAGCGGGGTGGTCTGGTCGGTCATCGGATCCTCCAGCGGGTCAGGGGTGGGATGATCAGGGCCAGGCCCGGGGCGATAGCAGCGCCCCGGGCCGACGTGCGAGTCACGGGGCGGAGGCCGGGACGAGCACGTCCTGCACGGCCACCGCGGCCGGCTCCGTCTCGGGCTCCTCAGCTAGGGGTTCGGGGTTGAACTCGATGCGGGCTCCGTCCCAGTTCCGTTCGCGCATCTCGTCGAAGCTCAGAGCGTTCCGGCGCACGTCGCCCCCGAGCACTGCCGTGAGCGTGCCGTCGGGGTGCAGGGTGCAGTCGAACGGCGGCCGGTCTTCGGTGTGCACGCGGATCGGGGTGGGCTCGGTCGGCAGGGCGATAGGCTCGGGTTCACGGAGCACGTCGGCCGTCGCGACCGGGCTGGTGCAATGCCGGCAGGTGCAACGAGCGCTCATGCCGTCTTCTCCTTCCGGGGCTTGGTCAGCCCGTTCCGCTCGCAGATCCACCAGGCGTGACGGAGGCTGCACCCGGTGCGGGCAGAGATCAGCTCGTAGGTCAGCCCGTACAGGCGCAGCTGGATGACAGCGGCCTCGAGCTCAGCGGCACTGACCCGGGCGGGTCGGTCGCCAGAGGCGGTGCGCTCTACGGCCATCTCGTCGATGTCGTGGTCGCCGCGGTTACAGGTGCGGCAGTAGCGGCGCCCGTCAACGGTGGAGATGACGTCGTGCCCGTCGTGGCGGTACGTGAACTGCTTCTCGTTGTACGTCTTCTCGGTGACGTACCGGCAGGCGCGGCAGTAGCGGACGCCGCCCTTGGTGAAACGCAGGTTCTCAGCGTTGAGCCGATGCCCGTGGCTACAGAAGGCCGGTATGACTCGGGCGGCTTTGGCGCGGGACTTGGGCTCGATCTCCCCGGGCTTGGGCGGTCCGCTGGCCGGCCGCCCGTGGTAGACCCAGCGGGTGTAGCAGGCGACGCAGTAGCCGCGCCCTCGGTGGGCGGCGCTCTTCCCGCAGCAGGCACACACGATGGTGCGGCGGCGGGCACGGTCAACGCTCATCGTTTCTCCTGGGTTCGGGCCGCTGCGGGTTCAGGCGGCGGGTTGGTCGGGTACGGCGGTGAGGTGCCGGCGGGCGTCGTCCGCCGCGGCGGCGATCGCTTTCTGCTGGCGGGTGCGGGACCGCTCGTCGAGGGCGTGGCCGTTGAGGGCGGCTTCCAACTCGGCGCGGTGCTGTGCCTGCTCCTCCTCCGTCCAGGGCCGTCGGGTGCGGGGCTGCGCGCTGGTGGGTTGGGCGTGGCCGAAGGTGCCGGTGGGCAGGGCCTCGGCCATGAGCCGCTCGTAGGGCGTCACCGCGGGGCCTCCTCGTGGGCGTACATGGGCGGCTCGCCGTCGCGGATGCGTTGCCGATCGACGCGGGCGCGGACCTGGCTGACCCAGGCGGTGAGGTCGACGGGGGGCATGTTGGCGAGGCGGAGCAGGTAGTCGGCGTGGCAGGCCCGGTCGAGGGGGCAGGTGCAGGCGAGGTCTTTGCCGCGGAGGTCGTGGAGGCCGGCGAGGATGCGCTCGCGCTGCTGGTCGGCCTTGTCGGTGGGGGCGTCGGACCGGGACCCGGCGAGCCAGGTGCGGTAGTTGGCGGCGGCTGCGGCGTGGGGGTCGTCGTAGCCCATCTCCTGCATGAGGGTGACCTTGCAGGGGTTGCCGTAGCGGCTGCTGCGGTCGACGATCATGCCGCCGCGGTAGAGGTCGGCGGCGCCGGCGAGGGTCCAGCCCTTGGTGCGGCGGCGCTGGATGCGGACGGGCGTGCTCATCGGGTGTCCTCCTGGGCTTTGAGCCGGGCCGCGTCCTCGGCTTCTTGGTAGCGGCGGGCGTGGACGGTGGGGCGGGCCCGGCCGTGGTCATGGCAGGGCGTGCCGGGTTCGACTTGGCAAGCGGGGCAGCAGGCCGTGGCTTGCGCGTGGGCGGAGAGTCGGGCGGGGTGGACGGCGGGCAGCCGGCGGCCGGTGCGGGTGGTGCAGGGCTGGCCGGGGTGTGCGTGGCAGTGAGGGCAGCGGATGCTGCGGGCGGGGTGGGCTGCCACGGTGCGGAGGCTGGCGGGGCGCGGGGCACCCAGCGGGCGGGCGGTCACGAGTCCTCCAGCGGGAGTTCGGTCTGCTGGCCGGTGCGGGCGCCTTTGATGGCGGCGCAGCGGCGGCAGGGCTCGTCGAAGTGGATGGGGCCGGATCCCATGGCCCACGCCTTTTGGGCTTTGACGTGGTCGGCGAGGGTTCCATGGGCGGCCATGTCGTCGATGGCTTCGTCGGTGAGGAGCGGTTCGTCGAGGGGGACGTGGCAGCCGCAGGGGCAGCCAGGCTCTCCGCCGATTCCGAGGGCGGCGGTGTGTGCCCAGCAGGCGTGGTGCTTGTGCTGGCGGCAGGCCGGGCAGATCGTGGTCTTCTCGCCGAACGGGACGACGACCTTGCCGGGCCGCAGCTCGGACTCCTGCGCGCGGTAGCCGCGACTGCGGCCGGCTCCCTTGGTCATGCGGCCCTTCCTCGTCGTGCGGCGCGGGTGCCGCGCCAGGTTCGGACTCCGCTGCCGTCGCGGGTGGTGGTCCAGGAGGCGGGCTCTATGAGCCCGTCGTCGTGGAGGCGGTGGAGGAGTTGGCCCCACATCGCCTTGGGGTTCGGGGGCTCGGGGAGGTGTTCGGCGACCTTGATGTGCCAGGAGGCGAACTCGCGGCCGGATTGGGCGGCGGCTTCGAAGGCGGGGCGGACGCGGTCGACCCACGTCTCGAAGTCCTCCGCGGGCGTCGGGTTGGGGATGGTGCCGTCGAGGGCGGGCTGCACGGTCATTGGCCGGCCTCCTTGGTGGCGCCGCTGTTGAGGAACTCGGCGAGTGCCTGGTCGCCGCGGCCGGTGTCGGCGTCCCGCTTGGCGAGCTGGGTGATCAGGTACTTCCGCTGGCCCTTGAGCCGCTGGATCTCGGCAACCAGCGCGGGCACGTCCTCGCGGGCGGCTGCGACGAACGTGGCGTCGGCGCGGTCCTGTTCGGGGGAGGTGGTGCCGCGGCAGGTCTCGCCGATCCACTGGGAGATGCCGGGCACGTACTCGGCGCCCTGGTAGATCTCCCAGTCGTCGGTGCACCAGGGGCCAGGGGTGGCGGCTTCGGCTCGGGCCTGGATGTCGGCGAGCTGCTGCTCGGTGAGGGGCTGGCTGGTCATGCGGTGGTCTCCTCGGTGGTGTGCTTCTGCCAGCTCGGGCAGTTGGCGTTGGGCAGGTCGGCGAGGAGTTCTCCGGCTCCGCAGTCCTCGGACCAGCCGGGGTGCTGTGGGTAGGGCCCCTCGGACGGCGGCTCGTAGTGCACGCAGGTCTTGCAGGCGCGGACGTTGGGGTTCTGCCAGCAGCGGGCGATGTGGGCGGCAGCTGCGGCCTTCTTGGCCCAGGTACGGCGGCAGAAGGGGCACTGGTGACGGGTGACGACGATGGGCATCGGGAGGCTGACGGCGGTCACAGTGCACCCCGCAGTCCGGCTTCGAGCTGCTCGTCGGTGCCGCGGTCGAAGAGGTCGTTGAAGTCGATGAAGCCGGTGGTCTCTTCGCGTTCGCGGGCGTAGCTCCAGTCGCGGACACACAGCCAGATGACGGGCGGCTCGGTCTCGTCCCAGGGCTGCTGTTCGCGCTGGTAGCGGAAGACCATGCGGGTGAGGTGGCAGCCGGCGCAGGTGCCGCGGTGGGCGGTGCCGAGGCGGAGGGCGTTCTGCTGTCGGTCGAGTTCGGCCTGGACGTCGGCCCACGTGGCGCCGCAGCGGGAGCAGTCGCCAGGGCGGAGGATCGAGCCGTGCGGGGGCTGGACGGGGAAGCGGTGCTTGCAGAGCGAGACCTTCATGCGGTGGCTCCGTTCTGTGCGGTGCGGGCGTCGTCGAGGCGGGAGGGGTGCGGGGTCTTCCGGTCGCGGCGGCCGACAGCCCCGTCGCCGTCTATGCGGTTGATCCGGCACGCCTTGCCCGCGGGGGCCTTGCAGTAGGAGCAGGGCACGGCGAGGGCGTCGGGCTGGCCGGCCTGGATCGCGGCGCGTCTCGCGGCCTTGATCGGCCGGTACTTGTCGAGGACGTCGTCGACGTGCTGGGGGACGTAGCTGCCGAGTTCGGCGAGGCGGCGGGCAGCCTCCTCGGCGGCGGGCCCGGCGGTGATCTCCTTGACCTCGGAGGGCGCGGTCTGCCCGACAGCGACGGCCTGGCGGTCGTCGCGGAGAGCGCCGAGGTATCCGGCTACGTCGTCGGGGTCCAGCTCGGGGTGGACGGTGGGTTCGAAGGTGCCGTTGTGGCGGGACATGCGGTCGCGGACGGCGGCGTCCCAGCGGCTGGCGATTTCGGCGGGGAGGATCGGCCAGGTCGACTGCCGGTAGTGCTCCTGCGCGTACTGGAGGGCGGTGTCGTAGGGGACGTCGGCGAGGATGCCGGCCCACATGAGGATCTGTGCGCGGCGTTCGGTGGGGTCTTCGCGGCGGACGCGGGGGTCGGCGAGGGCGATCTGCGCGATGAGCTGGGGGATCTGCTCGGGTTCCATCAGGCGCTTCCCTTCTTCTGCCGCAGTTCCTCGGCGATCGCGGCCATGTCTTCGAGGTATTCGGTGGTCTTGCTGGGGGCGCCGACGGGGCGGGGGCCGGTGTAGGTGGGCTGGTCCTGGAGGCCGGTCCAGCCGCGAAGGAAGTACTTCGCGGAGTAGGGCTCGGTCTTGGCGGCTTGCCAGGCGCGGGTGGCGTGGTCGACGAGGGCGGGGATGCCGACGCGGCGGATGGCGTCGCGGAGTTCGAGCCATTCGCTGGCGGCGAAGGTCCAGGAGACGTTCATGCCGCGGGCGTGCATGGCTTCGATGAGGGGTTGGACTTCCCCTCGTCCGGAGAGCGGGACCACGTCGGCGCCGGGCTTGTCCGTGGAGGGGGAAGGGGGAGGAGGAGTCTCCGAAGGAGACTCCGGGGACGGGACGGGACGGGGCGGGACGGGGGCAGCGTCACCGTGACGGCGGGTAGACGCGTCTACATCACCGTCTACATTCCCAACGTCACCCCTGTTGACCTGCTGCGATACGTCGCCGCGGGCCCCCGTTTGTTTCGAGTCGACACCCCAACTCGATGCGAACTCACCCTCAACTCGTTGCGAGTTGCGCTTCGTATTCGGGCCAACTCCATTCGAGTTGCCTTCCGAATTCGCGCCGTGTCCGTTTCGTCCGCCCCCCTGGGCATCGCCTGTAGACGCGTCTACATCGGCTGCTCGCTTACCCTCACGCCATCGCTGCTGCCGCTCGGACTTCGCCTTGCGAGCGACGTCGGTCTCAGCGCGGCTCGGGTTCTTCTCCAGGTACTGGTGGATCGCATACGAGTTGGCGTCCAGCTCCGGGCACGACTCGCAGCCATGGTCCTTCTGGTGCCAGAGGCCGGCGTCCACGAGGGCCTTGATCATGCGGGTTGTGCCGTACATCTTGGCGACGTGCTTGGGGACGATGCCGTCGGTCACCTGCTGGGCGGCCCAGGATCCGCAGCGGACGTACAGGCCGACGGCGGGTGTGCCTGCTGCGAACACCTTGGGGTGGCAGTGGAACCCGTCATCGATCTTGAACCAGGCCATGAAGCACTTCTCTCGTGCGGGTGATCAGGGGTTTCGGGCGCGTGGAACCAGGGCCTCTCAGGGCGGTATCCGCCGGGGCTCCCCTACGCTTGAATTGTACAACGCGACGCACTTACATGTTCGTCTGCTGTGTATCCTGGTCGCATGAGCCAGTCCGCCGAGAAGCGCATGGGCGTGTCCGACGCCCGCGCGAACATGACCGACGTCATCGCCGAGGTACGCCTCCTCGGCACGCCCGTCGTGCTCACCCGGCGGGACAAGCCCCAAGCCGTCCTGACCTCCGTCGAGGACTACGACGAGCTCAAGGCGCTGCGCCGGCTGGTCGACCTCCTGAAGAAGGAGGACCCCGACATGTACGAGGAACTGCTGACCAAGGCCGAGATGAAGAAGCGGCGCATCGTGAAGCGGCCTCGCCGGTCGGAAGATGACGTGCTCTGACATCGGTTCCCTCCTCTCTTCTCCGGGCCCCGCACCGTGTGGTGCGGGGCTTCGTCGTGCGGGCGGGTCAGAGCGGCTTCGGCAACACGGCGATGACGGTGTTCACGCCAGTGCCGGACTCCTTGAAGGAGCCGTCGGGCAGCGGGTGCAGCGCGCCGCCCAGGGCGTCCAGTCGGGAGCGGAAGGCGACGGCGCGGTTGGTCTGCCGGAAGGTGACCCCGGCGGACATGACGGCGACGAGCTGGCCGCCGGGCTTCAGGGCCTCCCACGCGTGCTTGACGTGGATCAGGTCGGCTTCCTTCGCGAACGGCGGGTTCATCACCACGCGGTCATAGACCGGCTGCGGGTCGGTGGTGAGGAAGTCGCCGGTGATGACGGTGATATTGCGCTCGCGGTGGGCGATGAGGGCGTTGGCGTGGTCGGGCTGGATCTCCACGCAGTCCACGACTGCTCCGGCGCGGACTGCGGCGAGGGCGATGGCGCCGCGGCCGGCGGACGGCTCCAGGACTCGCATGCCGGGCTGGATGTCGGCGAGGTCGATGAGTTGCTGGACGATCGGGGCGGGGGTGGGGAAGTAGCCGAACTGCTGCCGGGTGCTGGTGACCTCGCCGGTGAGGATGACGGTCTCGATGACGTCGGCGGCGTCGCCGTCGAACAGGTGGGCCTTGGCCTTGCGGTTCCACTTGCCGCCGGCGGCCTCCAGGACCTTGGCGGTGTCGAGGTACAGCTTCCGGTCGAGCGTGCCGGTGAGGACGAGGCGGGACCCGTCGGTCTCGGCACGGTCGAGGACTGCGAGGACTTCGGTGGGGACCTTCATGGTCGTGTTCTCCAGGGTGGGTGTGAGTCCGGGTGGTGGTTCGGGGAGGTCGCGCGCCCGCCACGGGGAGTGCCGTGAGCAGCGAGGGCCGCACGGGTAGGGGCGGACGGGCCCGTCATGCGGTGCGGGGATGTCGCACACGGGCCCGTCGCCGGTCATGCCGCGGACTGCTTCGGCTGCTTCGCCTGCCGGATCAGGGCCTTCGCCTCCCGCGCGGCGACCACCCGGCGCTCGCGCTCGGCGCCGTCCTCCAGGTGCATGGGGTGCACGCACTCGATCAGCGGGCAGGACGGGGTCCGGCGGACGTTCCCGTTCGCCTCGCGGCCGCGGTGGAGGAAGAAGCTGGTGCGCTTGGGGGCGTAGACCTTGCCCTTCCAGCTGAACGTGGAGTGCCCGGTCCACTTCAGGTGGCCGTCGGGGGTCTCCTCGGTGTGTCCGAAGAACACCTCGCGGAGGGGCCGGGCGTCGCCCGGGTGCAGGACTTGCTGTACGGCGGCGGCCACCTGGTCCGGGTTGTCGTATCGGCCGTCGAGGAGTTCGGCGACCTTGCGCCGCTCGGACGGCCGGAGGGCACCGCGGATTCCCCAGTCGTTGTCGTCGGTGCGGAGGGCGTCTTGGAGGCAGGCCATGCGGACAGGGCAGCCGTGGCACACCTGCTTGGCGTCGCGGATGCGGGGTTCGTGGTTGTCGGGGAACATCCGCTCCGGGTCGCCTGCGCAGGCGGCGTGCTTGGACCACTGCTTGGGGGCCGGCAGGTACGCGCTGAGGTCGATCATGCTGCTGCTCCGGTTCCGAAGATCGAGGCGAGTTGAGTGGAGAGGGCTTGCCGGATGGTTCGGTCTTCGAGGTGGTCGGGGCGGACGCACGGCTCCCAGCCGCAGCCGGGGAGGACGTTGCCGACCGGCTCGCGCCCGTAGTGCTCCTCGAACGCGGCGCGGCGGGCGGAGTACTCGCGGCCCCGGTACACCAGAGACGGCGTGTTCTCGCGGCGCCGGCCGGTCCACGCCACGTGCCCGCCGTCGGCCGGGACGGTGTGGGCCGCCCACTTCTCCGCGAACGTGACGACCGGTCGCGGCGCCCGGGCGATGTCCTCCTCGCGGCGGATGACGGCGATCCGCTTCGCGTCGACCCGCAGCTCGCGCCGGATGGCGTCGTCGGTGTGCCCGTCGAGGAGCAGCGCCACGATCTGGCCGCGGTCAGCGTTCGCCTTCCGCCCGGCGCCCGGCCGTCCCTTGCGGGTGACGACCTTGGAGTCCTCGACGTGGGCGGGGGCGACGCAGCCGTCGTAGCCGCACGGGGCGTGGGTGTGACCGACAGGGTCTTCGCCGTAGCGGATGCGGTAGGCGATCCGGCCCGCGGTGTACGCGGTGCCCTGCCACTTGATGGCGGCGACGCCCTTGTTCGTGCGGTGCCCGGTCCATTCGAGGTGGCCGCCGTCGACGGGCTTCGTGCGGCGCCAGAACAGATCCTCCGGGGAGCCGGCCGGCTTGTGCCCGGCGCGCCCCGGCGGCAGGCCGAGGGTGGCCCGCGCCGCGGTGACGGAGGCGGCGGTGACGCCGAGCCTGCGGGCGATGGTGCGGTCCCCGTACCCGGCGTGCAGGAGCTCGGCGACGTCAGCACGGACGGTCATCGAGCCACCGCCTTAGTGGTGCCGGTGCGGCGCAGCCGGTTGTCGGCGTCCGTGTTGGCCCGACGGCACGGGGCACAGATCTCCGTCTTGTCGCGGAGGTGCTTCTGGTATCCGCTGCGGGTACCGCACGCGGCGATCCGCCGCTGCGTCGGCGCCGGCCTGTACCTGCGCCTGTACTCAGCCTTTGCGCGGAGGCACGCCTCGCACGGCTCGGTCTCCTCCCGCCGGTGCTTGTTGTAGCCGGAGACCGTTCCGCACTCGGCAACCGAACGCTCGACCGACTCGCCCCGCGCCCGCCGTGTACGCCGACGGGACTGCATCACGCGTTCGTACAGCGTTCGCCGCTCCTCAGCGGTGAGGCCGCCACGGATACCGTGCCGGTACTCGGCGCGGGAGCCCCCCTCCTGACGCAGCGCGTCGCGCAGGCAGGCCATGCGCACGGGGCAGCCTTCGCACACGGTCCTGGCTTCAGCAGCGCCTTGCTGGTCGCCGGGCTGGGGGAAGAAGTCGACGCCGCAGTAGGCCGGGGTGGCGCACAGGGCTTGGTCGCGCCAGTCGGAGGCGCGCTCGATGCGGGTCATCGGGCCACCGCCTCTCGAGCAGTCGCCACACGCGGATCACGGCGCCCGGGGTCTCGAGCGAGGTCGGGCCGGGGCCCGGCCGCCGTGGTGGCGGCCGGGGCGGGCAGGGTGGTCACTGGTTCCCCCCGAGGATGATGTGGCCTTCGGCGCAAAGCAGCGCCTGGCCGTGGATGGTGGTGGCGGTTTCGACGCCGCAGGCGGGGCAGTGCGCGAACCGCTGCGCCGCGAGCTGACCCGGGATACGCGGGGCGCGGTGGCGGCCGAGGCCGCGGACGAGGTGCCGGACGGTGAGCTTCACGCCGCCCTCCCAGGGACCTGGTCGGCGGCCTCGCGGAGGAGGATGTCCTGCGCCTCGTTGACCTTCTGGAGTTCCAGGCAGCGGTTCTCGAACGCGGCGGCGACCTCCCGAGTCCGCCGCAGATCGGCGATGAGCGCAGCCTCCGCCGGCGTGTACTGGCGCTTGGCGAGGCGCGCACTCGGGGCCCGGGTGCCGATCTCCTCGCTCAGGTCCAGGCCCGCCCCGAGGATCTGGCGGCGGAGGGCGGTCGCGTCCTCGTACCGGCCCGACCCCTCCATCTGGAGGACCAGGGCGGCGGCGATGCCCCGCAGCGCCTTGTTCTCGTCGGAGAGGCGGGTGATGGTCGCCGCGGTGAGCCGGTCGACGCGGTTGTGGTTCTGCTGCTCGCGCGTCGCCTCCCGGTACTTCTGCTTCAGGGCGGCGTGCGCGTTCTTCAGGGCCTCGTAGCGGGCGCGGGTCACGGGCATCAGCGGGACTCCGTTCGGGGGTGCGGGATGAGCGGCCAGTCGCCACGGACGCCGTCCGCGTGCTGCTCCTTGCCGGGGGTACGGCGGAAGTAGTCCGCGAGGGACTCCGCCTGCTCGCGCGCCCAACCAACCTGGAGGGCGTGCAGGTCATCGATCGACGCGTTGCCGATCTCGCCGTGGGTGGAAGCGATCCGCCACGCCACCCGGCACGCGGCGACCGCGTCTGCGGCGGCGTCGTGCGCGCCGTCGAGAGGGACCTGGTAGTGACGGCACAGGTCCGTCAGCGTCCGCTTCCCCCGCCGGTACGGGTCCACGTGCTTGTCGAGGACGAACGGGTCGACGACCCGCAAGTCCTGACCGACGTAGTCCGTGAGGGCATGCAGGCCGTAGCGGCGGGCCTCCCGGTCCAACATCGTCAGGTCGAAGGCAGCGTTCATCGCGACGACCGGGATGCCGGACTGGACGACCGCAGTGAGGGCGACGATGACCTCCTCGACGACCTCACCGGCCGGGCGCCCTTCGGCGCGGGCCTTCTCGGTGGTGATGCCGTGGACCGCGGCGGCGCCCTCCGGGATCTCCACGCCCGGGTAGGCCATCCACGTGGCGGAGGCGACGGGCTTCCTGTCGCCGCACTGGACGACGCACGCGGTGACGATCCGGTCCCGTTCGGGGCTGACGCCCGTGGTCTCCAGGTCGAAGCCGGCGAGGCGGCCCAGGTACCAGGGCGGGGCCTGCTGGCTGGTCTGCTGGTTCATGTGGTGTCCTTCTGTGGGCGGCCGGCCCGCATAGCCCGCGGGCCGGCCGTTCGTGTGCGGGCTACGCGGGAGGCTGAGCGACGGCGGGCCAGGCGGGCGGCTCGGAGTCGTCGACGATCTCGGCGTCCACAGCGCCGTCCTCGTCCGGCACCGGCTCCTTCCGGGCCTGCTCCGTCTCGGCGTCCTTCTCGGCGGCGAGCTTCATGAGCTGCTTCGACAGCTCGTCCTCGCCCTTCGGGTGGACGTGGCCCGCCTGCCGGGCCTGCATCCACACGTCGCGGACGTCGTCCGAGGTGAGGGCCGCCGCGGCGTCCGCGAGGTAGTCCGGGCGGGGCGCCTCGATCGCCGCGCGGGCCTGGCTGGTGGCGCCCGGGTCGAGGGCGGTGGCTGCGTTCATCGGCCCGGCGAGGGCCTGCCGCGGCGTCACCCCGCGCAGCTCGACCACGACCACGGGGAACTTCTTCGTCTGCCCGTCCGCGACCCGCTGCCTGGGCTCGATCCGCAGGTTCACCGGCACGAACCCACGGCTGTCGGTCCCGGCGAGGACCATGTCGACCATGCCGCCCCACTCCTGCGCGGCGTAGAAGGAGTGGGTCTCGGCCCGCCACATGCCCATCCCGGACAGGTCCGGCAGCATCACGTTCAGCCGGGAAGTGGTGGAGCAGACGCGGCCCTTCGGCTGGAGGTGCCAGTCGTCACCGAACTGGCGGGCGCACAGGCAGGCTTGGCGGGAGAGGAGTTCGGTCTCGCCGTCGCAGCGGCGCTGGCAGCCGCCCTTGGACCACATCTCGTTGTACTGGTTCAGCGGGTCGCCGGGGGTGATCAGCGCCTCGATCGACGACGCCTTCGTGATGACCCGCCACTGCGAGATCGTGCTGTTGAGCGGCGACCACTGCTCGGGCTCACCACCCCACAGCTTCGCCGCGGTGGCGACGTGCTCCTCCGAGTGGGAGGTGATCACCCACGTCGACGAGCGCATCGGGCGGTTGCCCTGCGTGTAGCCCGTGCGCAGCCGGCCGTGCTCGGCGGCGCGGGCTTGGATGTTCCGGAGTCGGGACCCCATGTCAGGCGGCCTTTCGTGCGGCGCGGCGTCGCGGCGCGGGCTCGTGGCCCGGGGCGAACAGCGCGGGGTAGGTGGACGGGGCGGCGTGCAGCCAGTGGGTGGTCTCCAGGGCGCCGCGGAACGCGCGGTGCGCGGTCCGGTCGGCGGGCATCGGGACCAGGGCGTGGCTGGCGGCGCGGAGGTTGAGGACGCCGGTGCGTTCGATGCGGGGCATCGGCTGCTCGGTGTCGTCGGGGAGGAGGACCGACTCGCAGTAGCGGAGCGCGGCCAGTTGCAGCGTGTTCTCCGGGTACACCGACTTGGCGGAGCGGGTGGCGGAGGACTTGTAGTCGATCAGCCATAGCTCCAGCCGGTGGCCGGGCCCGGTCGGCAGCCACACCATGAGGTCGGCGGTGCCGGCGTAGCCGAGGCGGCGGTGCAGGCAGGTGATCTCGGTGGCCTCGATGTGCTCGTTGAGGTCGACGCCCCACGAGGCGAGCCAGGTGTCGAGTTGCGCGACGTAGGGGTTGACGATCGGGTCGTCGGCGACGGGGGCGCCGAGGACGCGGGCTTCGGCGGCGGTATGGACGCGGTCGCCGAGGTCGGCGGCTTGCTCGCGGACGTCGCGGTGGACGGCCTTGAGTTCCTTGGTCAGCGCGGTCCGGTCGTCGGCGACGCGGTCGGTGATGACGTTCCACCGGTCGAGGGCGTATTCCAGGGTGACCTTGACGCCCCAGGGGACGAGGGCCATGGACTTGTTGACGGCGGTGTCGATGACGTTGGTGACGGAGACGAGGTCGGGGCCCCCGGCGGGGTCGCTGTAGTAGCGACCCCGCGCGGTGTCCCGGGCGTGCTTGGGGTTGGTCACTGCTCGTATCCGTCCTCGTCGTCGGTGAGGCGGTCCTGGCAGTCGGGGCAGAGGCCGGTGATCTGCCACTCCTGCTGGTAGCGGGCGGCCTCGGTCTCGTTCCAGAACACGCGGGTGGTGCCGTTGGCCGTGATGAGGGGCTGGCCGCAGCCGATGGGTTGGCGGATGCAGCGTTCTTCGCGGACGGCGTCGGTGGGGAGGTCTCCGCCGGAGAGGTGGGCGAGGAAGCCGGGGATGCCGGCGGGCTCGCAGGCGCACTTCTCGGGGTGGTCGCAGGCCATCTGTTCGAAGGCCTTCTCGAAGGGGCCCTCGTTGGGGTCCATTTGGTGGCGGGCCTCAGCAGCGATGCCTTCGGCGAGGCGCTGCTCGCGCTGCCGGGTGACGAGCGCGGCGACCTCGGGCTGCATGGCGGTCACGACTCCTCACCGCTCTCGGTGACGGTCCAGCCGCCGTGGGTCCAGTCGTCCGGGTCCAGCGCGGTGGGGTGCCAGTGCCGGACGTCGTAGACGGGGGTGTCCGTCCAACCGAGGGCGCGGCGTTCACCGGTGGTGGGACTGGGGCTGATCGCCTCGCAGCGGAAGGTCCACGTACCGCTGGTGTAGGTCTGTCCGGGCTGGAAGAAGTCGGTGCGGAGGTTGTTCGGGCGGACCGCGCCCCGCGCCACCTTCGACGCGAGCCGGGCGATCACGTCCGCCGCCTTCTCCTGGCGGGCCGGGTCGGTCGGGTACTCGCGGGACTTCTTCAACAGCCACGCCACGAACTGCGTGTCCCGCTCGGCCATCACCTCGGCGGCCAGTTCGTCGAGGAGCTGGTTCGTCCTGGCCTTGGCCTCCTCGTCGGTCCCCGAGGGGACGGACCACCACAGGAGACCGGCGACCTTCTTGCGGGCGCTCATGCGGTCCACCGCCCCTCGCGCGGCGCCGGGACGATGCCCTGCGGGTTGAACCGGCAGACCTTCTCCTGCACCCCGGACAGCTCCCCCGCCAGACGGCGCACGGTGAAGGCGTCCAGTTCCAGGCGGGCCGTGTCCATCGACGCGACGCCCTCCACCTCCTCGACGGCGGCGTCCAGCTCGCCCTCGCGGACCGTGCCCTGCACGATCGCGGCCAGGGCGTCGAGCGCGTCGAGCACCTCGTCACGGGTGTCCGGGTCGCCCCAGCCGGCGACGAGCTGGACGAGGGTGTCGGTACGGATCTGGTCCGCGCGCAGGTAGCCGGCGAGCCAGTCGGAGCGGGGTTCGAAGGAGAGTTGCGGGTTGGTGCTCACGAGGTGCCTCCTCGGCGGTGGCGGCCACGGGCCGCAGAAGAAGAAGGAGAGGTGGGGAGGTGGCCGGTCCGCGCCCAGTGCGGCAGGCGCGGCGCGGGCTGCCGTCGAGCGCGGCGGGCAAGGGCCCGGTAGGCGCGGCGTGGGGACAGCGGCACGTCGATCAGCAGGAACCAGACGACCAGCACGGCGGCGTACAGGCTGACGGCGAGGAGCACGGCGGCCAGCACGTCATCACCGGTGGTCGGTTGGCCACTCATCGCGGGGTGCTCGCGTACATGCAGCCTTTGTCGTGCTTCGGCTCGCAGGAGCACTTCGCGCAGCCGACGCACCACTTACTCGGGCCGTCCCCGCACTCCGTACACGCACCCTGCTCCGGCCCGGCCTGCGGGGCGAGCTGGACCACGGCGCCGTCGAACTCCGACCCGTCGAGGCGGTTCCCCTCCCCCGGCGTCCGCCACAGGGCGCACACCTTCTCGATCTCCGCGAGCGTCACCCGGTCCGGAACCTCCGGCGAGTGCTGCCAGCGGCCCAAAGCAGCCGACAAGAGCTGGTCGAGGAAGCCGTGCAGGTCGTGGTCCGACATGCCGTGCGCCCACGGGAGAGCGGGGCCCTGCTCCGGCTCGCGGAGGGCCTGCGTCGGCGCCAGTAGCCGCGTCAGCTTGTCCACCGAGGCGTCGACGTCCGGGCCCTGCCCGGTGTTCGCAGCGTGCTCCCGCTTCAGCTCAGCTACCGATTGCTCGGTGACACGCACCGCGTTCCGCGTGACCTCCCGCGCCTCGCGGCGGCCACGCTGCGCCGACTTCAGTGCCAGCCGCAGACGAGCGGTGTCCTGCTCCTCTTCCCAGCGGGCGAGGTTCGCGCCGATCGTCTCCTCGTGCGCGGCGTCGATCTCGCACCACGGGCAACCCCGGGTGTCGTCCACCGCGCGGAGCCACGTCGGGTGGTGCGGCTTCCCGCACGTCGCCGACACGCGGCCGTCTACGTCACCCAGTTCCAGCGCCCGGAACGCGGCCAGTTCCTTCGCGGTCTCCGGGTCCTGCAGCATGCACGCCGACTCCAGGTCGGCCGCCAGCCCGGTCGCCGTCTGCTTCCCGTTCACCTGCGCGGCGTGGATCACCCCGGCCGCGCTGTTCACCCGCTTCGTGTTCATGCCGCCACCCCCTGCGGGGCGAACTCGGCGTGGACCTTCTCGATCGCCGCGACGTACTGCTCCACCTGCCACGGCTTCCACCGCCGCCAGTTCGGACCGAAGTACTCCGTGAACTCCCGGTCCACCTCCGCGAGGCGGGCCTCCTCCACGTCCTCCGCGCGCACCATCACCGGCACGCTGATCGCCACCGCGTTCACGACGCCACCTCCGTAGCGTCCGCAGCCGCCTCCAGAACCGCCACCGCCGACTCCGTGGTCCGCAACTCCAAGTCGCCCCACGCGTCGACGTGCACTTCCAGCGAGTCGATGTCGCCGTACTCCGGCCCGTCGTTCAGGCGCAGCGCCAGCGTGCCGATCGCCCGATCCGACAGCAGCGAGGTGCGGTGCGGGTCACCGGTCGTCGCGCACTTCAGCGCCGCCACGATCGACATCGGCCGCAGGAAATGCGGGACGCACATCTCCCGGTCGAAGGCGTCGGGCACGTAGTCGCCCTTGTACAAGCCGTTCGAGGCGAGCAACCGAGCCGCCGCCCGGAACACTCCGGGCACCGTCGTCGGCGCCGCCAGCGGCGACGCATGCAGCGGAAGAACCCTGCTGCTGGTCTGCAATGATGTGGCCACGGTGGCCTCTCCTTCTCGTGTACGGGTTGGTAGGGGCGCCGAGTCGTGGGGTCGCCAGGCCGGTCAAAGCGGGCGGCCCTTCGGCGTGTGTGGGGTCAGGCCTTGGCGAGAGCCGGCCTGCGGGCGGGCGCCGGACGCCGGCGCGGCCGCGGGATCGTCCGGCCGGTGCGCGGGTCGCCGGCGGAGCGGACGGCGTGGATCGCAGCCCGCTGCTCGCGGTCCGTGACGATCCGGCCGCGCTCGCCGTTCCGGCCGCACAACTCCGGGCGGGCCCGGAGGAGTTCGCGCAGCCACTTAATGCCGCACTTCAGGACGTAGGCCGTCTCCTGGACGGTCATGTACTCCTGGGCGGGGTCGGCCGGCGGCTGCGGCTGGTGGTACTTCCGCTTGTCCGTAGACACGGGGGTCACTGCCTTTCGTGGGGTGGGTCCTCGGTGGGGCGAGGAGGCGTGCGCCGTATGCGTGAGTCGGGCGCTTGCAGGGCGTCGCGGAGACGGCGGTATGCCTTGGGGCCCATGTGTCTGCGGGTGCCGTTCTCCAGGTGGCTGACGTAGCGGGGGCTGATTCCCGCGTGTCTGGCCAGCTCGGTCTGGGTGAGCCCCGCTTGCATGCGCTCCTCGCGGATCGCGTCCCCGTTGACCTCGAAGGTCGGGGGTTGGTGCATGCTTAGAAACTAACCCTAGTTGACCCTGGTTGTCTACCCCATGATGGATGTTACTGACCCGTGTTGACCTTGTACGGGCATATGCGCTGGTCGGAGATGGTCTCAAGTTCACGAAATCCAGCCGTTTACCTAACTGGAACTGGTTGGAACTGAGTAGCCCTGCGAAGATGTCGACATGACGACCACCCCCCGCGATCTCGATCGGCTCGCGCAGCGCGTGAAGGCCCATCGCATGGAGCAGTACCCGTCGCGTGACGCGGCGGCCGAAGCTGCGGGCATCACCAGAAACACCTGGAAGCGGGTCGAGGAGGGCCAAGAGGTCCGTGAGTCGACTTACGCGAAGGTGGACAAGGCACTCGGCTGGGCGATCGGCAGCTGCCTCGCCATTGCCGAGGGCGGCAACCCCGTCCTCGCGGCCGATGACATCGCTGCCACCGACACCTCGCCGACCGTGACGCTCAGCGAGGAAGAGGCGCAGCGGGCGGCATTCGAAGCGGCGCGGGCCAAACTGCCCGCGTCTACCCCCATCGGGGACATCAATGCCTTCAGTGCCGAGTTTGTGGAGATCTTGCGAAGGCTGGGTCAGGTCAGGGAAGGCGACTGAACTGCAGCCTTCTTGCGTACAACCTTTTTGCCGTTATCTGATCGTGACCTCTCTGGGCTGATGAATCCTCAACAACCCCCTGCCGTTCACGTGTTCGTCATGTCACGCTGTGCTCAACCACCCGGGGAGGTTCCCGACGGCACTTAGGGGGACCGGTGAGTAATGTCATCAACCTGGACCTGGGCCCGACGTCCGATTTCCTCGGATACCCGACCCAGATCGCCGGAGAGATGGTGTGTGTCCTGTCCTCCAGGACCGCCACCGACCGCGTCATTCAGGGGCGCGTGAGGCGGTTCATGGCGGCCGAGGGCCGTGACTGCGGAACCTGCGGCGCCTGTCCCGTCGGACAGGCATCGTAGACACCACAGCCACAAGAGGGAGCGGTCGGCGGTAGGGGTACCCGCCGACACACTCCCGCACCAACTCGCTCGAACATCCGGGGGGATGACACCCGATGCCTTCTGTAGAGACCCGCGGGAACTCGATCCGGGTCAAATGGTGGAGCGGCGAGTACCTGCTCGACCCCGACGGCAAGCCAACGAAGAAGAAGCGGTACGACTCCGCATCCGGTCCCGAGCCCGGCGTCCCCTTCACGGACGAGGACGAGGCCTACGCCTTCGGCCTCGACCGCGAGTCCGACGTGCGCAACCGGCGCAACCGGCGCAAGAGCACCGACCGCGTCAACATGGGCGACTACTGCGACACCTGGCTTGCCGAAACCAGCCTCCGCCACCAGTCCAACAGCACGTACCGGAAGCGGATCCGGTCCGTGATCAAGCCGTACTGGTCCACGTGGATGGTCGACGAAATCACGCCGATTGAATGCGCAACGTTCGAACGGCACATCAGGGGAAAGTACTCCGACAACTACGCCAAGGCTGTCCTCGGCCAGTTCAAGATGCTCATGGACGACGCCGTCGTGAAGTACCGGCTGCGCGACGAGTCGCCCATCATCCAGCAGAAGCGCCGCGGCAAGTACCAGAAGAAGAAGACCCGCCGGCCGAAGCGTGCACTGCCCATCACCGCCGTGCACCAGCTCGCCACCAACGCCTACACGGTGTGGGGGTACGCGGGGTGGGCGTACATCTGGACCATCGCGTTCACCGGCGCGCGGCCGCCCGGCGAGATGTACGGGCTGCAGCGCGGCTACTCGTCGGTGCACTGGCCGCAGTCGGAACCCGACCCTGACGTGCGCGAGGACGCTGTGTCCCGGTACGAGCACCTGAAGGCGTTGCGCATCGAGTACCAGACCTATGCGATCGACCGTAGGCCTGTCCTCGCGGCCCCGAAGTACGACTCGCACCGGACACTGGTGATCCCACCCTTCTTGCATGAGATGCACAGCGCGCTGCTGGCCTCCCATGACCAGCCGTGGGTGTTCCTCTCCATCACCGGCAAGCCGCTCCTGGGGACAGCCTTCGACAAGACGTACTGGAGTCCCATCCGCGACGGTGCAGACGCACGGCCGGCCAGCCCTCAGACGCATCGGCCCGCCCGCCAGGAGATCCCGGCGGTGCCGGAGATGGCTGGTGAGGCGATCTACCGGTTGCGGCATTGGCACAAGGCGAAGTTGGACGAGCCGGGTGACCTTTCGCGGGTGGCGGTCGAGGCGCGGATGGGGCATGAGTTGCCGGGGGTCGAGGGGGTGTACAGCGAAGTGACGGTTCCGATGGAGGAGCGGATTGTGGGCTACCTTCAGGCGGTGTGGGAGAAGGAGGTCGTGAGTGAGGGGCTGTGGATGCCGTCGTTTCCCACGCCTCTCCCATTGGATCGTGCTGTGGGTGCGTCTTCCCTGTTCAGTGGCCTGCCGGTGGTGGATTAGCGGGGATCGGTAGAATCACCGGCCTCGTGCGACGCGTGGGCTCCGGGCCGCGGGGCCCCGGGCGACGACGGAGCTGGGCGGAGGGACAGGGAGGAGAGCCGGGGAGGAGAGCCGGGGTGGACGGCGGGGGAAGAGGCCGGCGGCGGGGCCGTGCGGCAGCGGCGGCGCGAAGGACCAGCCGGCGCGCGGGGCCGCCGTCCTGAAATCCGCGGTCTTGCCCGGGCACCGGGCCGGTGTGGCACGCTCGGCATCGGCCGGGCTGACGCGCGCCGGTCGACGGCAAGGAACGTCGGCGGGCCCGGGCTCGGGTCCGGCACCACGGAGAGGCGACGGCATGCGTATCGGACTGCTCGGCACCGGTCCCTGGGCGGACATGGCGCACGCCCCCGCCCTGCGCCGGCACGACGGACTGGACTTCGTGGGCGTGTGGGGGCGCCGCCCGGACGCCGCCAAGCAGCTGGCGGACCGGCACGGCACACGCGCCTACGACGACGCCGACGCCCTGCTGGCGGACGTGGAGGCCGTCGCCATCGCGCTGCCACCGGCCGTGCAGGCCGAGTCGGCGGTGCGCGCGGCGCGGGCCGGGTGCCATCTGCTGCTCGACAAGCCGCTCGCGGCGACGGTGCCTGAGGGGCGGGCGGTGGTAGAGGCGGTGCGTGCGGCGGGCGTCGCCTCCGTCGTCTTCTTCACCGCCCGGTTCCAGCCCGAGACCGAGGCGTGGATTGCCGAACAGGCCGCCGGGGGCGACTGGTTCACGGCGCGGGCGCAGTGGCTCGGCTCGGTGTTCAGCGGCGACAGCCCGTTCGCCGACTCGCCCTGGCGACGGGAGAAGGGCGCCCTGTGGGACGTGGGGCCGCACGCCCTGTCGGTGCTGCTGCCGGTCCTCGGTGACGCCCGGCGCGTGACGGCGGCGGCACCGGGCCCCGGGGACACCGTCCATCTGGTCCTCGACCACACCGGCGGTGCGTCGAGCACGCTCACGCTCAGCCTGACGGCGCCGCCGGCCGCGGCGGGCGCGACCGTGGAGCTGCGTGGCCGGGCCGGTGTGAGGCTGCTTCCGGAGAGCACGGACGGGCCGGTGCCCGCTCTGCTGCGGGCCGCGGACGCGCTTCTCTCCTCCGCCGGGGGCGGGCACCCGCACGCGTGCGATGCCGCGTTCGGCCTGCGGGTCACCGAGATCCTCGCCGAGGCCGAGGCCCTGCTGAGCGACCGGCGGTGACCGCGGTCAGCCGCCGTCAGCCGCCGGCCCGCTCCTGCTCGAACGGCTCGTCGCTCCACCGGAACCAGGCTCTGTCGCCCTGGATGTGCAGCAGGAACTCGGCGACCGGACCGTCGGGAGAGACCAGCCGCACGCGTCGTTCGATCTCGGCGTAGACCGCCTCCCACTGGGCCCAGTGCCCCTCGTCGTCCCGTTCCGCCAGGGCGAGTTCGCAGGTGAACAGGTCCTGGACGGTGGCGAACGCCGGGCCGGCGCGGAACCGGCCCGACAGCCAGGGGAAGTCGGCGTCGTCGATCAGGATCTCCCCGACCTCAGCGTCGGTTTCCCCCTCCCCCGTGTCCGGCGCCCCGCGCACGTGCCAGATCTCGCCCTCGAACCCCACATCGCCTCCGCGCAGGCCGTTGATCGCCGTGCCGGACAGCATGCCACCCGGCACTGACAACGACCCCGGGCCGGGCGCGGGCGCGGGCACAGGCGTAGGCGCAGGCGCAGGTGCAGACGGCTACCGGTCGGCCGCCACCGGATGGAAGTTGATCCGTTCCCGCACGATCGGGTAGCCGGCCTTGGCGAAGTTGGCGGCCATGGGATGGTTCCCCCGGTCGGTCGCGGCGGAGACGAACTCCGCGCCCCGCTCCACCAGGAAGTGGGTGCACTCGGCCAGCAGGTCGTAGGCGTACCCGTGCCCGCGGTGTTCCGGCAGCACGCCGATGAAGCCGACGCACGGGCCGGACGGGTTGTGCGCGGGGATGTGGATGCCCGCGAGTTCGCCCTGCGGGGTGCGGGCCAACCGCCACCACTCCCGCGGTGAGGGGCACCAATTGAAGAAGTCGAGTTCCGACTGAGCGGCCTTGTCGAGCCCGCCCTCCTCGATGTCCATGAGCGCGTGGGCGTCCAGGGTGACGGAGTGGATGCGGCGCAGCGCTTCGAAGAACACCGCGTCGTCCGGTTCGGGGCGGAAGTCCAGACGGCCGGGCCGCTCGGGGAGTCCGCACTCCGGCGTCCACCGGTACAGGAGGCGTTCGACCAGAAGGTCGTACCCGGCCGTCCGTGCGGCGCTGAAACGTGCCTCGGCGGCGGCGCGCAGGGCGGGGTCCTCGCGCCAGGTGGCGGGCGGGTTGAGTTCGAGTTCGACCTGCCAGGGGGCGGTGCTCAGGAGTTCGGCTCCCGCCGCCTCCTCGCCCTCGGCCACGTCGAACCAGTTGAGGATGACGGGTTCGGTGTCGTCGGGGCCGCCCCACCAGGCGCCGCGGGCGACGACGGCGCCGTCGCGCAGGGCGACCCGCTTCCAGTCGGGGCGGTGGTGGGTGAGCCGGTGGCCCTCACGGGCGCCCAGCGGGTCGGGCAGGGTGTCGAAGAGATGGGCGTCGCTCGCGTCGAGCGCGCGGATGACCAGATCGGTCATGGATTCCTCCGGGATGCGTCATGCGTGGCGCGCTCCCGGTGTCAGTCGAGGTACGCCGGGACAACGGGGAGGGAGCGCGGAAGTGAGGTGAACTGCACGGCTCTGCCCTCCTTCCGTCGATCTCGGGGCGTGGCCAGGACAGTACCGGGTGCCGTGCGAATGCGGCCACCGGTTTTCCGGCGTGGATTAAACGCGCCTTAAACGGCGGTTAAGCGTTCCCTGAGCGGCGTCGGCCACCTCAACTCCGAGCTGGAACAACGCGATTGAGGGTGGCTGGGGAAGGTTGGCCGGGCCATCCGTCGTGCGTACCATCGGCGCACGTCGTGAGAGCGCTCTCAGACGCCTGTCCCCCATCTGTCATGTCCCGATCACTATGGAGACCCCCCACATGACTCCCCGTCACCAGCGTCCAGTCGCCCGCCGCAAGCTCCTCGTCGCCCTCGGCGGAATGGTCGTGGCCGCACCGGTCGCCGCCGCCGTCGCCCCGCACGCCCTCGCGGGCGTCGGCTCGGACGGCTCCTCGGCCGGCCCCGGCACCAAGGCCGCCGGAGCCCTGCCGCTGACGATCGTCAACGGCACCGGCTCCTTCGGCAACGGCGACGTGCACGTCTACATCGTCGGAAACGTGGACGGCCGGCAGGTGCGCGTCACCCCCGAGGGCACCGTCGCACCCGTAGCCCTCTCCGACAACGGCGCCGACGGCTACACCGACTACGCGATCAGCCTCGCCGGCAGCGGTGAGACCAAGCTCAGCCTGCCGTACCTCTCCGGCCGGATCTACGTGTCCCTCGGCGGGAAGCTGAAGTTCAAGGTGGTCGCCGACGGCGCCGGAAACGCCGCGTTGCAGTACCCGGCGGGCTGGGTCGAGTCCGACCCGAACTATGGAGTGCTGCACGATTGTGCGGAGTTCACGTACAACTCCTCCGGGATGTTCTGCAACACCACCATGGTCGACATGTTCAGCGTGCCGCTCGCCATCCGGCTGACCGGTGCCAAGGACCAGACCACCGGCACCGTGCGCGCGGGCGGACGGGCGGACGTCTTCGCCGCGCTGCGACAGATCGAGGAGTTCGCGCCGCTGGTCGTGGACGACACCCGCGTGATCGCCCCCGGCCACGGACTGGACGCCGGTCTGTTCCCCAAGGAGTACCTCGCCCCGTACATCGACGAGGTGTGGAGCACTTACACCGGCAAGGACCTGAGGATCACCACCAACGCCGGCACGTTCACCGGCCGGGTGCGCGGGGACCGCCTGACCTTCGACGGGCCCGCCCAGGTGTCCTTCGGCAAGCCGTCCACCCGGGACGTGCTGTTCTGCGACGGCGCCCTCGCCGCGCCCAACGACGGCACGACCGGTCCCGTCGCCGCGGTCCTCGGCGCCGGCTTCAACCGCTCCACGCTGGTCTCCTCGGCCGACCAGCCGGCGACCGACCCGGCGACGTTCTACGGGACCGCGCTGACCAACCACTACTCCAAGGCGGTGCACGCGGCCACCGAGGACGGCAGGGCGTACGGCTTCGCCTTCGACGACGTGGCCGACTTCGCCTCCTACATCCAGGACACGGCCCCCACCGGGTTCAGGCTGACGCTCACCGCGTTCTAGACGGGGACGGGGCGCCCGGCGTGCGGGAGGGCGGGCGGCGTAGGAGCGTGGTGGTGTGCGAAAGGTGTCGGCCCTGCCACCGCGCCGGGGCGAGGACCGGCGGAGCTGGCTGAGCGGGGCTCCGCCACCCCGTTGGGTGCGGGTGCTGCCGCCGGTCCTCGTCGTGGCGATCTGCGCGGCGACGCTCATCAGCCACGACCCCCTCGACATCGGCTTCCTGCTGGGCGCCATCCCGCCGCTGGCCGTGCTGTCCTACAGCCCGCTGGCCACCGCCCTGCTGGGCGGCGTGGTGGTGGCACTGCTGAACATCCCGGCCTTCCAGCTCGACCGGCCGGGCGACACCGACCTGCTGACCGTCGTCTTCGTCGCCGGGCTCAGCGTCTTCGTGTCCTTCGTGCGCAGTCGCCGCGACACCCAGCTGGGGCTGGAGCGCACGGTCGCCGAGGCCGCGCAGCACGCCGTCGTCCCCCCGCTGCCCGAGCGGGTCGGGGCGGTGCGCTGCGCGGGGCTGTACCGGGCGGCGCAGCGCGGGACGCTCGTCGGGGGCGACTTCTTCGACGTACGGGACGGCCCCTTCGGCGTACGGGTCGTGACGGGCGACGTGCAGGGGCACGGGCTGTCGGCGGTGTCGACGGTCGCCTCGCTGCTGGGGGCGTTCCGCGAGGCGGTGCTCGACCAGCCGGATCTCGCGTCGGTGGCCGGGCGGCTCGACCGGAGACTGCTGGTGGACTCGGCGGAGACGCGGCACGCCGAGCTGTTCGCGACGGCCGCGCTGCTGGAGTTCTCCGCCGACGCCCTGGAGGTCCGCGTCGTCGTCTGCGGCAACCCGCCGCCGCTCCTGCTGCGGGGCGCCCGGGCCACGGAGCTGGAGGTCTCGCCGTGGACGCCGCTCGGGCTCGGGCTGGCGGACGCCGGCGCGATCGAGGCGTGCACGGTGTCCCTGCGCCCCGGCGACCGGCTCTTCCTCGCCTCGGACGGGGTGGTCGAGGCCCGGGACGCCGAGGGCGCTTTCTACCCGCTGGCCGACCGGCTGACCGCCTTCGCCGACGAGGACCCCGCCGTGCTCCCCGACCGTGTCTGGGCCGATCTGGTGCGCTTCTGCGCGGACGTGGACGACGACGTCACGATGCTCGTCCTCACTCCTTCGCCTCCGGCGACGGCCTGAATCCCGTCGGTCTCCGGATGCGGGCGCCGCTTCCGCATTGAATGGTGTTATCGGGATATTCGGGACCGACAACAGCACGGCACCGAAGCAGCGATCCGGATCCGAGGAGCACTGATCATGTCGACGTCACAGCCCGACGCCTCCCGCCCGTCCGAAGCACGCGCGGGGAACGACCGCGCCACCCCGGACAACCTGCTCCACACCCGTACCGGCACCGAGGTGTCTCCGGAGGACATCGTCCTCGCGGCCGGCCGGGACGTCACCCCGAAGAACCTCGAATGGGCCAGGCGCAAGCTGGACGAGGAGGGCCCCGCCGCCCTCGACAAGCTCCTGCCCTGACCGGGCGGCCACCGGGCGTCACATGGCCCGGACCGGTGCGGGCGGCACCGGTCCGGGCCATGTGACGCGTGAGCGCGCCCGGGCGGGTCAGGAGGCCCGGGCGGGGGCCTCGGCCCGCGGCGGCCGGGGGCCGAGGCCCCCGCCCGGGGGCTGCGATCCGGCCCGGTACGGCCGGCGCCCCTATCGGTCGTTCTCCCCGTCCGGCAGCGCCGTCTCGTCCTCCACGACGTGCATGGCGGCCTCCTCGGCGCCCGCCGCTCCGCAGTCGATGCCGACGTCCTCGGCGACGGTCTCCTTCGTCGTGTCGGTGCGTACCCCCTCGTCGGGTGCGACCAGACGGCCGGAGCGTTCGGTGCCCGCCTCGGGGTCGACCGGTTCCCCGTCACCGCCGGGTGTGTCGCCCACGCCGTCCCCGGCGGGCGCCGACACGTCGGGCACCTCCTGGGACAGCCGCTCGTCCAGGGTCTCGCCGTCGTGCTGCTCGGCGGCCGTGGTGCCGTGCTTGGTCACGCCGAGGGGCTTCTCCGGCGGGGAGTAGCCCTCGTCGAGCGTGTCGTCGTAGGTCCGCTCGTCGACGGCGTCCTGGAGGTCGAGGGGTGCGGCGTCCTCCTGCTCCTCGTTGGTTCCGGTGGGCTGGTAGACGTCGTCGGCCATCGGGTCCGTGCCCATCGCTGCCTCCCTCTCGCGCTGCGTCGGCTCGTTGGTCCGGGTGTGCGGTTCGCGTTTCCCGATACGCGATCTTTAACCCGCTCCCGGTCCGGCGTCCTCACCCCCGGGGTGCGACGCGGATGCTCAGGTCGGTGATGCGGTGCGGGCTCCAGTCGCGGGCGTAGCCGGGCGGGGTGCCGCCGGGGCCGGTGACGTCGGCGACGGGGATGCGGCGGGCGGTGTCCACGATCTCGGCGGCCGTGATGTTCTCGTTGTTGCCGCTGGTGGCACCGGAGGAACAGCCCGTGTAGTAGCCGATCGGGATGGACTCGTGCCCGGTGATCAGACACGGCGGGCGGACACCCAGCCGGTGCAGCTCGTCGGCGACGCGGGCCCAGTCCTCGCGGCTTTCGACGTTGCGGTCCACGGTGCCCACGAGGACGGCGAACTGCACCGCCAGGTGGCCGGCCAGCGCGAGCGCGACGAGCGACACGGCCACCGGACGCCATCGGCCGCGTACCGTCCCGACCAGGTGCCACAGCGCCACGGCGACCGGGACGGCGAGCAGGGCGTAAGCGGGCTGCAGGAAGCGGGGCGCCGCGTAGCCGATCATGAAAAGGTAGGGCAGCGCGGCCGTCACGGCGCAGGCGAACGGGACCAGTGTGCGGGCGGCGCGCCGGGCCCGGACGGCGACGGCGGCTCCGAGCAGGGCGACGGCCGGGAGGACGATCCACCACAGGGTGACCACCGGGTGCGGCATCGGGCCGGTGCACGGACGGCACAGGCCCCGTCCGCCCAGGCTGCGCATCTGGTCGTCGACGGCGAAGTTCCAGCCGAGGCCGCCCTGGATCTCGGACGCCCTCGACAGCCGCTCCCCGAGGCCGCCGTACCAGCCGTACGCCTCGATCACCCACTCCACTCCCCCGGCCGCGAGGCCGCCGACGAGGGCGAGCAGCAGCGGCCACTGGCGGCGCGCGAGGACGAGGACCAGCAGAGGCAGGGTCACCCAGACCGCGTCCGTCGGGCGCATCCACGCCATCAGCGCGGCTCCGGCCACCACTCCCCACAGCGCGGCCCGCCGGGACAGCCCCTGCCGGGCCCGCAGGAAGGAGCCGACGCAGATCAGGGCGCCGATGGCGACCCAGTAGTTGGGCATGGCCTGCGGACCGTAGAACAGGGTCACCCACAGGGTGGCGAAGAACGCGCCGGCCGTCGCCAGGACGCGGGCCGGGAAGAGACCCTTCCAGGCCCGCAGGGCGAGGTACAGGCCGAGGCCGGACAGCACGGCGAGGTAGACGCGCAGCAGTTCGGTGGACGACGACCAGGACGCGACGGGCGCGACCAGCAGGGAGACGCCGCGGGAGCGCGGTGCGCTGAAGAAGGCGGCGGGGTGGTGGGAGGTCACCTGGCTGACGTACACCGTCTCGTCCCAGCCGAGGCCCATCCATGGGTGGACGAGGACCAGCTGCAACACGGTGAAGACGGCGGCCACCGCCGCGATCAGGGCGTCACCGCGCAGGCCCCGGGGCGTGCCGGACGCCGTCGTCGCCTCGTCCCGGCGTCTGCCGGCGAGCATGGCGTTCGCGCCGTCGGCCATCGTGCACCCCTCACCCCCGCTCGTCGCGGGTCCGCTCGTTCCTCACCTCCTGCCGCCGGGGGCGGGAGCCCGGAAACCCGGAAAACAAGGTCAAACTAACCCGCGGGCCACGCAAGCGCAGGGGGGAAGTCGGCCAGTCGCACTGTCTCGTTCCTCCCCCCCCGCCCCACTTCGCGGTCGGCCGGTCAGTGGGCGTTGGGGCGGCGATGCGGGGGCTGTTCGGGGGTGGGGCGCCGTTTGGGTGCGGGGACGGGGCGGGTGACGGGACCGTCCCCGTTCACGGTCAGCGCGCTCCCGTGGTGATGGATGGTCAGGGGCGCGCCGTCCAGCAGGGTGTACGTCGCCTTGTCGGCGCCGATCTCCACGCGCAGGCACCGGCCCCGGAACTGGAGCCGGAAGGCGAGGCGGCTGAACTTCTCGGGCAGGCGCGGCGTGAACCGGAGGCTGTCGCCGTCCCGGCGGGTGCCGCCGAACCCGGCGACCAGCGCCATCCACGTACCGGCCAGCGAGGCGATGTGCAGTCCGTCGCGGGTGTTGTGCTCCAGGTCCGCGAGGTCCATCAGGGCGGCCTCGGCGGCGTAGTCGTAGGCCAGGCGCAGGTGTCCCGTCTGGGCGGCGACGACCGCCTGGCAGCAGGCGGACAGGGAGGAGTCCCGTACGGTCAGCGGCTCGTAGTAGGCGAAGTTGCGGGCGATCTGGTCCTCGTCGCAGTGGGCGTCGAACCAGCTGCCGCAGGTGTACATCGCCAGCACGAGGTCGGACTGCTTGATGACCTGCTTGCGGTAGAGGTCGAAGTAGGGGAAGTGCAGCATCAGCGGGTACTGGTCGGCGGCGGTGGCGGCGAAGTCCCAGCGCTGGTGACGGGTGAAGCCCGAGTGCTGCTCGTGGACGCCGATCTCCTCGTTGTAGGGGATGTGCACGGACTCGGCGGCGTCCCGCCAGGCGGCGCTCTCCTCGTCGTCGACGCCGAGCCGCGCGGCCTCGTCCGGGTGGCGTTCGCACACGTCGGCCGCGGCGAGCAGGTTCGAGCGGGCCATCAGATTGGTGTACGTGTTGTCGTAGGCGATGGCGCTGTACTCGTCCGGGCCGGTGACGCCGTCGATGTGGAAGACGCCGTGGTGGTCGTGGTGTCCCAGCGAGCGCCACAGCCGGGCCGTCTCCACCAGGAGTTCGAGGGCGGTGTCGCGTTCGAAGTCGGTGTCGCCGGTCGCCGCCGTGTACCGCACCGCGGCGTGCGCGATGTCGGCGGCCACGTGGAACGCGGCCGTGCCGGCCGGCCAGTACGCGGAGCCCTCCGAGCCGTCGATGGTCCGCCACGGGAACGCGGCGCCGCGCAGCCCCAGCTGGGTGGCGCGGTCCCGGGCGGCGGGCAGGGTGTCCCGGCGCCAGCGCAGCGCCTCGGCGACGGCCTTGGGCTCGGTGTAGGTCAGCACGGGCAGCACGAACATCTCCGTGTCCCAGAACGCGTGTCCGTCGTAGCCGGAGCCGGTCAGTCCCTTCGCCGGGATCGCCCGCTGCTCGGCGCGGGCTCCGGCCTGCAGGACGTGGAACAGGGCGAAGCGCACGGCCTGCTGGATCTCTTCGTCGCCGTGCACCTCCACGTCCGCGCGCGCCCAGAAGTCGTCGAGGTAGGCACGCTGTTCCGCCACCAGTCCGTCCCAGCCGCTGTGCGCGGCGGCGGCGAGCGCGGCCTCGACCTGGTCGCTCATCGCGGGGCGGGAGCGGGCGCCCGACCAGCCGTGGGCGACCGTCTTCTGCACCCGCAGCCGCTGTCCCGGCGCCAGCACGGAGGTGATGGTCAGCCGGGCCACGTCCGTGTTGCTCTCGCTGCTGGTGGTGATCTCCCCGGAGGTGTCGACGACGTGGTCGGCGGCCACGGCGACCCTGAGTCCACTGCGCCGCGTCCGGTGGACCAGGCGCAGCCGCGAGCCCACGGCGAGGTCCTCCTCCGGCTCCAGCGGGGACTGGAGCGCCTTGGCCGTCCGGGGGTCGCCGTCCGGGGAGGGCAGGCTCTCGTTGGTGACCAGCTCCGACTGGATGACCACCCGGGTCCGGCTGTCGACGGGCTCGACCTCGTACTCCACGGCGGCGATGGCCCGCTGGGTGAGGGAGACCAGCCGGGTGGAGCGCACCCGGATGGTCGTACCGGCCGGGGAGGTCCACTCGCAGGTCCGCTCCAGCACGCCGCGTCGCAGGTCCAGGGTGCGTTCGTGCTTGACGAGCCGCCCGTAGCGCAGGTCGAAGGGCTCGTCGTCGACGAGCAGCCGCAGCAGCTTGCCGTTGGTGACGTTGATGACGGTCTGGCCGGACTCGGGGTAGCCGTAGCCCGCTTCGGCGTACGGCAGCGGGTGCAGTTCGTAGACGCCGTTGAGGTAGCTGCCGGGGAGGCCGTGGGGCTCGCCCTCGTCGAGGTTGCCGCGCCAGCCGATGTGCCCGTTGGACAGGGCGAAGACGGACTCGCTCTGCGCGAGGAGGTCGAGGTTGAGGGCGGTCTCGCGCACGGACCAGGGCTCGACGGTGTACGTCCGGTTGGTGATCACGCCTGGCCTCCCAGCTCGGCGAGGTCCTTGACGACGCGGTCGGCACCGTGGGCGTACAGCGCGTCGGTCTGGCCGACGCGGTCCACGCCGACGACGTAGCCGAAGTGCCCGGAGCGTCCCGCGTCCATGCCGGCCAGCGCGTCCTCGAAGACGGCGGCGCGGGACGGGTCGACGCCGAGGTCGCGGGCGGCGGCCAGGAAGGTGTCGGGGCGCGGCTTGCCCGGCAGCTTCCGGGTCCGGGCCACCACGCCGTCGACCCGCACGTCGAACAGGCGCTCGGCATCGATGGAGTGCAGCACGTCCTGCGTGTTGGCGCTGGAGGAGACGATCGCGGTGGCGAGGCCGGCGGCGCGGACCGCCTCGATGTAGCGCAGCGTGCCCTCGTACGGCTCCACGCCGTCGGTGCGGATCTTCTGGAGGAGCAGTTCGTTCTTGCGGTTGCCGACGCCGTTGACGGTCTGCGCGTCCGGCGGGTCGTCGGGGTCCCCGTCGGGCAGTTCGACGCCTCGGGAGGCGAGGAAGGAGCGCACCCCGTCGGCGCGCGGGCGGCCGTCCACGTACTCGGCGTAGTCGGAGTCGGTGAAGGGGCGGAAGTCCGCGCCGTCCCGCTCGCGCAGGAAGGCGTCGAACGTCTCCTTCCAGGCGGCGGCGTGCACCACCGCCGTCCTGGTCACGACCCCGTCGAGGTCGAAGAGGCAGGCCTGGATGTCGTCGGGAAGTCCCAGCTGCGTCGTCATAGCCGAGACAGTTCCCCGCCGGGGCGGGTCCGATCAGGTGACACACTCTGCGGTGTGCCGCTGACTTTCGACGACCTTCTCGACCGGGCCCGCTCCCTGCCGGGCGGCGGGCGGCGCGCGATCCTCGGCATCGCCGGAAGCCCCGGCGCCGGGAAGTCGACGCTCGCCGGCCATCTGGTGCGGGAGCTGAACGGGACGGGCGAGCCGTGGGTCGCGCACGTCCCCATGGACGGCTTCCACCTCGCCGACGCCGAACTGGACCGCCTCGGCCGCCGGGACCGCAAGGGCGCGCCCGACACCTTCGACGCGGCCGGGTACGCGGCGCTGCTGCGCCGGCTGCGCGAGGAACCTGACGACGAGGAGGCGGGCGGCGAGACCGTGTACGCGCCCGGCTTCGAACGCGTACTGGAGCAGCCGATCGCCGGGGCCGTGCCGGTGCCGGCGACGGCACGGCTGGTCGTGACGGAGGGCAACTACCTGCTGCTGGGGACCGGCGCGTGGGCGCGGGTGCGCTCCCGGCTCGACGAGGTGTGGTTCTGCGAGCCGGCGGAGACGGAGCGGATCCGCCGGCTGGTGGCGCGGCACGAGCGGTTCGGCAAGTCCCACGAGGACGCGGTCGCCTGGGTGCTCGGCACCGACCAGCGCAACGCCGACCTGGTCGCCGGGACCCGGGACCGCGCCGACCTCGTGGTACCGGCGGGGGCGATGCCGGGCGCGGACGGAGGGAGTGGGCGGGACCGGCCCGGTGCGTGACGTCCGGGTTTCCGGCGGGGGTGGGGCGTCACCGTGTGCTCGTCCTCGACCGGACGTTCGACGGCGTCGATGCCGCCCGTTCGGCCACGTCGCCACTCGGTCGCGCGTCGGCGTCTCTCGGTCGCGCCTCGGCGTCACTCGGTCGCGCGTCCGCGTCACTCGGTCGCGCGTCCGCGTCACTCGGTCGCGCGTCCGCCGTCGGTGGAGCGCGGCTGGGACTCCGCGTGCGGGAAGCCGACGGCGCTCACGTGCGGCATCACGCTGCTCGCCACGCGGTAGCGGCCGTTGGGCACGTCGTCCGACTCGGTGATGTGCACGGCCAGCGGGCCGGCCCACTCGTATCCCTGCCGTTCGGCGTGCCGGGCCAGGCTGTCGGTGAGCACCTGGCCCACCCGGCCGTCGCGGCGCGCCAGTTCCTCGTGGACGACGCCGGCGAGTGCGACGTCGTAGGCGTTGGGCACCATGACCCGCCCCTCGGGCGAGACCACGGCGTTGCTGTCGCATTCCGTGCGCAGGGCGTCGAGGAGTTCGACAGGGTCCCTGTCGAAGACCCGCGCCCACAACGCTTCCCAACCGTTTTCCAGGACCTTCTCCAGCGCGCTGATGGCGCCCATGCGGTACTCACCTGCCGGGTGTTCTCGGGGGTCGGCCGCCCGGGTGCGGCGCGGGCGCCGCGCGGGTGTCGGGCGGTCATTCCTCGTCGTAGTCGGCGGGGCGGACGTGCGCCTCCTCCAGGGCCTCGCGCATGGTCCGGCCGGTGCCACCCGGCGGGCGGGGCGCCTCCTCGTCGCGCTGCTCGAGAACGTCGTCGGTGGTGTCGGTCTTCGGCCGGTTCTCTTCCGGGACGGTCATGACGGCGGCTCCTCGTCCGTAGTGTGGCTTGCTTCCGTGACGGCGGGTTCCCGGACAGGCCCGTGCTATCCCCCCGCGGGCGCGGATGCCGTTTCGTGCGGGGCGGACGACGGCTGTGGGGCGGGGCGGATCTGACTCCCGAGCGGGGCGGTGTCCGGTCCGGGGCGGGGTGGATTCCGGCCCTCGCGGGCTCAGGGGCGGCCCATGACGCCGTCCTGATGGAAACAGGGGGTGAGCTATGTTGACCTCCGTGGGAGACAAAGGAGGCGGATCCGTGCCATCGCCGCAGCAGGCACGTGCGCAGGCTTCGGCGATCACCTCGGGGCGGGCGGTCCCGGAGACGGAGGTCTCCCCCACGACCCGGCTCAGGACGCTGTTCGACCGGCCTCGCCTCTCCCCGGGCCAGCGGCGCATCGCGCAGTACCTCATCGAGCACCTCACCGAGGCGGCGTTCCTGTCGATCACCGACCTCGCCGACCGGGTGGGCGTGAGCCAGCCCTCGGTGACGCGGTTCGCCTCGGCGGTCGGCTTCAGCGGTTACCCGGCGCTGCGGGAGCAGCTCCAGTCGATCGCGCTGGGCACCCGCGGCGCCGCTCCGGCCGAGGAGAACCGGGGCAACGAACTCCAGGCGGCCGTCGACGCCGAGATCGAGAACCTGGAGAACCTGCGGCGCGACTTCGCCGACGCCGACCGGGTGATCGACGTCGGACGGAAGCTGGCCGCTTCCGCGCCGCTGACCGTTCTCGGGCTGCGCATCTCCGTCTCGCTCGCCGAGTACTTCGCCTACGCCGCCCGCCGCGTCCACCCCGACGTGCGCCTGGTGACCCGGGGCGGCACCGTCGCCTACGACGCCCTGCTCCAGTCCCGGGAGGCGGGCGGCACCTGGGTGCTGGCCTTCTCCATGCCCCGGCACGCCCACGAGACCCTGGGCGCCGTCCGGGTGGCACGCGGTGCCGGACTGAAGGTGGCGTTGATCACCGACCTGGCGCTCGGCCCCCTCGTGGACGAGGCCGACGTCACCTTCGCCACCGGCACGGGGTCCCGGCTGGTCTTCGACTCCTACGCGGCGCCGGGCGTGATGTGCGCGGCGCTGCTCCAGGCCATGACCGACGCCGATCCCGAGCGGACGCAGGCCCGCCTGGAGGAGTACGAGCAGGTCGCCGACCAGCACCAGTTCTTCCTCCGGGACTGAGCCGGTCCCGGTTTCGGTCCCGGTTTCAGGCCCGGTGTCCGGCCCCGAGTTCCGGACCGGCAGGGCAATTGGTCGGCGCAGACGGGGGCCATCCCCGTCAAAGCAGGCATGAATGTTTTCATACGCCTTGCAAAGCAGATGGCATATATAAATACTGCTCACGGATCGCGACCCGGCCGCCCCGGAGCGCGTCCACACCTGCGCGAACATCCCTGGCCGCCGGCTCCTACCCGCTCCGGCGCACCCGGGGTGTTCCGCCGGGCATCGCCTGCGCGAGCGCCCGCGGCGGTCCCGGTCGTCCCCTGGACCGGGACCGCCCCAACCGTCGCCCCACCCCGTCGACGCCGCACACCCCGGAAGCGATGATCATGCCCCTGACGACCACGCGCATCAGCCCGGACTGGCCGTGCCAGGTCAAGACGCCCGGCAGCTACGACTGGGAACGCTCGGCGGCCAAGTGGCTGCGCGAGCTGGTGCCGGCCCGTTACGCGGGCTACCCGGCGCTGATCCGCCATCCCGTGCTGCTCGCCCGCCATGCGCAGATCCAGGTCCAGCACGAGATCCGGGTGGCCCGCACCGCCCTGCAGACCGCCCGGGCGGACCTGCCCCGGCTCGGCCTGCCCGAGTCGGTCATCGAGCACACCATCAAGCTGTACGCGGCAGAGGTCCTGCAGTTGCAGCACATCGCGCGCAGCGTGCGGGCGGTCACCGACGCACTGGCCGAACGGGGCACCGCCGGACGCTGACCCGCCCTGTCCTGTGCTGTTCCGGGTTGCCCCGCATGGGTCCAGTCTGTCCCGTACGGTCCCGGCCCATCCCGTACAGTCCCGTACAGTCCCGGGCTGTCCCGCACGGACCCGGGCGAGACCGCACGGACCCGGGCGAGACCGTACGGATGTCGACCGAACCGGCCGCGTCCCCGTCGGCGCCGGTCAGTCCACCGGGTGCCCCGGCCGGATGGTGTGGGCGTCGGCCAGCCGCAGCAGCCGTCCGCCGGCCGTCTCCCGCCCGCCCCACTCGACCGGGTCGAGCACGAAACCGACGTGATCACCCCCGGCGGCCCGCTCCACCACGCGGCCGACGAACCACGCCTCGGCGTCGTCCAGCACGACCGCCCCGCCGTACCCCTCACGCCAGCCGACTTGCCGGAACTTGTCCACCCGGTCGCCGGTCTGCCCGCCGAAGATCTCGGCCGTCCCGCGCTGGTCGCGGGCGAGCAGATGGACGGCCAGGACGTCGGCGGACCGTGCCACCCGGAAGGTCCGGTTGACCTCGGAGAGCCATACGACGAAACGCACGGGGTCGAGGGAGCACTGCGAGGAGAAACCGACCAGGCAGCCCGCCCGTTCCCCGTCCGCCGCGGCCGTCACCACGCACATGTCCGGGTCCAGTCGGCCGAGAAACGCGTCCATGACGGCCATGCTAGGCGCCCTCCCCGGACGGGCTCATGCCGCGAGGAGGTGTCGCAGGGCCGTCCGCAGGGCGGTGACGAAGGAGTTCCGGCCCGCCTCGTCGAGGGCGTCCAGGGACAGGTAGGGGTTCAGGTCCTCCAGTTCGACCAGGAGCAGCTCACCGCCGGGCGCGCGGCAGGCGTCGACGCGCTGGATGCCGTGTTCGACGCCGTTCCAGTCGATGAACCGCCGCGCGAAGTCGAGGTCCTCCGGTGAGGCGTCGTACGGCTCCAGCCGCCAGCGCCGGTCGGGACGCGGCGCGTACAGGGCGTACTGGAAGTCGTGGTCGACGAAGTAGAAGGAGACCTCGTAGGCGAAGTCGACGCGCGGCTGGACGAGTATGTCTCCGGCGTCGCCGCGCACCGTCTCCCGTACGCGGTCCGCGGGCACGAACCGCAGGCCCACCGAGTCCGCGCCGAGCCTGGGCTTGACGACGTACTCGTCCGACGGGGGCAGCCGGTGCAGGTCCTCCGGCCGGCCGACGGTGGGGATGACCGGGTATCCCGCGTCGGTCAGGTCGATGAGGTATTGCTTGCCGGCCATGTCCGCCCGGCCGGTGAGCTGGTTGTAGACGCGGGTTCCGCGCTCGGCCGCGCGCTCGCGAAAGGCGTCGTGGGCGGCCTGGTACCCCAGCACGGGGCCGCTGTTGCGGACGACGACCGCGTCGAAGGCGTCCAACAGGGCGGCGGCCTCACCGGGGTGGCACAGGGCCAGGTCGAAGTCCTCGCGCAGACGGGAGGTCAGGAAGATGTCCTCGTCGCGGTAACGCCGACCGCGTGCCTCGTAGGCCAGGTCGGTGACGTACAGGATGCGGGGGCGGGCGGACGGCATGCGGAACTCCTCGGGGCTGACCGGAAGTGATCGTATGCGACCGGCGCAGCAAGGAAGCGAAACGTCGAGGGCACTCAGTTCCCTCTGATCACTGCACTGAGTGTCATGTGTGCCGGTGAGCTGCTACGTTCCCCTTCATGAGCTCCAGCAGTGCGGCGCCCCGCCGCGGGGACCGGACGGACACGGCGGGTATCCGGCCGCCGATGCGGGAGGCGCTGGTCGCGGCGGCCTTCCAGCTGTTTCTCGAACGGGGCTACGAGCAGACGACCGTCGACGACATCGTCGCGCTCGCCGGTGTCGGACGGCGGTCGTTCTTCCGCTACTTCCCCTCCAAGGAGGACGTGGTCTTCCCCGACCACGAGCGGTGCCTGGCCGACATGACGGCCTTCCTGGCCGCCTCCCCCGAGGACGCCGACCCGGTGACACGGGTCTGCGACGCGGCCCGGCTCGTGCTGCGCATGTACGCCGAGAACCCGGCCTTCTCGGTGCAGCGTTACCACCTCACCAAGAAGGTCCCCGGACTGCGGGCGTACGAGCTGTCGGTGGTGTGGCGCTACGAGCGGGCCCTCGCCGAGTACCTGCGCGATCGCCTGGGCGGGCGGCCGGACGGGATCCTGCGGGCCGACGTGATCGCGGCCGCGGTGGTCGCGGCGCACAACAACGCCCTGCGGTCCTGGCTGCGTTCGGACGGGCGGGACGACGCGGGCGCCGCGGTGGACCACGCGCTGGGGTACGCCCAGTCCACGTTCGGCGGTGCTCCCCTCGCGTTCCCCGACGAGGCGCCCGAGGACGTGGGGGTCGTGGTCTCCCGGCGCGGGACGCCCCTGTGGCAGGTCGTGCGGGAGGTCGAGACCGCGTTCGCCCGCGACTGACGGCCGACGGTCACGGCGTCACGGGTGCGGAATCGAGGGTACGCAGTGCCTTTACGAGTGACACTCAGTGCCATACGCTGTGGGGCGTGCACGGTGGCACGGCGAGCCGCGCATACGCGTGCCCGGGTGACCGCGCACGAGGGATTCCGGCCCGAGTGCAGGGAGTTGACCAGCGTGTACCACCACTCAGGAAACGTCGCTCAGCAGGCAGTCGGCTCCGCGACGGGCGTACTCGACCCCACAGCCCCGGACGCCGAGGCCGTCTTCTACCAGCGCTGCACCTGGTGCGGCACCGCCATGTACCACCGGGTGCTGTGCCCGGTCTGTCGCGGCAGCGACCTGCGGACCGAACGCAGCGAGGGCACGGGGACGGTGCGCCACGCCACGGTGGTGCACCGCAACACACCAGCCGCGCGCAATGTCTCCCTGATCGAGATGGCCGAGGGCTTCGTGCTGCGCGGCCGGGTCATGGGCCCGCTCATCGGCATCCACAGCGGCGACCGGGTGCGGCTGTCCACGGCCAAGGACCCGGTACGCGGCGAGCCCGTCTTCCAGCTGATCGACGAGCCGTACCGGGCCTGGACCTGAGAGCCGGTCAGCCCTCCGCGGGGGCGCTCCGCCCCGGACACCAGCGCGCCGGTGGGCACCGGCGTCCGTGTCCGCCGGCGGGCCGCCCCACCCCGGTCGACGGGGCGGCCTACTCCCCCGGATCACCGAGTCACTCCTAGGGCCTGTTGCGAAAGTGGAGTTATCGGGCTGGATGTGCTCTGCGGCAAGTACCGTTTCTTGTCAGGCTCGGGAGGGTCGTTGCCCCTGAGGACTGTCTGTCGCAATCGGGAGGCTGCGCAGTGTCAGTGCAGCCGGTGGGGGCAGCGGTTTGTTGGCCGGGTCGGTGCGGAACGACTGGAGCAGATAGGCCACCAGGCGCCGGGACGCTGCACCGTCATCCGGTAGGGCGGTCGCCAGACCGCAGTGTGCCAATAGGGCCACGGCGAGGTCGGAAGGGTGAAAATCGGACCGTAGCGCGCCCGACGCCTGGGCCCTGCGTACCAGAGTTGTGAAGTCCCGCTCGGCTCGTTGCCGGGACTGCGCGTGTTCCGACGCGGTTTCCGGGAAGGCCGCGACGAACGCGGCCGGGAACCCGCGTTCCTCCCGTTGCAGAGCGCAGACCGTCTCGACCAGCTGCTGGAAGCCCTGCCACGGGTCAGGGGCGGCCAGAGCCTCGGTGAGCGCCCGCGCGCAGGTCTCCATCTGCTGCGCGAACGCTCCTCTCACCAGGGCGTCCCGGGTCGGGAAATGCCGGTACAGCGTCGCCACGCCGACCCCGGCCCGTCGGGCCACGGTCGCCATCGGGGCGTCGATCCCGTGCTCCGCAAAGACCGCACGGGCGGCGACGAGGACGCGCTCTCGGTTGCGCCGGGCATCCGCCCGCACCCCGTCCCGGGCTGTGATCCGAGAGGATTCCGCCATCACTGTCTCTCGCTTCCGGTCCAAGCGGACGATTGCGTCCACTTAAGAGCTTACGGTCGATGCCAGATCCCTGTACGGCCCCCGGCGGCAAAGGCAGAACGGTGAACGACCGCATG
The DNA here is from genome assembly GCF_044763415.1 of Streptomyces sp. NPDC096048. Lineage (NCBI taxonomy): Bacteria > Bacillati > Actinomycetota > Actinomycetes > Kitasatosporales > Streptomycetaceae > Streptomyces > Streptomyces sp. NPDC096048. The sequence goes on from NZ_JBIWGG010000005.1 coordinate 453,959, forward strand.
ATGAAGGCAGTGCTCTACGACCGCTATGGCGGCCCCGATGTGCTCTACACGGGCTGCATGCCACGCCCTGAGCCGACCCCCGGCGAGGTCCTTGTGAAGGTGCGCGCGTTCAGCGTCAACGGCGGCGAACTGGCAGCACGTGCCGGCCGTCTCCGCCTCCTGAGCGGCCGGAGATTCCCCAAGCGCGTCGGCTTGGACTTCACCGGCGAGGTCGCCGCACTGGGCGCCGGAGTCACCCGGTTCGCGGCAGGCGACCGCGTATGGGGGGTCTTGGGCCGCACCTCCGGGTTCGGCAGCGCCGCCGAGTACGTGACCGTACCCGCTGAGCGGGTCGGCCCGCTCCCCGACGGCCTTGACCTGGTGGACGCCGCCGCGCTGCCGGTAGCCACCACGGCCATCACCGCGCTGCGGGACAAAGCCGGGCTGCGCCCCGGCGAACGACTCCTCGTCCGGGGTGCTTCGGGCGGTGTCGGCAACGCCGCCGTCCAGCTCGGACGGGCGTACGGCGCCGAGGTCACGGCCCTGGCCCGTGCAGCCAACCTCGACTTCGTCCGCGGGCTCGGCGCGCACAAGGCAGTCGACCACAGGACCGTGCTGCCGGCGGAACTGGGGCGCTTCGACGTGGTCCTGGACACCGCGGGGACCGACCTACGGGCCTTCCGGCGCCTACTGAATCCGGGCGGGCGCATGGTCACCATCGCCTTCGACCTGAAACGGCCCGCGGCGTCGCTCGGCTACCTCGCGGCCAGCACGGTCCACGGACACGGCCGGGTGCGCTTCTTCAGCGGCAACCCCACGCGGGCGGACTTCGACGACCTCGCCCGCCATGTGGTCGAGGGCAAGCTAAGCCCTGCGGTGGACACGGTCTTCGCCCTGGAGGAGACAGCAGCGGCACACCAGGCGCTGGAAGCGGGCGGCGTCCAGGGCAAGTACGTGGTCAGGGTCGCGTAGGACGGCTGTGGAGGTGCTGATCACAGCCACTCGTTGATGGCAGCGATGAGGACGGTCGCCTCGTAGCGGACCGCCAGCTTGTCGTATCGCGTGGCGACGGCGCGGTGCCTCCTGAGGCGGTTGATCCCACACTCGACCGCGTGCCGCTGTTTGTAGTCGTCCTTGTCGAACTTCGGCGGCCGGCCGCCACGCGATCCACGCTTAAGGCGGTTGCGCGCCTGGTCGGCTTTGTCGGGGATAGTGCAGCGGATTCCGTGGCGGCGCGGGTAAGCGCGGTTTCTGCGGGAGGCGTATGCCCTACAAGCGCGGACTCGATGGGGACGGACACGTGGCCGCCCCGGCCACAATGGGGGGCACGCGGATCTTCTCCAGGACAGGTTCGAACTGCGGCGAGTCCCCGCGCTGCCCAGCGGTCACCACGATCGGCATGGGCTTTTGGCCCTGCTCGACGGCCAGGTGGAGTTTGGTGGTGAACCCGCCGCGTGAGCGTCCCAGCCCGTGATCACCAGGCTCGGTGAAGATGCCGCCTGGTGGTTCTTTCTGTGAGTCACCCCGCTTGCGGACCCCGGCCCCGTGCTGATGGGCACGGCATACCGCGGAGTCGACGCTCAGGTCCCACGTGATCGCGCCTTTCGCGTCGGCCAGGGACTGGAGCTGGGTGAGTATCCGGTGCCAGGTGCCGTTCCGCTGCCATCGGCGGAACAGGTCGTAGACCCGGTTCCATGGTCCGTACTCGACGGGCACGTCCCCCCATGGGACTCCCGTCCCGGCACGAAACCGTATGCCGTCGATCAGCTGCCGCCGAGGCCAGACGGGTGACCACACCGTCCTGGCGCCCTTCGGCAACACCGGCTCCAGCACCGACCATTGCTCGTCCGTGAGATCTCCCCGGCCCATGAACGGTGATCATTCACAGCCCAAGACCTACTTTCGATAAACGGCCTGGCGCAACCGCCGGTTACCGACGGCGGGTCGTGGCCGCCGGGCGTTCAGGAGGCGAGCGTGATGCGGATCCCCAGGGTGCCGTCCAGGCCCCGGCGCAGCCGACTGCCGAGCAGGGTGAGCCGGCCGATGACGCCGTACTTGCGGGCGATCAGCCGGCGGTAGCGGCCGGTGGTGGCCGGGTCGCAGATCTCCGCGGTCGCCGGGACCTGCTCGCCGGTCGGCCTCCCGCGCACGTCGCAAGGGCCGACCAGGACGTCGGCACGGTTGCGCACGCGCTTGACCTTCCAGGAGTCGGCGGCCGTCCAGACGCCGAGGGTGCCCTCGTCCCGCACGACCCACACCGGGGTGGCGACCGGCGTGCCGTTCTTCCGGTAGGTGGTGACCAGCAGGTACTTGCCGGCGCCCAGCCGGGCGAGTGAGGCGTCGTCCATGGTCCGGAAGTATAGGTGCCGGACGTTGTCGCGCCCCACGGCTCAGGCCAGAGCCGCCGCCATCCTACGCACCGCCTCCGTGATCACCTCGGGCGAGGTCGCCAGGTTGAGGCGCACGTGTCCCGCCCCGCCGGCGCCGAAGGGGATACCGGAGCTGAGGGCCACCCGGCCGCGGTGGAGGAAGATGTCCGCAGGATCGTCGCCGAGGCCGAGCGCGCGGCAGTCGAGCCAGGCGAGGTAGGTCGCCTCCCCGGGACGGTGGACGACACCGGGCAGATGCTCGGCCAGCAGGTCGGTGAGCAGCCGCCGGTTCTCGTCGATCCCGGCCAGCACCGCGTCCAGCCAGGCGGCGCCGTCGCGCAGGGCGGCGGTGTGGGCGAGTACGCCGACATGGCTCGGTCCGTGGCCGACCTCCTCGGGCATCCGCGCCAGGTCGGCGGCGGCGCCGGGTCCGGCGAGGGCGAGCGCGGCCTTGAGCCCGGCCAGGTTCCAGCCCTTGGACGCCGACATCAGCGCGAGACCGCGCTCCGCGCCGGGCACGCTCAGGTACGGCACGAACCCCGCGCCCGAGGTCACGACCGGCGCGTGGATCTCGTCGGCGACGACCCGGACGCCGAACCGCTCGGCGAGGGCGGCGACGGCGGCCAGCTCGTCGGCGGTGTGCACGGTTCCGGTCGGGTTGTGCGGGCTGCACAGCAGGTAGGCGGCCCGCCCGCCGTCGGCGACGGCGCGCCGGAGCGCCTCCTCCAGTGTCCCGAGGTCGATGCGCAGGTCATCGCCGAGCGGCGCCTCGACGACGCGCCGGTCCAGGTGCGTCACGAACTGGTAGAACGGCGGGTACACGGGCGGGTTCACGATCACCGGGTCGCCCGGCCCGGTGACCAGCTTGAGCATCTCCACGACGCCCAGCATCACGTCGGGCACGATCGCGGTGCGTTCCACGGCGAGGTCGTCCCAGCCCCACCGCTTGCCGGCGAAGGCGGCCAGGGCCTCGGCGTAGGCGGTGCCGACGGGGTAGCCGGTGTCGCCGAGTTCCATGGCCTCGATGACGGCGCGCGCGACGGGTTCGGCGAGCGGCACGTCCATCTCGGCCACCCACAGCGGCAGCACGTCGGCCGGGTGGGTGCGCCACTTCATGCTCGTACGGCGGCGCAGCTGGTCGAGGGTGAGTGCGCGCAGGGGGTTCGATTCACCGGGCTGGTGCTGCGGGATGCTGGTCATGGGGCACAAGATAGGCGCCGTGGTGCGACCGGGAAACGGGGCAACGGGCCGGGGACGGCGCCGGTGCCGGTCGGGGGCGGGGGACGTCGTGGGAGGTCGCGTGTGACGAGCGCGGGCGAGTGTTCCGACCCGCGCACGACCGGCGGCACGTGGTGACGCCGGAGCACATCGCCCGGGTCGAGGAGACGGCCGGCTACCAGCGTCCGGCCCGACCACCCGGAGCCCGGCCTGGCTGTCCAACGCCCGGCCCGGCTGCCCGGCGTCCGCCTCGGCAGGCTGCGGCCGGTTCGCGTGGACCTGGAGCCCGGGTGCGGCTCGCCGACTTACTCGCCGGGACCGCCCGCCGGGTCGCATCCGACGAGCTGGGCCGGAGGCGGTGACACCGCGTTCACCGCGCTGCCGCGGCAGCCCTGCGTCGACGTGCCCTCCGTGTCCCGGGACGAGAGGAGACGGCCCGGCCGAGGCGGGCCACCGCGCCCGCCGCGGGATCGACAAGACCGCCGGCCGGGTGAACACGGGCGGGCCCGCCCCCGTATGGGAGGGAGGGCGCTCGACGTCCGGAGGCCCCCGCGGCGGCGACGCCGTGTGTTCGGGTTCGGGAGCGCACGCATGAGGCACGCACGACGACGCATCGTCCGGCGAGTGGCACGGCTGGCGGCCGTCGGCGGACTCCTGGTCGGGGGGACGATGGTCACCCGGGCGGTGGCGAGCGAACCCCCCGACACGTCCGCCGCTCCGCACACGCTGGCGCAGCCCGCGTCCGGTACCGGCGCCGGCCTCGTGTCACGGTTGGGCGCCTCCCGTACGGCGGGCCACTGGGTCGGCTCCGACGGGCGGCCGGTCGTCGCGGTCACCGACGAGGGCACGGCCGAGGAGGTGCGGCGGGCCGGTGCCGAGGCGAAGCTCGTGCGGCACAGCATGTCCGAGCTGAAGTCGGCGACCTCGACGCTGCGTTCGGCGCCCCGGGTGCCCGGTACGGCGTGGGCCCTCGACTACCGGTCGAACGAGGTGGTGGTACGGGGTGACAGCACGGTCTCCGGATCCGACTGGTCCCGGCTGACGGGCGTCGCGGAGGGCATCGGCGGCTTCGTCCGCATGGAGCGTACCGAGGGCACGTTCACGACCCGGTTGAACGGCGCGGAGCCGATCCTGTCCACGGCGGGGCGGTGCTCGGCGGGCTTCAACGTGACCGACGGACAGAGCGACTTCGTCCTCACCGCCGGCCACTGCGGGCCGACGGGATCGGTCTGGTTCGGCGACGACGGGGGTGACCGGCAGGTCGGCAAGACGGTCGCCGGGAGCTTCCCAGGGGACGACTTCTCCCTCGTGGAGTACGCGAACGGCAAGGCGGGCGACGGCGCCGACGTGGTGGCGGTAGGCGGTGGCAAGGGGATACGGATCACGGGCACCGGTGAACCGGCCGTCGGGCAGCGGGTGTTCCGCAGCGGCAGCACCAGCGGGCTGCGCGACGGTCAGGTGTCCGCGCTCGACGCGACGGTGAACTACCCGGAGGGCACGGTCACCGGTCTCATCGAGACCGACGTGTGCGCCGAGCCCGGGGACAGCGGGGGGCCGATGTTCTCCGAGGGCATCGCGCTCGGTGTGACGTCGGGTGGCAGCGGCGACTGCGACAAGGGGGGTACGACGTTCTTCCAGCCGCTGCCGGAGGCCATGAAGTCGCTCGGCGTACAGCTGATCGTCTCGGCGGAGAAGGGGGCGGCGCCCGGCGCCGCGCCCTCCTCGCCGGCCGCCACCGGTGGCGGTGGCGGTGGCGGTGAAACCGCGCCGGGCGCTGCGGCACCCGGCGCCTCGGCGCCCGTGACGGGCGTCAACGGCTCGACCCTGCTCTCCCGCCTCACCGACCGCCGCAACGTCGGCCCGGGCATGCTCGTCGTCGCGGGCAGCCTGATCGCCCTGGTGGCGACCCGGTGGATCCGCGCGGAACAGGACCGCAAGGCCTATCGGCGGCACTACTCGGCGACGTGGGGCTGAGCCGCGGGCGAGCACGGGCGGGCGAACCGGCAGACCGGCGTCCGCCCCGGGCGGTACCCGCCGAGGACCGTCGCTGTCGCCGCGCCGCTCGGCCGTGCCCCTCGGACCGCCGTGACGCACGGCCCGCGGGCCCGAGCCGCCCGGACGGCGCCGGGCCGTCCGCGGCGCCCCGCTCAGCCGCCACGGCCGCCCGTGTCCGCCCGTGCCCGGGCGTGGGGCGGCGACCTTCGCCGCAGAGGGCGCCCCGGGTCTCAGCCCAGCGTCAGCAGCACCGTGGCCGCCGCCGCGCCGATCAGGCCCACGGCCTGCCGCCGGTCGACCCGTTCGTGGAGGAGGGCGAGGCCCAGGACGACGGGAAGTGCCGGGTAGAGAGAGGCGAGGACCACCGCGACCGACAGCAGTTGCTGCTGGGCGGCGAGGAGGTACAGGATCAGGCCGAGTGCGGCACCGGCGCCGATCAGCAGTGCCTCGACGGATCGACGCGGCGGCAGCCGCAGGCGCCCGGTGTGCCGGGCGACGCCGGGAAGCAGCAGGAGTACGGCGGCGACGCGGCCGGCCGCCACGGGCCACAGGCCGCTTTCGGGGCCCGCCTGCCCGAGGGCGAGGTACTGGACGGCGACGCCCGCGCTGGCGAGCAGACCGTCGGTGACGGCGTGGCCCGGGCCGGTGCCGCCGCCGGAGACGAACCAGAGCGCGGGCACGGTGACGGCGATCCCCGCCCATGCGAGGGCGCCGGGTCGGTCTCCGAGGACGAGTACGCCGCACAGGACGGAAAGCGCGACGCCTGTGACGGCGCTCACCGGCACCACCACGCTCATCGCGCCGCGGCTCAGGCCCCGGTTGAGGAAGTGCATGGCGGCGCCGCTGCCCATGCCGGACAGGGCGCCCCACAGCAGATCCGCGGAGCGGACGTCGGGGGCGGTCACGAGGAGGCCGGCCACGCAGGCGAGCGCGAGCCCGCCGACCTGGCCGAGGAAGGTGACGGCGGCGAAGTGGACGCGCCGGGACAGCAGGCCGCCGGCGAAGTCGACGACGCCATAGCAGACAGCCGAGGCCAGTGCGAGAAGGGCACCCATCCCGAGGGGGTGCCCGGGGCCGGGGCTCCGATGCGCCGAGGAGCCTCAGCCTCCGCTCAGGCGGCCCTCACAGGCTCCGGGGCCGCTGTGGCCCACTCCATGACCAGCCGCTGGTACTCCGCGCGCTGCTCGACGCTCAGTGTCCCGCCCGACCGGAGCCACAGGGCCCGGATCTCCTCGTTGACCTCGGCAGCCGATCGCTCGGAGGAGGGTTCAACAGTGGTGGACATGCTGTGAAGCATACGGCGCCCGGCGTGAAGACGATGTGAGTAATGCCGAACCAAACGGACATACCGGACCGTGTTGCTGATCACGTCGATCTTCTCATCTGTCAAGGTCTACGGGCGAGTTCGTTCACAACGACTGTGTTCCGCCGCACACGGCCCGCCACTTCACACCTGTGCGGCACCCAGCACCAGCACCAGCACCAGCACCTGGATCGCCGACACGGCGGCACCGCGCGCCCAGTCGTGGAAGTCGGACACCCTGGTCTCCGGACCGACCGGTGCCGCCTGCGGATGCCGGTCGGCGCGGATGGTGTTCTCCACCACATCGCCGGCCATGTCCCTCAGGCCGACCCCCTCCCCGGCGAGCAGGATCCTCTGCGGCATCACGAGGCCGGCGGTCTGCGCCACCAGGGTGCCCAGGGCCCGCCAGGCCTCTTCGACGACCCGGGCCGGCAGGGGCTCCCCCTCGGCGGCGGACATGCCAGGCGGCGCCCAACGCGTGGGGCGCCGCCCGCTCCACCCTGCCGGGCGTCATCGCGCACGAGTCCGCGCGGCAGGGTGGGGCCAGGCTGGAGGTCCCGGACTTCGGGGACGCGCCGGTGCTGTGACGCGGCCGCGCGAGCCGGGTGCCCGCCTTCCGTCAGGTGCCCGGCTTGCGGCCGTACACGTAGACGTCGTCGCCCTTCTTCAGCAGCGACCAGTACTTCTTCGCGTCGGTCTTCGTCATGTTGACGCAGCCGTGCGAGCCCGGCGGGTTCCACATGCTGACGCCGGCCGAGTGGAAGGCCTGCCCGCCGTCGAAGAACTGGCTGTAGGGCATCGGCACGTCGTAGATGGTCGAGTGGTGGTCGATGTTGCGCCAGTAGACCTTCTTCAGGCCGGTGCGGGTCTCGTATCCGTCGCGGCCGGTGCGGACCGGCACGGGGCCGTACACGAGCTTCTTGCCGTCCTGGATCCAGCTCAGCTGGAGGGTGAGGTCCACACAGGCGATACGGCCCTTGTCGACCGGGCATCTGCCCGACTTGTTGGGGTTCTTGCCGACGGCCTTCTGCTTCGTCATCAGGTTCATCACGCCCCAGGTGACGGGGCCCGCGTAGCCGATGTTCGGCTTGATGCCGTGCTTGGTCTGGAAGGCGCGGATCGCCTTGCAGTCGGCGGTGGACTGCTTGCCGTCGGCCGGGCGGCCGAGGAACTTCTCCACCTTCTTCTGGTACGGGCCGGTCTGCGTGGTGCAGCTCGCCGCCTGGGCCGGTGCGGCGCCGAGCGCGAGCGTGAGCGGTGCCACCAGTGCGGTGACCGCGAGTGCGACGGCTCCCCGTCTGATTGTGTCCCCCATGGCCGGTCAGCCTTTCGCGTCGAAGCGGTGGAAATCGGGCGGAGGTGTCGCCCGTGGTGTGCTCCCCGCCTGCTAGACCGCCGTCCGGCCGCTTCGGTTGCCCGCCGCACCCGCGTCGCGACGAAACCGTGACGAACGCCACCGGGCGTCCGCGAACCGTCGACCGGCCGTCAGTCCGTGCCGCCCCACTCCTGGAACGCCCGCCGGAACCCGGTGTTGACCGCGGTCAGGCCGCCGTCGACGGCCAGCGTGGTGCCGGTGATCCAGGCCGCGTCCCGCGAGGCGAGGAAGGCGACGGCCGCCGCGATGTCCTCGGGTTCGCCGACCCGCCCCAGCGGGTACAGCCGCCGGACCGCCGCCAGGTCGTCCTCCCGGCCCTCCCAGGCCGTGGTGCGCACGGTGCCCGGTGTGACGAGGTTGACGCGGACGCCGCGCGCGGCCGCGTGTCCGGCGAGAGTGCGGGTCAGGGAGCCGAGACCCGCCTTGGCGGCGCTGTACGCGTGGTTGCCGAAGTCCTGGACGCCGTTCACCGAGCCGACACTCACGATCGCGCCGCGCCCCGAGGCCGCGAGGTGCGGCAGCGCGGCACGGCAGCAGCGGTAGGCGCCGGTGAGGGTGACGTCGAGGTCGCGGGCCCAGACCTCGTCCGGTTCGTCCTCGAAGAGCGGGGCGTCGGGTGAGCAGGCGTAGGCGTTGTTGACCAGCACGTCGAGGGCGCCGAAGGCCTCCACGGCGTGGGTGACGGCCGCCTCGACGGACGCCCGGTCGGCCACGTCGCAGACGAACGCCTCGGCGGTGAACCCCTGTTCCGTCAACTCCCCCGCCGTGCGCCGCGCGGCGGGAAGGTCCACGTCGGTCAGCAGCACCCGCGCCCCCTCGGCGGCGAACCGGCGGGCGGTGGCCGCGCCGATGCCCCGGGCGGCGCCGGTGATCAGTACTCCATGGCCGGTGAAACGCCCTGTGTCCGTCATGGCCCGACGGTACTGCCGGAACGATCACTCGGACAGATAGCGTGCCTCCATGTCCGCGTTCTTGCAGCAACTCCCCGCGCTCATCGGTGTCGTCATCGGCGCGCTCGGTTCGTATCTCGCCGTGGTCCGCGGCGACCGGGCCCGGTTGCGCGGTGAGACCGCGGCCCGCTGGGAGGAGCGCAGGCTCGCGGTCTACGCCGACTACGCGCGGACCCTCAAGACCTCCGTCACGCTGACGTACCGGATCGCCGCCCACCTCGGCAACGACCCGCACCCGCACCCGCTGAGCCCCGAGGAGGCCGCGCCGGCCCAGGCCGAGGCGACCCTCGCCCGGGACCCGGCCGGGGAGGCGCTGCTCCTGCTCGGCGGCAGGGAGGTCGTGGAGAAGGCACGGGCCTGGGTCGTGACGGTGCTGGAGATGGAGCGCTTCCTGCGCGAGGAGACGCGTGACCCCGAGGCCTGGCAGGCCCTGCTGGAGCGGCAGCGCGCCGGTCGCGAGGGCTACTACACGGCCGTACGGGAGGACCTGGCCCTCCCCCCCCGGGTCATCCGGCCCGCTGGCCGCTGCCGCCCGTCAGCGGTAACCGGTGACGTCGGCCGGCTTGTCCGCGTCCTGGACCTCGACCAGGTAGCGCCAGGCGTCCGGGCGGCTGCCGTCCAGGTCCGTGAAGCCGTACTCCTGGGCGAGGCCGCCGCTGGAGAGGGAACGGCCGTTGAAGCGCGCCACGTCCGGGTCGGCGGCGAGGGCGGTGACGGCGCGGCCGACGTAGCGGGGCGTCTCGGAGATGGCGAAGTGCGGGACGCGGTCGAGGGCGTCGCGCCAGTTCTCCTCGCGTACGCCGAAGTGGTCGAGCATGATCTCCGAGCGCAGCCAGCCGGGGGTGAGCGCGACGGCGGTGGCGCCGCGCGGGCCGAGTTCGTGGCCGAGGGCGAAGGCCATGCGCAGGACGGACGTCTTGGCGAGGTCGTAGAAGAAGGAGACGCGGTAGTGGTCGCGGTTGTAGTCGTCGGTACCGTCGGTGAGCTCGACGACCAGTCCACCGGGGCGGCGCAGCAGCAGCGGCAGGGCGTGGTGGCTGGTGACGGCGTGCGTCTCGACCGCGAGCCGCAGGAGTCTGAGGCCCTTGTCGAGGTCGTGCTCCCAGAGCGGGCTGTCCCACTCGAAGAGGTTCTCGCCGCCCCAGATGTCGTTGACCAGGATGTCGAGGCGGTCCTGTTCGCGGGCGACGCGGTCGACGAGCGCGGCGACCTGTGCCGGGTCGAGGTGGTCGGTGGGTACGGCGATCCCCTGGCCGCCGGCCTCGGTGACCAGGTCGGCGGTGTCCTCGATGGTCTCGGGGCGGTCGTACTCGGAGCGCCGGGCGCGGGTGCTGCGGCCGGTGACGTAGACGGTGGCGCCGGCCGCGCCCAGTTCGACGGCGATGCCGCGCCCGGCGCCCCGGGTCGCACCGGCGACCAGTGCGACCCTGCCCGCCAGCGGCTTCTCCAGCGGCTCTTTCGGTGACGTTGTCATGTCCGGCTCCCGTTTCTCTCCCGCACGAGCGATGTCGTGATCGAGACTGCCCGGGAAGCCGGACATCTTCTGTCACCTTTTACGCGTGTCCCCCGGCGGGTCGGTGCCTCAGTGCCCGCGCTTGATCCACTCGTCCAGTTGCGGGGCCTCGGCTCCGATGGTGGTCGGGTCGCCGTGGCCGGTGTGGACCTTCGTCTCGGGTGGGAGCACCAGCAGCCGGTCGCGGATCGAGTCGATGATGGTCGGGAAGTGGGAGTAGGAGCGGCCGGTGGCGCCGGGCCCGCCCTGGAAGAGGGTGTCGCCGCTGAAGAGGGCGCCGAGACCCGGGTCGTAGAGGCAGACGGCGCCGGGGGCGTGCCCAGGGGTGTGCAGGACCGTCAGGTCGGCGCCGGCGGCCTCGATGACCTGGCCGTCGGTCAGCCAGGCGTCGGGGTCCCGGTCGGGATGGGTCTGCTGCCACAGCGGCAGGTCGTCCGGGTGCAGCCAGATGACGGCGCCGGTGCGCTCGGCGAGGGCCGGCGCGGCGTTGACGTGGTCGTTGTGGGCGTGGGTGCACACGATGGCCGTCAGCCTGCGGTCCCCGACGGCCTCGGCGATCGCGTCGGCGTCGTGGGCGGCGTCGATGACGATCACCTCGTGGTCGTCGCCGACGAGCCAGACGTTGTTGTCGACGTCCCAGGTGCCGCCGTCGAGGCTGAACTGTCCGGAGGTGACGAGGCGTTCGATGCGGGCGGCCATCACAGCACCACCACCGAACGCAGCACGTCACCGGCGTGCATCCGCTCGAAGGCCTTCTCGACCTCGTCCAGCTGGATGGTCTCCGTGACGAACTTGCCGAGGTCCAGGCGGCCCTGGAGGTGGAGGTCGATGAGCATCGGGAAGTCCCGGGAGGGCAGGCAGTCGCCGTACCAGGACGACTTCAGGGATCCGCCGCGCCCGAAGACGTCGAGGAGCGGCAGTTCGAGCTTCATCTCGGGCGTCGGTACGCCGACGAGGACGACGGTACCGGCCAGGTCCCGGGCGTAGAAGGCCTGCTGGTAGGTCTCCGGGCGGCCGACCGCCTCGATGACCACGTCGGCGCCGAAGCCGCCGGTCAGCTCGCGGATCGCCTCGACGGGGTCGGTCTCGCGGGAGTTGACGGTGTGGGTGGCGCCCATGGAGCGGGCGGTCTCCAGCTTACGGTCGTCGATGTCCACGGCGATGACCTTCGCCGCCCCGGCCAGGTGGGAACCGGCGATCGCCGCGTCGCCGACGCCGCCGCAGCCGATGACGGCGACCGTGTCACCGCGGCCGACGTTCCCGGTGTTGATGGCGGCGCCGATGCCGGCCATCACCCCGCAGCCGAGCAAGCCGGCGACCTGCGCGGAGACGGCCGGGTCGACCTTGGTGCACTGTCCGGCGGCGACCAGCGTCTTCTCGGCGAAGGCGCCGATGCCCAGGGCCGGGGAGAGCTCCTGGCCGGTCGAGGCGAGGGTCATCTTCCGCTCGGCGTTGTGGGTGTCGAAGCAGTACCAGGGCCGCCCGCGCAGACAGGCCCGGCACTTGCCGCACACCGCGCGCCAGTTGAGGATCACGAAGTCGCCGGGGGCCACGTCGGTGACGCCGGCGCCGACGGACTCCACGACGCCCGCGGCCTCGTGGCCGAGCAGGAACGGGTACTCGTCGCTGATGCCGCCCTGCTTGTAGTGCAGATCGGTGTGGCACACCCCGCAGGCCTGGATGGCGACCACGGCCTCGCCCGGTCCGGGATCGGGCACGACGATCGTCTCGATCCGCACCGGTTCGTCCTTGCCCGGTGCGATCACGCCGCGTACTTCCTGCGCCATGGTCTGGACTCCTTCTTCGGCCACTCGATGAATCACTCCGACCCTACGCTCAACTGATCGGTACGGGCCGACGACAGGGCGACATAACCTGAGTCGTCCGCCCGTCCGCCCGTCCAGCCATCGAAGGAGCGTCGTGAGCATCGCAGAGACGGAGACCGGTCCGCCCGCCTGGCGGCTGCTGCTGGGTTACGTCCGGCCGCACCGCCGCGCGCTGTTCGCGGGCGCTCTGCTCTCGCTGCTCACCGGAGGGACGGGGCTGCTGCTGCCGCTGGTGGCCCGCGGCCTGATCGACGACCTGTCGCACGACCGCGCCATCACCGGCGCGCTGCTCGCCATGTCCGGTCTGGTCGTGGCCAACGCGGTGGTGGGCGCGCTGGGTTCCTACGTGCTGCGGCGCACCGCCGAGTCGGTGGTGCTCGACGCGCGGCGCACCCTGTCGTCGTATCTGCTGCGGCTGCGCGTCGCGGCCGTGGACCGCACCGAGCCCGGTGACCTGATGGCCCGGATCACCTCCGACACGACGCTGCTGCGCACGGTCACCTCCGAGTCGCTGGTCGGCCTCGGCACCGGCGGGCTCACGCTGGTGGCGACGATCGTGATGATGGGGCTGGTCGACCCGGTGCTGCTCGGGGTGACGCTGGCGGTGATCGCCGGAGCGGGGACGGTGATCGGGCTGATCGCACCGCACATCAACCGGGCGAGCAAGGAGGCCCAGAAGGCCGTGGGTGTGATGGGGGCGGCGCTGGAGCGGGTGCTGGGCGCCCTGCGCACGGTGAAGGCGTCGGGTGCCGAGCACCGGGAGGAGCGGGTGCTGCACGACGCGGCCGAGGAGTCGTGGCGGCAGAGCGTGCGGGCCGCCAAGTGGTCCGCGGCGGCGGGCAACACGGCGGGGCTGGCCATCCAGATCGCCTTCATCACGGTGCTGGCGGTGGGCGGTGCGCGGGTGGCGACCGGGGCCGTGGACGTGGGCACGCTGGTCGCGTTCCTGCTGTACGTGTTCTTCCTGATATCCCCGCTGCAGGAGGTGATCGGCGCCGTGGCGCAGTACCAGACGGGTGCGGCGGCGCTGGTGCGCATCCAGGAGGCGCTGCGGCTGCCCGTCGAGCCGCCGGTGCGGTCGGCCGCCCCGCTGCCCTCCGCCGGGGACCGGCCCGCCGCCCTCGCCTTCCACGACGTCCGCTTCCGCTACGCGGACGATCTGCCGTACGTCCACCACGGGGTGACCTTCGACGTGCCGGCCCGGGGGATGACGGCGTTCGTCGGCCCGTCCGGTGCGGGCAAGACCACCGTGTTCTCGCTCGTCGAGCGGTTCTACGACCCCGAGTCGGGGGGGATCACGCTGGACGGGCGGAGCCTGGCGGACTGGGACCTGTCCTCGCTGCGGGCCGCCATCGGCTACGTGGAGCAGGACGCCCCTGTGCTGTCCGGGTCGCTGCGGGACAACCTGTTGCTGGGCAACGGGGAGGCGGCCGACGACACGCTCGCCGGGGTGCTGAAGACGACCCGGCTGGACGGGTTGGTGGCCAAGCTGCCGAAGGGTCTCGACACCCTGGTCGGGCATCGCGGCACCAAGCTGTCCGGCGGCGAGCGTCAGCGCGTCGCCATCGCCCGCGCGCTGCTGCGCCGTCCCCGGCTGCTGCTGCTCGACGAGGCCACCTCACAGCTGGACGCGGTCAACGAGGCGGCACTGCGGGACACGGTGGCCGACGTGGCCCGGACGACGACGGTGCTGGTCGTCGCCCACCGGCTGTCCACGGTGACGATGGCCGACCGGATCGTGGTGATGGACGCGGGAAGCGTCCGCGCCGTCGGCACGCACCGGGAGCTGGTGACCGCCGATCCGCTGTACGCGGAGCTGGCGGCGACCCAGTTCCTGGCCACCGGCGGCTGAGCCGCGCCGGAGTCCGTCCGGACGCGCGTGCGGGCCGCCCGGACTCGGGCGGCCCTCGACGGCGGGTCGGTCCGGCGGTCAGCCCAGGGCGGGGACGGCACCGAACAGCGGCGAGACCAGGCCGGTGACCTGCTGGAGCTGCTGGAGGTCCTGGAGCCGGTTCAGCTGCTGGGAGGGCCGCGGCATCTGGGCGCGGTCCTCGGCGGGCATGTCACCGACCGCGAGCGAGTCCAGTGTCTGCGTCACGCTGAGCTTGTCCATGCCCAGCGCGCCTCCCTCGGCCGCGCTCGCCATCGGCGCGGCGAGGCCGGTGACACCGGCGGCGAGCCCGACGGCGGCGACGATACGTCGTGTTGAGATCATGCTCTGAGCAACGCGCGCGGGCCGGTCCCGGACACGGGCGGGCGGCGCCGCTCACTCGTGAGGACCAGTGGCCCGGCCGCGATTGCCGTGGGCGTCCGGACGGAGGAAGCTCGAAGGAGAGGGCCACGGCGGCCCGTTCCTCCCTCCCCCGGGCCGCGGCCTTCGAGGAGGTCGTCATGGGTACCACGGCAGGCCCCGGCTTCGACAGCGAAGCGCTGCGCCGGGGCATCGAAGGAGAGACGGCGGCACCCCTGGTGTCGCTCTACGCGCCGGACGCGGAGGTCCGCATCGTCGACAGGTTCGACCAGCCCAGCCGCCCCAAGGTCCTGCACGGCCGGGACCAGATCGCCGAGATGCTCGACGACGTGTACAGCCGCGACATGACGCACCGGCTGGACCGCTGCGTCGTCCAGGGCGATCACGCCGCGTTCACCGAGGAGTGCACGTATCCGGACGGTGAGCGGGTCCTCGCCGAGTCGATGCTGTCGCTGCGGGACGGCAGGATCGTCGAGCAGACCACCATCCAGGTCTGGGACGAGTAGCGGGGCGGCGGGCCTGCCGACTGCTGAACGGCTCTCCGCTGGGCCGGTGTGCGGTGCCGGGGTGCGCGGGGGCGCTGGCCCTGGCCCGTGCGTGATCAGCCCGGCGGGGCGGCCGGGCTCCATCCCGGCGGGCGGAGGACGGCCAGGAGCTGGCGGACCAGTTCGTCGACGACCTCGTCCAGGGTCGCGTCCACCCAGCCCGCGCTGTAGTCGTGGAGCAGGCCGTTGACGCCGCCGATGAACGCGGTGGCGGCGAGCCGGTAGTCACGGGGCGCCGCCTCCCCGCGCGCGGCGGCCGACTGGGCCTCGGCGCAGATGAGGTCGACCCAGCGGGCGCGGCGGGCCAGCCGCTGTTCCTCCAGACGCGGGCTGACGCCGATGATCTCGACGAAGGTGATGCGGACGCGGCGCGGATCGCCGGTGACGTCGGCGGCGTAGGCACGGAAGATCGCGGCGGCACGTTCGACAAGCGGCAGTTCGCGCGCGTCGGCCGCCGCGGCGAGGACGGCTTGCTCTGCCCAGGCGTTGACCTGGAGGTGGAGGGCGGCGAGCACGTCCTCCAGGGTGCGGAACTCCTCGTAGAACTGCCGGGTGGACAGGCCCGCGGCCTCGCTGAGGGCCGCCACGGTCGTGGCGCGGTAGCCGGGGGTGTCGCCGAACAGTCGGAGCGCGGCGGCGAGGAAGCGGTCGCGCCGCTCCGCCTGCCGCTGCGCGGCGGACTTGCCGCCGTAGCGGCCCGTCGGCGCCCTGAGCCTGCCCGCCACCCGGTCCCCTTCCCGCGCCAACTCCCCACCCCGCGTCCGATTTTGTCGTGAACGCGGTCTTGTGGAGAAGGGCACCTCGTCCTTACTTTGCAGTAAGTTCACTCTGAAAGCGGCTGTGTTCAGAATGCGCGCCCCACCGCCCCCATCACGCCCACTGCCAGAGGAGAGCAGCATGCCTGCCTTCGGTACCAGGCACCTTTGCGCCGTAGCCGCCGCCCTCGCCCTCACCGTCACCGCCCCCGCGACCACCGTCGCGGCGGCCCCGGACGCCCCGGACGGCCTGCGCGAGGTGATGTTCGTCGGCAACAACTGGGACGGCACCGCCGACGTCATCCGCTCCACCGGCGACTTCGCGAGAATCGGCCGGATCGACGTCATCCCGGACCGCGACGAGCGGATGGCCGAGATCAACGCCGATCCGATCAAGTGGATCTACTTCCAGGCCATCCGCAACAGCGTCGGCGAGGGACACGACCAGTTCGTCGACGACATGTACTCGACGCCGGACGGCGGGTCGGTGGTCGTCTCCCGGCCGAGCTTCGCCGACATCGTGTCCATCGACCTCGCCACCGGTGACATCGACTGGCGCTTCCCCGTCTCGGGTTACCGCTCCGACCACATGGCGGTCTCCCCCGACGGCACCCGGGTCGCGGTGTCGGCCTCGACCTCCAACACCGTGCACGTCCTGGACATCGGGACGGGCGAGGAACTCGGCTCCTTCGGCACGGGTGACAAGCCGCACGAGAACATCTTCACCGGCGACGGCAAGTACATCTGGAACATGTCCATCGGCGAGGTGAACACCGCGCTCGACGCCCCCTGGCTGGACTGGACGAAGGGCAACCGGCGCATCACCGTCGTGGACGCGACGACGTACGAGCAGGTCAAGGTGATCGACATGCGCGAGCGGCTCGACGCGATCGGTCTCGGGAAGCACTCCGACGCCGTCCGGCCCGCCGCCTTCTCGCCCGACGAGTCCAAGCTGTACTTCCAGGTCTCGTTCTTCAACGGCTTCTTCGAGTACGACGTCGCCACCGACCGGATCACCCGGACGAAGACCCTGCCGAAGAACCCGGCCACCAGCGAGGACCGCACCACCTGGGTCAACGACTCGCGGCACCACGGCATCTCGATGAGCCCGGACGGCGCCAAGCTGTGCGTGGCGGGCACGATGGACGACTACGCGACGGTCGTCGACCGCACGACGCTCCAGGAGGGTCCGCTCGTCCCCGCCGCCAAGCCGTACTGGGCCACGGTCAGCGGCGACGGCTCCCACTGCGTGGTCTCCGAGAGCGGGTCGGACCAGGTCACGGCCATCGACTTCGCCACCGGTGAGAAGTCGGTGTCCGTCCCCGTCGGCGACCACCCCCAGCGCGTCCGGCTCGGGCATGTGGCGGCGGACTGGACGGGGTCGTCGGCCGACTGAGGTACCGCGCGGCCCGTGCCGGACATGTCGTCCGCATGCGCGTGTGTGAGCCGGCCCGGGAGGGGTAGTCGCCCGGCAACGGATGAGGCATGCATGTCCTCGGCACTACTCCCCTCGGAAGGAGGTCCGTGACAGCGCACTCCAGAAGCGCCCGGGCCGCTTCCTCCGACACGGAGCGTCCCGGGCCACACCGGGCAGCGTCCTCGCGGGCGCTGCCCCCTCTCTTTCTCCCCGATCCCGGCCCGGCCCCCGCCCTCGCCCTCGCCGGAGCGATCGCCTACCGCCGCGGCAGCCGGTGCAGCTCGACGTCCCCGAGTCGGCCGTCGGCGATCTCGGCCGTCATGTAGGTGCAGTGGGGCTGACGCCGCCGGTCGGTCGGCGAGCCGGGGTTGAGCAGGCGCAGGCCGGTGTCGGTCGTGGTGTCCCAGGGGATGTGGCTGTGCCCGAAGACCAGGACGTCGAGGTCGGGGTAGCGGTCGGCGCAGCGTCTCTCGCGTCCCTGGGCGGCGCCCGTCTCGTGGACCACACCGAAACGCAGGCCGTCCAGGTCGGCGTACGCCACCTCGGGCAGCCGGGCGCGCAGCTCGGGTCCGTCGTTGTTGCCGTACACGCCGAGGAGTCTGCGGCTGCGGCTCTCCAGCAGGTCGAGGGTGGCCGTGTCGACCCAGTCGCCCGCGTGCAGGACGACGTCGGCCCCGGGGATCTCGGCCAGTAGCCGCGCGGGCAGTTCCCTGGCCCGCTTGGGCAGGTGGGTGTCGGACATGAGCAGCAGGCGCACGGATCCAGCCTAGGGGAAGGGGCTGATGTGACTTGTGCGGCGCAGCGGCACCTACGAGGCGGTGCGCCGCTTGAGCGGCTCCCACCAGGACCGGTGGTCCCGGTACCAGGCGACGGTGTCGGCCAGCCCGGCCGTGAAATCGTGGCGGGGGCGGTAGCCCAGTTCGTCGCGGGCCTTGCTCCAGTCGAGGCTGTAGCGCAGGTCGTGGCCCTTGCGGTCCTCGACCCGCACGACCCGGTCCCAGTCGGCGCCGCAGGCGTCGAGGAGCAGGCCGGTGAGGTCGCGGTTGCTCAGTTCGGTGCCGCCGCCGATGTTGTACACCTCGCCGGCCCGGCCCCGGGTCCGCACGAGGTCGACGCCCCGGCAGTGGTCGTCGACGTGCAGCCAGTCGCGGACGTTGCGCCCGTCGCCGTAGAGCGGGACCCGTCGGCCGTCGAGGAGGTGGGTGACGAACAGCGGCACGAGCTTCTCGGGGAACTGCTGCGGGCCGTAGTTGTTGGAGCACCGGGACACCCGCACGTCCAGGCCATGGGTGCGGTGGTACGAGAGGGCCAGCAGGTCGCCCGACGCCTTCGAGGCGGAGTACGGGGAGCTCGGCCGCAGCGGGTGCTCCTCGGTGGCCGAGCCGGAGTCGACGGAGCCGTAGACCTCGTCGGTGGAGACGTGCACGAAGGGGCCCACGCCGTGGCGCAGGGCCGCGTCCAGCAGGGTCTGGGTGCCGACCACGTTGGTGAGGACGAACTCGGCGGCGTCGTGGATCGAGCGGTCCACGTGGGACTCGGCGGCGAAGTGCACCACCTGGTCGGCCTCGGCCATCAGCTTGTCGACGAGTGCCGCGTCGCGGATGTCGCCGTGCACGAACTCCAGCCGGGGATGGCCGAGGTCGAGGTTGTCGAGGGTGCCGGCGTAGGTGAGACCGTCCAGGACCGTGATCCGCGGTGGTTCGGGCGCGTCGGAGGCGAGGAGCGTCCGGACGTACCGCGAGCCGATGAATCCGGCGGCGCCGGTGACCAGAAGGTTCATTGACGGTTCTGTGCCTTGCCGCGGTCGGAGGGGAGCGGACGGTACGGGACGGCCCCGACGATACCGGCGTGCCCCGCGTGGTCCGCGACCGGCCCGGACGCGCACCGCGCCGGCGCATGGCCGGCGCGCTGGGCCGCTTCCGTCACCCTCGGGGCGCGGTCAGTCCTCGCCCCTGACGATGTTCGACTCCTGGCCCCCCTGCGGTGCGCGTGCGACGTTGCCGTCCTCGACGGCCGGTATCCAGGTGCGCATGACGCCCCTGCCGCGCAGGCGGCGGGCTTTCGACCACCCTGTCTCCAGGCGACGCACAACGGGTTTCTCGCTGGTGTCCGTGGTCACGAGGCATCATCTTCCTTCTGCGTCCGGTGCCGTTGCCCTGCGGGTCCCCGGGCGTGATCCCGCGAAACACCGGGCGCCCGCGCCCCTACGGGTTGGGCCGGGCCACGCTGATGTCGCCCAGCGCCGACTCCGGGTCGCGTTCCATGGCCAGGTCTCCGAGGGAGACGATGCCGACGGGGCGTCCGTCGTCGACGACCGGGACACGTCGTACGGCGTGCTCGCGCATCAGCTCGACGGCGTGGTTCAGCTCCTCGTCGGGCCGCACGGTCACCACGTCGTCGCTGCACGCGCCGGCCACGGTGGTCTGCTCCGGGTCGCCGCCCTCCGCGACGGACCGGATCACCAGGTCACGGTCGGTGACCAGACCGCGCAGTTCGTCGCCGTCCGTGACGAGGACGGTGCCGAGGTCCTGGTCGCGCATGATGCGGGCCACCGCGGTGACGGAGGTCTGCGGCTCCACGGTCACCGGGTCGCCGGTCATGATGTCGCGGACGTACTGGGTCATGTCGTGATCCCTCGTTCCCTCGCTCGTGGTGTGGCGGGCCGGGTACCCGGCGAAGGGGCGGCGGCAACCTATCGCGGGGCGCGGCGCAGGGGGATCTCGCTCCAGACCTGCTTGCCCCCGCTGACCGGCAGCGTCCCCCACGTCGCCGACATCGCCTCGACGAGGAGGATGCCGCGCCCGCCCGTCGCCTCCCAGCCGATGCTGGTCGGCTTGACGGGCGTACGGGGCGAGGCGTCGGCGACCGCGACGCGCAGCCGGCCGCCGATCAGGGTGAGGTCGAGGCGGACCTTGCCGTCGGTGTGCACCAGGGCGTTGGTGACCAGTTCGGAGACGATCAGCAGGACGCCGTCGATGTCGTCGTCCGGCACTCCCCAGGAGCGCAGGGTGCGGCGGGTGAAGCGGCGGGCGTGCCGTACGGCCTCGGGCAGCCGCCACACCGACCAGCTCTCCCGCAGCGGGCGCAGGGCCATACCGTCGTAGCGCACCAGCAGCAGGGCCACGTCGTCGCTGCGACGGGCGTCGCCGAGCAGGGCGTCGGCGACGAGCCCGAGGTGAGCGGGGTCGGAGGCGGCCAGGGCGTGCGCGAACCGTTCCATGCCCTCGTCGATGTCGGCGTCGTGGGACTCCACCAGGCCGTCCGTGGTGAGGCCGATCAGCGTGCCGGGCCGCACCCGCAGCGGACTCATCGGGAAGTCGGCCTGTGTCACCACGCCCAGCGGCGGGCCGCCCTCCACCTCCGCGATCTCCGTCGTGCCGTCGGAGTGGCGCAGCACCGGCGGCAGGTGTCCGGCCCGGACGCACCAGGCGGAACCCTCCTCCATGTCGAGGTCGACGTAGACGCAGGTGGCGAAGAGGTCGCTCTCCATGTCCACCAGCAGCCGGTTGGCGTGGGAGACGACCACGTCCGGTGGGTGGCCCTCGACGGCGTAGGCGCGCAGGGCCGTGCGCATCTGGCCCATGAGGGTGGCGGCGCCGGCGCTGTGGCCCTGGACGTCGCCGATGACGAGGGCGACGTGGTGGTCGGGCAGCGGGATCACGTCGTACCAGTCGCCGCCCAGCTCCAGTCCGGCCGTGCTGGGCAGGTAGCGGGCGACGGCGACCGCGCCGGGCAGTCTGGGCAGGCGGCGCGGCAGCAGCTGGCGCTGGAGCATGCCGACGAGTTCGTGCTCGGCGTCGAAGGCGTGGGCGCGCATCAGGGCCTGCCCGGCGAGGCCGGCCGACGCGGTGAGCAGGGCGCGTTCGTCGGGGCCGAAGTCGTGCGGGGTGTCCCAGCCGATCAGGCAGGCGCCGGCCATGCGACCGCCGGCGGGCAGTGGCAGGACGGCGAGGCCTCCGGGGCCGACGTCGGCGAGGGCGGGTTCCAGGTCGCCGGTGCCGGCGGGCCAGATCCGGGCCCGGCCCTCGCGCAGCGCGGCGGCGAGGGTGGGCATGGCCCGCACGGGCGCGTCGGGCCACTCGGTGCGCCACTCCAGCCGCCACAGCTCGGGCCAGGACTCGGGCTCGGGCGGGTCCAGGACGGTGACGACGAGCCGGTCGTTCTCCAGTTCGGCCAGCGCGATCCGGTCGGCGCGCAGCGGCCTGCGCAGCGCGGCGACCACGGCCTGGCTGACGTCCCGGACGGTGCCGGCGGTGGCCAGCGCGGCGGCCAGCCGTTGGACGCGGGCCACGTCGGTCACGTCGGGGCGCAGGGTGGAGGCGTCGGCGACGGTACCGACGAGGCGGGCCGGTTGGCCCTCGCCGCCGGGCAGCAGGCGTCCGCTCAGCCGGAGCCACTTGGGCGGGCCGGTGGGCTGGAGCACCCGGAACTCCAGCTCGCGATCGCCGATGGACATGTGGTCGGCCTCCGTCACCGACATCAGCGAGGGCAGGTCCTCGGGCACGGTCAGGCCGAGCAGGGTCTCGACCTTGCCGTCGAACGCGCCGGGGGCGAGTCCGAACAGGCGCAGGACGTCGTCGCCGATATCGACCCGGCCGGTGTCCATGGCCAGGGTGAAGGCGCCCGGCCGCAGCTCCGCTCCCTCGGCGACCGCGGCCGGGGCGGGGCAGGCCACGGCGTCGGCCACCAGTTCGAGGCAGGCACGGTCGTCGCCGTCGAAGCCCTGCGGGCGTTCGGTCAGGGCGAAGAGACAGCCGCCGCCGTCCCCGTGGACGGGCAGGGTGGCGAGGGAGAAGCCGCTCGACGGCACGCGCCGCGACTCGGCCGATCCGGCGAACTCCTCGGGCCCGAGCCAGACCGGCCTCCCGCCGCGGTGGGCGTCGGCGACCGGGGAGCCGCCGGACGCGGGATAGCTGTCGCGCACCCCGTACAGGGTTCGCGGCACGCCGGCCGACTCGACCAGGCAGAGCAGCTCCCGGTTCTCGCCGGGCGTGTAGAGGGCGACGAAGGAGGCGCCCGCGAAGACCAGCGCCTGTTCGAGGACGCGGCGCAGCCGCTCGCCCGGGTCCGGGCCGGACGCGATCGCCTTCAGGGCACCCTCGGCACGCAGCGTTCTCGATCCGCGTTCCGCAGCGCCCTCACTGACCACGCCGCCATTACAGCGCTTATGGGACACCTGCGCAGCCCCTGCGGACGGGGAACGCGGCGATCAGTCGTCCGGAAGGACGCGCGGGCGCGGTGCGGGCCGCACTCGGCGAGGGTGCGGAACCACGCCCCGCTCGCGCCGCGGGAACGCGCCGGTACGGCGCTCGCCGTGCGCGGCGGGCTCTCGGGGAGGAGATTTGAACCCGGGGTCAAGGGCGCCCGGGCGAGGAGGTGGTCGGTGTGTCCGACGATGGGTCGACCTCGCCGATGCCCGTGGACGCGAGAGCGTCGGGCGGCCATCCGGTGCTGTCCATGGCGCTGGCCGCGATGATGGAGGACGTCCACGCGCACTCCGGGGCGGTGTATCTGCTCGGTGCCGATCCTCCGGTGCTGGAGATGGCGGTGATGGCGGGGCTGCCGAGGGCGTTCGCGGCGCCCTGGGAACGGGTGACGCTGCACGCGCGGGTGCCGGTGGCCGACGCGGTGCGTGGGCGGCGGCTGATCTGGGTCGGCGACGAGCAGGAGATGGCGCGGCGGTATCCCCGGGTCGCGGTGGTCCTGCCCTATCCGTTCGCGCTGGTCGCGCTGCCGGTCGCGACCCGGTCCACGGCGTACGGCGCGGTCTTCCTGACCTGGCCCGGTACGCGCACCCCGGAGTTGTCCGACCGGGAGCGCGTCCATCTGACGGCGGCCTGCGAGCGCCTGGCGGTGCGGCTGGAGCGGGCGGCCGCGGCGAGTATCCCCGTGCACCCCGAGCCCGATCTGCTGGCCGCCCCGGTGGTCGGGGGCGCCCCGGGCACGCTCGGTTCGCTGGAGGCCGTGCGGATGGTGGGGCGCCTGCCGTACGGGCTGTGCTCCCTCGACCTGCACGGGCGGGTCGGCTTCGCCAACCCGGCGGCGGCCGAGCTCCTGGACGTACCGGTCGCCGGACTGCTGGGCACGCAGTTGTGGACGTCGGTGCCGTGGCTCAACGACCCCGTGTACGAAGACCGGTACCGGGCCGCGCTGTTCAGCCAGCACCCCACGTCCTTCGTCGCGCTGCGCCCGCCCGGCGACTGGCTGTCGTTCCGGCTGTATCCGACCCGGACCGGGCTCAGCGTCCGCATCAGCCGGGCTCGGGGCGTGTCGCGGCCGGGCTCCGCCGATCCGGTGCCGGACGAGGGCGCCCCGCCACGGCTGGTGACCATCTCCCAGGTGGTCGGTCTGACCGGCGCGCTGTCCGAGGCGGTGGGTGTGCAGGACGTGGTGCAGCTGATCGCGGACGAGATCGCCCCGACCGTGGGCAGCCAGGGCCTGGTCGTCCTCGGCTCGCGGGCCGGCCGGCTGCACGTCCTGGGGCACCGCGGCTATCCGGACCGGCGCAACGCGGAACGCTTCGACGGTACGCCGCTGACCGAGCGGATCCCGGGCGCGCAGGTCCTCCGGACGGGGGTGCCCGCGTTCTTCGAGTCCTGGGAGCAGCTGGAGCGTCTGTACCCGGCGCGACGGGGTACGCACGACGGCTTCGCGGCCTGGGCCTTCCTGCCGCTGATCGCCTCGGGGCGGCCGGTGGGCACCTGTGTGCTCGCCTACGAGCGCCCGCACTCCTTCACGACGGAGGAGCGGGCGATCCTGACCAGCCTGGCCGGGCTGGTGGCGCAGGCCCTGGACCGGGCCCTGCTCTACGACGCGAAGCACCGGCTGGCGCACGGGCTGCAGGAGGCCCTGCTGCCGCACTCGCTGCCCGCGCTGCCCGGTATCGAGGCCGCCGCCCGCTATCTGCCCGCCAGCCGGGGCATGGACATCGGCGGCGACTTCTACGACCTGGTACCGGCCCGGGACACGGCGGCGGCGGTGATCGGGGACGTCCAGGGTCACAATGTGACCGCGGCCGGGCTGATGGGACAGGTCCGCACCGCGGTCCGTGCGTACACGGCCGTCGGCCAGACGCCCGAGGAGGTGGTGCGCAGCACCAACCGGCTGCTGATCGACCTCGGGACCGAGCTGTTCGTCAGCGCGCTGTACCTGCGGCTCGACCCGGGGCGCGGGCGGGCGGTGCTGGCCCGCGCGGGTCACCCACCGCCGCTGCTGCGCCGTCCTGACGGGCAGGTCGGGGTGCTGCACGTCCCCGGCGGCCCCCTGCTGGGCATCGACCCCGCGGCCGAGTACCCCCGCACGGAGGTCGCTCTCGCCCCCGGCTCCCTGCTGGTCCTCTACACCGACGGCCTGGTGGAGTCCCCCGACGTCGACTTCGAGGATGCCCTCGCCGACCTGGCCCACCGGCTGTCCGACGCCGGGGACCTGACGCTGGACGAGCTCGCCGACCATCTGGTGGGCCACGAGGCGGGCGCGGAGGAACGCCCCGACGACATCGCGCTGATGCTGCTGCGGGCTCGCGAGTGACGCGGGCGCCTGGCCGGCGGGGCGGGCGGGGGCGTGAGTGGGGCTCTGCCATGGGCGGGGCTGGGTCGAGGGCGGGGCGGGCCCTGACCTAGAACGGGGCCGGGAAGAGGGTGGGGCGACGCGCGGCGCGGGGCCCTGGCCTGGAGGAGAGCGGCGGCGCGTGGGGATGAGGGGGCGGGCATGGGGACGGCATGTGCGGCCCGGTCCTCCCGCCGGAGGGCCGGACCGCTCACCGCCGACCGGTTCCGTGAGGAGCCGGTCGGTGGTCCCGAGCCGGAGCCGGAAGTGCGGGGCCTGCGAATCAGCCGGTCAGGCCGGAGCCGTTCCCGCTGCCGGTGCCCGTGCCGTCACCTGCGTTCCCGGTACCGGCACCGTCACCGGCGTCCCCGACGCCGTCCCCGGCACCTGCGCCACCCGCATCGTCACCGCCGCCGCCGACGGCGTCGCCGCCCCCGGCCTCTTCGCCGCCGGCCTGGTCACCCGTGCCGGCCTCCTCACCGCCCGCCTCTTCACCCGCGCCGCCCGCCGCGTCGCCGCCGAGGGTGGCGCCGACGGCTTCCAGGGCCGTGGTGACCGGCTGGAAGAAGGTCTCGCCGCCGACCGCGCAGTCGCCGCTGCCGCCTGAGGTCAGGCCTATCGCGAGGCCGTCCTGGGTGAAGAGGGAGCCACCGCTGTCGCCGGGTTCGGCGCACACGTCGGTCTGGATGAGGCCGGTGACCGTCCCCTCGGGGTAGTTGACGGTGGCGTCCAGGCCGAGGACCTGGCCGTCGGCCAGTCCGGTCGTGCTGCCCATGCGGAAGACCTGCTGCCCGACCGTCGCCTCCGCGGCCTGACTGATCTGGACGGTCTGGTCCCCGAGGTCGACCTCGCTCGGCGCCTCGGTGGCGGGGTCGTCGTACGTGACGAGCGCGAAGTCGCCCTCACCGGGGAAGACCGCCTGGTCGACGGTGGCGATCGGCTGTCCGTCCTGCGCGTCGGACCACTGGTCGTCCGCGACACCGCAGTGACCGGCCGTCAGGAAGGCGGGTGAGCCGTCGCCCGCGGTGACGTTGAAGCCGAGGGAGCAGCGCGCGCCGCCGCCGAAGATGGCGTCGCCGCCCGACACGAAGGTCTTGAAGGTGCCCTCGGACTTCCTGATGGTCGCCATGCCGGAGCCGAGGTTCTCGACGGTGGACTCCAGCCGGTCCCAGGAGGCGCCGGTGACGGTGCTGTCGGCGGTCACCAGGATCTTGTTGGTGCGCGGGTCGATCGCCCACGAGGTACCCGGGATGGTCGCCTCGGACTTCAGCGTCTGCGCGCCGGTCCGCAGCTCGCCCATGCTGTTCTCGACCTCGCGGACGTCCGCGCCCGCCTTCTTCGCCTGCACGATGACCTGGTTGTTGTCGCCGGGTACGACGTTGACGACGAGTTGCTGTTCGCCCGCGTCGTAGTAGGACCCGGCGAAGGCGTCGCCGAGCAGACCGGCGAGCTGCGAGGCGAGATCCGACGCGTCCCCCGCCTTCAGGGTCCTCGGCGCCGCCGCGGCGTCGTCCGAGGACCCGCCGTCCTGCGAGGCGTTGGCGTTCGGCAGCAGGATGGCGGCCGCGCCGAGCGCCACCACACCGCCTGCCGCCATCGCGGCCTTGCGCTTCGGAATTCGCTTGTGACTCAACCTTCTCGACCTCCTGGGACGGGGTCCGTGCCGCCGGTCCGGCAGCTGTTGGGGGCGCCTGGATGGCTGTTGGTACGCACGGGCCGGACGGGCCGTTCAATCGCACCGGATCGGCACACTCCGCAATCGGCCGGCGACGTTCCGTTCCGATCACGGAGCGGAATGCATGCTTCAGCGAATCTGCACATCGAATGCCCAACCCAGTCATCCTCGTTGGGGGATCTGCACAAATCCGAAGCGCCGCGCACGCCTTTGGGGCGGGTGTGCCGGATTCGCCTCCGTACCGGCAAGGGGTCGCACGGGACGATGTCGCGCCTCGTGTGAAGAAGTCGCCGCGAAGGCGTGCCCGCTCCTGCACGGTTGGACGCCCGGGCGTTGCAAGTGCCCTGGTGGGGCGGGTGATTGATTGGAAGCGCGGACCGGCCGCGTGCTTTGATCCATCGCACCGCGGGGGCCGCGGAGGGCTCCGGAAAGGGGCGCCCGGCGCCTGCGGTCGCGGCCGTCATCTGTCCCCAGAGGGGGCCGCTCCCCCCTTGTGAAAATGGCTATACGAAGGGAAGTTCCATCATGAACTCCACCCCCCAGGTTGAGACCGTCGAGATCTCCGACGCCGACCTCGACAACGTCTCCGGCGGTCTGAACGTCAACGCCGTCGGCACCGTCACCGGCCTGGTGGACGGCATCGCCCCGGTCTCCGGCCTGCTCAACACCGCCGTCGGCACCGTCGAGGGTGTCACCGGCCTGAACACGGCCCCGGTCACGGGCCTGGTCGCCGGTCTCTGATCGCGCCCATGTGCCGCTGAGTCCCGGAGCCATCCAGGCTCCGGGACTTCTCGGCCGTTCTCCCGCGGCTGTTTCTCCGCCGCTACTTCTCTGCAGCTCTCTCTGCGGCATCCACTCCGCGGCTTCTTCTCCGCGACTCCTTCTCCGCGCCTTCTTCTCCGCGGCTCTCCGGAAACTCTGGGATACGTCCGACGTGCAGTTCCGCCAACAGGCCCTCGCAAAACTCCAGTCACCAGAAGAACTCGACCTTCCGGTGCGTTTCGCCCGCCCGCAGGGCTGGCTGGTGCTGTCCGTGACCGTGGTCGCGATGGCCGCCGCCTCCGTGTGGGCGGTGAGCGGCTCGGTGGCCTCCACGGTCGGCGCGCCCGCCATCCTCACGCACGGACAGGGCAGTTACCTGCTGCAGAGCCCGGTCTCCGGCCAGGTCACCGCCGTCCTCGCGCGCCAGGGTGAGCGGCTCGCCGCCGACTCCCCCGTGCTGAAGGTGCGTACCAGCGAGGGCGAGACCGTGGTCCGCACGGTCGACGCCGGCCGGGTCAGCGCGCTCGCCGCCACCGTCGGGCAGATCATCCAGACCGGTGCGAACGTCGCCTCCGTCGAGAAGGTCGCCCACGCGGACGACCCGCTCTACGCCACCGTCTACGTCCCCGCCGAGAAGGCCGCCGCCATCCCCGCCCACGCCTCGGTCGACCTGACCGTCCAGTCCGTGCCGACGCAGCAGTACGGCGTTCTGCACGGGAAGGTGAAGTCGGTCGACCGCTCGGTGCAGTCGGCGCAGACGATCGGCGCGTTCCTCGGCGACAGCCAACTCGGCGAGCAGTTCACCAAGGAGGGCAGGCCGGTGGCCGTGACGGTTCGGCTGGACACCTCGAAGTCCACGAAGAGCGGTTACGAGTGGTCGTCCGCGGACGGGCCGCCGTTCGACCTGACCTCCATGACCATGGCCACCGGTTCCATCCGGCTGGCCGACGAGCGTCCCGTCGATTGGCTGCTGCCGTGAGCACCGCACAGGAGACCCGGGGCAGACGCCGCGCCGCCCCGCCGAAGCGCAGGGTGCCCAGGAGCCGGGCGAAGACCGTCCGTACCCCCACCGTCCTCCAGATGGAGGCCGTGGAGTGCGGCGCCGCCTCGCTCGCGATGGTGCTCGGCCACTACGGCCGGCACGTCCCGCTGGAGGAACTGCGCATCGCCTGCGGTGTCTCCCGGGACGGCTCGCGCGCCAGCAACCTGCTCAAGGCCGCGCGCGGCTACGGCCTCACCGCCAAGGGCATGCAGATGGACCTGGCCGCCCTCGCCGAGGTGACGGCGCCGGCCATCCTCTTCTGGGAGTTCAACCACTACGTCGTCTACGACGGCGTGGGGCGCCGTTTCGGCCGCCGCGGGGTGTTCATCAACGACCCGGGCAAGGGCCGCCGCTTCGTCTCCCTGGAGGACTTCGACGGGTCCTTCACCGGGGTCGTGCTGACCATGGAGCCCGGCGAGGACTTCACCCGGGGCGGCCGGAGACCCGGCGTGCTGGGCGCGATGCCGGCCCGGCTGCGCGGCACCGCGGGCACGCTGCCCGCCGCCCTGCTGGCGAGCCTGCTGCTGGTGGCGGTCGGCGCGGCGGTGCCCGCGCTCAGCCGCACCTACATCGACATGTTCCTGATCGGGGGGCAGACCTCGCTGCTCGGCGTGCTGTTCGCGTCGATGGGCGCCTGTGTGCTGCTCACGGTGGTGCTGACGTGGCTCCAGCAGGCGAACCTGCTGCACGGCCGCATCATCTCCTCCACTCTCTCCAGCGCCCGCTTCCTGCGCCACCTGCTGCGGCTGCCGGTGACCTTCTTCTCCCAGCGCAGTCCGGCCGACCTGGTACAACGCCTCCAGTCCAACGACGCCGTCGCCGAGACGCTGGCCCGCGACCTCGCCGCGGCGGGCGTCGACGTGATCGTCGTCGTCCTGTACGCCGTGCTGCTGTACACGTACGACCCCCAGCTCACCTTCGTCGGCATCGGTGTGGCGCTGCTCAACATCCTCGCGATGCGCGTCGTCATCCAGCTGCGCGCGACCCGTACGGCGAAGCTGCGCGCGGACACGGCGCGGCTGACCAACACCGCGTACACCGGCCTCCAACTGATCGAGACGATGAAGGCGACCGGCGGTGAGGACGGCTACTTCCGCAAGTGGGCGGGGCAGCACGCCACCACTCTGGAGGAGCAGCAGCGGCTCGGCGTGCCGAGCGCCTGGCTGGGCGTGGTCGCGCCGACGCTCGCGACGCTCAACAGTGGGCTGATCCTGTGGATCGGCGGCATGCGGGCGGTCGAGGGACACATCTCGGTCGGCCTGCTGGTCGCCTTCCAGGCGCTGGTGGTCCGCTTCACGGCCCCGCTGACCCGGCTGAACGGTGTCGCGGGCCGCATCCAGGACTTCGCGGCCGACGTGGCGCGGCTGAAGGACGTGGAGAACTTCCGCGCCGACCCGCTCTACGACCGTCCCGGCGGGATCGAATCCACCCGGCGGCTGCACGGCCACGTCGAACTGCAGAACGTCTCCTTCGGCTACAACCCGCTCGACAAGCCCCTGCTCACCGGCTTCGACCTGACCGTCGGGCCGGGGCAGCAGGTGGCCCTGGTGGGCGGCTCGGGCAGCGGCAAGTCCACCGTGTCCCGGCTGATCTCGGGGCTGTACGCCCCCTGGGACGGCGTGATCCGCATCGACGGCCGGCGCCTCGAGGACATCCCGCGCGGGGCGCTGGCGTCCTCCGTCTCCTTCGTCGACCAGGACGTGTTCCTCTTCGAGGGCTCCGTCCGCGACAACGTGGCGCTGTGGGACCCGTCGGTCCCGGACGACGCGGTGGTGGACGCCCTGCGGGACGCCGCGCTGTACGACGTGGTGATGCGCCGCCCGGGCGGTATCCGCAGCAGGGTCGAGCAGGACGGCCGGAACTTCTCCGGCGGACAGCGCCAGCGCCTGGAGATCGCGCGGGCGCTGGTGCGCCGGCCCAGCATTCTCGTCCTCGACGAGGTGACCAGCGCCCTGGACGCGGAGACCGAGCTGGTGGTCATGGACAACCTGCGCCGGCGCGGCTGTGCCTGCGTGGTGATCGCGCACCGGCTGAGCACCGTACGGGACAGCGACGAGATCGTCGTCCTCCAGCACGGCACCGTCGTGGAGCGCGGGCGGCACGGGGAACTGGTCGCGCACGGTGGCGCGTACGCGGCGCTGGTCAGGGAGCGGTGAGATGACGACCGTGCACGAAGGGCAGGGCGACCTCGTCCTCGGAGCGCTCGGCTCGCTGGGCACCCGCGTCGACTGCGCCGGCTTCAACCGCCTGGACCTGGAGGGTCCGCAGGTGCTGTGGCTGGTGGCGTCCGGCGCGGTCGACCTGTTCGCGGTCGACGCCGAGGAACAGGGCCACTGGCACCACCTGGGCCGTCTGGAAGCGGGCTCGGTGCTGCTCGGGCCGGTCGCCGGGCCCCAGCACACACTGGTCGCGCGTCCGCTGCGGGACTGCGTGGTGCATCGCATCGGGCTGCGCGAGCTGTACCAGTCGGCCGGCACCCAGACGTGGTCCTACGACGAGTACGGCAACCCCCAGTACGTACCGCCCACGACGAGTCCCCTGGAGTACGCCCTCGCCCTCGGAGTGGGCCGCAGTCTGACCGTTCTCTTCCAGGCGCCGATGGCGACCGAACGGGCCGCGGCGCCCACCGACGACGACGTCTTCTGGATGCAGGTCCCACCGGGGAGCGTGCAGTACGGGTCGCTGTACGGCGACGAGGCGGCCGCCGACCTGCTGATGGACCCCGCGCTGTGGCAGAGCATGGTCGACCAGCAGTACCGGCTGCTGACCACGCTGGACCGCTGGATCGAGCAGTTGGAACGCACCCACGAGACCCGTACGGCGGCCGGCATCAAGGCCGGTGAGGCGGTACGCGCCCGGGCCGACCGGACGCTGCTGGCCTCCATCGGCAAGCGGTCGGACAAGCGCACCACGGCCGCCGACGCCGACGCCACGTACGCGGCCTGCGGGCTCGTCGCCCGCGCCGCCGGGATCCCGCTCGCGGAGCCCGCGCGGAACGGCACGGAGAGCGACCGGCTCGACCCGGTGGAGCGGGTCGCCGTCGCCTCGCGCGTGCGCACCCGCACCGTGCGGCTGGACGGCCGCTGGTGGCGGGACGACGTCGGGCCGCTGATCGGTCACCGCGCCCTGTCGGGGGCGCCGGTGGCGCTGCTGTGGCGGCGCGGCGGCTACGTGGCCGTCCACCCCGCGACCGGCCGCGAGACGCCGGTCGAGAAGGCGAACGCCGAGGAGTTCGAACCGCGTGCGGTGATGTTCTACCGGCCGCTGCCCGAGCGCCGGCTCAGCCCTTTGCGGCTGCTGCGGTTCTGGATACGGGGCACGCGCGGTGATCTGACCGGCCTGCTGCTCGCCGGACTGGTGACGGTGGGACTCGGCGCGCTGGTGCCGATCGCGACCGGCAAGGTGCTGGGCGAGTTCGTGCCGAAGGCGCAGACCGGGCTGATCGTGCAGGTCTGTCTCGCGGTGATGCTGAGCAGCGTCGTCGCGGCGGCCTTCATGCTGATGCAGAACCTCACCATCCTGCGGTTGGAGGGACGGGTGGAGGCGACCCTCCAGCCCGCGGTGTGGGACCGGCTGCTGCGGCTGCCGACGAAGTTCTTCAGCGAGCGTTCCACCGGTGAGCTGGCCAGCGCGGCGATGGGCATCAGCGCGATCCGCAGGCTGCTGGCGGGTGTCGGTCCGACGGTGGCCCAGTCGGTGACCGTCGGGGCGATGAACCTGGGGCTGCTGCTCTGGTACAGCGTGCCGATGGCGCTCGCGGCGATCGGCATGCTGGTGGTGGTCGCCGCCGTGTTCCTGGGGCTCGGGCTGTGGCAGGTGCGCTGGCAGCGGCGGCTGGTCAAACTCACCAACAGACTGAACAACCAGGCGTTCCAGACCCTGCGCGGACTGCCCAAGCTGCGCGTCGCGGCGGCCGAGAACTACGCCTACGCGGCGTGGGCGGAGCAGTTCGCGCGCAGTCGTGAGCTCCAGCAGCAGGCGGGGCGCGTCAAGAACCTGAACGCCGTGCTCGGCGCGGTGTACCTGCCGCTGTGCACGCTGCTGATGTTCATGCTGCTGGCCGGTCCGGCACGCGGCTCGATGTCGGCGGCCGAGTTCCTCACCTTCAACGCGGCGGTGACGATGCTGCTCACCTCGGTCACCCAGCTGACCGGCGCGTTCGTGTCGGCGGTGGCCGCGCTGCCGCTGTTCGAGGAGATCAGGCCGGTCCTGGACGCCACGCCCGAGGTGCGCACGGGGAGCAGCCGGCCGGGGCCGCTGTCCGGGGCGATCGAGGCGCGGCGGCTGTCGTTCCGGTACACCGACGACGGGCCGCTGGTCCTGGACGACGTGTCTTTCGGCATCCGGCCGGGCGAGTTCGTGGCGGTCGTCGGTCCCAGCGGCTGCGGCAAGTCGACCCTGCTGCGGCTGCTCATCGGCTTCGACCGGCCGCTGTCGGGCAGCGTCCTGTACGACGGCCAGGACCTCGCCGCCCTCGACCAGTCGGCGGTGCGCCGGCAGTGCGGGGTGGTGCTCCAGCACGCGCAGCCGTTCACCGGCTCGATCCTGGACGTCATCTGCGGCACCGAGCCGTACACGCCGGAGGAGGCGATGGCGGCGGCCGAGATGGCGGGGCTCGCGGAGGACATCAAGCGGATGCCGATGGGCCTGCACACGATCGTCTCGGGCAGCGGGGCGGTCTCCGGGGGCCAGCGGCAGCGGCTGATGATCGCGCAGGCGCTGATCCGCCGGCCGCGCATCCTCTTCTTCGACGAGGCGACCAGCGCCCTGGACAACGAGACGCAGCGCACGGTGATCGAGTCCACCAAGGCCCTCAACGCCACCCGGATCGTCATCGCCCACCGTCTGTCCACGGTGCTGGACGCCGACCGCGTGATCGTGATGGAGGACGGCAAGGTCGCCCAGCAGGGGCCGCCCGCCGAGCTGCTCGCGGACACCGGCGGCCGGCTGCACGAGCTGGTGCGGCGACAGCTGGCCTGACAGGGTTGCCGGGACGGCGGCAAGGCCCGTGCTCCGGACCGTCCGGTTTCCGGCCGTCCCGCCCCGGTGACCGTTGGACCGGCGCCAAAATGGGTACCTGCGCCTTCATGCGTATCAGCGTGGTGGATGTGGGGTCGAAGACGGTCCGGCTCATGGTGGCGGACGCGGAGGGCGGGGTGCCGCTGCCGGTCCACACCGCGAAGTGGCGGCTGCGGCTGTCCGAGCAGGTCGAGCCGGGGGGCCCGGTCCCCGAGGAGGCCGTGGAGCGGCTCGTGGAGGCGGTCGCCGACGCGAACCGGACCGCGGCCCGCTGGGGGGCGGCCGACCCGCTGGCCTTCGCGACCGCCGTGGTGCGCGCGGCGCCCAACCGCCTCGAGGTACTGCGCACCGTCCGGGCCCGTACGGGCATCGCCCTGTGCACTCTGCCGGGCGAGGTGGAGGCGGAGCTGACGTTCCTCGGGGCCCGGCGCTGGATGGGCTGGCGGGCCGGACCGCTCGCCCTGCTCGACATAGGCGGCGGCTCACTGGAGATCGCCTTCGGCCGCGGCCGGCTGCCCGACTTCGTGGCCTCGCTGCCGCTGGGCGCGGCCCGGCTGACCCACGAGTTCCTCGCGGGCGGCGAGGACGCGCCGGAGCCGGAGCAGGTCCGGGCACTGCGCCGCAAGGTCCGCCATCAGCTGCGGGACGTCGCGGCGCGGATCCGCTGGGAGGGGCCGCGTACCGCGGTGGCCACCTCGCGGACCTTCCAGCAGCTGGGACGGCTGTGCGGGGCGCTGCCGGGCCGGCACGGTCCCTTCGTGGAGCGGCGGATGCGCTGCTCGGACCTGGGAGAGGCGGTCGGTCGGCTGGCCGCCCTGAGCGCCGCCGAGCGGGCCCGGCTGCCCGGCATCTCGGCCCCGCGGGCGACGCAGAGTCTGGCCGGGGCGGTGGTCGGGCACACCGCCATGAAGCTGACCGGACTGGAAACGGTCACGCTCTGTCCCTGGGCGATCCGTGAGGGGATCCTGCTGCGCCACATCGAGGACGGCCCGTCCTGGTGGGCGGAGGTCATCCGCCGCAACGACGAGGTGGCCGTCCCCGCTCCGATGCCCCTGCGCATCGCGACCACGCCCGGCTGACCACGCGGAACGGGCCGTGCCCGAGCCGCGAACACACGACCGAACGGTACGAGGAAGAGGAGGCATTCGTGTCCCAGGACGGCGACCGCAGCGACAAGCAGCCCGAGACCGCCATCGAGGAGGTGCTGCGCGAGATCAAGGAGTCCAGGCCCCGCGACGCGGAGTCCGACGAGGGCCCGCACCGGGGTGAGGCGGGCGACGCCACCTCGCCGAACACCGGGGCCCAGCAGGACTCCGAGGGAGAGTGAGGCGGGACCGCGCGCGAACGGGGGTGCCACGGCGGTGTCCGGGTACTCGCGGCGCCATGGAGTACGACCGCGAAGGACCACAGCTGCCGACGGCCCGGGGCCCGCTCTCCGCGGCCGTCGGCGCTTATCTGCTCGGGGCGGGCCCGCTGCCCGGTACGGAGTCCGTCACCGCCGCGCCGGCGTACGGCGACGACCTGCAGCTCGCCCTGTACCAGTGCTACGAGCTGCATTACCGGGGTTTCGCCGGTGTCTCCCCCGGCCTCGAATGGGACCCCGACCTGCTGCGCACCCGGGCCGCGCTGGAGCACCGCTTCCTGTCCGCGCTGCGTGCCGACACCCGGGCCCACGACAGCGTGGAGGAAGCGGTCGGGGCGCTGCTCGTCGAGCCGGTCGACGGGAAGGGCGTCAGCCACTTCCTGCGGGACGAGGGCGAGTTGTGGCACCTGCGCGAGTACGCGGCCCAGCGCTCCCTGTACCACCTGAAGGAGGCCGACCCGCACGCCTGGGTGCTGCCCCGGCTGTGGGGGCGCGCGAAGGCGGCGATGGCGGCGGTGGAGTTCGACGAGTACGGCGGTGGCCGGCCCGACCGGGTGCACGCCCGCCTGTTCGCCGACCTGATGACGGACCTGGGTCTGGACACCACGTACGGGCGCCATCTCGACGCGGCCTCCGCCGAGTGCCTGGCCACGGTGAACATGATGTCCCTGTTCGGCCTGCACCGTGCTCTGCGCGGCGCCCTGGTGGGCCATTTCGCGGCGGTCGAGATCACCTCGTCGCCCGGTTCCCGGCGGCTCGCCGAGGCGATGCGCCGCACCGGCGCCGGGCCCGCCGCCGAGCACTTCTACGACGAGCACGTCGAGGCCGACGCGGTGCACGAGCAGATCGTGCGGCACGAGGTGATCGACGGCCTGCTGGAGCAGGAACCGCACCTCGCGGCGGACGTCGTCTTCGGCATCGAGGCCACCGGCCACGTCGAGGACCGCTTCGGCGCCCGGCTGCTCGCCGACTGGCGGGCCGGCCGGTCGTCCCTGCGCACGGCACTGCCCGACCCGCACCGCGAACCTTCCGAAACCTCCCATATTCCGTGACTGCCGGGGTACGTGGGTTCCGTGAATTTCATGGTGCTACCGGGCGTCTACGCCCCTCAGGAGGACACCGCCCTGCTGGCCGGGGCGCTGTCCGACGAGTCGCTCCCACCGGGCGCGGCCGTACTCGACGTGGGGACCGGCACGGGCGCCCTGGCCCTGGCGGCGGCACGGCGGGGTGCGCGGGTGACCGCGGTGGACGTGTCGTGGCGTGCGGTGTGCGCCGCCCGGGTGAACGCCGCGCGGGCCGGGCTGCGGATCCGCGTCCGGCACGGCAACCTCTTCACGCCCGTACGCGGTGAGTCGTTCGACCTCGTGCTGGCCAATCCGCCGTACGTACCGGCGCCGGGGGCCGGCCGCCGGCCGCGGGGTGCCGCACGGGCCTGGGACGCGGGCCACGACGGACGACTGGTCCTGGACCGGATCTGCGGGGAGGTGCCCGCCCTGCTGCGTCCGGGCGGTGTGCTGCTGCTGGTGCAGTCGGCGCTCAGCGACCCCGAGCGGACCGTCGGGCTGCTGCGCGAGGCGGGTCTGAAGGCCGCGGTGACCCGCCGGCAGCGGATCGCGTTCGGTCCCGTGGTGCGCGGCCGGGAGCGCTGGCTGCGGCAGCGCGGGCTGCTGGCCCTGACCGAGAACGAGGAGGAACTGGTGGTCGTCCGTGCCGAACTCCCCGTCTGACGCCCCCCGCCCGTCCGCCACCCCGCGCCGGATCAAGGTCCAGCGCCGGGGGCCACTGCTGGTGGAAGGTCCGGTGGAGGTGGAGCTGGAGGACGGGACGACGGTGTCGTCCGACCGCTTCCGGGTCGCCCTGTGCACCTGTCGCCGCAGC
This sequence comes from Streptomyces sp. NPDC096048, assembly GCF_044763415.1. Classification (NCBI taxonomy): domain Bacteria; kingdom Bacillati; phylum Actinomycetota; class Actinomycetes; order Kitasatosporales; family Streptomycetaceae; genus Streptomyces; species Streptomyces sp. NPDC096048. Next base: position 490,739 of record NZ_JBIWGG010000005.1, read on the forward strand.
CGGCGCTTCCCCTGGTGCGACACCAGCCACCGCGCCAGGTCGTCCGGCACGGGTGACGGGCCGGCGCCGGGCTGACGGTCCCCGTCCTGTCTGCCCCTCGTTCCGGGAGAACGGCGGACGGCCCCACTCCGTCCGCCGCTCCCGGTGCGGGACCGCTGGATCCGTACGGAGGCGCTCGCACTCCCCAGTAGCGAGCCGCCGGTCACGCCGCACGGGCCGGGCGGTCCCGGTCCTCAGAACGTGAAGACGCTCGCGCTGCCCGCGTTCTTCACGCACTCGTTGGCAAAGGTGCGCTCGTAGGAGACGTGCCGGCCCTGCCAGACCCCGTCGACGGTGACGACCACGGGGGCGTACTCCCGTGTGCACAGCACGCCGTGGTCCGCGGTCAGGGCGTCGAAGTCGCCGCGCACGCCGCGCAGTTCCGCGCAGGCCGATTCGACGGCGGGATGGGTCCCGGAGGCCTCCGGAGCACAGGTCAGAGTGACCGCGCGTACCGGTGCGGCGGTGGCAGCGCTCTCTCCGTGCCCCACGGTCAGCACGAGGGCCGAGGGGGCGTAGAGCGACGCGGGGGCGGTGGCCGGGGAGGCTTGGGAGGCCCCGGCGAGGGGCCCGCAGACGGCGGTGGCCGTCAGGCCCAGAGTCGCTGCCCAGCGCGCGGTGTTCCGCATTGTGTGCATCCTTCCGCTCGATATGAGGGTGTCGCCGGACCGGCTCGGTCGGTGCCGGAACGGCGAGCGCGAGTCTGCCGAGTCCGTCGCCGAAACTCATCTCGACCCCACGGGTTTCGGTAACCTTGCGTATTGAATCAGTGGCGCGAAGTCACGGAATTCGAACGTTCCAAGTCCGGAACGGGGCGGTTCTTGATCGGTTATTGAGGCATGAACTGGCCGGATGGCGTGATCCGCTCCTTCGCCAATAGGCCTGAAACACCCCTGAAACATGACCGTTCCCCTGACTGACGGCCCCTCGCGTACTCATCGGTATGGTCTGACGGCGCGAACTCGACGACGAGAGACGGTGGCTGGGGATGGCGAAGCACTGGGCGGACTTCCAGTACGAGATCTATCTCAACGGGATGACGGGTGCCGTGCCGCGGCTGCCCACGGACCTGACCCGGCTGGAGGAACTCACCGAGCGACGCCTCGGCCCCGGTCCCGTCGGGTACGTCGCGGGCAGCGCGGGTGACGGCAGCACCGCGCGCGCCAACCGGGCGGCTCTGGACCGGCGCCGGATCGTCCCGCGCATGCTGCGGGACGTGCACGCACGCGATCTCTCGGTCGAGGTGCTGGGCCGTCCCCTGCCCGCTCCGCTGGCGCTGGCGCCGGTCGGTGTCCTGTCGGTCATGCATCCGGCAGCGGAGCCGGCGGCCGCCCGGGCCGCGGCCGCGCAGGGCGTGCCGTACATCCTGTCCTCGGCGTCGAGCACGCCCATGGAGCAGGTCGCCGAGGCGATGGGCGACGCCGAGCGCTGGTTCCAGCTGTACTGGCCGAAGGACCGCGAGGTGGCCCGCAGCTTCCTGGACCGGGCGAGGGCGGCCGGATACAGCGCGCTGTTCGTCACGCTGGACACGCCGCTGCTGTCCTGGCGCCCGCGCGATCTCGACCAGGCGTATCTGCCGTTCCTGCACGGGGTGGGCACCGCCAACTACTTCTCCGACCCCGCCTTCCTGGCGGGCCTGGCGAAGCCGGTGCACGAGGACCCGAACGCCGCGGTGATGCATTTCGTCGGCATGTTCTCCGATCCCGCCAAGACCTGGCCGGATCTGGCGTTCCTGCGGGAGAACTGGGACGGCCCGATCGTCCTCAAGGGCGTCCTGCACCCGGACGACGCCCGGCTCGCCGCCGACGCGGGCATGGACGGCGTGGTGGTCTCCAACCACGGCGGCCGTCAGGTGGCGGGCTCCGTCGCGGCGGCCGATGCCCTGCCGCGCGTGGTGGAGGCGGTCGGCGACCGGCTCACCGTGCTGTTCGACAGCGGCGTCCGCACCGGTGACGACGTCTTCAAGGCGCTCGCGCTCGGCGCGCGAGCGGTGCTCCTGGGTCGCCCCTACGTCTACGGCCTGGGTCTCGACGGACAGGCGGGCGTCGAGCACGTGATCCGCTGCCTGCTCGCCGAACTCGACCTCACCCTGGCCCTGTCCGGGCACGCTTCTCCGGCCACCCCCGGCCCGGCGGACCTCGTCGAGGATCCCGCCTGACCCGGAAGGCGTACGCACGGCCGACCCACCCCGCGGGCGGCCCGCCCCGCGGGCGACCGTGCCGCCGGCGCGGGGCTCGCCGCCGTCATCGCGGTGCGGGTTCCGGTCGCGGGCGCGGGTTCGGGGGACGACCGGTGCGTCGACCGCGGGACCGTCGTGGCCGGGCACACCGACGCGGCGGTAGGCGCACGTCTGATCCGATCCGACCCCGCGCCCCTGCTGAGCGCCGTCCGAACGCACCGGGCGTCGCCCGGCCCGCCTCAGCTGTCCGGCAGCTCGACCCGCCGGGCGTCCGGGGCGCCGGTACCGGCGATCGACAGGGAACCCTCCGCCGTCGGTACCGGGTCGGTCCGCCAGCGCTGGCCGTCGGAGCCGTCACGCACCTTGACGACTATGTCGGCGTCCGGGCGACCCGTGGTGGCGTCGAGGGCGAGCTGCTTCTGCCGGCGCGGCACCAGCTCCCCCTGTCCGGTCAGGTCGTAGCGCACGTCGTCGCCCCGCTCGGTGCCCTCGTCGGCGCAGGTACCGAGAACGACGACTCCGGCGTCCGCCTGCGAGTCCAGACACAGCCCCGGGTCGGCGACGCTGCGCAGCAGCCCGTCGTCCTCGTAGGTCCACTGCTGGGTCCACGCCTCGGAGCACCGCGCCAGCCGGGCGCCCGCGCCGGCCCTCGGCTCGCCCCGGACGTCGAGGCACAGGTCCGCGGCGACGTTGCGCAGGCGCGCCCTGTCCGCCGCCGTGGGCAGCCCGGCCGCGTCGGGCGGCTTCGGACGGCTGGTCCCGGACGTGGCGCCGTCGCCGCCGACGGCACTGGTGGAGGCGGCCGGATCGGCGCCGCCGCCGTCGTAGGACCACACGCTCACCACGAGCACGATCGCCAGCACCCCGGCCGAGGCGGCGCCGAACTGCCTGAGCACCGACCGGCCGGAACGCGGCCGGCCCGGCACCCCGCGCACGGGAACGGGGATCCGGGCCCGCAGCCCGGGGCGTCCGCCGCGGTGCCGGGCGGCGCCCTTGGCGAGCGCGCCCAGCGTCGCGCGCCCCGGACGGGAGTCGAGATAGCGCCGGGCGCCCCAGCCGAGCACGGCTTCGGCGATCAGCGTTCCCAACTCACGCTCGAAGTGGCTGAGTTGTTCGGCCGCGTGCCGACAGTGGCGGCAGTCCGCCAGATGTTTCCGCACGTCCGGCAGCAGGGCGCCGCCCCGGCGAATCGGGACGTCGAGGAGACGGCTGTGGAAGCGGCAGTCCTGGTTCGGTGCGAGTTGCCGATGTGCCTGCAGACAACCCTCGCGGAATTTCTCACGCGCTTGTTCGAGTGTGGCCGACGCGGTGTCGGTATCCATGCCGAGCAGACCGGCCGGGACGCTTATGGGCTCACCCTCGACCTCCGTGTGCCACAGCAAACAACGGGCCGGTCCGGGAAGGGAAGCGAATGCCCGTGCGGCAAGCGTTCGGTTTTCCGGAGTCAGGGACTTCGCCGCCCGCATACCACGTCCGCCGGCAGGTTTGAGCAGGTGCGGAAGAACGCCGGATATCCCGTCGTCGGCGGACCACTGGCGGACCGTGTCCCGTACGGCCACCAGCAGTCGCGGGCGCAGGGCCGTGGCGGGCTCGCCCTCGGCGAGCCGGTCCAGGACCCGGTGCCAGGCGGCGGCGGTGACCATGGCGGTGACCTGGGAAGACGTGGCGAGGCAGATGGTCGCGTAGTCATGGGCCGGCTGCCAGTGGCGTGCCATCAGCAGCGCGGCGGTCTGGGCCGCCGCGCTCTCCGGGCCGTCCCTGAGCCGCGCGGCCAGGGACTCGTCGGACTCTCCGGGGCCCCCGCCGGACGGCGGGTACGCGGGTCGAGGGGGGTGGGGGGTGGGCACTGAGATGTTTCCTTCCCACACGCAGGTGACTCAGAAGTTCTGATCGCCGAAAAGGAATCCGGATTGGTGTATACCTTTTGGCGCGGTGTGGGGAGCGTGAATTCGCCACGGCGAAATCGGACCCGGCTCATCAAGACGCGTGCGAGACCCGGCCTTCACCCCCCGCACGGGTGCTTCACTCTCGCACAAACCACTCATGGTCAACAAGGCGACCGGGCAACATGAGCCGCCCTTTGAAAGAAGGTCAGATTCCGCGGCAACTCATGCAGCCGGCACCGGCTTTCTGCTTTCTCCCCGCGCCCTGTGCGAAACACCCGCACGCGCCGGTGCGCCACGCACGCCCCGCCGTAGTGGACTGTCCTCCCGCCCTCGGTCGGTGGCCCCTGAGAAACGGCCGCGCCTACCGCCAGGCCTCAGATCTGCCAGGAGCGCAGCCGGTCGGCCGCGCCGTAGACGTCGGCCCCACCGGACATCAGGTCACGCGCGAGGTCGACCAGGGCGCCGTAGGGCGGGTCGATGCCGACGCCACTGGCGAACATGTAGGCGACGGCCGTCGCGCAGGCGAAGCGGGCGTTGGCCGAGGGCAGGGGCTTGAGCACGGCGAGCGTGTGCAGCAGAGCGGCGGCCCGCCAGGCAGGGTCGGAGTCCACCCCGAGGCGGGGCGGGTCGACGCGGTGCCGGGCGACGGCGGCGACCAGCGCGGAGAAGTCGTTGACGGTGGGCTGCTCCGGCAGCACTTCCTCATGGCGCTGGAGCAGCCAGGGCACGTCGATGTGCAGGACCGGCGCCATGGGTCAGGCGGCCCGCCCCTCGCCCCTGACGGGCGGTGGTTCGTCGTCGGGAAAGGCGGCCGCGAACTCGTCGGCGTGGGCGGTGAAGAAGCGGCGGAAGGCCTCGGCCCCCTCCTGCAGCGCCCGGTGCCGGGCTATGTCGGCGGCGGCGGCGTCCCGCACGAGCGCCTTCATCGACGTACCGCGTTCCTTGGCGATCTGCCGCAGGTCCTCGAGCTCGCGGTCGCTGAACTCCACGTTCAGAGCTGGCATGCCTCCCACGGTACCGCGCGGGTACTGACCCGTAAATATCCGCAGGTCAGAGCAGCGCTACGGCGGTACCGCGGGAGGCGGCGGCGCGGTGGTGCGGTCAGCTCTGGTCCGCCACGAAGGAGGCCATCCGGGCCAGTGCGGCGTTCCAGTTGATGGTGTGCTCGTTGGTCGACCAGGACTGGATGTCGTCGATGAAGCAGAACTGGGCGACGCAGCCCTGGAGTTTGCTCTGTGCGTAGGGGTCCTGGATGTTCGAGTTGGGTCCGCCGGACAGGGTGCCGTCGGGCGGGGCGGGCAGCGCCGGGTCGAGCTGCTTGGCGTACCAGCGGCTGTGCTGGTTGTGGGCGTTGACCTCGCCGTAGCCGGTGACGTACGACATGTTCAGCGCGTTGCGGCCCAGGATGTAGTCCATGCTCTGGAGGGCGCCGTCACGGTACTTCGAGCCGCCGGTGATGTCGTAGGCGGTGGCGAGGACGACCGCGTTGTTCAGGATCTGGTGGCTGGAGCCCCAGTCGTAGACGTTGTCCTCGGGGGCGTAGGGCATGCCGTAGGGATGCGCCTTGAGCGTGGCCAGGTACTGGTCGGCGCCCTGGACGACGGAGCGGCGTACCTTGTCCCGGCCGGGGAGCCGATTGGGTACGGTCGCCAGGTCCAGCCTGGCCGCCGCCGCGGTGCGGGCCCAGTCGAAGCCGAGCGGGCCGAAGATGTCGGCGGTGTGGACCGGGGAGTTCAGCACGTACTCCTTGAAGTCCCGCTCCCCCGTCGTCAGGTACAGCTCGGCCGCCGCCCAGTAGAACTCGTCGTCGACCTTGCTGTCCGGGTAGGCCCCGCCGCCGATGCCGTCGCTCTCGTCGGCGAGCACGTCCGGGTGGGCCAGGGCCGCCGTCCAGGCCTGGCGGGCCGCGTCGAGCGCCTTCGCGGCGAACTCCCGGTCGTAGGGGCGGTAGAGGCGGGCCGCCTGTGCGGCCGTCGCCGCCAGGTTGAGGGTGGCCGCGGTGGTCGGCGGGTGCAGCTCGCGCTTCTGCGGGTCGTCGCTGGGAAGCAGCGGCAGCCCGGTCCACGCCTCGTCGTGGATCTTGTGGTGGGCCATGCCGGCCAGCGGCTGCCCGTCCGGCACCTGCATCTTCAACAGGAAGTCCAGCTCCCAGCGCACCTCGTCGAGGATGTCCGGCACCCTGTTCCCGCTCTCCGGGATGTCGAGCGTGCCGTCGCCGAGCCCGGCCGGCTCCCCGGTGCGGGCGTGCAGCGAGCGCTCGTAGGTGCTGAGCAGCTCCCAGGTGGAGATGCCGCCGTTGACGACGTACTTGCCGTGGTCGCCGGCGTCGTACCAGCCACCGGAGACGTCGAGGGTGTAGTCGCACACGCCGGGCTGGCAGGGCACCTCGGTGTCACCCTGGTTGGGTGCCACGCCCACGTGTCCGGCGGGGCGGGCGTAGCCCGGGCGCAGGTCGTCGCGGATCGGGGTGCCGCTGCGCTGCGTGTAGTAGTACTTCGCGGAGTCGGTGCGCAACCGCTCGTAGGCGGCCGAGCCGATGTCGAACGGGCGGCTGGTCTCCCCGTCGGCGACCAGTGTGTAGCCCTCGCCGCGGTTCTTGTAGCGGCCGAAGTCGATCGAGTGGACATTCTGCCCGGAGGAGACGTCGACGCCGCGCGGCTTGCTCCAGCCGTGGGCGACGACCCGGCCTCCGTCGTTCTTCAGCTGCCAGCGCAGGCGCGAGGTCGCGTCGGTGACCAGCGTGGCGTTCTTCGGTCCGGACGGCAGATAGCCGACCTGGTTGACCCGGACCCGCGGCCCCGTGTCGGGCACGTGCGGCTCGGGCGCCACACCGCCCAGCAGGGACACGTCGTCGACGCAGAACCGCCAGGGGTCGGGGGTGCCGCCGAGCTGGAAGCCGACCTGGCCCTGGGTGGTGTCGACGGGTGCGGTGAAGGTGTAGGAGTAGGTGTTGCCGGAGACGCTCAGCTGCGGGCTGACCTCGTGGTAGGTGTCGTACGGGGACACCGACAGGCCCACGATCGCCCGGACCACATGGTCGGCGGGTGTGCCGGTCGCGGAGAAGGAGAACTTGTACGACTCCCCCGCGACCAGGGTGATGTCGTTCTGGCCGACGGCCGCGTCCCAGCGGTTGGTGGTGCCGCCGGGGGCGTCGGCGCACAGCCGGCCGTCGGACACGCCCGCGGTGACGTTGCTGCTCGTCCACCAGGATTCGGTGCCGTTGTCGAAGGTGCCGTTCTTGACCTGCTCGGTCTCCTCGGCTCCGGCCGGTGCGGCGGGCAGCGCGGTGACGGCCGCCGCCAGCAGGGCCGTCAGGGAGACGAGGGCGGTTCTGCGTCGTGTCAGGCGTCTTGTCACGTCCGGGCTCCTCGGGGGAGGCGGCGCTCACCATGGATGGGAGCGCTCCCAAATGCGGTCGGGGGCCATGCTTGTGGGAGACATGACATCCCGTCAACGGTCCGGACGGGACTGGTTCCCGTCCGGACCGTTGACGGGATGTCTCAGGCGGCGGGCGCCTCCAGCCGGCTGACCCGGATCGCTCCCCGCGCCTCGCCGGGGTGGCGGCTGGTCAGCGTGAGCCGGACGCGGGAGCCGCGTACCTCGTCGAAGGTGATCACGGTGGGCGCGTCCGACTCGGCGGCCCAGTCGGTCCGCGCCCCCTCGGGCGCGCGCCAGGCGCGGCCGTCCCAGACGGCGACCTCGACCGCCGCGGGCAGGCTGTGCGAGGCATCCACGGTGAAGGAGACCTCGATCCGGTCGTAGGCGCGCCCGCGACCGTGGTCGACCGAGATCCAGTCCTCGGCACGGGCTCCTTCGAACGCGGGCAGCAGGGCGGTGGCCGCCTTGTGGAAGCCGTTGGACCAGCCGGTGGCCGGGTCGCCGTCGAGCATGGCGGCGGGAAGCGTGTCGGGCCGTCCGGAGTAGCTCGCGTCCGCGTGCGGGTGATCCACGGGCGCCGGATGCCCGGGCCGGAACTCCGGGGCCGGCGTGGTCGCACGGGACGCGGCCCGCCGGGCGCGCACGGTCGCCGTGTCCGTACGCAGTCCGTCCGCGCGGGCGGTCACCCGCACCGGCCCCGGCCGGGTGCCGGACCGCACGATGGCGAGTGCCTTGCCGTGGAAGGCGGTGCGGGTACTGGCCTGGTAGCGCTCGGCGCTCTCCTGGCGGCCGTTGTCGAGTCCGGCGAGGGAGCCGCCCGCGACGTCGAAGGAGATCAGGTGCTCGGCGCCGGGCACCACCACTCCGCGCCGGTCGACCACCTCGGCGGTCACGAAGACCAGGGAGCGGCCGTCCGCGGCGACGCTCTCGCGGTCGGGGGTGAGGCGCAGGGCGTGCGGCGCGCCGGCGGTGCGCAGGACGTCGGTGGCGACCGTCCTGCCGGCCCGCCGGGCGACGGCCTTCAGCTCGCCGGGCTCGAAGGGCACCCGCCAGGTCAGATGGAGCTTGCCCGCACTGCCGTTGGGACTGGTGTAACTACCGGGATAGGGGCCGTCGGTGAAGGTCTTGTCGTCACCGGTGGCCTCAGTGGTCTCCAGGTACGTCCGGCCGTCGACGGTCTTCTTCGTGTCGAACCGGCGGGTGCCGAGGGACCTGCCGTTCAGGAACAGTTCGACGGTGTCGACGTTGGCGTAGGCCCAGACCTCGACCGTGTCGCCCTCGCGATGGTTCCAGGTCTCCGGCAGCAGGTGGACCATCGGCTCGTCCGTCCACTGGCTCCGGAACAGGTGGTACATGTCCTTCGGGAAGCCGGCGGTGTCGACCGCGCCGAAGAAGGAGGCCTTCACCGGGAAGACGTCGTACGGCGTCGGCTCGCCGATGTAGTCGATGCCGGACCACAGGAACTGGCCGGCGAACCACTTCCGGTCCCGGTCCTTCTTGTGGCCGTACTCGCCGCTCATGGTCCAGGAGGCGAGGTTGTTGTCGTAGGACGAGGTGGCCCGGCGCCCGGGGGTGTGGTTCTCGCCGGTGTTCAGGTGCTCGGGCTCCTGGTAGGTGCCGCGCGTGGAGGTCTCGGACGACGACTCGGACTCGAAGAGGAACAGGTGCGGGTAGGCCGCGTGCAGGTCGTCCACGGACCTGGCGGTGTTGTAGTTGAGGCCGAGTCCGTCCAGTTTGGCCAGCATCAGGTCGGCCGCGGAGCCCTTGGCCGGCATCCGGCGGTACTTGTCGGAGCCGATGACGAGCGGGCGGGTGTCGTCGGCGGCCCGGATCGCGTCGATGATCCGGTCGGCCATGGCGAGTCCGGCGGTGGAGGTGGAGTCGGGCACCTCGTTGCCGATGGACCACATGACGACGGCGGGCGAGTTGCGGGCGGCCAGCACCATCTCGGTGGCGTCCCGCTCGCCCCACTCGTCGAAGAACCGGCCGTAGTCGTACCGGTTCTTGCCGGTGCGCCAGCAGTCGAAGGCCTCCACCAGCATCACGATGCCCATCTCCTCGCAGACCTCGATCATCTCGGGCGAGGGCGGGTTGTGGGAGGTGCGGAAGGCGTTGACGCCCATCGACCTCATGATGGTCATCTGGCGGCGGATCGCGTCGATGCTCACGGCGGCACCGAGGGCGCCGAGGTCGTGGTGCAGGTCGACGCCCTTGATCTTGGCGTACGCGCCGTTGAGGTGGAAGCCCTCCTCGGGGTCGACGCGGAAGGTGCGGATGCCGAACGGGGTGCGGTAGGTGTCGACGGTCCGGCCGCCGACGCGCAGTTCGGTGTGCAGGGTGTAGCGGTGCGGGGACGCGAAGTCCCACATCCGGGGGCGGGTGACGGTCAGCTCGTGGGTTTCGCTCGCCTCCTCGGCGACCCGGGCCGTGGAGGCGGCGCGGGCCACGGTGCGGCCGTCCGCGTCCTGGACCGTCGACCGGATCTCGACCTCGCGCGCGGTGCCCGATGCGTTCACGACGGACGTCTCCACGCGCACGACGGCGCGCTCCTCGCTCACCTGCGGTGTGGTGACGTACGTGCCCCAGCGCCGTACGTGCACCGGATCGGTGACGACGAGGCGGACCTCGCGGTAGATACCGCTGCCGGAGTACCAGCGGCTGCTCGGCAGCTGGTTGCGCACCTGGACCGCGAGGACGTTCTCGGTGCGGCCGTCGGTGTGCACCAGGTCGGTGAGATCCAGGGCGAAGCCGGTGTAGCCGTACGGATGGCGGCCGACCTCCCGGCCGTTGCAGTGGACGCGGGAGTCCATGTAGACGCCGTCGAACTCGACCGATATCCGCCGGCCGTGGAGGGCGGGCGGCAGAGTGAACGCGAGGCGGTACCAGCCGAGGCCGCCCGGCAGGAAGCCGGTGCCGCTGGTGGTGCCGTGCTCGGTGGTGGGCGTCTGTTCGATGCTCCAGTCGTGCGGTACGGCGACCTCGCGCCACGCCGAGTCGTCGTACGCGGGGTCCGCGGCGCCGGTGGCGTCGGCGGCGGAACCGTCGGGGTCGACCAGCAGGAAGCGCCAGCCGTCGAGCAGGGGGACGGTGCCGCGGCCCGCACCGCCCTCCGCCCCGTCGGCGGCCCATGCCGCCGGGGCGCCGCCCAGCACCGCCCCGGCGGCGGGCGCGGCGGCGGAGGCGATCAGAACCGATCTGCGCGTGACCGTCATGACGGATCTCCCTCATCAAGCTCGTCAGGGCCCAGAAGTACTCACAACTGATCGTGAACAAACAGATTCTGACGTTGTGCCACACGCGCCCGTCAAGAGTACGGAAAGCTCTTTCTATCCCGGGCGGCCCGGCCGCTCGGCGGCCCCCGCGTCCACGGGGCGGCCGCCGGGCCCGGTGGTTCGGGTCCGCACGGGGCCCGGACGCACTAGGCTGGGACTCAGGTGACGCGCTGTTCACTGAGGGTGTGCGCAATGGAGTGGCGACGATGAGTCCGGTCAACCCGTTCGACGATGCCGCCACGGCCCGCGCAGTCGTCGACGACTCCGGCACCCTGCTGGAGTGGAACGAGGGCGCCAGCCTGCTGCTGGGCCACCCGGCCGCCGACGTCGTCGGGCGCCCCGCCGCCGGACTGCTGGCCGACGGCGGCGACGGCACGCGCCCCGGGGCCGGCGACGAGCACTGGAGCGGCACCCTCGCGCTGCGGCACCGCGACGGGCACACCGTGTCCGTGTGGGTGCTCGCCCACCGCAGACCGTCGCAGGACGGCGCACCTCGTACGTGGCTCGCCGTCGCCTCGTTGGAGCGCGGTCCGGAACCGGCGGACGACCCGCTGGTCAGAGCGGCTCTCACCCAGTCCCCCTGCGCCATGATGATCTTCGACGACCGGCTCCTGCTGCGCGGTGTCAACGACGCCATGGCGCAGCTCGTCGGACTCCCGCCCGACCGCCTCCGCGGTCTGCGGGCCACCGACATGAGCAGCCGGCCGCAGAACGCGGAACTCGAACGGCACATGCGGCGGGTACTGGCCTCCGGCCGCCGGTACGACATGCAGACCCACCTCAAGGCCGTCGGCGAGAGCCGCGCCCACGCGTGGAACGCCCGTATCGCGCCGCTCACCGACGCCGGCGGACAGGTCCTCGGCGTGTGTGTGAGCGTCCATGACCTCACGGAGCAGCACCTCGCCCGGGAGCGCCTGCAACTGGTCAACGAGGCCAGCGTGCGCATCGGCAGCACGCTCGACGTCACCCGTACGGCACAGGAGCTGGCGGACGTGTGCGTGCCCGCGCTCGCCGACTTCGTGAGCGTCGACCTGCTGGACCCGCTCGAGCACGGCGGTGAGCCCGCCGCCGTGCTCGAACCACCGGTCGGCCTGCGCAGGACGGCCCACCGGTCGGTCGCCCCGGGCGGCCCGGAGGCGGTGGCCGAACCGGGACAGCTGGACGTCTACCCGGCCGGCTCGCCCCAGGCCGAGTGCCTGCTCTCGGGGCAGTCGATCGTCGCAGCGGAGGCCTTCGGTGACCTCGAACGGTGGCTGGAATGGGACCCCGCCCGCCTTCGACGGGTCAGGGAGTACGGCATCCACTCCACGATGTCCGTGCCGCTCCAGGCCCGCGGCACCACCCTCGGCGTCGCGGTCTTCACCCGGTTCCGGCGGCCCTACCCGTTCACCCACGACGACGTGCTGCTGGCCGAGGAGGTTTCCGCCCGCGCCGCCGTCTGCATCGACAACGCCCGCCGCTACTCCCGCGAGCGCGAGGCCACGCTGACCCTGCAACGCAGCCTGCTCCCGCGGTGGCTGCCGCCCACCGCCGCGGTGGAGGCCGCCTCCCGCTACCTCCCGGCGGCCCGTTCGGGGGTCGGCGGCGACTGGTTCGACGTCATCCCGCTGTCCGGGATGCGGGTCGCCATGGTCGTCGGGGACGTCGTCGGCCACGGTATCCAGGCCTCGGCCACCATGGGCCGGCTGCGCACCGCCGTCCGCACCCTCGCCGACATCGACCTGACGCCCGACGAGCTGCTCACCCACCTCGACGACCTGGTCGTCCGGCTGTCCGAGGAGTCCGGCGACGACAGCGCGGGCGAGGTCGGCGCCACCTGCCTGTACGCGGTGTACGACCCGGTGTCGCGGCGTTGCTCCCTGGCCCGGGCCGGGCATCCGCCGCCCGTCCTCGTCCCGCCGGACGACCCGCCCCGACAGGTCGAGCTGCCCTCGGGCCCGCCGCTGGGCGTGGGCGGGCTGCCGTTCGAGTCCGCCGAGCTGGAACTCCGCGAGGGCAGCGTGCTGGCGTTCTACACCGACGGGCTGGTCGAGAGCCGGGAACAGGACGCCGACACCGGCCAGGCCCTGCTGCGCGAGGCCTTGGCGGCCCCGGCCGAGTCGCTGGACGCGACGTGCGACCGGGTGCTGCGCGCCCTGCTCCCCTCGGGCAGCGCCGCCGACGATGTGGCCCTGCTGCTGGCCCGCACCCGGGGGCTGCCCGCCGGTCAGGTCGCGACCTGGGACATCCCGGCCGACCCGTCGCTGGTCGCCCCCGTCCGCAAGCAGGTCGTCGAGCAGTTGTCCGCCTGGTCCCTGCTGGAGGCGTCCTTCACCGCCGAACTGGTCGTGAGCGAGCTGGTCACCAACGCCATCCGGTACGGCTCCCCGCCCATCCGGCTGCGGCTGATCCACGACGCGGCCACGCTGATCTGCGAGGTCTCCGACACCAGCCACACGGCGCCGCATCTGCGCCGGGCCAAGACCTGGGACGAGGGCGGCCGGGGGCTGCTGCTGGTGGCCCAGCTCACCCAGCGCTGGGGCAGCCGGCACACGACCGAGGGCAAGACGATCTGGGCGGAGCTGGGGCTGCTCGACGAGGAGTGAACCGCAGGAGCCGCCCTGCTCCCGGAGTGCGTCCTTCGTTTCCCGGCCCGTGCGGCGGGACACTCGAAGACACACGGCGTACGGTGCCGCCTCGGACCGGGGACCGTACGCGAGAACCTGACGGGAGTGTGGAGAAGCGATGGCGAACACGTCCCAGCCCGTACACCGCACGGCCCTGCTGGCGAGCGCGGTCGCGCTCCTCGGCCTGCTGAGCGCCTGCGGCAGCGAGGGCAGCACGTCGAGCGCCCCCCAACCCACCGAGGCCCCGCGCACGACCAGTCCGGACACCGGTGCCTCCACCGCACCCGCGGTCACCACCGCACCCGCGGTCACCACCGCGCCCAGCGACACCGCCGGGTCGGCCTCCGCCTCCGCCCGCACCGACGGCCGCTGCCACACCTCCGAGCTGCGTGCCGCCGTCGGCCGCGTCGACCCGGGCGCCGGACAGCGGAACTTCCCGATCGTGCTGACCAACACCTCCGACCGCACCTGCACCCTGTACGGGTATCCCGGCGCCGCCTTCGTCGACGCGTCCGGCAAGCAGCTGGGCCCGGACCCCGAACGCGCGCCCGCCTCCCCCGAGACGGTCACGCTGACCCCGGGGAAGAGCGCGTGGGCCGGGCTGTCGTTCTCCAGCCCGCAGATCAGCGGCGCCCGCACCGCCACCCCGGCGGCGCTGCTCGTCACCCCGCCGGACGAGCGGGACCCCATCGAGGTCGAGTGGACGGCCGGTGAGGTCCCGGTGGGCGGCGACGAGTCGTCGGTGTCCGTCACCGCCCTGGACGCGGGCACGGGGCCCTGAGGCGTCGAGTCCCGGATCAGTGACCGGCGATCGGGTGCGGCGCGTAGGGCCGCTCCAGCTCCTCGGTCTCCTTCTCGGTGAGCGCCAGTTCGACCGCCGCGACGGCGTCGTCGAGGTGGCCGGGCTTCGACGCGCCGATGATCGGCGCGGTCACCGTGTCCTGGTGCAGCAGCCAGGCGAGCGCCACCTGGGCGCGCGGCACACCGCGGTCACCGGCGATGCGCGTGACGGCCTCGACCACGGCACGGTCGCCCTCCTGGTAGAGCGTGCTGCCGAAGTTGTCGGTGGCGCTGCGCTCGGTGGCGGTGTCCCAGTCCCGGGTGAGCCGGCCGCGGGCGAGCGGGCTCCAGGGCAGCACACCGACGCCCTGGTCCGCGCAGAGCGGCAGCATCTCGCGCTCCTCCTCGCGGTAGACGAGGTTGTAGTGGTTCTGCATGGACACGAACCTCGTCCAGCCGTGCCGCTCGGCGGTGTACTGCATCTTGGAGAACTGCCAGGCGTACATCGAACTGGCCCCGAGGTAGCGGACCTTGCCCGCCTTCACCAGGTCGTGCAGGGCTTCCATCGTCTCCTCGACCGGCGTGTGCGGGTCGAAGCGGTGGATCTGGTAGAGGTCGACGTAGTCGGTGCCCAGGCGCCGCAGGCTGTGGTCGAGCTCGGTCATGATCGCCTTGCGGGACAGCCCGGCGCCGTTGGGTCCGGGCCGCATCCGGCCGTTGACCTTGGTCGCGAGCACGATGTCGTCCCGGCGGGCGAAGTCGCGCAGCGCCTTGCCGACGATCTCCTCGCTGGTGCCGTCGGAGTAGACGTTGGCGGTGTCGAAGAAGGTGATGCCGGCCTCCAGCGCCTGCCGGATCAGCGGACGCGAGGCCTCCTCGTCGAGGGTCCACTCGTGCGTGCCGCGGCCGGGATCGCCGTAGGTCATGCAGCCCAGGCAGATCCGCGACACGTCCAGGCCCGTCGAACCGAGCTTCACGTACTGCATCGTTGCTGCTCCTGTCTTCGGGATGATCGGTACCGGGGGCGAGCGTACGTCTTCGTGCGGGCTCGAAGCCGGGGTGGGTCAGTGCTGTTCGAGCAGGTCCAGTGCCCGCTCCCAGCCGAACTCCGGGCGGCCGCCGTCCTCCCCCGCCGCTCCGGCGTACGGGTCGCCGAAGCGCACGCCCATCCCGCGCAGCCGTGTCAGGCTCTCCCGGTACGCGGGATGGGAGGCCAGCGCGTCGGCCACGCACGGCAGGACGGCGACGGGGACGCCCAGGCCGCAGGCCTCGCACAGGGTGGCGACGGCGAGGGTGTCGGCCAGGCCGGCGGCCCATTTGTTGACCGTGTTGAAGGTGGCGGGCGCGACCACGACGGCGTCCGGCGCCGGGAAGGGCCGCGGCTCGCCGGGGCGGCGCCAGGCCGAGCGGATGGGGCGGCCGGTCCGCGCCTCGACGGCGGCGGTGTCGAAGAAGCCGTCCATGGCGACCGGGGTCGCGAAGACGCCCACCTCCCAGTCGCGCTCCTGCGCGGCGGTGATCAGCTTGCTCACGTCGGAGGCCACGCCCGCGGCGCAGACGACGACGTAGAGAAAGGGCTTCTCCGGCTTCTCCCGCTTCTCCGGCTTCTCGGATTCCTCGGCGTTCCGGGCCTGTTCGCTCACCCGGGAAGCCTACTGAACCGGCCGGGGGCCGCGGATGCGGCGGTCCGACTCCTCGATGGGTACGTCGTTGATGCTCGCCTCCCGCCGGGTCATCAGGCCGTGCTCGTCGAACTCCCAGAGTTCGTTGCCGTAGGAGCGCCACCACCGGCCGTCGGCGTCGCGGGACTCGTACTGGAAGCGGACGGCGATGCGGTTGCCGTCGAAGGCCCAGAGGTCCTTGCGCAGCGCGTACTCCCGCTCGCGCGCCCACTTGGCGGTCAGGAACTCGACGATGGCGGCACGGCCCGTGAGGAAGGTGTCGCGGTTGCGCCAGACCGAGTCCTCGGAGTAGGCGAGCGCGACCTTGTGCGGGTCGCGGGTGTTCCACGCGTCCTCGGCGGCCCGCACCTTTCGGGCGGCGGTCTCCCGGGTGAACGGCGGCAGGGGCGGGCGGTCGGTCGTCATGGCTGGACCTCCGTGCGGAGAAGAGGAGAACGGCCGTTCTCCGTGTCGGCTGCTACCGTAGGAGAACGCTCGTTCTCTCGTCAAGGAACACATTCGGGCACGCACCGGGGAAGAGGTCTCCATGGACAGCGAGGTCGCCCGCGAGCGGGCTCTGGACGCGGCGGAGCGGCTCTTCTACGGGCGGGGCGTCCAGGCCGTCGGCATGGACGACGTCCGCGGCGACTCCGGCGTCTCGCTCAAGCGCCTCTACCGGCTGTTCCCGGCCAAGGAGCAGCTCGTGGTGGCCTATCTGGAGCGGCGCGACGTGCGCTGGCGGGAGCGGCTGGCGGAGCACGTCGACCGGTACGAGGAACCCGGCCCCCGGATCCTGGCCGTCTTCGACTGGCTCGGGCAGTGGTTCGCCGAACCGGACTTCCGCGGCTGCGCGTGGATCAACGCGTACGGCGAACTGGGGGCCACGTCCGCCCCGGTGGCGGACCGGGTGCGGGCGCACAAGAGGGCCTTCCGGGAGTTCCTCGACGGCCTGGCGGGCGACGCGGGACTGCCCGCCGCGGTGGGCGGGCAGCTGTTCCTGCTGGCCGAGGGCGCCATGGTGACGGCGGGCGTCACGGGCGGTACGGAACCGGCCCGGGCGGCACGTGAGGCGGCGCGGGTGCTGCTGGGTGCCGCCGGGGCGGACACCCCGGCGGCGGACGCCGGCGGTGTCAGCCGACCGTCCGGGACACGGTGATGGCGCCGACGGGGCAGGCCCGGGCCGGGGCCCGCGCAGCAGCCGACCGACGGGACTGCTCCTCGAAGAGGTCGTGGTCGGCGCAGGGGACGCCGAGCGGGGCGCGGATCGCCATCGAGGGCACGGGCCGCCCGGTGGTCGCGGCGGCTCGCCGGATCTCGCCGAGCACCGATCGCGTGGCCGTTGGAGATCGGCGGGCAGGACGGGGTACGGATGGATCCGGCACCGGTCGGTGTTGCACCACGGTGTCAGTCAGCCGTACGAGACGACGATGGGACGCAAGCCATGCCTCTTGAGGGCGAGTACGAACCCAGCCCGACGCAGTGGGTGCGGGAACAGGTGGAGCTCTACGAGAGCTCGGGCGGCACGAAGGGCACGACCCTGCTGGACACGGGGATGCCCGTGATCGTGCTGACCACGCGGGGCGCGCGGAGCGGCAGGCTCCGCAAGACGCCGCTGATGCGCGTCGAGCACGAGGGCCGTTACGCCGTGGTCGCCTCGCTGGGCGGGGCGCCCAAGCACCCCGTCTGGTACCACAACGTCAAGGCCGATCCCCATGTGGAGCTTCAGGACGGCCCGGTGAAGCGGGACATGACGGCCCGTGAGGTCACCGGTGCGGAGAAGGCCGAGTGGTGGGAGCGTGCCGTCGCGGCGTATCCGCCGTACGCCGACTACCAGAAGAAGACGGACCGGGAGATCCCGGTCTTCGTCCTGGAAGCGGCCGACGGCAGCTGAACCCGGCGCGCGGAGGTTTCCCGGATTCGGGTGCATGGACCGACGCCGGCCGGGAACACGCCGTTCAGGCCCCGCCGCGTTCCCCCGTCGCGGCGGGGCCTTCCGCTGCCTCCCGCGCCGGCCGGTCGGTGACGTCGAGGAAGATCTGCCGCGCCTCGGGAACCGTACGCGCGATCGATTTCTTGATGCGTACGGCGACCTCCTCCACCCGCTCGCTGTCGAGGCCCGGCACCAGGTCGATGCGGGCGGCCACCAGGGTGGAGTCGAGGCCCGTCTTCATGGTGAACAGCGCTTCGACGCTGTCGATCTCCGGCTGCGCCCGCAGCAGCGACCGGATCCGGCCGCTGGCCTCCGGGTCGGCGGCCTCGCCGATCAGCTGGTCGCGGGCCTCGCGGCCCAGCCGGTAGGCCACGAGCACGAGCAGCGCGCCGATCGCGAGCGAGGCGCAGGCCTCCCACACCACTTGTCCGGTCACCATGTGCAGGACCATCCCGGTCATGGCGAGGGACACGCCGAGCACCGCGGTGCCGTCCTCGGCGACGACCGTGCGCAGGGCCGGGTCACGCAGCCCGGTGGCGAGCCCGCCCTGGCCCCGCACCTGGTACAGGGCGCGCAGCAGCGATGCGCCTTCGGCGAGCAGGGCGACCGTGAGCACGATCAGGCCGGCCACGTAGCCGCTGAGCTCCTCCTGGCCGCCGGTGCGCAGGGCCTCGACGCCCTGGAAGAAGGAGAAGCAGCCGCCCATGACGAAGATGCCGACGGCCGCCAGGAGCGACCAGAAGAATCGCTCCTTGCCGTAGCCGAAGGGGTGCCGCCGGTCGGCGGGGCGACGGCTGCGGCGCAGTGCGGCGAGGAGGAAGACCTCGTTCATGCTGTCCGCCACCGAGTGCGCCGCCTCCGACAGCAGCGCGGGCGATCCGGCGATGAGCCCGCCCACCGCCTTGGCCATGGCGATCACCAGGTTGGCCGCCAGAGCCACCAGCACGGTGACGCGTGTCCTGCGGTCGGCCTTCCCGTCGGCCTCGCTTTCGGGGTCGCGGTCGGTCTTCCGGTCCTGATTCTCTTTCGAGGCTGTCCCACTCACGAGGGGCCGAATGCCCCCGGCCGACGCGGCTCACACCCTCTTGCGGGTGGCCCACCAGTGCCGACGGCCGAAAACGGGGAACGCGTCCACCAGGGCACACGAACGACTGGAAGGCAGGCCCATGAGCGGTGACGGCGGGACGCCCGGCAACAGCGGCTACGGCAGGAAGGCGTTCAAGCGTTCCAAGAGCCATTTCGCGGACCGGATCACCGCGGACGGCCGGGACGGCTGGCCGGTGGCGTCCGGCCGGTACCGGCTGGTGGTGAGCCGTGCCTGTCCGTGGGCGAGCCGCGCCCTGGTCTCGCGGCGGCTGCTCGGTCTGGAGGACGCCCTGTCCCTGGCGGTCGCCGACCCCATCCAGGACGACCGCAGCTGGCGCTTCACCCTGGACCCGGACGGCCGCGACCCGGTCCTCGGCATCCGCTACCTCAGCGAGGCCTACGACCGGCGCGAGACCGGCTACCCGGGCGGGGTGAGCGTGCCGGCGGTCGTGGACGTGCCCAGCGGAAAGCTGGTCACCAACGACTACCAGCAGATCACCCTGGACCTCGCGACCGAGTGGACGTCCCTGCACCGGCCGGGCGCGCCCGACCTGTATCCCGACGCCCTGCGCGACGAGATCGACGAGGTGATGGCGGGCGTCTACGAGGACGTCAACAACGGCGTGTACCGGGCGGGCTTCGCGACGGGCCAGGAGGAGTACGAGGCCGCCTGCGCGGGCGTGTTCCGGCGCCTGGAGCAGCTGACGCCCCGGCTGGAACGGCAGCGCTACCTGGTCGGCGACACGATCACCGAGGCGGACATCCGCCTCTTCACGACATTGGTCCGCTTCGACGCCGTATACCACGGACACTTCAAGTGCAACCGCTGGAAGCTGGCGGAGAACCCGGTGCTGTGGGGGTACGTCCGCGACCTGTTCCAGACGCCCGGCTTCGGCGACACCGTCGACTTCGACCACATCAAACGCCACTACTACCAGGTGCACACCGGCATCAACCCCACCGCCGTCGTGCCCCTGGGCCCGGACCTGTCCGGCTGGCTCACGCCCCATCACCGGCAGGAACTGGGCGGCCGGCCGTTCGGCGACGGCACACCGCCGGGACCGGTCCGCGCCGACGAGGCGGTTCCGGTGCGGGGCAGGGCCTGACCGTACGACCGACCACGCCGCCGATTCACTCACCGAGCACACGAGCACACGAGCACAAGGAGATCCACGTGGCCAAGAAGAAGAAGCAGAAGCTCCCCCTCGCCTACAAGCCCGTCGGCTTCGCCCTGGGCTGGGTGGGCGGCACGCTGGCCGGGCTGGCGTTCCAGAAGACGTGGAAGGTGATCCGGCACGAGGACGACGCGCCCGACGCGCTGGACCCGGACCGCGGCTGGGGGGAGATCCTGCTCGCCGCCGCGATCCAGGGTGCCATCTTCGCCGCGGTGCGCAGTGCCGTGGACCGGACGGGCGCCAAGGCCATCGAGCGCTCGACCGGTGTCTGGCCGGCCGGCGGGAAGGGCGGGCGGGACTGACCGCACCGGGCCCCTCCCCCAGCGACCGACGGCACCCGGCAGGCGCTAGCCCTGCTTGGGTGCCGTCGACGCGGTACGACGCAGGGTGAAGGAGTGGCCCGCCGGGTCGGAGTAGCCACGCTCCTCGTGCACCCCGAGTGCGTCCTTCGCCTCCACGGGGCGCCCACCGAGTTCGACGACGCCGCGCTCCGTCTCGTCCAGATCGTCCACCCAGAAGTCCAGGTGGGCCTGGAGGGAGTTCTCGGGGCGGGGCCAGCTCGGCGGTGTGGCGTTGACGTCCCGTCGGAACGCCATACGGAAGCCGTCAGCCGACCTGATCTCGATCCGGTTGGCGGTCGCGTCGGTCTCTTCAGCGCCCAGCAGTCCCTTGTAGAACTCGGCGAGCCTCTCGGGCTGGGCGCAGTCGAGCACCACGACGCCCGCGTTGACCAGTGCCATGTCTCCTCCGAAGGATTCCGGGCGCGGGACGATGGTGCCCGCGCCCTGTACCTTGCGGCTTTCCCGGCCCGGCCGATTCACTCGGTCGGCAGCCACCGGCCGTCGCGCATCAGCTCGCGCCCTGCGAGCTCGTCGGCCTCGCGCCACGCCTGGATCCGTCGCGGGTGGATGCGGAAGTACAGGTAGGGCGTGGCGAGTGAGCGCGGGTCGAAGCCGGTCTTGGCGGCGAACAACTCGGCGTCCTGCTCGGGCAGTTCGACGGGCGCCACCGTCTCGACGGTGCCCTCCACCATCACCACGTCACGGGTCGGTCCGATGCCGACGCGCGCCCGCCCGCTCGTCGCCAGGTTCCGGCCGGTGGGACTGGCGGCGGGGGTGGAGAAGAGCAGGTGGGAGCCGTTCCAGAGGAAGGACAGCGGGACGAGGTACGGCACGCCTGACGCGCCGTCGGCCGTGGCCACCCAGGCGTCCTCGTCGTGTTCCAGGCGGTGCAGGGTGTCGTGCTTGCGCTGTTCGGCGCTCCGGGCGGGTGACCGGGTCATCGGCGGACGGCCTCCTGACATGTCGTCATGATCGGTGTACCGATGGTGCCATGGGCGTACGCAGTAACGGAGATCACGAACGGGCGCCGTGTAGATCATTTAGGGTCGGGGCAGCCTCGTATCGCTTCTCGGTTCAACTTTCGAATCGGGGAGCCCAGTTCGAGTGCGCGGGCGGCCCGGCGGCCGCCCGCTCGCAGGGCGGGGGGACTCTGCGCTTCGTCTCCCGAAAGGAAGCACATGTCTCAGGACGTCCGGTTCGACCTCCCCTTCGACACTCCCGTCAGCCCGCATCTCGCCCGCGCCCGTGACCGCCATCTGCGGTGGGTGCGCGAGCGTGGCCTGGTGCGCAGCCGGGCCGGATTCGAGGAGTACCGGTCGTGGGACCTCGCCGAGGCCGCGGCCCGCACCTATCCCCACGCGTCCGCAGACGACATGGTCGTCCTGATGAACTGGTTCTCCCTCGCCTTCCTCTTCGACGACCAGTTCGACGCCGGCCGGCCGGACCGTGCGGAGCGCATAGCCGAGGTGGCGCGTGAACTCATCGCCACGCCGCTGCGCCCGGCGGGCACCGCGCCGCGGGTGGAATGCCCCATCACGCTGGCCTGGGCGGAGGTCTGGGCCCATCTTTCGGATGGCATGTCCCTGACCTGGAAGTCGCGGTTCGCCGCCTCCTGGGGGCGCTTCCTGGTGGCACACTGCGAGGAGGTCGACCTGGCGGCCCACGGCCGGGCCGGGACGCTCGGACTCGACGACTACACCGTCTTCAGACGCCGTACGGTCGGCATCCACCACAGCATCGACGCGGGCGAGCGCAGCCGCGGCTTCGAGGTGCCGGCCGCGGCGATGGCGCATCCGCTGATGGAGCGGATGCGGGACCTGGCCGCGGACACCATCGGCTTCATGAACGACATCCACTCCTTCGAGCGTGAACGCCGCCGCGGGGACGGCCACAATCTCATCGCCGTCCTGCGCCGGGAGCGGGACTGCTCGTGGCAGGAGGCCGCCGACGAGGCGTACCGCATGACGACCGGCCGCCTCGACGAGTACGTCGCCCTGGAGGCCCGCGTGCCGGCGATGTGCGACGAACTGGGTCTGGACGCGGACGAACGGGCCCGGGTGGCGATGGGCGTGGAGGCCATCCAGCACTGGATCAACGGCAACTACGAGTGGGCGCTGACCACCGGCCGGTACGCGGCGGCCAAGGAGGGCCCGGTGGCCACCGCCGAACTGGCCGGGCGGGGATCGGTGGACGACCTGCTGACCGTGTGAGGCGAGCGCGCCGTCCGGCCGGGCTCCGGCCGGACGGCGCCGCCGCGGGACGCGGTCCGCGCCGGTGGACGCTATACGGCGAACTCGACCGGCAGGGCGTCCAGTCGCGACTCCCAGGTGGACGCCGTGGAGGTGAGCTCGGCCGGGGGGACGGCCAGGCGGAGCCCCGGCAGGCGGTGCAGCAGGACGTCGACGGCCGTCTCGATGATGGCCTGGCCGATGCTCTGCCCCGGACACTCGTGCGGGCCCGCGCTGAAGGCGAGGTGCGAGGCGTTGCCCTGGACCGAGACGGCGGTGTCGGGACGGATCTCGGGGTCGTGGTTGCCGGCCGCGAGGCCCAGCACGAGCAGGTCGCCCTCCTTGACCGGGCAGCCGCCGAGTTCCAGGTCGGCGGTGGCGAACCGGCCCGGCAGCACGGCCAGCGGCGGGGAGTTCCACATCACCTCCTCCACGAGCGTGGACAGGTTCAGCTGGCCGCTCACCAGGCCGGACAGCCAGGAGGTGTCGGTGAGGAGGAGCTGGAGCGCCCGGGCCAGCAGGTTGCTGGTCGTGGTGTGGGCGGTGATCAGCACCAGGCGCAGATGGTTGACGATCTCGTCCTCGTCGAGACCGGAGTGGTGCTCGATGAGGCCGGAGGTGAAGTCGGACCCGGGCTCCTGACGCTTGCGCGCGGCGAGTTCGCCGAGGATGCCCATGATGCGCTCGTTGTGCGTCAGGGCGTCCGCGCCCCCCTTGATCACCTGCTTGCTGGACTCGGCGAGGCTGCGGCCCTCTCGCTCGGCGAGTCCGAAGACGCGGGTGAGGACCAGCATGGGCAGGTACTCGGCGAAGTCGGCCACCAGGTCGGCGCGGCCCGCGTCGGCGAACGCGTCGATCTGCTTGTTGGCGAAGTGCGTGGCGTGCCGGCGGATGCCCCGGCCGGCCACGGCGTACAGGTTGTCGGTGACCGCCCCGCGCAGCCGGCGGTGCGGTTCGCCGTCCTGGGACACGCAGTCGGGACGCCAGCCCACCATCTGCATCAGCGGGGACGTCGCCTCGACGCGGCCGTCCCGGAAGTCCCGCCAGATCCGCGAGTCGCGGCTGAACTGCAGGGGGTTGTCCAGCACCCGCCGGACCTCCCGGTACCCGAGCACCAGCCAGGCGGGGACGTCGCCCTCCAGCAGCACCGGTGCGACGCTGCCGTGCTCCTTGCGCAGCCGCGCGTAGATGTCGTGCGGGTCGGTGGCCGCGTCGGGGCCGTAGAGCCGGGTGACGTCCTCGCCGTGGGCGACGGGGCAGCCGCCGCCCACGGGGTCGGACGGGGTCTGGTCGTCGTTCATCGGGGCTCCAGGGCGGCGGCCGAGCGGTCCTTCAGGTGCCGTATCAGGGTGACGAGCACGTCGCGGCTGGCGGTGCGGTCGCGGGCGTCGAAGGTGACGACGGGCGTGTGCGGGGGGATGTCGAGGGCGTCCCGGATCTCGTCGACCGGGTAGTCGCGGGAGTCGGGGAAGACGTTGAGCGCGATGACGAAGGGGACCTTCTGCCGCTCCATCTCCTCGATCGCCCGGAAACTGGAGGCCAGCCGCCGGGTGTCCACCAGGACGACCGCGCCGAGCGCGCCCTTGAACAGACCGTTCCACAGGAACCAGAACCGCTCCTGGCCCGGGGTGCCGAACAGGTACAGCATCAGCGTGTCGTTGAGGCTGATCTTGCCGAAGTCCAGGCTGACGGTGGTCTGCGTCTTGTCGGTGACGCCGATGAGGTGGTCGACGTCGGCGCTGGCCTGGGTGAGGGTCTCCTCGGTGGTCAGCGGCTTGATGTCGCTGACGGAGCGGACCATGGTGGTCTTGCCCGTGCCGAAGCCGCCGGCGATCATCACCTTCACCGAGCGGGTGTCCCCGGCCGTCGGTGATCCCGGTCGGTCAAAGCCTTTCAAGTCCACTGAGTACCTCCTCAAGGAGCGCGAGGTCGGGCCCGCGGCCGGCGTCGTGTGCCGGGATGGGATCACGGGCTTCGACGCGGCCTGCCTGGAGCAGGTCGGACAGCAGCACCGCGAGAATGTTGAAGGGCAGGTCGAGGTGGGCGCCGAGTTCGGCCACCGACAGCGGTTCGCGGCAGCGCCGGAGGATCTCCTCGTGCTCGTGCTGCATGCCCGGTAAGGGGACGGCGCGGGAGACGACGAGGGTCGCCACGTCGAGGGTCGACGCCGAACCGCCCGGCCCGCTGCGTCCTCCGGTGAGGACGTAGTAGCGCTCGAGCCCGGACGGATCGGTCGGTCGGCG
Source organism: Streptomyces sp. NPDC096048 (assembly GCF_044763415.1). Classification (NCBI taxonomy): domain Bacteria; kingdom Bacillati; phylum Actinomycetota; class Actinomycetes; order Kitasatosporales; family Streptomycetaceae; genus Streptomyces; species Streptomyces sp. NPDC096048. The sequence goes on from NZ_JBIWGG010000005.1 coordinate 515,543, forward strand.
GGGAGCACTCATCCAGAGTGCTCCTCCTGGCGCGGAGTGGTGCCGAGGAGTTCACCCATCCTGCGGGCCAGGTCGCGCATCTGATGACCCAGCAGACCCTGGTCGAGGCCTTCGCGGGCGAGGACGCCGAGATACGTCTCCAGACCCGCGCGGACGACGAAGAGGTGCCCGCCGTCCACCTCGATCATCGCCAGCCGCAACTGCCCCGCGTGCTGCGGGAACTGCTCGGCGACCGGCTGGGCCAGCGCCTGCAGTCCGGCCACCACGGCGGCGAAGCGGTCCACGTCGTCGGGGTCTTCGGCCCCGTAGGAGGTGATGGCCTTGCCGTCGCTGGAGGCCACGATGGCGAAGCGGATCTCCTGGATGCTCTCCACAAGGTCGCGCAGCGCCCAGCTCACGTCGGTTCCCTGGTGCGTCATGGGGACTAGTCGCTCTCTTCAGTGCGTTGCTCGGTGGACGCGCCACCGGTGGTCGTGTCACGGAGGTCGGCGGTCTCCGGTGGCGGGGAGGCGCCGGTCACCACGCCGGGGTCGCGCCCGGCGGTCGCGAACGCGGCAAGCCCGGCGAAGGAGGCGTCCGGCGGAACGGACGGGACGGACGGGACGGCGGGGAGAGTGGCCCGTTCGGCCGGCTCCGCCCGGTCGGCGTACGCGGCCGGGGCGGGGTCCGGGGCCTGACCGGCGGCCGGCTCGCCTCGCCTGCTCCGGCGCCGGGGCAGGCCACCCGGGGTGGTCTCCCCGGAGCCGGTGCCGCCGGCGGTGCGGGCCGGGACGGTGGCCGGTGCGGGGCCCGGAGCCGCGATGGCGGGTGGCGCCGTGGCGGTCGGCGGGGCCTCCGGCGTCGTGACGTCGGCCGTGGCTGCGATGGCGGCGGTGGCCGTGGACGTGGCCGCGGCCGGCAGCGGACTAAAGTACTTGTGCGGCACAACGATTACGACGGAGGTACCCAGCCACGGCGAGTCGGCGAAGGTGACACGGATGCCGTAGCGGCGCGCCAGGGCACCGACGACGCGGAGGCCGATGTTGGCGTCCTCCGAGATGCCGCCGAGGCCCGGGCCGGGCGAGGTGCCCGCGAGGGCGTGTTCGGCCTCGCGCTTCTTCTCCTCGCTCAGGCCCTTGCCGGAGTCCTGGATCTCGATGCCGACTCCGTTCGGGACCTCCTTGCCCGAGACGACCACCGGCTCGGTGGGCGGCGAGTAGCGCGCCGCGTTGTCCAGCAGGTGGGCGAAGACCAGCGTGAGGTGGTCCACCAGGCCGCCGTCGACGCCGAGTTCAGGCAGATGTCGCAGCTGGACGCGGTGGAAGTCTTTGATCCGGCCGATGCCGCCACGCATCACGCTGAGCAGCCGCTGCGGCTCCTGCCACTGCCGCCCCGGGCGGTCGGACCCGCCGAGCACACCGATGCTGGCGGCCAGGCAGTCGGCGGGGCCGATGGCCTGGTCGAGTTCCATCAGACCCCGGGCGACGGCCGGCAGCCGTCCGTGCTCGCCCTGCATCTCGTGCAGGCGGCCACGGAGTTTGCTGGTCAGGACGTGGATGCGGTTGCCCACGCCGATGACCGCCTGTTCGGCGGAGGTCGAGCGGTCGAACTCCGCCTCGACGCCGATCAGCGCGGTCCTGAGCACCTTGCGCAGTTCGGCCTGGAGGTCGGCACCGACCTTGGCGCACTGTTCGACGGTCGGCAGGATGTCGTCGATGGCGTCACCGGCGCGCAGGGCGCGCATCGCGTCGGGCAGCTGCTCGTCGGCGAGCCGGGATACCGCGGCCAGCTGGTGGCTCAGCCGCTCCTGCCAGGCCTCCTCCTGCTCGGCGAGGCGGGTCTCGTACGTCGCGGCCTGCTCGGCGAGGCGGGTTTCGTACGTCGCGGTCCGGTCGGCCAGCCGGTCCTCGTAGGCCCGGTCGTGCTCCGTCAGCCGCATCTCGTAGGTCTGTGCCTGCTCGGTGAGCTGTGCGTCCAGCGCGGCGCGCTCGGCGGAGAACTTGCGCTCCAGGCCGGCCACGTGCTGCTGCCACTGCTGGGAGTGCTCGGCCTGCGCGGTGCGGTGGGCGTCCTCGGCCCGGCGCAGTTGTGCCCGGGTACGCAGGAGGAGGCGTACGCACACGGTGCCGGCCGCCGTCGCCACCACACCGGCGACGGCGGCGGTTATTCGCTCCGAGCTCATGAACGTGGCGGCCACCGTGCCGCCTCCCAGACCCAGTGGCATCAGCCACCAGCTGTACCAGGCGACAGGGGCCCGCGCCGCCGGTGGCGGAGTGGCGAGTTCCATCTGCATCCTTCGAACCAGAACGATCGAAACGGGGGGGGTTTGCAAGGGGACCGCACTCATGAGTACGCACCGCGGGCCGGCCCGTCGCGATCGCGTCAACTCGCAGCGCTGTCAGGGAGCTTATCGGTTGGGAAGCCTAAAAGATCAATTTCACGGCCCTGCGGAAGTGAGGATTCCGTCACGCTCCGCCCACGGATGAACGCGCTGTTTCCCCGACGTGGCGGAGCGAGGCAAGCTGGGTGACCATGAGCGACGTGAACACCATGCGAGCCATCAGCCAGGACGTCCTCGGCGGTCCCGAGGTCCTGAAGGAAGTACGACCCGAGCGCCCCGAGCCGCGCCCGAACGAGGTGCTGGTGCGGGTGCGCGCCGCCGGAGTGAACCCGACCGACTGGAAGCACCGGGCGAACGGCGGCTTCCTCGGCGAACCGCCCTTCGTGCTGGGCTGGGACGTCTCGGGCGTCGTGGCGGCGACGGGGATCGGTGTCGCCGCCTTCCGGCCCGGTGACGAGGTCTTCGGCATGCTGTCCTACCCGTTCGGCCACGGCTCCCACGCGGAGTACGTCACCGCGCCCGCGCGCGCCTTCACCCACAAGCCGGCCGGAATCGACCACGTCCAGGCGGGCGCGCTTCCCCTGGTCTCGCTGACGGCGTGGCAGGCGCTGGTGGAGCGGGCGGACGTCCGGCCGGGACAGCGGGTGCTGATCCACGCGGCGGCCGGCGGTGTCGGCCATGTGGCGGTGCAGATCGCCAAGGCCCGGGGCGCCCACGTGATCGGCACCGCCAGCGCGGGCAAGCACGAGTTCCTGCGCTCCCTGGGGGCGGACGAGACGGTGGACTACCGGGAGACCGACTTCGCCGAAGCCGTGAAGGACGTCGACGTCGTCCTGGACACGATCGGCGGCGACACGTCCCTGCGGTCGCTGCGCGTGCTGCGCCCGGGCGGGGTGGTGGTCTCGATCCTGCCGGTCGGGTCGGACGAGTTCTACCAGGAGGCGGAGCGGCTGGGTGTGCGTGCGGTGCGGATGCTCGTGGACGCCGACCGGGCCGACATGCGGGAGATCGCCGGCCTGGTCGAGTCGGGGAAGCTGCGGGCCACGATCGCGCGGACGTTCCCGCTGGCGGACGCGGCGGAGGCACACGCGCTCGGCGAGACCGGCCGCACCACGGGCAAGCTGGTCCTCGTGGTCGACTGACCGGCCGCATGTGAGATTTCGATGACATATGTCAATCGAACATGCTCAAACTCGCTCGATCGGGGTAACTTCTCGAGCGCAGTAGGTGCTTGAGCGCAGGTAGTCCAGCGTAGGTAGTCGAGCCCCCGGAACAGGCTGGAGGCAAGGTCGTCGTGCGGCAGCAATCCCCGTCGCCCACCCGGCATCTGCACGTGCGCCGCGACCGGGGGCACACGGTGCTGGAGTTCCGGGGCGAGATCGACATCGCGTCGGCCGCGGACATCACCCCGCGTCTGGACCGGGAGACGGAGCGCCCCGACGCTCTGGTCGTGCTCGATCTGAGCGGGATCGAGTTCTTCGACTGCTCCGGACTGCGGCTGCTGCACCGGGCCCGTCGCCGGGTGCTCGACCGGGGCGGGCAGGTGCATCTGGTGTGCGCCCACCCGCTGACCCTGCGCATGCTGCGGATCACCGGCCTGGCGCGGCTGATGCCGCCCCGGCCGACCCTGGAGGAGGTGCTCGGCGTCAGCCGGCCGGCGGGGCGTCGAACAGGGCGCTGACCGACTCGCCGTTGTGGATGCGGCGCACGGCCTCGGCGAGCGCGGGGGCGATGGAGAGGATCCGCAGCTTCTCCGTGTGGTCGTCGGCAGGCACCGGCACGGTGTTGGTGCACACGATCTCCAGCACGTCCGGCTGCTCGCTGAGCCGTTTGAGCGCACCGGCGGCGAACAGCCCGTGCGTACAGGCGACCCGGATGGTGCGCGGGCCCGCCTCCCGCAGCCGGTCGAGGAGTTCCAGCACGGTGCTGCCCTTGGCGATCTCGTCGTCGAGCACGATGACGTCCCGCCCGGCGACGTCCCCGATCACGGCGCTGATACTGACCCGGTCGTCGGCGTACCGCTGCTTGGCACCGGCCGCGACCTGGGCGCCGAGCATCCGGGCGAACGCCGCGGCCTCCTTGGCGTTGCCCAGGTCCGGCGAGACGACCGTGGTGCGGGACAGATCGTACTGACGGAAGTGCGCGGCCAGTTCGCGCAGCGCGTGCAGGTGGTCGACCGGGACCGAGAAGAATCCGTGCACCTGCGGCGAGTGCAGGGTCATGGCGAGAACCCGGCTCACGCCCGCCGCCACCAGCAGGTCCGCCACCAGACGCCCGCCCAGCGAGATGCGCGGCGCGTCCTTCTTGTCGGAGCGGGCGTAGGAGTAGTGCGGCACGACGACGGTGATGCGGCCGGCCGACGCCCCGCGGGCCGCGTCGCTCATCAGCAGCAGTTCGACGAGATGCTCCTGGACCGGCTTGACCAGTGGCTGGACCAGGAAGACGTCACGCTCTCGGCAGTTGGCCTGGAGCTGCACCTCCAGACAGTCGTTGGCGAACCGGCTCACCCGGGTGGGGCTGAGGGGGACGCCCAGCTGTGCGCAGACCTCCTCGGCCAGTTCCGGATGGGCACTACCGCTGAACACGGCGATGTCTCGCACGGACCGCTCCTAGCATGATCCTGACCGGCCGGGGGACCTCAGCTTACGGATATCCGGTTGCACCCGGCCCGGGGGGTGGCGCCATGATGACGCCGTCAGTGTTCCCTCAGGTCAGGATCCCCCGCATGCGCCGACTCCTCGACATCACCCAGTGCCCCTTCCGGCCCACGGTCATCGAGGACTCGCCCCCGCATGCACACCCCGAACGCGCTGAACACCCTGAACATCGGCATTCTGGCCCACGTCGACGCCGGTAAGACCAGCCTCACCGAACGGCTCCTGTTCGACCACGGCGCCATCGACCGGCTGGGAAGCGTCGACGCCGGCGACACCCGTACGGACGACGGTGGCATCGAGCGTCGCCGCGGCATCACCGTCCGCTCCGCGGTCGCCGCGTTCACCGTCGGCGACACCCAGGTCAACCTGATCGACACCCCGGGACACTCCGACTTCGTCGCCGAGGTCGAGCGTGCCCTGGAGGTCCTGGACGGCGCGGTGCTGCTGCTGTCCGCCGTGGAGGGCGTACAGGCGCGGACCCGCGTGCTGATGCGCGCCCTGCGGCGGCTGCGGCTGCCCACGCTCGTCTTCGTCAACAAGGTCGACCGGGCCGGCGCGCGCACCGAGGACCTGCTCACCGACATCCGGCGCCTGCTGACACCGCACGTCGCGCCGCTGACGCGGGTGACGGGCGCCGGCACCGCGGGCGCCCGGGTCACACGCCGCGCGCCGGACGAGGGGACCGCCGAGGCGCTCGCCGAGGTCGACCCGGACGTCCTCGCGGCCCTGGTGGACGGCCCCGAGCCGACCGCCGGGGACCTCGCCGCCGCTCTCGCCGCCCGCACCGCCGACGGCTCGTTCCACCCGCTGTACCACGGCTCCGCGCTCGGCGGCCAGGGCGTCGCGGAGCTGGTCGAGGGCCTGGTCGGACTGGTCCCGGCCGCCGCACCCGGCACGCCCGGCCCCGCCGAACCGAGCGGCACGGTCTTCGCCGTGCGCCCGGGACCCGGCGGCGAGCGGACGGCGTACCTGCGCCTGTACGACGGTGAGGTGCGCCCACGCCGGCGGCTGACGTTCCTGCGGCGCGAGGCCGACGGGCGGACCACCGAGGTCCCCGGCCGGGTGACGCGCCTAGACGTGGTCGGCGGGGCCGGCACACTCACCGCCGGGAACATCGCCGCGCTCACCGTTCCCGGCGGCCTGCGTGTCGGCGACCGGCTCGGCGGGCTGACCGACCGCGCCCCGCGGTTCGCGCCGCCGACCCTGCGGACCGTGGTCCGGGCCCGGCACACCGAGCAGGCGGCGCCGCTGCGCTCCGCCCTGCTGGCGCTGGCCGACCAGGACCCCCTGCTGCACGCCCGCCCGGCTGAATCCGGCGCCACCGCCCTGCTCCTGTACGGCGAGGTCCAGATGGAGGTGCTCGCGGCGACGCTGGCCGAGGACTTCGGCATCGAGGCGGAGTTCGCGCCGGGCCAGACCCGGTTCCTGGAGCGCCCGGCGGGCACCGGTGAGGCCGTGGAAGAGATGCCGTGGCTCGACCGCACCCGGTACTGGGCGACGATCGGGCTGCGCGTCGAACCGGGCCCGCGTGGCTCGGGCGGGGTGTTCGGCTACGAGACGGAGCTGGGCGCGCTCCCCCGCGCCTTCCACCAGGCGCTGGAGGAGACGGTCCACGCCGCGCTGCTGACCGGCCTGACCGGCGCCGCGGTCACGGACTACCGGGTCACGCTGATCCGCTCGGGCTTCAGCTCGCCGGTCAGCACCGCGGCGGACTTCCGCGGCTTGACGCCGATCGTGCTGCGCCGGGCCCTGCGGCAGGCGGGTACGCGGCTGTACGAGCCCTACCACGCCTTCGAGGTGGAGGTTCCGCCGGACGCGCTGGCGCCGGTGACGGCACAGCTCGCCTCGCTGGGCGCGGATTTCACCGGTACGACGGGCGGCGACCCCGCCTGGTTGATCACCGGCGAACTGCCGGCCCGGCGGGTGCGGGAGGCCGAGCTGCGGCTGCCTGGTCTCACGCGCGGGGAGGCCGTGTGGTCGTCCCGCCCGTCGGAGTACCGTCCGCTCAAGCCGCCGCACTGAATCACCCCCTGAATCGCCGCACGCACTCACCGCGCGGAATCGCCGCACGCGATCGCCGCCCTGTGCCGCCGTACGCGCCCCTCCGCCCCTCCGTGCCCCGCCTCCCGTCACCCTCCGCCAACTGCTCTGTCTGGCGCGGGAGATGGGGGGCATCCGGACAGTAGGAAGGAGGGCCGTCGCCATGACGACTCCCGTCAGGAAGCTCCCCCGGCGCATGCCCGGCTGGGCGAAGGTGCTGAGCGCGGTCGTGCTGGTGCTCGTCGTGCTGTTCGCGGGGCTCCGGCTGAGCGTCGTACCGGGGCTGAAGGATCTCTTCGGCACCGAGACCCACGACCGCTCCGGCCCCGCGCTGCTGGAGTCCGTCCAGGACATCAGCCGTTACGAGGCCGCGTCCGGCAACTTCCAGGTCGTCGTGGACCTGGAGAAGGACGCCAAGCTCCTGCCCGACGCGATCCGCGGCACCCGCACCCTGTACGTCGGGGCGGGCACCGTCGACGCCTTCGTCGATCTCGGCAAGGTGGGCGAGGACGACGTGAAGGTCAACGACGAGCGCACGTCGGCCACGCTCCGGCTGCCGCACGCGGCGCTCGGCGAGCCGGCCCTCGACCCCGAGCGCTCCTACGCCGTGTCCAAGCAGCGCGGGCTCCTCGACCGCCTCGGCGACCTGTTCTCGGACAACCCGAACGGTGAGCAGGCCGTGCAGAAACTCGCGGCCCGGCACATCGGCGACGCGGCGAAGGACAGCGAGCTGAAGGCGCGTGCCGAGAGCAACACCACGGCGATGCTCCGGGGCCTGCTGCACTCCCTCGGCTTCGAGGAGGTGCGGGTGACCTACGGATCCTGAGGGACGGAAACCGCCCCCGCATCCTCGCCGCATCCGCGGGTAACCGCCCCGGCACACGGGGAAGTTGACGACTGGAGGACCGAATGGCTCGTGCCACCTCAGGGCCGCGTTCCCTGCTGCGCCCCCGTGCCGCCAAGGGCGAGGACGCCGACCGGCGCGAACGGCGCCCGCTCGCCCTTCCGTTGCGCCTGCTGGCGATGGCGTGCGCGTTCGTCTTCATGGTGGCGTTCGCGGTGGTGCTGGCGCGGCTGACGCTGCACCCCTCCCCGGCCTCGGAGGCGCTGACGCACACCAACATGCGTCCCGGCAGCTCGCTGCGGGCCTACCTGGACCAGCCGGCGCTCCGGGACGCCGTGAAGCAGATCGGCGGCAACCTGCTGCTGGGCGTGCCGTTCGGCGTGCTGGTGCCGCTCGTCGCCCCGCGTACGCGGGGGCTGCTGAAGGTGCTGCTGCTGACGGCCGTGGTGATGCTGCTGGTGGAGTTCGCACAAGGCGCCCTGGTCACCGGGCGGGCCTTCGACGTCGACGACGTCATCCTCAACACCACGGGCGCGCTGGCCGGTTATCTGCTCCTGGGCCGGCGGATGAGCCGCGCGGTGCACGCGCGCCGGCCCCGCGACTGAGAGAAGGAAGGTGGTCCGTACCAAGGTATTGACCCCCTCTTACCTCACCCCTTAAATCAAGAGGCATCGCCCTTACCCCCCACCTCGGTCGGCGCCCCTCCCCGGGACGCCGTACGGAAGGGAGAGCCGTGGTCCGTCCACGCCTGCTCCGCAGATGCCTCCTCGCCGCCGCCCTGTCCGCCGGGCTGGCCGCGTCCCTCGTGACCGGCCCCGCCCAGGCGGAACCCGGAACCGTCGAGGCCGCCGGCGCCTCGGCCGCCGCCGTGACGTTCTCCGACACCTTCGACGGACCCGCCGGTGCGGCCGTCGACTCCTCGAAGTGGCAGATCGAGACCGGCGACAACGTCAACAACCACGAACGGCAGTACTACACCTCCGGCAACCGGAACGCCGCCCTGGACGGCCAGGGCAACCTGGTCATCACGGCCCGCAAGGAGAACCCGGCCAACTACCAGTGCTGGTACGGCACCTGCCAGTACACCTCCGCCCGGCTCAACACCTCCGGGAAGTTCACCGCGCAGTACGGGCACGTCGAGGCGCGGATGAAGGTGCCGCGCGGGCAGGGCATGTGGCCCGCGTTCTGGATGCTCGGCACCCCGGTCAACTGGCCGGACTCCGGCGAGATCGACATCATGGAGAACGTCGGCTTCGAGCCCTCCACCGTGCACGGCACCATCCACGGTCCCGGCTACTCCGGCGCGGGCGGCATCGGCGCCGGCTACACGCTGCCGGGCGGCCAGGCCTTCGCGGACGGCTTCCACACCTTCGCCGTCGACTGGGCGCCCGACTCGATCACCTGGTCGGTGGACGGCAACGTCTACCAGCGGCGCACCCCGGCCGACCTGGGCGGGAAGCAGTGGGTGTTCAACAGGCCGTACTTCCTGATCCTCAACCTGGCGGTCGGCGGCTACTGGCCCGGCGACCCGGACGGCTCCACCGTCTTCCCGCAGTCGCTGGTGGTGGACCACGTCTCGGTGACGACGAGCGACTCGTCGACCGGCGGCGCGATCCGGGGCCTGGCCGGCAAATGCGTGGACGTCGCCGCGGCCGACTCCGCCAACGGCACCCCCGTACAGCTCTACGACTGCAACGGCACCGCGGCCCAGCGGTGGACGGTGGGCTCCGACGGAACGATCCGGGCGCTCGGCAAGTGCCTGGACGTCAACGGGGGCGGCACGGGGGACGGCACGGTCGTCCAGCTGTGGGACTGCAACGGCAGCGCCGCCCAGCGGTGGGTCGTCACCGCGGCGCGCGACATCGTCAACCCGCAGGCCGACAAGTGCCTCGACGCCACCGGCAACAGCTCGGCCAACGGCACCCGCCTGCAGATCTGGACCTGCACGGGCAGCGCCAACCAGAAGTGGACGGTCGGCTGAGGCGTCCGAGGGGGCAGGGCCTGCCCCTAACGCGGCGTCCAGGTGAACTTGTCCCCGCCCACCCAGCGGACCACGTCCGGATCGTCCAGGTCGTGGACCGTGATGCCGAAGGCCGCGGCGGCCACCAGTACGTCGGTGACCGCCTTGGCCTCACCGACCACCTGGCCGTCGATCTCCACGATCCGGAACGGCGGCGTGCCCGGCTGCACCTGGAGCACGAGGATCCGCGGACTGCCGATGTGCGGGCTCTCGATTTCGGTCATGCCTAGAGGGTAGGCCGCGACCCGGGGTAGCGGCCGGGCGGACGAGCCCGCGGCAGGTCCAGGCGGTGGCGCGGTCCCTCAGGGTCGCCGCCAGTCGTCGCCCGACAGATGGGATCCGGCCATCGGGCCCATCCGGAGCATGCCTCCGTCTACGCTCCAGGACGCACCGGTGACGTACGAGGCGTCCGGCCCGGCGAGGAAGGCGATCACGGCGGCGACCTCGCGGGCGTCGCCGGGCCGGCCGAGCGGCACACCGGGACGGCGCTCGGTGTGCGGGTCGGTGTCCTCCTGGGCGGTCATGGGCGTGGCGATCTCGCCGGGCGCCACCGCGTTGACGGTGATGCCGTGCTCGGCGAGCTCGATCGCCATGACCTGGGTGAGCAGTCCGAGGCCGCCCTTGGCCGCGCAGTACGGGGCGGCGCCCACCCGCGGCTGGTGCTCGTGGACGGAGGTCACATTGACGATCCGGCCGCCGTCGCCCTGCCGGATCATGCGCCGGGCCGCGTTCTGCCCGCACAGGAACGGCCCGGCCAGGTCGACGTCCAGGACGTGCCGCAGGTCGTCCAGGCCCAGGTCGAGGAAGGGCGTGGCGGTGCCCGTACCGGCGTTGTTGACCAGGACGTCGATCCGGCCGAGCCGTCCGCACAGCGCGTCGACCGTGTCCGCGGCCTCGGGCAGCCGCGTCAGGTCCACGCGGGCGGTCTCGGCCCGGCGTCCCAGGGCACGGACCTCCTCGGCGGTCCGTTCGGCGCCCTCCTCGTCGGTGTGCCAGGTGATGCCGATGTCCATCCCCGCCTCGGCCAGGCGTACGGCGGTGGCGCGGCCGATGCCGGAGTCGGAGCCGGTGATGACGGCCACCTTGGCGTCGGACGGGCTGGGACTGGGCATGACGGCCTCCTCTTCGGCGCGCCTTGTCTCATCGGCGCTCCTCGGCTCTGCGGCTTCCCGGCCCTGCGGCACGGAGCAGTGCGCGGGACGTCGCGGTACCCGGGTGCGGTGAGCACAAACCGGCCGGCCCGTGGTGCGGGCACGGGCGCGCTGGGGAACCCTGGACGTGCCGGAGCAGGCCGTGCAGGAGGAGGTGGCGATGGAGCCCGTCGAGGCGCTGGAGCGGATCGCGTTCCTGCTGGAGCGGTCCCAGGCGCCGACGTACCGTGTCCGCGCCTTCCGCACCGCGGCCCGGGTGCTCGGTGAGCTGCCCGCCGACGAGCTGCGTGAGCGGGCCGGGTCGCTGGAGTCGCTGAAGGGCGTCGGACCCAAGACGGCTCAGGTCGCGCGCGAGGCACTGTCCGGGCAGGTTCCCGGCTACCTGGAGAAGCTGGAGGGCGAGGCGCGGGCCCCGCTCGCCCGGGGTGGTGAGCGGCTGCGGGAGCGGCTGCGCGGCGACTGCCATCTGCACTCCGACTGGTCCGACGGCGGCAGCCCGATCGAGGAGATGGGGCGGGCCGCGGCGGCGCTCGGGCACGAGTGGGCGGCCCTGACCGACCACTCACCGCGGCTGACGGTGGCGCGCGGCCTGTCCCCCGAGCGGCTGCGCGAACAGCTGGACGTGGTGGCCGGGCTCAACGAGACCTGGGCGCCGTTCCGGCTGCTGACCGGCATCGAATGCGACATCCTCGACGACGGTTCGCTGGACCAGGAGCCGGAGCTGCTGGAGCGGCTCGACGTCGTCGTGGTGTCCGTGCACTCCAAGCTGCGGATGGACTCCCGAGCGATGACCCGCCGCATGGTCACCGCCGTACGTGATCCGCACGCGGACGTCCTGGGCCACTGCACCGGGCGGCTGCTGACCGGGCGGGGGCGGCCGGAGTCGGAGTTCGACGCGGACGAGGTGTTCGCCGCCTGCGCGCAGTCCGGCACGGCCGTGGAGATCAACAGCCGGCCGGAGCGGCTCGATCCGCCGCGTCGGCTGCTGCGCCGGGCGGTGGAGGCGGGCGTGCTGTTCTCCGTCGACACCGACGCGCACGCGCCCGGCCAGCTGGACTGGCAGATCCACGGGTGCGCGCGGGCGGAGGAGTGCGAGGTGCCGGTGGAGCGCGTCGTCACCACGTGGTCCCTGGACGAACTGCTGGCCTGGACGCGGGAGGGCCGTACACCGTCCGGAGTGGCGGGCCGCTGACGTGGTACCCGCCGGGCCACACAGGGACCAGTGACGGACCAGGAAGGGAACAGTGCATGGAACGGGCGGCCGTGTTCGACGTCGACGGAACCCTCGTCGACACCAATCACCTGCATGTGGCGACCTGGTGGGAGGCGTTCCGGCAGGCGGGGCACCGGGTGCCGATGCACGCCATCCACCGTGCGGTGGGCCTCGCCTCCACCGACCTCCTCGCCCATCTGCTCGGCGAGGACCGGGACACGGACCAGGACGCGCGGCTGAGCGCCGCCCACAAGGCGCTGTACGGGCAGTACTTCGACCGCCTGCCGGCGCTGCCGGACGCCGGGGACCTGCTGCGCCGCCTGGCCGGTGACGGCTGGAAGGTGGTCCTCGCCACCTCGGCGGGCGGCCCGGAGCTGGGCGCGCTGCGGCGGGCGATCGACGCGGACGACGCGATCGCCGCCACCGCGAGCGCCGACGACGTCGACGCGGGCAAGCCGTCGCCCGAGCCGGTGGAGCACGCCCTGGAACTGGCCGGTGTGCCGGCCGAGCGGGCGGTATTCGTCGGCGACACCGTCTGGGACATGCGCGCGGGCAGCCGGGCCGGGGTGCGCTGCGTGGCGGTGCTGTGCGGCGGGCTGCCCCGTGCCGACCTGGAGGAGGCGGGCGCGGACGCGGTCTACGCCGACCCGGCCGACCTGCTGGCCTCCCTGGGGCGGAGCCCGTTCGCATGAGCCGCCGCCGAGCCGTAGGTCACACCCGGATGTACCGGCCCGATCCGTGGACACCCGGTACCGCATGACCGCGGCGACAGAAACGGGCAGGCAGCGTCTGCGCGGGTGGCGACCCTGGGACGCGGTGTGGCGGGAGACGTGTGCGGTCGGACGGGCCGCCCGTGCCGCCTGGCGGGCACCGGGCCGCGAACGCGACCTCGTCGTCCAGTCGCTGAAGGCCGCCGGCGCGGCGCTGCTGGCGTGGCTCGTGGCCGGGGTCTGGATGGACGATCCGATGGCCCTGATGGCGCCCTGGGTGGCGCTGGTCCTCGTCCAGGCCACCGTCTACAGCTCGGTCCGGCTGGGCACGCAGCAGTTCGCGGCGATCTGCGCGGGGGCGCTGCTGGCGTCCGGGGCACAGGTCCTCACCGAGGACAACACGGGGGCACTGGCGCTGTCGCTGCCGGTGCTCATGCTCATCGCCAACTGGTCCCGCTTCGGCCAGCAGGGCATCTACGCGGCCACCACCGCGGTGTTCGTCCTGGTCTCGGGAACAGCCGTGTCGGCCTCGGCGGTCGGGCACCGATTGGGGCAGGCGGCGCTCGGGGCGTTCATCGGCGTGGCGGTCAACGCCCTCGTCCTGCCGCCCATCCATCTGCGTGACGTACGGGAGAACCTCTCGGCTCTGGCGCGGGAGGCGGGTGATGTCCTGCACTCCGTCGCGGACGACATGTGCAAGAGCGAGTGGGACGCGCAGACCGCTGCCGGCTGGTCGAGCGCCTCCGCGCGACTGCAGCGGCGGGTGGAGACGCTGAGGTCGGCACGGTCCTGGAGCCAGGAGAGCCTGCGCCTGACCTACGGCCCGCTGCGCATGCTCAACCGCGCGCCCGCCGCCGTTCCGCCCGAGGAGGAGGACCAGCGCTGGAGTCGCGCCACCGGCCACATCACGGCACTGACCCGGACGCTGGCGGTCGCGGCCGACGAGAACCGGACGCCGACTCCGCCCGAGGGACCGGTGCTGGACCTGTGCGCGCGCCTGTTGCGCCTGATCGGCGACACCTGCCTCACCGAGGCCGACCGGCTGCTGGGTAAGATCGATGAGTCCCGCCCGGGGGAGACCACGGAGGCGACGATGAAGGAACTCCACGAGCGCTTGCAGGCAGAGCTGCGGGAACACGCCGGGCAAGGGGCCGCGCGGGCCGCGGTGCTCGGCACGCTGCTGCTGCAGGCCGAGAACCTGTGGGCCGAGATCGTCCCCGAACAGCAGACACAGTGACGCACATGCACAGTGACTCACATCACCCCAAAACGTCACAGACGGTGGAACACCGACAGCCCCTTCCCCGTTGAAAGAGGCGTGGGTACGGACGGGACAGTGTCCCCGGGCCTCACCTATCGCCCACAGGGACGATCGTTCGGCTGAAGCCCTGTGGAGCCTTTCGCCGAGAGGCGACCGCCGTCCGTATCCACCTCGTACCGCCCCGATCGTGATTCCCCCGTCGCGATCGGGGCTTCTTCTCGCGTGCCTCGCCCGCAAGGCGGGTACCCGGTGACCTCCCTACGGGCAGGCGGCGGAGAGGAGCGCAAGGTGAGCAGCGCAGCGGGCAGCAGGATCGTGGTCACGGGTGCCACCGGCAACGTGGGCACCAGTGTGGTGCGGCTTCTGTCGGAGGATCCGGAGGTCGCGTCCGTGCTGGGGCTGGCCCGGCGGATTCCCGACTGGTCGCCCCGGAAGACGGAGTGGGCCGCGGTCGACCTGGCCTCGGAGCGGGCCGACCTGACCGGCCACTTCGCCGGCGCCGACGCCGTGGTGCATCTGGCCTGGGCGTTCCAGCCGACGCGCGACCCGGCGACGACCTGGCGCACGAACGTGCTCGGCTCCATCCGGGTCTTCGAGGCGGTGGCCGCGGCCGGGGTGCCGGCTCTGGTGCACGCCTCGTCGGTCGGCGCCTACTCGCCGGGGCCGAAGGATCACGCGGTGGACGAGTCCTGGCCGACGCACGGCTGGCCGGACGCCGCGTACTGTCGGGAGAAGGCCTACCTGGAGCGCGCCCTGGACACCTTCGAGCGCGACCACCCGGGGATCCGGACGGTACGGATGCGGCCGGCCTTCCTCTTCAAGCGGGAGTCGGCGAGCGAGCAGCGCCGGATCTTCGGCGGCAAGTTCCTGCCGGGGCCGCTGGCGCGTCCGGAGCTCCTCCCCTTCCTGCCGGACGTTCCCGGCCTGCGGGTGCAGGCGCTCCACACGGACGACGCGGCCAACGCGTACCGGCTGGCGGTGCGCTCCGAGGACGCGAGGGGTCCCTTCAACCTCGCGGCCGAGCCCACGGTCGACGCCGAGCTGCTCGGCGAGATCTTCGGTGCGCGTCCGGTGCGGCTGCCCCGCACCGCGGCCCGCTCGGCGATCGCCGCCGCGTGGGGGCTGCACCTGCTGCCCGCCTCTCCGCACCTCTTCGACGCGGTGCTGCGCCTGCCGCTGATGGACTGCACGCGGGCGCGGGCGGAGCTGGGCTGGCGCCCGGAGCACACGGCCACGGAGGTGTTGGAGGAGTTCCTGCAAGGCTTCCAGCAGGGCGCGGGAGCGGCTACGGCGCCCATGCGGGGGCGCAAGGTCGGCTGAGCAAGCGCGGTAGGAGGCGGGGCGGGCTGTGCCCGCCCCGCCTCCTACCGCGCGGCCGCCGTGTGTCCGCGCGGTCGCGCGGATGCCGTACGCTGCGGCCGCCGTGTGCCGTACGCCCCGGTCAGCCCGAGGACTCTTCGGGCGCCGGGTGCTCGGGGTGTACGGCGCCCGAGTGCGGTTCGCCGTGCCGGCCGGTCCCCGCCTCGTCCGTGTCGGGAACGTCGGCGGCGGGCCCGGCCTCCGGTTCCCCCGTGTCGTCGTCGGTGTCGCCCGTACGGGCGTCCTCGTCGCCCTCGGGGCGCTGGCCCTGCTCGAGCTGCTCACGCGTGGGCGCGGCGGCCTCCCACGGGTCGTCGCCGGTGCCGGCCTGCTGATCAGGCATGTCCCGCGGGACGGGGGCGGCACCGTTCTCGCCCGGTCCTTCGAGGCGGTGGTCGGTCACGGCGCACTCCTTCTCACTACGGTCCTCCTGGTCATCCGAGCGGCTCCGGGTACCTTTGCGGCGACCGGCGAAACCTCAGTGCGGCGCCCGCTCCTCGATCGCCGTGCGCCAGGCGGGGGCCGGGTACTCGGGCACCGGTTCGGGGCGCCGGCCGCCGCGCGAGAAGAAGTCGGCCAGCGGCAGGATCGCGGCGCCGACGGTGACCGCGTCGGGGCCGAGTCGCCCCAGCTCGACCGTCACCTTCCCGGCGGGATGGCGCAGCGCGTACGACAGCGCGTGGCGGCGTACGGCGGGCAGGAAGCGGGTACCGAGCTGGAGCCCGGCCCAGCCGCCGATGAGGATGCGCTCGGGTTGGAAGAGGTTGATCAGGTCGGACAGGCCCGCACCCAGATACTCGGCGGTCTCGTCCAGGACGGCGAGCGCGACCGGGTCGGCCGCCTCGTCGTCGGCCGGATAGGCGGCGGCGAGCATGGCGGTCAGGGCGGCCTCCTCGTCGACACCCTCGGGCACCCGGCCGCCCTCCTCCCGCCAGCGGGCCAGCAGGGACTCGGCGCCCGCGTACGCCTCCAGGCAGCCGAGCGCGCCGCAGCGGCAGCGGCGGCCTCTGACCCGGACCGTCAGGTGCCCCCATTCGACCGCGCGGCCGTGCTCGGCCTCGGGGGTGACGAGACTGGCGCCGACGCCGGAGCCGAAGAGGACCACGACCGCGTTGCGGGCGCCGCGACCGGCGCCGAACCACATCTCGGCCTGGCCGAGGGTCCTGGCACCGTTGTCTATGAGGTAGGGGACGGTGTCGGGCAGGGGGGAACCGGCGCGGAGCAGGGCCTCCAGCGGGACCGCGTCCCAGCCGATGGTCTGGCCGTGCACGACGGCCCCCCGGTCCGGGGTCTGCTCGACGATGCCGGGGACGCCGATTCCGGCGCCGAGCAGCCGCTCGGGTGCGAGGCAGGCCGTGGCCAGCACCTCGGCGATCCCTTCGCGGATGTGGCCGACGATCACCTCGACGTCGTACCGCTGCTCGGTCAGGGGGCGTTCGGCGCGGGCCAGTTCGGTGAGTGTCAGATCGAACAGCTCGACGCGGACCCGGGTCTCGCCGACGTCCACGCCGATCATGTGGCCGCTGCCCGGGGCCACGCGCAGCAGGGTGCGGGGCCTGCCGCCGTCGGAATCGACGCTGCCGGCCTCCTCCACCAGGCCGTCGGCGACCAGGTCGGCGACGACGTTGCTGACGGAGCCGGAGCTGAGCCCGGTCGCCGGGCCCAGTTCGAAGCGGCTGAGCGGCCCGTCGAAGTAGAGCCGTTGCAGCACGGCCGCACGGTTGGCCCTCCTGAGGTCGCGCACCGTGCGCCCGTTTCGCCCCGCCATGTGGCTCCTCCCGTACTGTGCCCGGTCTGCAACATACCTCTGCCGGACCGCGGCCCGCGACTTCCCTCTCTTCTTAATTCATGCTATGAACTCGCGCCGCCGAAATTCACTGGCGTCACCGCCCGACGGCTTTCTACGCTAGGTGAAAACCTAGACCCCCTAGGTTTCACTACACCGGCCGTCGATACGTGATCGGAGTTCCTCCATGAGAGCACTCACCGAGCAGGACATCCGCAGCTCCTTCATCAACTGCTCGAAGGGCGAGGCCAAGCGCCTGGCCGTCCCCCGCGATCTCGGCGAGCGCCCCTGGGACGATCTCGACTTCCTGGGCTGGCGGGATCCCGGGGCTCCCGACCGCAGCTATCTGGTCACCGACCACGGCGACCGCCTCACCGGCGTCGCCCTGCGGTTCCAGCAGGCTCGGCGCGGCTTCTTCCAGCGCAGCATGTGCGCGCTGTGCCTCACCACCCACCCCCGGGGCGGGGTGTCGCTGATGACCGCGCCCAAGGCGGGCCCGGCCGGCCGCGAGGGCAATTCGGTCGGCCTGTACATGTGCACCGACCTCGCCTGTTCCCTTTATCTGCGGGGCAGGAAGACGCCGGAGAGCAGTACCCGCTTCGAGGAGAGTCTCCCCCTGGAGGAGCAGGTCGCCCGGACCATGGGCAACCTGTCGGCTTTCCTCGCCAAGGTGACCGCCTGACGTTCCCGGATGCCCTCCGACGTACGGCGCGTGAGAACCGCTCTCACCCCCTTTGTCCGGTTACCGTCCTGTCCGGATACGTTCGAGGCGCCTGGGGAAGGGAACAGCCCGAGGATGCGGGATGTGCGTAAGAGTGCGGCGGCGGCTCTGCGACGGGTGAAGTGGCTCAGGGACCCCATGGTCGTGCAGGCGCTGCGATCGGCCGCCGCGGCCTCGATCGCCTATGTCATCGCGGTGCGGCTGACCCCCGACAAGTCGGCGGCACCGCTGACCGCGCCCCTGACCGCGCTGCTGGTCGTCCAGGTCACCCTGTACGCCACGCTCAAGATGAGCTTCCGCCGCGTCAACGCCGTGGTGGCCGGTGTGCTGGTCGCCATCGCCTTCAGTCAGCTGGTCGGGCTGAGCTGGTGGAGTCTGGCCCTGTTGATCGTGGCGGCGCTGGGCGTGGGGCACCTGGTGCGGGCGCACGAGTTCGTGGCCGAGGTGGCGATCAGCGCGATGCTGGTGCTCGGCGTGACCTCGCACGGCAGCCTGGCGTGGGCGCGGGTGGTGGAGACACTGATCGGGGCGATCGTCGGACTGTCCTTCAACCTGATCCTCGCTCCTCCGGTGTGGGTGGAGCAGGCCGGCGAGTCCATCGAGGGGCTGGCCCGGCGGGTGCGGCAGCTGATGCTGCGCATGGGTGAGGAGGCCGCCGACAGGACGCCGTTCCACGAGGCGGCGGCCCGGCTGCACGAGGCCCGCCGGCTCGATCACGACATCGGCGAGGTGGACGAGGACCTGCGCCAGGCCGAGGACAGCCTGCGGTTCAATCCCCGGGTACGCGAGGGGCTGCTCCACCGGGTGGTGCTGCGCACCGGTCTGGACACCCTGGAGATCTGCACGGTGGTGATGCGGGTCCTCGCGCGCACCTTCACCGACCTCGCGAAGGAACGTGAACCGGAGCCCCTGTTCCCGCCGGAGACGGGCGCCACCATCCAGCAGCTGCTGTCCGAGATCGCCGACGCCGTGGTCAGCTTCGCGGTGCTGGTGACCACCAGCGCGAGCGAGGACGCCGAGTCCGCGGAGGAGCGCCTGGCCACCGAGCTGCGGCAGGCCGCGGTCACCCGGGACAAGCTGGCCCAGCTGCTCCTGACGGAGGTGCAGCGCAGTCCGCTGCACTGGCAGTTGCAGGGCGCGGTGCTGACCGAGGTCAACCGGATCATCGACGAGATGGACACCGAGCACCGCTCTCGCCGGCTCCTGGAGGAGCTGGACCACCACACGCGCGAGCTGCGCGAGCGCATGCCGCGGCTGACCCGGCTGCGGGACCGGGTGCGGACTCGGCTCCGGAAGCGGAACCGTGGCGCCGCCGCGCGTCGTTCTCCTTGAGGAAGTCGTTGTCCTCAGGGAAGTCGTGGCCCTCGGGGAAGTCGCTGTCCTCGGGGAAGTCGCCGTCCTCGGGGAGCGGCGTCCTCGGGGAAGAGGACGAGGGACAGCAGGACTCGGAAGAGGGGGCGTACGGATGACCGACACCAGCGTGCGGATCGACGGGAACAGGCTGCTGCTGCCGGGCGGGGCGGCGGTCCGCTTCGTCCGCACCCTGCGACTGCCCGAGACGGGTACCCACCCGCTGCCGCCGGGCCTCGGCGAGTTCCCGGTCCGCCGCGTCACCGACTACGCCGACACCGTGCCCGAGGCGTGGCGGGCGCGCGGGGGCGTGATGCTGCCGGTGTACCTGCGCGAGGCCATGTGGCTGAGTTTCGCCGGCACGACGGAGCCCGCCGCGCTCCAGGTCGGAGTGGGCAAGGTGTGCGCGGTCTCGGGCAGGCCCTGGAGCGACCGGCTCGCCCGCGATCCGCAGAACTACGTGGTGCTCCCCCGCCAGCCCTGGCTGGACGGCATCAACTCCGGGACGGGCACGGTCCGCCAGTTCGTGGCGGTGCCGCTCGGCATGGGGGCGACCGTCGAGGGCCAGGTCACCGGCGAGGAGGTCTGGGGCGGCGTCCAGTTGCAGGCCTTCCCGCTCAATGACACCGAGCTGGCCCGGTGGCGTGAGGAGGAGCGGCGCCGGACCGAGCTGGCGCGCAGGGCGGCCCGGTCGGGCGGAGCCTTCGGGGCCGCGATGCCGATGTCCGCTCCGGCCGCTCCGGGCGCGGCCCCGGCCTCCGCGGGCGCGGCCCGGGCCCGGTCCGCGCCGGCGATGGGGCTCGGTGTCGGAGGATCCATGCGGCAGGAGGTCTACCGGGACGACCGGCCGCTGACGGACTGGGCCGAGCGGCCCGCGGGCCGGGTCTTCGTGCACCTGGTGACGCCGCCGGAGTGGCGGCGCATCACCGGCGAGGCGCCGCCGCCGTCCCCCGTGGACCGGGCCGCGTACACGCGGGCCGGTCTGCCCTGGTACGACTACTACGACCAGGACGCCCACGACCTCGCGCCGACCGATCCGCTCCAGGACGTCAAGCCGGTCGGGGACTGGATCGGGGACGACCACGAGCCGTGGCAGTCGCCCGCACCGCAACAGGTCCAGCCGCTCAAGGACGCGCCCGGCGCACCGGGCGCACCGGTGGAGGACGGGAACTGGTAGTCACGGGGCCGCCGGGGAGGCGCGGGCCGCGGGCACGGGGGCGGGCGGGCACGGGGGCGGCCGCACCCGCCGGCGCCGGCGAGGCCGTCCGCCTCACCCGTCGCCGTCGGTGCGCTGCCGCTGCAGGGCCCGCGGGCAGGAGGCGGCACTCGCCTGCGCGAGCAGCACGTGCATCCGCTCGGTGAGCTGCGCGATGTCGTCGGCGGGCGCGTGGAAGGGCAGGCGTACGTCCCCGTGGGCGCGGGCCCGCTCGACGCGCAGCGTCAGTCCGTGCCGGTCGACGGCGAGCGGCCGCACCCGGACCGCGCCGTGCAGGCTGTCGGCGTCGACGAGTCGGGTCAGCCGCTCCACGGCGTCGCCGTGGCAGTCGGCGAGATGGGTCAGCAGCCGGGCCTCGGCCAGGGCCAGCGGGTCGGGCTCGGCGGCGGCGAACTCGTCGACGCCGACGACCACGGCGCCGGACGGCTGCCGCAACACCACGCGGGTGGGCGTGAACGCCACGTGGCCGTCCTCCGAGGCGAACCATCCCGCGAGCCAGAGCCGGGCCCTGATCCGGCTCCGCACCGGGACGGGCGCCACGTCGGCGAACTCCAGCACGGCGGACGGCTCGCCCCGGGGCGCGCAGATCGCCGCCGCGAGCAGGGCGCTGTCCTCGGGCACGCGCAGCAGCACCCGGCCGTCGTCGGCCACGGAGTGCGCGCCGACGAACTCCTCACGGCCGCCCTCCGCGGTCACCGCGCAGGACCAGGCGGCGGCGAGTACGGAACGGGCCTGCTCCGCCGTGGCGGGCGCGGCCGTCCAGGTGTGGCTGTCACCCATCCCCGACCTCCTTCGTCAGTTCATTGAGCACAGATCATCCGGTTCATTAGGTAAGGCTCACCTAACCTATCGGAGATCCAGGTGTGCGCCAACCAGGACGGGTGACCTTCGCGGAACCTTGTCAGCGCACCAGAGGGCGCCTTTCAGCGACTTGAGCGCGCCTTTCGCAGCGCGACGGGGGCGCTCACGGCGCGATGGCACCCAGCAGAGCCCGTGCGCACAGGTCGCGCACCTGCTCACGGGCCGGCTCGGGATCCCGCAGCCACTCCAGGCAGACCGCGGTGGTGAACGCCAGCCAGCCCCGCACCGCCAGCCGTACATCGGTCCGCGCCTCGAAGGCCGGACCGAACTCGGGGTCCGCGGACAGGGCTTCGAGGATCTGCCGCTCCTGTGCCGCGAGGGCCTGCCGATAGACCCGGCGCACCGCCTGGTCCCCGGTCGCGTCGGCCCGGTGGAAGGCGCGGTAGCCGTGCGCGTGGGCCCGGACGTACTCCAGGTACGCGTCGAGTCCGGCGGTGAGCTGCTCCCGGACCGGAACGCCGGGCACGGCCGCCGTCATGCGCAGCATGCGCTCGCTCTCGCGCTCGACGACCGCCGCGAAGAAGTCCCGTTTGGTCGGGAAGTAGTGGTACAGCAGTCCCCGGGAGACGCCGGCGATCTCGGCGACCCGCTCGATCCACACGTCGTCGTAGGGGCTGTCCGAGAACAGCCGCGCACCCACCGACAGCAACTGCTCCCGTCGCTCGCCGGTGCTGAGCCGGCGGCGCGTGCGCTCGCCCTGGTTCGCGGCCATGTCCGCACCTTACTTGACGTCGGTTCAACAACGGGACGAGACTGAGGCGCGTTATTGAATCCATGTACAACAGGCTTGCCCGGCACCTGCGACACGCCGCTGCGTCAAGGGAGATCGCGTCATGGCGGAGACGACGAACGGAACGGCACCGGACGGACTGCCGAAGGGGTTCCGCAGCGCCGAGCTGGGCTGGCCCGAACTGCGGCGAATACCGCGTCCGCCGTATCGGCTCCCCTTGCTGGGGGACGTGGTCGGGGCCGGCAGGCGCACTCCCATGCAGGACTCGCTGCGCTACGCCCGGCGCCTGGGGCCGATATTCCGGCGGCGGGTCTTCGGCAAGGAGTTCGTGTTCGTGTGGGGCGCCTCGCTCACCGCCGACCTCGCCGACGAGGAGCGGTTCGCCAAGCATGTGGGACTCGGCGTGGCCAACCTGCGGCCGGTCGCCGGGGACGGACTGTTCACGGCGTACAACCACGAGCCCAACTGGCAGCTCGCGCACGACGTCCTGGCGCCCGGGTTCAGCCGCGAGGCCATGGCGGGCTACCACGTGATGATGCTGGACGTGGCCGGACGGCTGACGGAGCACTGGGACCGGGCCCAGGTGGCGGGTCGGGCGGTGGACGTGCCCGGCGACATGACCAAGCTGACCTTGGAGACGATCGCGCGCACCGGATTCGGGCACGACTTCGGGTCCTTCGAGCGCGCCCGGCTCCATCCCTTCGTGACCGCGATGGTGGGCACACTCACCTACGCCCAGCGCCTCAACACCGTGCCCGCCCCGCTGGCCCCGTGGCTGCTGCGCGGCGCGAGCCGCCGCAACACCGCCGACATCGCCTACCTCAACCGCACGGTCGACGACCTGGTCCGCGCCCGCAGGGCCGCCGGCGGCGACGGGGGCGCAGGCGACCTGCTCGACCGGATGCTGGAGACCGCCCATCCCGAAACCGGTGAGCGGCTGTCGGCGCAGAACGTCCGCCGCCAGGTCATCACCTTCCTGGTGGCCGGGCACGAAACCACCTCGGGCGCGCTCTCCTTCGCCCTGCACTACCTCGCCCAGCACCCCGACGTCGCGGCCCGGGCCCGCGCCGAGGTGGACCGGGTGTGGGGCGACACGGAGACCCCCGGTTACGAGCAGGTCGCCAAACTGCGCTACGTGCGCCGGGTGCTGGACGAGTCGCTGCGGCTGTGGCCGACCGCGCCCGCCTTCGCGCGGGAGGCCCGCCGGGACACGGTGCTGGGCGGGACGTACCCGATGCGGCGCGGTGCCTGGGCGCTGGTGCTCGCGGGGATGCTGCACCGCGACCCGCGGGTCTGGGGACCGGACGCCGAGCGGTTCGATCCGGACCGCTTCGACGCCAAGGCCGTACGGTCGCGTGCCCCGCACACCTTCAAGCCGTTCGGAACGGGGGCGCGGGCGTGCATCGGGCGGCAGTTCGCGCTGCACGAGGCGACGCTCGTCCTCGGGCTGCTGCTGCGCCGCTACGATCTGCGGCCAGAACCGGACTACCGGCTCCGGGTGACCGAGCGGCTGACGCTGATGCCGGAGGGGCTGCGGCTGCGGCTGGACCGGCGGACCGCGGCCGGCCCGCCCGGTGCGGCGCCCGAGCGCGGGGCCGTCGCCGAGGACGCCGCCTCAGAGCCCCGCTGTCCAGTGCACGGGACGGGTGACTGACCCCGGCAGCCTGGTGCCGGAGCCGCCCCGGGCCGCGGTGAGCTGCGGCTGGGTGAGGAAGAAGGCGCCCGTCAGGTCCGCGTCCGTGAGGTCGGCGTCGCGCAGATCGGCGCCGATCAGGTCCGCGCCCCGCAGATCCGCGCCGGTGAGGTCGGCGGCGATGAGGTAGGCCCCGCGCAGATCGGCCCCGCTGAGATCGGCGCCCTTGAGGCGGGCGCCCATGAGGTCGGCGTTGCGGCGGTTCTTCTTCTTGCCGCGTGTACCGGCCCGCACGAGTTCGCTGGTGCGCAGCAGCAGGGCGTTGATCCGCTGACGGTGCGCGGCGACGTCGAGGGCGGCCAGCTCGTCGGGGGTCCCTTCGCTGAGGCGCTCGGTGTCGGTCAGGGCGCGGCGCAGGTCGGCGTGGACCGGGCGGGCCGCGGGCAGGGTCAGCGCCTCGGTGAGGTACCAGAGCAGTTCGTGCAGTTGGCGGACGACCGGGAACACGTCGAAGACGCGGCGGGTCCGCTCCGGTGGGCCGGTGCGCCAGTCCTGGCCGCCGAAGGTGACCTGCGAGACCTTCTGACCGGCGCCGAAGCAGTCGTAGACCGTGCAGCCGGTGAAGCCGCTCTGCCGCAGCCGCGCGTGGACTCCGCAGCGGTGGTCGCCCTGGAGGTTCGGGCAGGGCTTTCCGGCGTCCTTGTCGATGGCGAAGTCCGCCGAGCGGGAGAAGGGCAGGGCCACGCAGCACAGGCCGAAGCAGCGCTCGCAGTCGCCGCGCAGTTCTGCCTGGTCAGTCGTGTTTCCTTGCATGCCGTCGAGGATACGGGCCGTCGGCGCACCCACGCCGACGGCCCTGGCGAGCGGCCCGGTGAACCGCCCCCGTGAGCGGCGCCGGTCAGGCCTCCAGGTCGGGCAGGTCCAGCCGGGCCAGCCGCTCGGGGTCGGACAGGATGTAGAGGCCGGTGATGAGTCCGTCGACGACGGTGACGTAGGTGACCGACCGCGGACGTCCCTCGGACACGGCGACGGTACCGACCGCGCCGTTGACCAGGACGAGACGGGCGAGTCCGGCGAGATGGCGGAAGTGGAACGCCCCGGTGGCGACCGTCCGCGCCCCCCGCGCCACCTTCGACGCCGCCACTCCCGAGGCCAGCGCGCCGGCGTCGGCCCGCAGCACCACGTCCGGGTGGAGGACCGCCACCAGGGCCTCGAAGTCGCCGGCGCGACTGGCGGCCAGGAACGCCTCGACGGCCTGCCGCTGCCGGCCGAGGTCGGGATCGGCCGCGGGCGTGGCCCCCCGGGCCCTACGGCGGGCCCTGCTGGCCAGCTGCCGGGTGGCGGCCGGGCTGCGCTCAACGATCGTCGCGATGTCGTCGAAGGGCACGGAGAACATGTCGTGCAGCACGAACGCCAGCCGCTCGGCGGGCTCCAGGGACTCCAGTACCACCAGCAAGGCCAGCCCCACCGAGTCGGTGTGCAGGGCCTCCTGCTCCGGATCGCCCTGCGGCAGTGCCCTCAGCACGGGATCCGGCACGAAGGTGTCGAAGCCCTCGGTCATCGGCTCCTCGCGGCGCGCGGTGCGTGAGCGCAACAGGTCCAGGCAGACCCGGCCGGTCACCGTGGTCAGCCAGGCGCCGAGGTTGTCGATGCCGTCCGCGCCGGTGCGGTCGAGGCGCAGCCACGCCTCCTGCACCGCGTCCTCCGCCTCGGTCAGTGAACCGAGCATGCGGTAGGCCACGGCCTTCAGCTGTCCCCGGTGCTCCTCGAACCGCTCCGCCAGACGCTGCTGCCCGCGCACGTCGCGCTCCCCCTGCTCCCTCTGCTCCCTCTGCTCCCCCGCCATGCCGCTACCGTCCGAAGACTTCGAAGGTCACGGCCGGCTTCCCGCCGAACCGCTCGCCCGCGGCCTCGGCGAACCCGACGAGGAATCCGCGCACGTACGTCTCCGGGTCCTCGTCGGTCAGCACCTCGATGTACGTGCGGTGTTCGAGCAGGGAGCGCACCGCGCGCTCCAGCCCCGGCGTGGCGTCCACGGCGTGCGTGGGCGAGGAGGAACCCGCGACGGCGACCCAGCGCACGCCGTTCCAGGGTTCGAGGCCCTGCTCGGTCAGTTCCGGGAAGATCCACCGGTTGCCGGCGTCGGACGCCGCGTCGAGCGTGGCACGGCCGACGGCGACGTGGTCCGGGGTGTTCCAGGCGACGCCGCCCCAGGTGTCCCGGTGGTTCATGGTGATGACCAGCTCGGGGCGGTACCGGCGGATCGCGGCGGCGATGTCGCGGCGCAGGGCGGTGCCGTACTCGACGACGCCGTCCCGGTGGTCGAGGAACTCCACCTCGCTCACCCCGACGACGGCCGCGCTCGCCCGCTGCTCACGCTCCCGGAGGGGGCCGCACTCGGCGGGCGCCAGTGTGTCGATGCCCGCCTCGCCGCGGGTCGCGAGGACATAGGCGACCTCACGGCCCTCGTCGGTCCAGGCCGCGATCGCCGCCGAGCAGCCGTACTCCAGGTCGTCCGGGTGGGCGACGACGGCCAGCGCGCGCCGCCAGTCGCCGGGCATGGGCTCCAGTTGCGTGATCGTCGGCTCCGTCATGCCCGCACACTAACCCGCGCCACCGACACCCCGCCCGGAATTCGAACGCGTCGCCCTTCAGGCCTCGTCGCGGGCGAGCGCGAGCAGCCGGTCCAGGACGCGGGGGCCGCCGGCCCGCACGCCGTCGTGCTCGAACTCGTCGGTGACCCAGGTGCGCAGGCCGCGGATCGCGCGTGCGGTGGTCAGCGCGTGGCCGGTGTCGACGTACATGTCGTCGTGGTACACGGCGGCGGCGGCCGGCACCTCGTTGGCGGCGAGGCGGGCCGGGTCGTACAGGGGCGTCCAGTCGGTGCGGGCGGCGAGCAGTTCGGCGGTCTCGCGCAGCGGGCGCAGGGCCGGGTCGCAGTCGAACATCCAGGGGTGGACCGACTCGCCGGTGAACAGCAGCGGTTCGTCGCCGGCGAGGGCCTTGGCGGCGTCGAAGCGCGGGAACTCGGCGCGGACCCGCTCGGCCGACCAGTCGGTGGGGCGGGCGTCCTGGGCGTAGATGGCCTCGTGGACGAGGGCGTAGAGCGGGTGGCCGGCGTACGACAGCAGGCCCTGCACCTGCTCCTGCCATGCGTCGGACAGCTCGAGTCCGCGCGGGGTGCGGACGAAGGCGTCCTCCAGGAGGAAGTGCAGGCGGTGGCTGCCCTCGCTGCCGCCGAGGAGGATGCCGAGGGACTGGAAGGCCTCCACGGTGAGCCGGTAGCCGTTCGGCAGGACCACGTCGTGGGTGAGCAGGTGCTCGGCGATGCGGCGGGCGCGCTCGATGTCCTGCGGGTAGCGGGCGTAGTGCGCGACGACCTTGCGCTCGATGCGGGGGTAGGCGGCCCGGTAGACGTCGTCCGCGTGGGCGTCGAGGGAGGGCAGGCCGCCGGTGATCAGGACGGTGCTCAGCCCCTCGGGGGCCAGTGACAGGTAGGCGACGGTGCAGAAGCCGCCGAAGCTCTGGCCGAGGACGGTCCAGGGGGCGCCCCCGGTGACCTCGGAGCGGATCGCCTCGCAGTCGCGGACGATGGCGTCGGCGCGGAAGTGGGTGAGGTGGTCGGCCTGTTCGGCGGGGCCGCCGCGCAGCGGGAGCGTCTGGCGGTTGACGGGCGTGGAGGCGCCGGTGCCGCGCTGGTCCAGGAGCAGCACCCGGTAGTCCTTCAAAGCGCGACCGAGCCAGGCGGGGCGCCCGATGAAACGGTTCGCCCCGAAGCCGGGGCCGCCCTGGAGATAGACCAGCCACGGCAGGTTCTGGCCCGTTCTGTCGCTCGCGACGGCCTCGCGGGCGTACAGCTCGATCGTCTCCCCGGAGGGGTTCGCGTGGTCGAGGGGCACGGTGAAGCGGCGGTCGGTGAGGACGACGCCGGGCTGACGGTAGCTGACGCTCAACGGGGCTCCCGGAACGGAGGGACCATACGGACGGATCTTTCGACGGTGCCCCAGTTCAGCACATGGTTCTGCGGGCCGAGACCCCCGGGAGGGGAAATTCGTGCTGAACGACGGGTCAGCGGGCGGCGAGGCTGGAACGCCGCACCACCAGTTCGGGCTGGAGCACGACCCGCCGGTGTGTGTGGGCCCGGTCCGCGCCCTGCGACTCGGTCTCCTCCAGGAGCAGCTCGGCGGCCATGGCGCCCATGGTGACGGCCGGCTGGCGCACCGAGGTGAGCGGGACGGCCGCGGCGGCGGCGAACTCGATGTCGTCGTAGCCGACGATCGCGAGGTCGTCGGGGACTGCGACCCCGGCGGCGTACACGGCCTGGAGCACGCCGAGGGCGAGCAGGTCGTTGGCGCAGAAGACGGCGGTCGGCCGGTCGGAGAGCCCGAGGAGGCGGGCGCCGGCGTCCCGGCCCGCGGCGACGTCGAGCCGCTCGGTGGGCAGTTCGCGCAGCGCGCCGGGACCGAGTCCGGCCTCGGCGAGCACCCGCAGGGCGCCGGTGCGGCGGTCGCGCACCTGGTGGAGACCGGGCGGACCGCTGACGTAGGCGATGGAGCGGTGTCCGGCGTCCACGAGGTGACGTACCGCCAGCGCGCCGCCCGCGACGTCGTCGACGGAGACGGAGCACTCGGTGGTGCCCTCGGCGACACGGTCGACCAGCACGAAGGGGATGTTGTGCCGCCGGAAGCCCTCGATGTTGCGGCCGGTGGCGTCGGCCGGGGTCAGCAGTACACCGCGGACCCGCTGCTCGGCGAAGAGCGAGAGGTATTCGGCCTCCTCCCCCGGGTTCTGGGCGCTGTTGCAGACCATCACGCCGAGCCCGGCGTCGCGCGCGGCCCGCTCGGCGCCGCGCGCGACGTCGACGAAGAAGGGGTTGCCCATGTCCAGCACGAGCAGCCCCATGATGCGGCTGCGGCCCGCGCGAAGCTGGCGCGCGGACTCGCTGCGGACGTAGCCGAGCCGGTCGATCTCGGCCTGTACGCGCGCGCGGGTCTCGGTAGCGACCGTGTCGGGGCGGTTGATGACGTTGGAGACCGTGCCCACGGATACTCCGGCGGCGCGGGCGACGTCCTTGATACCCACCGAATGGGCCATCGTGCAGGGACCTCCAGGGTCGGGCTGGGGAACGCATCAGGGACGCGGGGCGGCCGGGAGCACTTCACATTACCCGCGCCGCCCCGCGAAGGTCCCCGCCAGGCGGGCAGGCGGAAGCCGGCGAGTGGCCCCGGCCCGACCCGCCGACCGGTGAACGGGGGTCTCCCCCGGCCCCGTCCCGCCGACTACCCTGCGGTTCATCCGATGATCACGATGTTCGAGCCGGTCGATCACAAGGAGCCGCGATGCGTGTCGCCCTGTTCCTGACCTGTGTCAACGACACGCTGTATCCGGACACCGGCCGTGCCGTGGTACGGCTGCTGACCAGACTGGGCGTCGAGGTCGACTTCCCGATGGCCCAGACCTGCTGCGGCCAGGCGCACTACAACACCGGGTACCGGCACGAGGCGGAGCCGCTGGCCCGGCACTTCGCGGACGTCTTCGGTGAGTACGAGGCGATCGTGACGCCGTCGGGTTCCTGCGGGGCGATGGTGCGGGAGCTGTATCCGCGGATGGGTGAGCGGGCGCGGGCGGAGGGACGCGGGGACACGCTCGCGGCCACCCTGGCGCCGGTGGTGCCGAAGACGTACGAGCTGACGGAGTTCCTGGTGGACGTGCTGGGCGTCACGGACGTGGGGGCGTACTACCCGCACACGGTGACGTACCACCCGACCTGCCACGGGCTGCGGAGCCTCGGCCTCGGCGACCGGCCCCGACGGCTGCTGGAGGCGGTGAAGGGGCTGGAGCTGGTCGAGCTGCCCGGCGCCGAGGAGTGCTGCGGCTTCGGCGGCACCTTCGCCGTGAAGAACTCGGACGTGTCGGCGGCGATGGGCACGGACAAGGTGCGCAACGCCGAGTCCACCGGCGCCGAGGTGCTGTGCGCGGCCGACAACTCCTGCCTGATGCACATCGGCGGGACCATGACGCGGCTGCGGACAGGCATGCGGCCGGTGCACATCGCGGAGATCCTGGCCGGCACGGAGGAGGCGGTGACCGTATGAGCGGGACGTTCGTGGGGATGCCGGCCTTTCCGGAGGCCGCGCGCACGGCCGTGCACGATCCGACGCTGCGCGGAAACCTGCGGCACGCGACGCACACCATCCGCGCCAAGCGTGCGGCGGCGGTCGCCGAACTCGACGACTGGGCGCAGCTGCGCGAGGCCGGCATGCGGATCAAGGATCACACGCTGCGCCATCTCGACCGGTACCTGGTGCAGGTGGAGGAGGCGGTCACGGCGGCCGGCGGGACGGTGCACTGGGCCGCCGACGCCGATGAGGCCAACCGGATCGTCGCGGATCTGGTGAAGGCGACCGGGGAGGCGGAGGTCGTCAAGGTCAAGTCGATGGCGACGCAGGAGATCGGTCTCAACGAGGCGCTGGAGGCGGAGGGCATCCGCGCCTACGAGACCGATCTCGCCGAGCTGATCGTGCAGTTGGGTAAGGACCGGCCCTCGCACATCCTGGTGCCGGCGATCCACCGCAACCGCGGCGAGATCCGGGACATCTTCCGTTCCGAGATGGGCGAGTGGGGCCGCCCGGCCCCCGAGGGCCTGACCGACACGCCCGCCGAACTCGCCGAGGCCGCCCGCCTCCACCTGCGGGAGAAGTTCCTGCGCGCCAAGGTCGGCATCTCCGGCGCCAACTTCATGGTCGCCGAGACCGGCACACTCGTGGTCGTGGAGTCCGAGGGCAACGGCCGCATGTGCCTGACCCTGCCCGAGACCCTGATCTCGGTCGTCGGCATCGAGAAGATCGTGCCGACCTGGCAGGACCTGGAGGTCTTCCTGCAGACCCTCCCCCGCTCCTCGACGGCCGAGCGCATGAACCCGTACACGTCCATGTGGACGGGCACGACCGACGAGGACGGCCCCCGCACCTTCCACCTGGTCCTGCTGGACAACGGCCGCACCGACACCCTCGCCGACGAGGTCGGCCGCCAGGCACTGCGCTGCATCCGCTGCTCGGCCTGCCTGAACGTCTGCCCCGTCTACGAGCGGGCCGGCGGCCACGCCTACGGCTCGGTGTACCCGGGCCCGATCGGCGCCATCCTCAGCCCTCAGCTCCGCGGCACGGGCAGCGCGATCGACGCCTCGCTGCCGTACGCGTCCTCGCTGTGCGGTGCCTGTTACGAGGTGTGCCCGGTCGCCATCGACATCCCCGAGGTGCTGGTGCACCTGCGGGAGCGGGTGGTCCAGGGCGGGCCGGCCGTCCGGCAGGGCAACAAGGTCGTCCTGAGACCGGCGAAGGGGCATGCCGCCGAGCGGGCGGCGATGCGGGCGGCGCAGTGGGCGTTCACGCACCCCGGCGCGGTGCGGGCCGGCCAGCGACTGGCGTCGCGCACCCGCCGCCTCCATCCGCGCACCCTTCCGGGACCGGGACGCGCGTGGAGCGGCGGCCGGGACCTTCCGGAGGTGCCCGCGGAGCCGTTCCGGGACTGGTGGCAGCGCACGCACGGCGGGAAGGACGGAGCCAAGTGAGCAGCAGGGAACGCGTCCTGGGCCGCGTGCGGCGCGCCCTCGCCGACGTGCCGGACGACGAGGCCCCGGTCACCCGGGACTACCTGCGGGAGCACGGGCGGCGGACCGCCGCCGAGACGGTGGAACTGCTCGCCGAGAACCTGGCGGACTACCGGGCGATCGTGCACCGGTGCGCGGACGGGCAGTTGCCCGACCTGCTGATGCGGCTGCTGGCCGCTCGCGGCTCGCGGAGCGTGGTGGTGCCGCCGGGATTGCCGCCCGGCTGGCTCGCGGCGGTCGACGCGACCCGCGTCCACGACCGCGCGGCGAACACCCCGCAGGACCTCGACCGGGTCGACAGCGTGGTCACGGGCTGCGCGGTCGCCGTCGCCGAGACCGGCACGATCGTCCTGGACGGCTCCCCCGACCAGGGCCGCCGCCGCGTTACCCTCGTCCCCGACCACCACGTCTGCGTCGTACGGGTGCCCGACCAGGTGGTGTCATCGGTTCCCCAGGCCCTCGAACGCCTGGACCCCACCCGTCCGTTGACCTGGACCTCCGGTCCGTCGGCGACCAGTGACATCGAGCTGGACCGGGTGGAGGGGGTGCACGGTCCGCGCACACTGGAGGTGGTGCTGGTGGAGGGCTGAGCGGGCGGGTCCGGCCGACCGGCCGGGGTGTCGCTGAGTACACCCCCCGATACGGGTTCTGCGCCCCGTGTGCCTGGGCCACGCTCTCCGTAGCGTCGTCGGCGAGGCACCGCACAGGGCGTGCCGCACGGAGGGTGATGACGATGTTTCGCACCGGCGCACGAGGCGACCACGAGCCGGGCCCCGCCCCCGAGGCGCTCCGCCTCGTCAAGGTGACCAGGACCTACGGCACCGCGGAGAACGCCGTGACCGCGCTGGACGGGGTGACGCTGAGCCTGGGGCGCGGCACGTTCACCGCGGTGATGGGACCGTCGGGCTCGGGCAAGTCCACGCTGTTGCAGTGCGCGGCGGGTCTGGACCGGCCGGACAGCGGCATCGTGTGCGTGGACGGTACCGAGCTGACGGGGGGCAGCGAGGCGGAGCTGACGAAGTTCCGGCGCGGCCGGGTCGGGTTCGTGTTCCAGCAGTACAACCTGCTGGAGACCCTGACGGTGGCGCAGAACACGGTGCTGCCGCTCAAGCTCGCCGGACGCCGTGTCGACCGGAAGCGGGCGCGGGAGATCCTCACCGGCGTCGGGCTCGGGGACCGGCTCGGGCACCGTCCCGACCAGCTCTCCGGCGCCCAGCGGCAGCGGGTGGCGATCGCCCGTGCCCTGGTGACCGAGCCCCGGGTGATCTTCGCGGACGAGCCGACGGGCGCGCTGGACACCCGCAGCGCACGGCAGGTGATGCTGCTGTTGCAGGAGTCGGTGCGGGTGCGCGGCCGGACCGTGGTGATGGTGACGCACGACCCGGTCGCCGCCTCGTACGCCGACTCGGTCGTCTTCCTCGCCGACGGGCGGCTCGCGGGGCGGTTGGACGCCCCGACGCCGGACGCGGTCGCGGAGCGGCTGGCGCACCTCGGCGACGACGTGCCGGCGGGGGTGTGAGCCGTGTTCGTCCTGGCCCTGCGGTCCGTCCGGCGACGCCCCGGACGGTTCATCGCGACGCTGTTGTCCGCCTTCCTGGGCGCGGCGATCATCATGGTGTTCAACTCGATGCACGACACGGCCGGACAGGACGGCGTGGATCCGGTCAGCTCGGAGACGCTGGGCACGGCGGCGGGGGTCGTGGGCGGCTACGGAACCCTGCTGGTGTTCTTCGCCGTGGCCTCGACGCTGACGGTCAACGTGCGTCAGCGGGCCGCCGAGTTGGAGCTGTTGCGCTGCTCGGGGGCGACGCCCGCCCAGATCAAGCGGATGATCGTGGGTGAGGCGGTGGCCGTGGCGCTGCTGGGCGCGGCGCTGGCGATCGGTCCGGCGACGCTCGGTGGCCGGGCACTGCTGGGAATGTTCCAGGACGGCGGCCAGGTGGCGCGGTCCGTCGAGTACTCCTTCGGTCCGATCGCGCTGCTGAGCGGCGTGGACATCACGCTGCTCGCGTCGGCGGGCGCCGCGTTCCTCGCGGTGCGGCGGGTGACGCGGGGCAGCGGGGAGCGGGCGGGGGCCCGGCGGTTCCTGACGTACGCCGCGCTGGTCACCGGTGCCGCGGGGGCCTGCTCGACCTTCCTGCTGTCCGAAACGGACGAGGCGCTGATGGCGCCGCCGGCCTACGGGGCGATCCTGCTGTCGGTCGGCTTCGCGCTGCTGTCGCCCCGGCTGCTCAGGGGCGTGCTGAACCGGCTGTCGCTGAGCGGCGCGAGCGGCTGGCTGGCCGTGCGCAACCTGCGCGAGCGGGCCGGTCACCTCGCCGGGATCCTGATGTCGCTGATCCTGTTCACGGCGGTGTCGACCGCGACGGTCACCATGCAGGCGGTGGAGAGCGACGCCGTGAAGGCATCCGGTCTGGTCAAGTCGGTCGACGCCAAGAACCTGGAGACGCTCAACCTCACGGTGGTCGGCATCATCGCGGTGTTCGTCTGCGTGATGCTGGTCAACTCCCTGTACGCGGCGACGACGTACCGCTCCCGTGAGTTCGGGCAGCTGCGGCTGGCGGGGGCGACTCCGGGACAGGTGCTGGGCACGGTCGGCGCCGAGGGCGTGGTCCTGACGGTGACCGGGGTGTTCTTCGGGACGGTGGCCGCGCTGGCCGGGGTGGTGCCGTTCACGGTCGTGCGTACCGACGCGGTGCTGCCGGACCAGTTCCTCGGGGTCTGGCTCGCGATGGTGGCGGTGTCGGCGGTGGTGACGCTGGGGACCAGCCTGGTGACGGCCCGGCGGGTGCTGCGTACGCCGGCGGTCGGGGCGGTGGCGCTGGCCGCGTGAGCCGTGTGTGGCGGGAGGAGGGGGTGGCCGGGGGGCCCGGCCCCCCCCCCCAACCCCCCAAAACCCACCCCCTGGGTGGTTGGCGGAATCCAAAATTTACGCGATTGGGTAAAAAT